>QHSP01000040.1:57874-66249 GCA_003220495.1 Candidatus Rokuibacteriota bacterium | reverse complement strand
AAAGGATCGAGCCTCATGCAGCCGCCCCCTTTTGCTCGAATCGGCGCAGCAGCCCGGCCAGCCCGCCGAGGATTGTCAGAGAGGCCAGAAAGACCGGGATACCACTGGTTCGATGAACGGCGCTCCCAGTGATGAAGCTCGGATCGACGTGGATCGCCAGCCAGGAAAGCACCACGATCCGCATCGCGTTCTTGACGATAGCCAGGGGAACGATGACCAGGATGAATATCGCCCTGGTCCAGGTCCCACGGAGCAGCACGTACGCCATCACCAGACCGCTGATCAGCAGGGCCAGGCTCGACCGGATGCCGCTACACTCCTCAGCCACCTGGATCGTGAGGCCGGGAAGCGCGAAGACGAAGCCATCCCGGAAAAACGGCATGCCTATGAGGGCAAAAATCAACGCCGAGGCGTCGGCCGAAGTTCTTTGCAGGAACCAGATGATTGCGGCCAGCGCCGCCGGGGGAAGGGGAACCATAAAAATCAGCAGCACGAAGGGGAAGGCAGCGGTCCACAGGCCGCGAACGCCGTAACAGATGACGAAGCTGCCAGCCCAGACCGTGACCAGACCCAGCATTGCCACGGAGAGCCGATTGCCCAGCGCTCCGATGACGCTGGTGCCGGCGAACCAGATCGTCGCGGTTCCGGCCAGCCCGAGCAGGATCCCGGTTCGTGGGCCCGGTTTGGCGTGCCTGAGAATCGCGTCTCGGTTCAAGTACAGTAGATACGCACAGATGAAGGGCAGCAAGACGATGTGGGAGTAGTGCTCATACTCCCCGGACTTTAACGAACGCCCGATAACGGTGATGAGCGGCTGCCAGGCCCACGCCACCGACAGAGCGATCAGCAGGAGGAAGCCTGCATAAGGCACCATCCGGGCGATTCCAATCCTGGCGAGGGCCCAGGTGGGTTCTAGCAGTTGGAGGTCGCGAGCCGCCGTAGAGACCCGCTTCGGCACCTCAACAAGCCCCTTTGCCGCCGACGACGGCTCCTGGAGTGCGGAGCAAGATCCGGAGATCCATCCAAATGGATCGCGTCTTGGCATATTTGAGATCGAGCCGCACCATCTCGTCGAACGTCGTGCGGCTCCGACCGGTCACCTGCCAGAGGCCAGTGATTCCCGGCTTGGCTTCCAGAATCCGGCGGCGATGCCACGACGCGTAGTGCCGGAGCTCGTACGGAAGCGGAGGGCGAGGGCCCACGAGTGACATCTCCCCGATCAGCACGTTCCAGAGCTGAGGCAACTCGTCGATGCTGGTCTTTCGAAGAATCTGTCCCACCGGCGTGATCCGAGGATCGTTGGTGAGCTTGAACAGCCGGTTTGTCGAAGGGGCCTCGGTTCTCCCGCTCTGCTTGATGAAGCGAGTAATGAATTCCTGGTGAGGATTTTCGTCGGCATTGACGTACATCGTCCGGAACTTGAGCATTTTGAAGGGCGTGCCCATCTTGCCAAGTCGAAGCTGTCTGAACAGAACCGGCCCTGGAGAAGTCAGCCGCACGACGGCAGCGACCACAAGCAGCAGCGGCGCGAGCCCCAGCAGAAGCGTGACGCTGGCGAAGATGTCGAGCGCTCGCTTGATCCAGTCGGAAAGTCTGCGCGCGCGCTCCTCGCGACGCAAGTCGGGATGGAAGATCGGGTCGGCGGGACCAGGGCCAGACTCCGAGTCTCCCCCGATCGATTCTGGATAGACTCGAAACTCGAGCGACCAATTGGCCATCGCCTCGGCATCCAGACGTCGGCTGAGTTCCCGATGGACGCGGGCGCGCAGCGTTGCGATAGCCCGGGCTGGCGCGGCGTCCCCGATCTCGAGAAAGATGACACCGACGGTCGTTGGCCACTTAACCCAGCCCAGGATGTCTGTCCCGCGTGTCACGGCGGCCAGGGTCTCCAAAGGGATTCTTCTGGCTCCGGACGACTCCGGGTCCAGCGGGCCCTTCACGGTCAGGGACAGAAGAATGAACGGTCGCTTCGACCGTTCCGACCGCTTGCGCTCCCTGACGAGCACGTGTGAGAAGAGTCCTTCGTCGAGAACCGGTGAGCTGCCGTCCCGCTGTGCGGAGCGGGAACCCTCTGCGATGCGGCGCACATCGTGCGTCCGACTCACTGGCGTTGACATGCTCGTTCGCCCTAATCGAGCGGGGCGAAGACCTCCGGGACGGCATTCATCGTACGTTGCTGACTGGAGCCGATGGGCACCGGCTCGCCTCCACGTTTGAGCGATTTCTGGATGGCCTCCAGCATCCTCACCACGCGCAGCCCCGCACGGCCATCATTGAACGGCTCTTGCCCCGAGCTGACGCAATCGAGGAAGTAGCGCGTCTCGAGCTGCAGCGCCTCGGTCTGCTCTATGCGCGGGGCCCACATGTCGCCACTTCGGTAGCTGACGAGGAGGTTGTAGATTCCCTCCTTGGTTTCGAGCTCGACGCCTTTGTCGTAAACCTTGACCTTCTCAGTAGGCTCGAGGTCGTTCCAGACGAGCATCTTCCGTTCGCCACCCACCAGGGTCGTCCGCACCTTGACCGGCGAGAGCCAGTTCACGTTGATGTGGGCCGTCACGCAGTTGGGGAAGTAGAGCGTGATATACGCGATATCCTCGAAACCGTTCAGGTGGGCTTGTCCGGTGGCCACCACTCGCTCAGGCTCCAGATCGATCAAGTGGTCCATGATGGACAGATCGTGCGGGGCCAGATCCCAGACGACGTTGACGTCGTGCTGGAACAGCCCGAGGTTGACACGAGTCGAGTCGTAGTAGTAGAGGCGCCCCAGCACACCCTGGTCGATCAGCTCCTTCATCTTGCGCACGGCGCCCGTGAACAGGAAGGTGTGGTCGACCATGATGACCAGCTTCTTCCGTTCCGCGAGCTCGATCAGGTCCTCAGCCTGCTCCGAAGTCGCCGTGAAGGGCTTCTCGACGAAGACGTGCTTGCCGTTCTTGAGCGTCTGCCGGGCGAGGGCGTGGTGCGTCGAAACCGGGGTGACGATGGCCACCGCGTCGATCTCCGGCGAGGTGACCACCGCGCTGGCATCAGTGACGACCTGCGCGGCCGGATACTGGATGAGCGCACGCGCACGAGCCGCCGGGTCGCTATCGCAGATTATGGTGACCCGGCAGTCTGGCTGCATGGCAAAGTTCCGCGCGACATTGGGACCCCAGTATCCGTAGCCGATGACGCCGAGTCTGAGCAAGATGAGAAATCTCCCAGTCTTTGGCCTAGAACAGCCGCTCCGGCACGATGAGCACATCGCCGGGGCGGAGTGCGAGGTCTTCGTACTTCTTCGGATCGTTCATGATGTCTTTGAGGTCGACTTTCAAGAGAACCTTCTTGTCGCCATCGCGACGCACGAGTGTGGCGCGGCCCGGCGCCGCATACTTCGTGAAGCCGCCGGCCAAGCTCACGAGCTTGAGCAGGCTGAGCGCCTCGGGCTGCGAGTACACACCCGGTTTCAGGACCTCACCCATGATATAAACGGCATTCTGCAGTTCGCCGCCGGCCGGGATGACGATCGTGTCTTCGTGCTTGACCATCACGTTTTGCGAGACGTCGCCCTTCTGGATCAGTTTCCAGAGATCGACGGGAATCTTCTCTTTGCCGCGGATGATGAACGCGGACGCGAGATCACCGCCCTCGACAACGCCTCCGGCGAGAAAGAGCGCGTGAAGGATGGGGACGTCCTCCTTGAGGTTGTACACGCCGGGTTTGGTAACCTTGCCCAGCACGTAGATGCGGCGGTCCTGCATCTCCTGCAGGCTGCTGCCCAGAGCAATCTCCGGCACGACAATCGTGTCATCGCGCTCAAGGCGCACGTTCTTGCTCAGGTCGGCTTGCTGAACGAGCTTTCGCAGATCGACGGGCAGGGTCTTGTTTCCTCGAATGATATATGCGGCGGTGAGGTCAGCGTTCTCACTCGTGCCGCCGGCGAGTGTCAAGGCCTGCAGCAACGGTGTCCCTGCCTTGATTGGATATACCCCCGGCTTCACGACCTTGCCGACGAAGTGGACGCGGTAGCTCTTGATCTCTTGAACCATCACCGAGACGTTCGGGTTCTTCACCGCCGTGCTGAGGCGCTTGGTAAGCTCCTCGGTGAGCTGCGGTACGGTCAGGTCCTGCGCCTGGATCTCTCCGGCGAGCGGATACGAGATCTTGCCGTCTGGACGGACGACGACCGTCTGTTCGAGTTCCTTGTTGTCCCACACGATGATGTGCAGGACGTCATCCGCGCCGATCCGGTATTCATCCTCGGCCGCGCGGGCGGTGATACCGGAGCCCAGGACGCTCAGCACGATCAGCAGGCCCGAGAAGAAAGACTTCATGCTCTTCCGCCTCCGTGTTCGCCGGCTCTTCCCGGAGCCGACGTAATGGTTGTACTCGGCGTAATAACGGCGCGTCTCGCGTGGCGACAGGCCATTGACGACAACGCCGACGATATGAGCGCCGACCTTCTCGAGCATCGCCTTTGCACGGATCAAGCTCCGGCGCTGCGTCGTACCGAAGCGCGTGACGAGCAGCACTCCATCGACCTTGGTGCAGAGCGGCAGACAGTCGGAAACCGCCAGCACTGGCGGCGAGTCGATCAGCACGAGGTCGGCCCGCTCCCGCGCCTGGTCCAGCAGCTCGGCCATGTGGCGCGAGCTGAGGAGGGCGCCCGGATTCGCGGCTTTGATTCCCGACGGCAGGAAGTCGAAGCCCGTCGCGACACCACGAAAGCCCTCCGGCCAGGCGACGCCCTTCTGCAGCATGTCGACCAGCCCGCGCTCGTTCGGCACACCGACCGCGCGGTGCAGGGAAGACCGGCGCAGGTCGGCGTCAATGACGAGGACGCGGCGGCCCGACTCGACGAAGGCAAGCGCCAGGTTCAGGAGCACGGTCGACTTGCCATCGTGCGCGGTCGGGCTGGTGACGAGCAGTGTCTTGATCGGATGTTCGAGGCCGAGGCTGTGACAGTCGATGGCCGTCCGGATCGCACGGCAGGAGTCGGCCTGCAGCGAGTGGGGGTCATGCGTCGACACGAAGATCATTGGCGTCGTCTTCGTGCCTGCTGGAGCCCCGGTCAGTGGTCGCGCGATCGGGATCGAGCCGAGTACCGGGAGGCCGGAGGCCGCCACCACCTCTTGCTCCGTCTCGATGACCCGGCTCGCGTACTCTCGGAGCACCGCCGTCGCGACGCCGAGGCCCAGGCCGCCGAGCAGGCCGAACAGCAAGAACTTCAGCGGCCGTTTCGAGCTGGGCTGCCTTGGCTGCTCCGCCAGATCGATGACGTGGATGCCGCGGACCTGGGCTTGCTCGCTGATCCGAGCGGCGGTCACCTTGTCGGCGAGCAATCCGGTGAGCTTCGCCTGGGTCTCTGCCATCCGTGCCAGCCCTGCGTATTCCTGCTCCCGGGCGCCCATGGTGGCCATCGACTTCTTCAGGCGGGCGATGCGCGCTTGCAGGCCGTTCTCCCTGGACTGGAGCGAGATAATCTCGACCTCGAGATCGGCCATCTGCTTCGAGAGCTGGGCGGCTTCCAGCGGCTTCAGCGCGACAACTCCGCCCGGCCGGGGAGTTTGCTGGCCCTGTACGGTGCTCTTGAGTCGTTCCTGGGCCTCCTGAAGATCGGCGCGCGCCACCTGAACGAGCGGATGCTGCTCGGTGTACTTCTCTTTCAAACCGTCGAGCCTGGCCTCCAGCTGGGCGACCCGCTCCCGGACCGGTTGGACCGAGGCGTCGCCGGTTGGCGGCCCCGACTTCCGGTCGCCCTTCAGGTAGTTCAAGCGGTTCTCGGCGATCTCACGGCTGACCTGCACATCGGACAGCGAAGTCTCCAGCTGCGTTAACCGCTGCAGGTCGACTCTCGCCTCGTCGGGAAGTTTCACGGCGGCACCGGTCTGCGACTGGAACTTTCTCAGGGCGTCCTGGGCGTCGACCTGGCCCGTCCTCGCCTGGGTAAAGAGGCTCTCCAGCAGCTCGCGCGTGCCGCGAGCTTGCTGCCGTGCGAACGAGCTGCTTCTCGAGAGCAGCACCTCGACGTAGGTATTGGCGAGATCGGCGGCGACCCGCGGGCTGAACGCGGTGGCCGTGAGCGTCACCGTACCGTCCTTCGCAATGTTGAAGTTCATCCGGGACTCGCGCAGCTCGCGGGTCGCCAGCTCCGTCGGACTGTAGACGACCACTTCCTGCCCCTGCCATCGCCGGATCTGGTTCATCACGATCAGTGCGTGGTCCTGGAAGCCGATCCGGCGGCTCAGCTCGTCGCGGCTCTCTTTCGGCAGCGTCTCGACGACCCCTTGGGCCAGCGAGCGGCTCCGCAGGATGACCTGGTAGAGCGTATTGACCTCGAGAGTCGCGAATTCGCGAAGGAACCCGGGATCGCTCTTCTCCGGCAGCAGGAAGAGTGTGGCCGTGGCCTCGTAGGTGTCAGGGGTCAGGAACACCGCCCACACGATCGTCGGCAGGGCGACCGCCAGGAAGCCTGCGAGCACGAGACGCCAGCGATTGGTGGCCACGCGGCGGAGGAGACGCACGTATTCGGAGGACTTCGGCTGATCCATTCAGCGAACCTCCGTCGACGCTGGCTTCGAGAGCCTATCGACGCATTGCCGGAGGGTGTTGCGCAGGAGAGGATTCTTGGTGAAGCCGTAGACTGAGGTGGCGTCCTGCACCAGATGCGACCGAACAACGCCGAGCTCATGGAGCCGGCTCAGCGCCTCCGCCGTCCGGGAAACATCGCGGTTGATCCACCATTCGGCGATCCCGCGCGCCGTGTCCGCCGCCTCGCCGTTGCCCAGCAGGTACCGGACGATTTCGAGACAGACGTAGTCGCGGTCGAGCAATTCACGAATTGCCGTCAGTTTTCCGCTTGCCCGAGCGATGGCTTTCCTTTCCAAATGCGTCTGGTGGGACGTGCACTGAGCGCGCCAAGTGGCCACGACGAGAGGCCACAGTCGGACGTCAACAAAGCCTGTCAGTTGTGATGCAGGTGGGAAGACAGCAAAAGGACTACCACTTTGAGGTTACACAAAGTTTGCGCGCAAGCATTGCGTAGCTGGTGGAAACACACCTGACACTTAGTCGTACGAAATACGCTGAGCGTAGGCCTCAGTAGAAGGACGCGTTAGAAGGACGCGGTCAGCCCGGCGCGGGCCAGGTTCTCGACATAGCTGTTCAGAGAATTGGACGACGTGAGGTCCGTATAGGTGTAGTCGAGCGAGGCGCTGAGCCAGCGGAAGATCTGGTAGGTGATGTGGGCGCCGGCGCTGATGACCTTGTCGGTCCGGCCGGCCTGGCCGCCGCCCTCGCCGGTTTGCTTGTTCTCGCGGTACCCCCCGGTGATCAGACCGCTCAGCAACGGAGTGAACTTGTAGGCCACCGAGCCCGAGATACTCGACGTCTCGACGATGCCGAAGTTCTGGCCCTGCTGGAAGGTCTCTGAAAAGCCGCGCTCGAGCCTGAGGCCGAGCACAGCGGGCCCCAGATAGTAGGAGATAGTGCTGTCGGTGGTCAGCAGCGGGCGGCCGCTCAAGGACCCGCCTTCGAACTGGACCACGCCGATGTTGCCCTGGATGACGAGGTCTGGCACGACGTAATTCACGAAGAGTGAAACGCTCTTCCGGGTGAGGTCTGTATTGCCCGTCGCCTTCTGCTCCTCCCGCACCGCATAGACGGCCGTTATCCCGGCCGTGAGGTCCCTGGTCACGTCCCGGGAGACCGTGCCCGTCACCTGGTGACCGGTTATCGTCGAGTCATTCCCGGGAATGTCGGAGGTCGTCCGGCTGTCCAGATACCCATAGCCGAGCGTCAGCCTGTTGCTCTTGAGGAAGGTGAAGGAGGCATTCGCGCCAGGTGTCTGCGTCGCAGTCAACTCGCCCCCCGACGAGAAGGTGGACAGATGATAGTAGCCTTTCACCGCGTACGGGTCGAACAGGTTGCTAATGAACTGCTGTCGGCCGGTGCGCAGGCTCAGCCGATCGGCCTGTGAGGGCTCGTCGCCCTGCGTGAAGACCTCGCTCGCCGAGAGCTTCAATCGCGGCAGCGCCTGCCAGGTGAGCTGGCCGCTAAACGCGTGGTTCACGTCGGCCTTATCCAGCGAGGAGTCGTAAAAAACCGTCGGGTAGTAGGCGGCCTGTCCTGTCAAGAGTCCCAGGTCGACGAGCACGAGCAATCCCGGTATGACGGCCGACCGGAAATTGGAGACTTTGTTCGTCGGCGTCTGGTTGAAGTTATCTGAATACTCCTCGCTCACGCCGATGGACGGTCGAATGTCGAAGGTCTTCGCCGGTCGGGCCGTCTCTGGCACCGGGATCGGCACGACGGGCTGAGGCCCTGACGGGATGGTCGGCGGCGGCGGCGTGCGCGGATCGATGACGATCGGGGCCGGGGCGGCCGGGGACGGCGGG
>QHSP01000040.1:0-57813 GCA_003220495.1 Candidatus Rokuibacteriota bacterium | reverse complement strand
GATGCCGCGGCGATACTCAATCTCAATTTTTCATCCAGCCCGTCGCGGCTGCCAGGACCTGATCTCAGACTAGATCAAAGCCTCGTGCGACGGGTTCGGATCGGCTACGTAGTCCTTGAGCTTGTACTGCAAGCCCCTCAGACTGATCCGAAGCAGCCGGGCGGCCTCGGTGCGGTTGCCCCTGACCTTCTGTAGCGTGCGCATGATGTGCCGGCGCTCGACCTCGCGGAGCGGCAGCCCCGGCTCGTACGTCGCCGCCGCGCTGAGAGACGCATCGACGAGGCCCTCCTGCGTGAAGAGATCGTGCTCGGTCAGGATGTCGGTGTCGGCCAGCACGGTGGCCTGCTCGAGCATGTTCTCCAGCTGGCGGACGTTGCCCGGCCACGGCAGGGCCATGAGCCGGCGCAGGGCGAGCGAGTCGACGCTGGTGAGCGGCTTGTTGTAGACCCGCGAGAACTTCGCCAGGAAGTGCTCGACGAGCAGCGGGATGTCCTCACGCCGCTCGCGCAGGGGCGGCATGTTAATCATGAAGACGGCGATCCGGTAGTAGAGATCTTGGCGGAAGGCCCCAAGCTCGACTTGGCGCTTGGGGTCCTTGTTCGTCGCGGTGATCAGGCGGACGTCAGTGCTGATCGGCTTGGTACCGCCGACCCTGACAAATTCGCCGTTCTGGATGACTCGCAGCAGCTTGCCCTGCAGCGCAGGCTTGAGCTCACACAGCTCGTCGATGAAGAGCGTGCCGGTATGGGCCAGCGAAAAAACGCCCTCGCGGTGTTCCACCGCCCCCGTGAAGGAGCCCTTGACGTGTCCGAGAAGGTGGCTCTCCATCAGACCCTCGGGGATCGTCGTGCAGTCCAGCGTGATGAGCGGTCGGTCGCGGCGCGGGCTGGCGTAGTGGATCGCGCGGGCGACGAGCTCCTTGCCGGTGCCGCTCTCACCGCAGATGCACACGTTGGCGTCGCCGGAGGCGACCTTTTCGATGCGCGAGAAGATCTCCTGTAGCTTCGCCGAGCGGCCGACGATGCCGTGGAACGCCGGCAGTGTCGGTTCGAACGTCGGGGACGGCGGCGCCGCTTGCGCGGTCGCGTAGCTGAGGGCCAAGCGCCGGATCTCCTCGACGAGGTTCGCGGACGAAGGGCGAACCACGCACTCCGCCTGCCGCAGTTCGGCGAGGTGCCGCACGCCAGGGTCGGCAAGATCTTGGACAAGGGCCAAGACTCGCCCACGATATCCGCAGCGCTGGATTCGGGCTGCGACCTCGTAGCCGGTGATCTCGCCCGTGACATTGATCACCAGCAGATCGGGCTGACCATTCGCGGCGAAGACGAGAGACAACTCTTGTAGAGAGCCGGCAAATGTCGTCTTTGCGCCGATCGGCTGCAACGCCTGATCCACTGCCTGCGCAATCAACAGCGTCTCGTCGGCTACTGTTACGAGCATTCCTCTCCTTCGGGCTCCGTATGGTTCCATAGCGGGTGCGATGCGGGCGCCGTATGGTTGCATGGCGGGGGCGATGGCACAAGGGGATAATGTCGAACCGGGAAACGTCGAAGCTGAGATCAGCGATGCAAGACCTCAGGCGGTGCGCTTGCGCGACAGCCCGGCCTCGTCGAGTTTCTGGAGGATGGTCTTGTAGCTCACCTTAAGAAAGCGAGCAACCGCCGCTCGGTTGCCCTGGAAACGTCTCAGTGCCTCCTCGAGCGCCATCCGCTCCGCATCACGGGCCGCGCGTCGGGCGATGTCCCGCAGGCCGAGGCTGTCGCTCATCGTCATGTTGGCGCTCTGCTCGGCGACACGGCGCGATTCGATCTCCTCGCGAACGCTATCCTCGTCACCGAGAACAACCCAACGCTTGACGATATGCTCGAGCTCCCGCACGTTGCCCGGCCAGGCGTAAGTCCTGAGCAAGTCGGCCGTGGCCTCCGAGACCTGGGGGACCGGCCGGTGAAACTCGCGGGCGAAGCGTTCGAGGAAGCGTTGAACGCGCGCAGCGATCTCCTCGCGACGATGTCGGAGCGGGGGCACGTCGATGGTCGCGACCGCCAGTCGCTCGTAAAGATCGCTGCGGAAGAGGCCGGCTGCCACGAGCCGGTACATGTCGGCGCTCGTGGCGGCCAGCACTCGGATGTCCGCACTGTCGTCCGAGACGATTCGCAGTAGCCGGGCCTGGGTGGCCGCCGGGGCCTCACCGACTTCGTCGAGAAACAGGATGCCACCCCGGGCAGCCGGCTCGATTTCGTGCAGTTTCGCCTCGAGGACATCAGAGGGCAAGGCGCCACACGGCAGCTTCAGAAAGGGTCGATCCGATCTACCCGATAGGTGGTGAATGGCGACCGCGATGCACTCCTTGCCGACGCCGCTCTCGCCACGGATGAGTACGGGCGTCGAAAGGGCAGCCAGCCGCACGACCACCCGTTCGAGCGCGCGCATCTTCTGGCTGTGCCCGAAGATGTCTTCGTAGCGGCTCGACGAAGGGTTTTGCTTCTCGTCGGCTGTTGTCTCGCACGGAACTGCAGTCCGGATGGCGTGCTCGACCTCGTCGGCCGAGGCGAGTTTGTCCAGGACGTCGGTGGCGCCCGCTCGCATCGCTTCGACCGTGGCTCGCACATCCGCCGCCTCTGCGACCGCAATGACAGGGACCGGTCCGCTCCGCGCCAGGCGGCCGAGAAGCGGTCGAGACGGCAGGTCGGGGAGTGCCAGATCGAAGACAATGAGGCTCGGCGCAATCTCGCTGAAGCGTTTGAGCGCGTCGGGACCTTCGTCGATGTGGATGGCCTCGAGGCCCAGTCGTCGAACGACCTCGCTGAAGAGCGCCCTCGATGCCGAATCTGGACCGATGATCAACGCGCGCCGGGACAGCATCAGGAATCACCAAGCAAGTCAGATGCCCAAAGCGGTTAGGTCGACTAACTTATAGCCTCTATTAACTTCCCTCGTAGGCGCGCTAGAGGGGTGGTGTCAATGCTGGTGCTGAGGTGACGCCGCGCCCGGGATTTGTGGTCGATCCCCACCCACGTCCCTGAAGTGAAGCACAATGACGCATCAGTCCGCAACCTACTCCCACCCTGATCACGATCCTTGCGGCCCTGTACGACAAAAAGGGCGACAGAAAAAGGACCGAAGAGGAGCTCAAGCGTGCGATCCAGACCGACGAGAAATACGTCCCAGCCCGCTTCGCGCTGGGCCCGGCTGCTGTTCGCCGACAAGCGACGACGCCGTGGCGCTGCTCTCTCCCATGGTGTCGGCGGACCCGAGCTTTGTGCAGCCACGGATTCTGCTCGGCCTCGCCTACCTCGGCAAGTACAACACCGGGGAGGCGATCAAGCAGTTCGACGACGCGCTGCTTGCCTCGCAGGTTGTCGAACTAAAGGGGGCGCTCGGCGAACCTCGCCCTGGGTGTGCTGCTTCTCCAGGACGGGAAGCCGGACGAGGCGGCCGATTTTCTCAGGGCGGTCGTCCGCACCGAGCCGCAGAAGGCCGAGCCGGTCCTCAGAAAGGCGGCCGAGTTGGGCGCCAGGATCGCGCCGATCCACTATCACCTGGGCATGACGTACTACCGGCTGGGAAGGAAGGAAGACGCGATCGCGTCGCGTACTGCGAGAGCTCGGCGCCTCCTGACGTAGGGGTATCGTCCGGGTGAACGCGGAATAGATTTTGAACCGCTGTGCAACTTGGCAGCTAGGGCCGTTACGAACGCGTGCCTAACCGAATCGCGTCGAAATGTTACCGGCTCATTTTGCCTCTGGCGCGACGGGCGAGCAGACTCACACCTACGAAAGCAGCCCCCATGAGTAGTAACAGCGAACTGGGTTCCGGAACACTGCTGTTCGCTATGACCGAGACACTGTCAATGCCGGCCGCAGTGTTACTCGCATTGCCGTTTTGCTCGACAAGCTCGAACCTCAGCGTATACGTCCCGGGTAGGAGATCAACGAGCGTCTGGCTGAACGCGTTTTGAGCTAGCTGAATGTTGGCGCAACTGGCAAGCGGGCCACAAGTCGGAAGCGTGAAAGAGTTTTGCGAAAAAAGGTCTTGCGAAAAGAGCGATGTTGCATTGAAGAGGAATGCCTTAAAAGTATCGAGCTGATTATTTTGGCCTTCGCCATCGAAGACAGTTCTAAAACTGATTGTCAGGTTATAGGTGCCGCTTATAGCCGGGAGAATAAAAGTTTGGCTGATTGAGTGGGTCCCAGCGAACGGGGTACCCGAAATATCGCCGGCAGTATCGCCCAAGGCGGCAAACGAAGAAGCGAAAAATGTGTTGAATCCGGCATTCCCGCCGCTGGCATTTAGCGCATCTGTGCTGGGGCGAGCATTTGCGGTTCCCGAAGTTGTCCAGCTGGTCAGCGACGGCGTTGCATCGTTACCGAAGTCGCCATTTGAGATTTGTTGTCCTAGTGGGATCGCGCCCGCATGAGGAATCCCGACTACCAAGGTCCCGAGTATCACGGTAATGGCGAGCGTCGCCCAGGTTCGGAGCAAGGAATCAGTCTCCCGCGCGGTTTGCCCGGTTCCGGCGCCACCAACCGTAGCCAAACAGGCTGAGCAGACCTGAGCCGACAATTGCCGCGGTCGACGGCTCGGGGACTGTGGGGACGGAGCGGAGAGTGAAAGTCCCGCCAGCGAGGCCGTCCGGTACATCGATGGAGAGGCTGAAGAACGTGGGGCCGGGTGGGACCGCACCACCCGACCAATCGATGGTGTCTTCCCCGTGGACGAGAACTGTGAAGGAGCTCGAAGTGGGCGTCGGATTCGGGGTGGGAAAGTCAAAGTCCAGGCCGTCGCCAGCAGTTGTCGGTATCAGCTGAAAGTGGAAGTCTGTCCAGGTGACACCCGTGTTGTTGTTCACTGTGACGTTAGTGGCGAAGTACTCAGTGGTTCCCGCAGGGGTCGAGTCCGCAACCGTGAACACCGCATCGATCGGGGCGATCGAGGCGAACGTCTCGCTGAGGATGATGTTGTTGGTATTTCCAAACCCAACGGAGTCATCATTGTTGGGCAAGCCCGTAACTGTGGAGCCACTCCCGAAACCTCCTGGCCCCGCCACGGCCGTTCCAGTGATGGTGCCTGCCCCCGCCGCGCCCACGCCCGAGGCGAGGAAGATTACTCCAAGAATCGCGACCAGTCGTGCTGTGCGCATCCTAGACTCCTTTTCTGATCCTCATGCTCACCAGTGTCGGAACACTTTACAAAGCGACCCTTCTAGGCTGCCGCATCCTTCAGGGAGCAAGCGAAATGCCATTTCCGGAAGGACTTGATTCGTAAGACATCTCTGAAGCCCCGGGCCCGCCGAACGCCGAACTGTAAACTCGCTTTGACGCCCGACCGATCGTGCGCCATCCGGGCGTCAAATCAGTTTTGCTCCATGCTTTACTGCGCTAGCGCTCCTTCGTCAGCACGCGCACCACCACGATCACGACCGCGCCGACCAGCAGCGCCAGCCCGGCGAAGAGCACCGCGGCTGTCAAGGGGCTCATCGGCGCGTTCCGCAGCGGGCCGCCGTGGTCGGCCGCCGCCGGCGCCGCGGCGACGAGGCTCGCGAGCGCCGCGAGGCGGAGGATCGAGGAGATCACCCGCCGGTCTTCGCCGCCGCCTGAAGCTCTCGCACGTGCTCGGCCCAGTGACGCGCCAGCACCTCCAGCCGCTGCCGTCCCGTGATCGTCTCGCCGTTCGCGCGGCGGAAGCACGGCTTGTCGAGATGCGTCGAATTGCGCGCCGCCTGCACGAGCCGCGCGTGCGCCTGCCGCACCTGCGCCACGAGCTCGTCGAAGCTTTCGTGCGCGTGGAGCCGGCGGCACACCTCGTTGATCGTGTCGGCGTCGGCCGGCAAGGGCCACGGCGGACCACCGAGCGCCGCGGCCTGCATCCCCCAGGCGGTCGCATCGTGGAAATAGAGGAAGTGCATCAAGATGTCGCGCGCCTGCCAGCGGTCGACCCGGGCGCTGGTGGATCGGCCCGCGCCGTCGAAATACGCCAGGGTCTCCTTGACGACGCGATCGAGCTCGGTCAGGAGCGCTTCATTCGAAGGCGAGCTACTGCCGCTCATGACGACCGCCTACGCCGCCACCGCCGGACGCACCTTGGTGGCGACCAGGTCGAGCAGCTCGAGCATGCGCCCGAGGTCGTCGCGCCGGAAGTCGACCATCAGATGCGCGAGGCCGAGCCGCTTGTACTCGCCGAAGAGGTCGGTCACCGCCTGAGCGCCCTGCAGGACCAGCTCGTCGCTGAGCGCGAGCCTCAGCGAGATCGCGATCGACTTCCAGGGACGCCCGGCAGCGTCGGCGGCGGCACGAAGGCGGGCGATGCGGTCGCGCATCTCGGCCGGCGTCTTGCCCGACGCGTGCCAGCCGTCGCCCAACGTCACGACGCGGCGAAAGGCGCCGTCGCTGTCACCGCCGACCCAGATCGGCGGATGCGGCTTCTGCACGGGCTTGGGGGCGAAGCCGATGTTGCTGAAGCGATAGAACTCGCCGTCGAAGCTCGGCCGATCCGACGTCCACAGCTCCTTGAAGACGCGCAGCATCTCGTCCGCTTCCTTTCCGCGCAGATGGAACGGCGCGCCGAGGATTTCGAGCTCCTGCTTCCACCAGCCGACGCCGACCCCGCAGATCAAGCGCCCGTTCGAGAGCGTGTCGATCGTGGTCAGCATCTTGGCCATGAGCACGGGATGGCGGTGACCAAGGACGAACACCGAGGCGCCGAGGCGCGCCTTGGTCGTGCACATCGCCGCCGCCGCGAGCAGGGTGACGGGCTCGAGGTACGGCTTCTCGGGGGGATGGGGAAAGCGGCCCCCCGGATAGCCGGCGGACGTGTAGGGGAAGACGACGTGGTCGCTCACCCAGAGCGAGGCCATCCCGAGCCCCTCGGCTTGACGGGCGAAGGTCACGAGCGCATCGCGGGTGGCGACGGGGCCTTGCATCGGAAGCTGGCAGCCAATGTCCATAGGCGCTCCTTTCAGACTCTCGTGATCCTAGTGGCTCTCGGGGGCGTAGACAATCGGAGTCGAGCAGGCTCCCAGGACTGCGTGAGACGAAGTGTCTCACGCCCCGCCGTGACGGCCACACGCCGCTAACGCGCCGTAACTGTGGACGTCCGTCCGCAGCAGCGACAATGCACTGGGCGCGGACGCCCCAGACGCCGGCATGCGCGCGGTACTCGTGCTGACCACGCTGGATCCCTTTGCGCGGCTGGTTTCGCCGAGATTCGCGCGAGTCGGCCGATGATCCAGGTGAGTGGCAAGCACGTTGCTATCCCTACCCCCGGCAATCGCACCATGGACGCGCGACCATCATGAATCGGCAACGCAATCGCCAACCAGGAAACAACCACAACCAGGAGACAACCATGGAACAGACCGCCGAGCGGATCGACGACCTCATCGGCCAGGTCGAGAGCTTTTATCGGTCAATCACAGGCCAGGACGCTCCTCCGACACGTGGTGACGCACCCTACGCTCCTATTCCGCCCGAACGGGATCCCGAGCGCCATCTCGCCGAGCAGGTCGATCGGCTTCTCGCGAGCCTCGGACATCTCTCGCCCGGAACGGCGCCGGCCACAGGCTGGATACCGCCCATGAGTCTGTGGGAAACGCCTTCAGAGATGTGGATCTGTCTCGACCTGCCCGGAGTGACCCGCGAGGCGGTTCAGATCCGGATACTGAGTCGCGGGATGCTGGAAGTCAGCGGTGAGCGTCGGGCTCCTCGGTTCAATGGAGGGACTCGACGGGTCTACGACGAAGCACCTCGCGGCTCGTTGCGGCGTGTGATCTCGCTGCCGCCGAATGTCGCAGTCGACCACATCGAGGCTCGTCTGCGGGATGGGACGCTCGAGATTCGCCTGCCCCGGAGCTCACCATCCGAGTCAGAAGTCCGCACGGTGCCCATTAACTGATCCCGCCCACTGGCTCGGGTGGGATCGCAGAGCCCCGGCTGCCCCCGGGGCATGCTCAGAGCTCCGCCACGTCGGGGCGCTACGAGAGGGGACAACACATGGAAGCAAAGGTCGACATCAGAAAACTGCAGTTCTTGAACGATCGCATCGCGCAGGTGACGGACGCGCTGAACCAGGTGCGTCTCTCGGTCCACGGACTCCAGCAGGCGCCGTTCGGCATGCAGCAGCCACAGTTCGGTTTCCCACAGCCGCAGCTGGGCTTCCAGCCGCAGGGCCCGTACGGCGCCAGTCCCCTCGGGTTCCAGCAGAGCGGGTACTACGGCGGACTCCCGATCGGACAGTTCGCCTGGCCAGGGGGTGGTATGCAGTCGCCGATGTTCGGCGGCTTCGGTCTACAGCACGCGACGTACAGCCCATATGCGCAGTACCAGCCGCAAGCGATCCAGGGTATTCAAGGCATCGGCCAGGCGGGCTGGGGCAGCGGTTTCCCGAGCTGGCCTTCTTCCTCCGGCGGCGGCCTCTATCACAGCCCCACCGAGCTGATGGAGCTCCGGCTGGGCGAGCAGAGGGCCACTGATCCAAACCGAATCTTGCAGACGTTCCCTCTGTGTCTGGCCTACGGGTCTTCGGTGACGCCCTGGTAGGCGGTTCAAGGCGAACGCGCGCCGCAGCCGCGAGGCAGGCGTCCAGTAGTTGAGGGCGCCTCGAGAGGGCGGAGGCCGGGGCTTCCGCCCTCTCTCTTTCTTCAGTAATAGGCGCGCCTCGGCCGGCGGGGCCCCAGCCCCGCGACGGCCTGCAGCGCGCACGGCCATCTAATCAAAAAGCGGGTCTCCGAACGCCAGCCGCGCCGCCTCGTCGAGGTCGGCCACGTAGCGAACGATCTCTCGAGTGACGGCGCGGGGCACGATCGCGCTCTGCTCGAGCTGCGCGCGATTGCCGCGGGGCACGATGATCGTTTTCAGGTTGCGATGGAACGCGGCATCGACCTTGGGCTCGATATCTCCTACGGGCCCGACCGTGAGCACGTCATGCGCGTCGGCGACCAGGGTGCCCGTGGACACCATATCGGCTGGTACCGGCTGTTGCAGGAAAAGCGACAAGAACGCGAGCCCGGTCGGGATCCCGGCCGAGACCCCGCTCGAGGGCTCGTCCTCTTTAGTGACCTTGTAGCAGTAGTTGTAGTCCAGGATGTCGCGCGTCCGGTGCGGGAACTTCGCCCGCGCGTACTCGCGGACGGCCAGGAAGGTGTTGCGGACGTTGTCCCTGAGCTCGTCGGTCACGGCGCCGAGAATATCGTCCCGCCGCAGCGTGCCACCGGCCTGCCCGGCCGGCGGCATCTCGCGCGTGGCCCACACCTCGTGGATGAGCCCGCAGGGGCGGCCGAAGAAGCGGTAGATCGCCGCCGCCAGCACCTTGCCGCTCGCCCGCGCGCGGTCTTGTGCCGCGAGCTCGAGCGCGACTGCGCGCTCGTCGAACTGAGCCTGCTGCTCGCGTCCGCCCGGCTGGAGCCCGAAGAAGATGGCCAGCCGGCGCCAGACACGTGCATCGGCGGGCGCGGTCTTCACCGCAACCTCGAGCTCGGCGAGCACGCGCTGAGCGACCGTCCGCTCGCGGAACGCCTCGGCGATCTCCTTGCGGGGGGTCTGCGCCTGCACGTCGAGGAGCCACCAGGCCAGATGCGGATCACTCGGGTCGGCCCGCAACGCGCGGACGCCGAGTGAAACCGCCTGCTCGCCCTCGCCGGCCATCAGCGCCACCAGGCTCGCTCGGCATTTGAGATCGAGCGCCTCGTCGCTCGCGGCCAGGATCTGACCAGCCTCGGCCGGACTGCCTACGAGCGTCCTTGCGATGGCGCGCTCTTCGGGAGAGCTGTCCTCGGGCAGGTCGTGTTCGACGAAGCTCAACGCTCGCAGCCGTTCGAACGGGAGAAGGCGACGGGCGGCCACACGCACAACCTCGCCGAAGGTCGGCCGGTGCATCCACCGCCGGTACGCCACGAGGTGGCGCTCCTCGTACCGGGTTGCTTCGGCCTCGCTCCCGAGCCGTCGGTGCAGCAGGGCCAGGCGCCCCGCGACAAACCGGGGGCCGAAGGTGCGCTCGAGAAAGCGGTAGATGTTGACAGCCGCCTCGAGCTTGCCCCGCGTGCCGATGAGCTCGTAGAGGCCGACGAGCGCCATGACGCGGTCGTGGTCGGCCTCGAACCCGCGCTCCTGCCCGAGGCGTTCGAGCGCGGCGCAGGCCGCCTCGAGATCCCCGCTGAGCTCGCTGATCCAGGCTTCGGCGAGCACCGACAGCTTGTACACTTCGGCGTTGCGCTCGCGATAGCGCGCCGCCGCCCGCCGGCACAGCGCGCGCGCCTCGTGTGGGTGGCGGGCGACGTAAAGCTGGAACGCCTCCTCGAGGGCGAGGTAGGCGGTGGGCTTCTGCACCAGCCGCTGCCCCACGGCGAGGAATTCCCCGGCGCCCCTCTCGGGGTCCTGAGCCATGCGGAGCATCGACTCGAGGTGCATCCGGGCCGACTCTCCGGGCGCGCTGCCGCGAGCCTGGAGCTGGGCGTGGCACGCCAGCGCCAGCGAGAGCTGGCCCCGCATGTGCTTGATCTTGGAATACAGGCGCAGGGCCTCGAGGTCGTCCGCGCTTTCCTCGAGGATCGCCGCGACCTCCGCCTCGGCCTGGGTCAGCTCGCCGAGCTCGACGAGCACGCGAGCTTCCTCCAGGCGCTGCTCGCGCTGCACCGTTGCGTCAATCATCGCTCGCAGAGCGGGGCCGGGGTGTTCCGCTCCTCATCGAGGGTCGAAGGAGATTGCTCCGCTGTCAAGCGGATCTCGGGGGCTGGCTCAGACCCCCAGGTATCGCGCCTTGATCTCTTCGTTGCGCAGGAGCGCGTCCGGCGGAGACTCGTGGACGATCTTGCCCTTGCTCATGAGGTAGACGTGGTCGGCGATACGGAGCGCGAAGGCGAGGTTCTGTTCGACGATGAGGATGGACGCGCCCCCGGCCTTGAGTCGGCCAAGGATGCGTCCGAGCTCGCGCACCAGGAGGGGAGCCAGACCCTCCGAGGGCTCGTCCATCAGAAGAATGTCGGGATTGCCGACCAGCGCTCGCCCGCAGGCCAGCATCTGCTGCTCACCGCCCGAGAGGTGGTTACCGCGATTGCGGAGCCGCTCCCGCAGTCGGGGAAAGAGGTCGAGCACCCGCGCGAAGCTCCAGCCCGTGCCGTTCCCGGCTCGCTCGCCGATCTCGAGATGCTCGCCGACCGCGAGCGACGGGAAGATGCGGCGGCCTTGCGGCACCAGGCCCACCCCGCGGCGAGCGATCTGGTGCGCGGGCAGGCGCGTGATGTCCTCGCCGCGCAGCAGAATGCGGCCGCGGCGGGGGGGCGTGAAGCCGACGATCGAGCGGATGAGCGTGGTCTTGCCGACGCCGTTGCGCCCGAGAACGGCGACGACCTGACCCCGGCCGACGCGCAGGGAGACGCCCTGCAGGACGTAGCTCTCGCCGTAGTTGGTGTGGATGTCCTCGACGTCAAGCATCGTCGGTCCCGAGGTAGATGGCCGCGACCTCTCGATCGCTCCGGATCTGGTCCTTGCTCCCTTCGGCCAGCACGCGCCCCTGGAAGAGGACGGCGACGCGGTCGACGAGGTCGAGCGCGACGTCCATGTCGTGCTCGATCAGAAGGATCGTCGTGTCGCGGGAGAATCGGCGGATCATCTCGACGACCGATGCCGTCTCGGCGGGCGACAGGCCCGCGGTCGGCTCGTCGAGGAGCAGGACTTTCGGCACGCCCGCCAGGGCGAGGACCAGCTCGACTTGACGCTGCTCGCCGTACGAGAGCTGCCGGGTCACCTGTCGAGCCCGATCGGCGAGACCCCAGTCGGCGAGCAGCGACTCCGCGCGCTCACGCAGATGACCGTACCTCTCGCGGCTCCGATGAACCGTGAAGCGCACGGGATCGAGCCCCTGGACGGCGAGGAGCACGCTATCGAGCACGGTGAGCCGCGGAAAGAGCGTCGTGATCTGAAACGTGCGCGCCAGCCCGAGCCGGGCGCGGCGGTGCGTCGGCAGCCGCGTCACGTCCTGACCGAAGAGGCGAATGCGTCCCGCCGAGGGCCGGATGATTCCCGTGACGAGATCGAAGAGGGTGGTCTTGCCGGCGCCGTTGGGGCCGATGATGGCCAGCCGCTCGCCCGGCGCGACCGCGAGGCTCACGTTGCTGAGCGCGGTGAGACCGCCGAAGTGGTGGGAGAGCGCGTCGATCTCGAGGGCGGTCACGCCCTGGACCTCCCCAGCCGCTGCCTCACGAGACCGACGAGCCCGCTGGGCGCGAAGAGCGTGACGAGGACGTAGATGACGCCGAGGACCAGCACCCAGCGCTCCATGTAGGCGCTGATGAGGTTCTCGAGGCCGACGATGACGGCGGCGCCGATCGCGGGGCCGACCAGGGTGCCGGCGCCGCCCAGGATCACCATCAGGAGCGCCGAGGCCGAGAACACGATGTTGAGATAGCTCGGGCTCACGAAGCCGTTGAAGTAGACGAAGAGATTGCCCGCGAGCCCGGCGAAGAGCCCGGCCAGGACGAACGCGACGTACTTGTAGCGCCACACGTCGTAGCCGAGCACCTCCATCCGCCGCTCGCTCTCGCGAATGCCGATCAGGGCCTGACCGAACGGCGAGCTCACGACGAGCGCCAGCAGGCCGGTCGCCAGCGCGAAGCAGATCAGCACGAAATAATAGAACGGGACGCCCTCGGTCAGCGCCCACGGGAGCGGCAGCCGGGGCCGCGGGACGCTCGGCAGCCCGTCGTCGCCGCCGGTGAGCGAGCGCCACCCGAACGCGATGCCCCACAGGACCTGGCCGAGGGCGAGCGTGATCATCAGGAAGTAGCTTCCGCGGGTCCGGAGGGCGAAGAGCCCGAAGAGCGCGCTCACGGCGGCCGCCATCAAGAGACCCGCCGGGAAATCGATCCAGAAGTTGTTGGCGACCCGGAGCGCCAGCAGGCCGACGGTGTACGCGGCGACGCCGAAGTAGGCGGCGTGGCCGAGCGACGGCAGCCCCGCGTAACCGAGGAGGAGATCGAGGCTCATCGCGAAGATGCCGAAGATGAGCATCTTCGTCAGCAGGCTGAGCTGGTAGGACGAGAGGACGGCGGGCAGCCCGATGAGGACCGCGAGCGCCACCGCGCCACTCGCGACGCGCGCGTTCACCGGGCGCCGAACAGACCCGTGGGCCGGACGGCGAGGATCACGGCCATCGGCGCGAACACCGTGAACAGGGCGAGCTCGGGAAAGAGCGCCTTGCCGAAGTTGTCGAGGAGGCCGACCACGAGGCCGCCGACGAAGGCGCCCTTGAGGCTGCCGAGCCCGCCGATGATGACGACGACCAGCGCCATCTCGAGGATCTCGAAGTCGGCGCCGGGATAGACGCCGACGAACGGCCCGCCGATGATGCCGCCGAGCCCGGCCAGGAACGCGCCGAACGCGAACACCGCGGTGGACAGCAGGCCGACGTTCACGCCGGTGCCCCGCGCCATCTCGGCGTCGTCCACGCCGGCGCGGATCATGGCGCCCAGGCGCGTGCCTTCCTGAAGCCACCAGAGTCCGAGGCCGATGACGAGCCCGATGCCGATGACGAAGAGGCGATAGGTCGGAAAGACGATCGCGCCGATCCGGATCGACCGCTCGAACATCGCGGGCTTCGGTAAGGTCTGCGGCGTGCCGCCCCAGAGCCACAGCGAGAGGTCGGCGAAGATGAGGAGAAATCCAAACGTCAGAAGTGCCTGCGGCAGCTCTTGCTCGGGGAACCGGCGCAGAAAGAAGCGCTCCATCACGATCCCGACCAGCGTGACGGTCGCCGTGGCGGCCACGGTGGCGAGCACGAAGCTGCCGGTCGCGCGCATCGCCGCGAGCCCGACGTACCCGCCGAGGATGTAGTAAGAGCCGTGGGCCAGGTTCAACACGCGCATGAGGCCGTAGATCAGCGAGAGTCCCGCGGCGAGCAGGAACAGCAGCATGCCGAACGAGATCCCGTTGAGGGCTTGCGTGATCCAGAACGTCACGGCCCGCTCAGTCGCGCTTGAGCGCCGGCAGGACCTTCTCGCCGAAGAGCCGGATGTTCTTCACGGCCAGCGCGTGCGGCATCGAGCCGAACTGGAAGAGCCCGACCAGGACGCCGACGCCGAGCTCGCGGGTCTGGGCGCGGATCTCGCGGACGACGTAGTCCGGATCGCCCACGATCGACAACCCCTCCTTCTGACACAGATCGAAGTCGAACTCGTAGAGCGGCAGGTCCTCGGCCTTCTCGATCCGCGCTGGTCGCGGCGGCGCCGACTGTCCCATGAGGGCCATCGAGCCGCGGTGATAGCTCAGGAGCTTCTGCCAGAAGTAGTCGAGATGCGGCTCGGCCTCCTCGCGGGCCCGCGCGTTCGTCTCGGCCACGTAGACGTGGCGCACGAGGTGGCAGTGCTCGGGGCCGGGGGTCCAGCCGTGCTTCTTGGCCAGCTCGCGATAGCGATCGAACACGCCGCGCACGCGAGCGACCGACCGGTAGGCGGAGCCCGTCGGCACCCGGCGGCTGGCCGCGATCTCGAGCCCCTCGTCGCTGTCGGCGGGCAGGAGAATCGGCGGATGCGGCTGCTGGAGCGGCCGCGGCCAGATCGAGACGCGCTCGTAGCTGAAGTACTTGCCCTGCCACGCGAACGGCTCCCGCTCCGTCCACGCCTTGACCACGAGATCCCACGCTTCGGTCAGTCGGGAGCGCGCGTCGGCGAGCGGGAGGCTGTACGCGAGAAACTCCTGCGGCACGCCCCGCACGAAGCCCGAGATGACGCGTCCGCCCGACATCACGTCGAGCATCGCGACTTCTTCGGCGAGCCGCAGCGGGTGGGCGTGGAGCGCGGGGAGATTCCCGAAGATGCCGATCTTGATGTGCGTGGTCCGCTGGGTGAGCACGGCGGCGATGAGGTTCGGCGAGGGCATCAGCCCGTAGGGCTTCGCGTGGTGCTCGTTGATGCAGATCGCGTCGTAGCCGCACTCCTCGTAGAGCTCCATCTGCCGGAAGTGCTCGTCGTAGACCTGGCGGCCGAGCGCCGGGTCGTAGAGCCGGTTGGAGTCGGGGTAGTAGGACGGTTGCGCGAGATGCGGCCAGGGCATCAGATCGAACGCGTAGACCTGCATGCTCATCTCCCCGCCATCGACGGCGTGCGCCAGGCGGGCATGATCTCGCGGCTCCAGGCCTCGAGCGTGCCCGCGATGTTCGATCCCATGAGCAGGGCGAGCACGTGTGTCACGCCGCAGCCCTCGAGTCGCCGGACCGTCTGCGCCACCTCGGCGGCCGTTCCGGCGAAGACGAAGCGCCGGGCGATCTCGTCGGGGATCGGACGCGCGTGGGCGGCGCCCGCGCTGATGTGCTCGTCCCAGCGATAGCGCGCGCGGATCGTCGCCCCCAGCGAGCGCATCGCGTCTCCGCCGGCGGCCATCCAGGCGCCCACGCGTGTCAGCGTGATGGCGGCCCACGCGCGGGCTTCGTCGATCGCCTTCGCCCCGTCGGGGCCGATGGCGGAGCCCGCGATCACGACGACGTCGAGCGATAGCGGGTCCCGGCCGGCCCGGCGCGCTCCCTCCCGCACGTGGTCCAGGGCTTCGCGAACCAGCTCCGGCGCCACGCCGACGTTGAGGATGACGCCATCCGCCAGCTCGCCGGCGATCTGGAGCACCCGAGGGCTCGAGCTGGCGGCGTAGACCGGCACGCGCGGGGCCAGGATCTTTCCTCGAACCTCGACCCCGTTCAGGCTCACCGGCTGTCCCGCCACGAGCGCCTTGAGCAGCGCCAGCTTGCGACGGAATTCCGCGGCGCCATCGGCCGTGAGCCCGACCGTGCCCACCGCGGAGCCGCCGACGCCGATGCCCAGCACGCACCGCCCGCCGCTGAACTCGCTGAGCGCCAGCGCGCCACCCGCGGTCACGGTCAGGTCGCGCGTCACCGTGTTGGTGACGCCGCTTCCGATCGTGATGCGCGAGGTGGCGTTGGCGCAGAGGGCCATCGCCGAGTAGAGATCGGGGGTCAGGAGCTGGGTGTCGCCGATCCAGAGCGAATCGAAGCCCAGGCGCTCGGCGGCGACGGCGTACTCGACATACCGGCCGAGCGGAAATGGTCCCCAGAAACCGGCGCCGAATTTCACGGCCGCACTATCGCGCAGGGCGCGGCGATTGACAACTCACCGGGTCCACTTGCCCTTGAGGTCGACGTAGGACGGCATCGCCATGTACTCCTCCGGCGACCAGGTCCAGAACTGGCCCACGCTGGGGTAGGTCGCGATGGGCACGTTCTGGAGCACGCCGTTCCTCCGCTCGGTCCGTTCCAGGTAGACGGCCTGAATCGGATTGTGGAACGCGTCGAGCTTGACCGAGCCCCGCGGCGCGTCGACCTCGACCTTTCTCATGGCGGCCAGGAATCCGTCGAGATTCTCGATGTCGCCCCTGACCGCGTCGAGCGCCCGGGCGATCATCTGGGATCCGACGTAGCCCTGCTCGGCGGGCGCGTTCATCGGGCGCCGGTGGCGGCTCTCGAAGGCCTCGCGCACGCGACGGTTCGCCGGAAGGTCGAGCGCGGCGGTCCAGTGGTAGGCCACGATGATGCCGAGCGCGGGATCGCCGAGCTTGTCCAGGAAGCTCTCGTCGGTCAGCCCGCCCTTGCCGATGAGCGGGATCTTGCCCTTGAGACCGACCTCGGCATACTGAGCGACGAACCGCATCGCATCCGACCCGAAGATGGCGACCGCCACCGCGTCCGCGTCGCGCCGGATCTGCGTCAGGTACGGCACGAAATCCGGGACGCCCAGCGGCGGATAGAGCTCCTGGACGACCTGGCCGCCGGCCGCGACGAACGTTCGCGCCACGCCGCCGATGTGCTCGTGGCCCGCCGCGAAGTCGGAGGCGACGAGGACCAGACGCCGATAGCCCTGCTTGTACGCCCACTCGCCCAGCGGATGCGAGGCCTGGCTGTTGGAGAACGAGCAGCGGAAGACGTAGTCGCTCCGCTGCCTCTGCGTGAGCCCGTCGGCCCCCGCGTTCATGATCATGAGCGGAGTCTTCTTCTCGATCACGTACGGGCGTAGCGCGTAGGCCACCGGCGTCTCGATGATCCCGCCGAGGATGTGCGCGCGGTCGCGCTCCACGAGCTTGCGCGCCTTCGTCAGGCCCTCGTCCGGCTTGTTACTGCCCGTGCTCTCGGTCAGGATCTCGACGCGCCGCCCGCCGGCGCGCTGACCGGCCTGGCTCCAGAAGAGAAGCGCGCCGTCGCGCATGTCGATGCCGAGCTGGGCGAGGGGCCCGGTATTCGTGTAGATGATGCCGATCCTCACGGGTTCTCGCTCCTGGCTCTCGACGCCGAAACCCACGAACGAGAGTGCCAGCGCGAGCGCCGTCCAGCGAAGCGACCGGTGTCTCATCGGCTCTCCTCCCAGCCTTTCCACGCATGTGGACGAAGATCGTGGAGCTTTCGACTGCTGTCAAGGACGCCGATCCTTGAGCGCGGCGGTATCATCTGGATGATCCGATCACGCCACGACCCACCCTCACGGAGGAGGACACCATGGCAGCCAAGGCTGAAGGGCTTGCGAAGCAGTTCGAGGCGAAGGTGCAGGAGGCGACGGGGGTATTCGATCGGCTGAGCGACGCCGACTGGAAAAAGACCACGTCGGAGAAGTGGACGGTCGGCGTCGTCGCCCACCACGTCGCCGGAGGCCACGAAGGGATCAGCGGCATCATCAAGACCGTGGCCGGCGGAAAGTCCGTTCCGGGCTTCACGATGGACATGCTCCACGACATGAACGCCAAGCACGCCAAGGAGTTCGCAAACGTGTCCAAGGCCGAGACGATCGCGTTGCACAAGAAGAACGCGGCCGCGGCCGCCGCGGTCGTGCGCGGCCTGAGCGACGCCGACCTGAGCAAGAACGGCACCGTTCTCACGGGGATGCCGCCGATGAGCGTGGAGCAGATCATCAACGTGATCCTCCTCAATCACGTCGAGGAGCACCTCAAGAGCATTCGCGCGGCCATCGGCGCCTGAGCGGCCGGCACCCCTACTGCGCGCGGCCGCGGCTAGACCGGTAGCCGCGGCCGCCCGCGGGCTTCGACCGCGAGCAGGCCGAGCGCGACCAGCACGACCGCCGCCGAGCTGAAAGACAGCGACCACTGCACCCCGATCACGGCTCCGAGGACTCCGACCGTCAGGCCGCTGCCGGCGCGCAGTCCGAGCATCGAGGTGTTGAACAGTCCGACCATGCTGCCCCGCAGGTGGGGTGGCGCCAGCAGTTGTACGATCGTCTGCGCCATCGAGGTGAACGCAACGTTGAAGATGCCCGCCAGCACGAGCACGGCGACCGCCGCCGGATAGCTCTGCGCCGCGGGAAAGACCGCCATCAGCACGCCCCACACCAGGGCGCACGTGATCGCGGCCCGCGCGCTGAGCGCGACGAACGCCACGCTCTCGAGGAGCACCGCGCCGATGATCGCGCCGACGGCGTTGGCGGCGAGCAGCACGCTGTACCAGGCGCCGGCCTCGTCGGCGCCCAGGTGGTGGGCGTACTCGGGCATCTGGGCCTGGAACGCGTTGCCGACGAGGAAGGACGTGGTCCCGCCGAGGACGATCATCGTGAGCAGCCGTGGATCGGCGCGCGCCTCGCCCAGGAGTCGGCGGATTTCGACGAAGCTGAAGCGCGTCGCGCGTCGCGCTCCGGGGTCGCGCCGGTGGCCCGTGTACGGCATCCGCAGCAGGAAGAGGGTGAAGGGCAGATAGATGAGGATGTTGGCGAGGAGCCCCTGGCCCGGGCCCAACAGGAGCATGAGCCCGCCGCCGACCGCGGGGCCGAACAGGATCGCCAGGTAGCGGCTCGTCGCGTTCAGTCGGATCGCGCTTGGCAGCCGCTCCGGGCCCACGATGTCGTAGACGATCAGCTGGGAGGCCGGCAGGCCGATCACGCCCGCCGCGCCGTGAATGAGCAGGATCGCCGCGGCGTGCCACACGCGCAACGTCCCGGTCAGGAACAGGACGGCCCATGCGAGCGAGGCGAGCGCGAACAGCCCCTGCGAGATCTGGATGAGCTTGCGGCAGTCGAAGCGGTCGGCCAGCGAGCCCGCGTAGACTGAGAAGAGCAGGAACGGCACCCAGTGGCTGATCACGGCGAACCCGGCGAGCATCGCGGAATGGAACGCCTGAAAGATGACCCAGTAGCTGATGACGTGCTCGATGTTATCGGCGGTCGCGCTGAGGAGCACGAGGGCGAAGTAGCGACGGTAGTCGCGATGCTGGAGCGCCCCGAACTTCGTGCCCGGCGGGGGGCCAGGGGCGGGAACCGGCGATCGAGTCACCGTGACGATTATAATCTGACGGAAGTCGGCCGCCGCAGGCCGCCGCGGGGCTGGGGCCCCGCCGGCCGAGGCGCCGTTATCAAGAGAGGAAGCCGATGAAGGGCGTGACCCTGCCGACCGAGACCGTATTCGTGATGGAAGCCTCGCCGATCAAATTCGGGCTCGGCGCGATGGACGAGATCGCGTACGACGCCCGCCGGCTCGGGCTCAAGCGGGTGCTGATCGTCACCGACCGCCACATCGGCGAGCTCGGGTTGCCGGATCGCGTCCGCGCCCTTCTCGAAGAGGAAGGCATCAAGGCCGACGTCTACGACGGCGTCGAGATCGAGCCCACCGACCGTTCGATGGAAGAGGCCGCCGAGTACGCGCGTCAGCGTGAGCTGGACGGGCTCATCGCCGTGGGTGGCGGGAGCGCGCTCGACACGTGCAAGGCGGTCAATCTGCTCACGACGTACCCGGCGCCGCTGCTCGACTACATCAACCAGCCCGTCGGACGCGGCCGCCCCGTGCCCGGTCCGCTCAAGCCCCTGATCGCCGTGCCGACGACGGCGGGCACCGGCAGCGAGACGACGGCGGTGGCGGTGACCCACGTCCTGGCTCAGCACGTGAAAGCGGGCGTGTCGAACCGGCTCCTGCGTCCGGCGCTCGGCATCGTCGACCCGCTCAACACGCTCAGCGCGCCCCCCGAGGTGACGGCCGCGGCGGGTTGCGACATCCTGACGCACGCGATCGAGTCGTACACGACGCGTCCGTACAACGCGCGCGCGAAGCATCATCCGCCCGACCGCCCGGCCTACATCGGCGCAAACCCGGCCAGCGACATCTGGTGCGAGAAGGCGATCGAGTACGTCGGCAAATACCTGCGGCGCGCGGTGCTGAGCCCGCTCGACCTCGACGCGCGGGTGAACCTGGCGCTGGCCGCCAACTACGCCGGCGTCGGCTTCGGCAACGCCGGAGTTCACATCCCGCACGCGCTCGCCTATCCGATCGCCGGACTCGTGCGCGAGTACGTTCCGAGCGGCTATCGGACGACTCACGCGCTCGTCCCTCATGGCATCTCGGTCGTCGTCACGGCGGCGGCCACGTTTCGCTTCACGTACGCGACGTCGCCCGAGCGGCACCTGCGCGCGGCCGAGCTGATGGGCGTCCCGACGGCTCGCCTCTCGGAGCGGGAGGCGCGCGAGGCGCTGCCCGGCGCTCTGCTGGCGCTGATGCGCGACGTCGGGATCCCGAACGGCCTCACCGCCCTCGGCTACGGCGAGAGCGACATTCCCGCGCTGGTCGAAGGCACATTGAAGCAGCCTCGGCTCTTGAGCGGCGCGCCCCGGGCCGTCGGCTCCGCGGAGATCGCCGCGATCCTGCGCGACTCGCTCCGCCTCTGGTGAGCGCTTCGGCCCCCAGAACCTCAGTGCTCGCCGCGCACCGGATAGCTCGGCGGCGCGATCTCGTCGAGCGGTCTCGCGGTCCAGTGCCACTGCGGGATCGCCGTCCAGAGCCGCTCGCCTTCGGCCTGGACGTCCCGCAGTAGGGCCTGCTCGTCGATGCGGACGGCCCGCCCGTTTTCCACGAGCACCTGGCCGTCGACGATGACGGTCTCGACGTCACGCCCGCTGCCGCAGTCGACCAGCGCCTTGATCGGATCGTGCACGGCGCCGTAGTGCAGGTGACGGAGGTCGACGACGATGATGTCGGCCTTGGCGCCCGGCGCCAGACGCCCGAGATCGTCGCGCCCGAGATGGCGCGCCCCGCCCAGCGTGGCGGCGTCGAAGACGTCCTGCGGTCGACCGACCCTGAAGCTTCCGTCGGCCATGCGGCACATCAAAGCGGCCCAGCGCATCTCGTGGATGAGGTCTTGCGGGTACGTGTCGGTGCCGAGCGCGAGGTTGATCCCGAGCGCGCGATAGCGCTCGAACGACTCGAACTTCACGCCCATCTTGGCGTACTTGTACGGCGCGTGAACCACCGTCACCCCGCTGTCGGCCAGGAGCTTCAGGTCGTCCGCGTACGGATAGTGGCACCAGGAGTGATCGTTGTGGAACACGCAGTGGCCGAGGCCCGTGCGCGGCTTCAGGAAGCCGATCGAGTGCAGGAGCTGGATCGGCGTCTGGCCGTGCTGCTCGAGGATGTGGTGGAACTCGCGCTGGTTCATCGCGGCGTGGAGCTGCATCGGGACGCCCAGGTCGTCGGCCCACCGTCGCGCCTGCTTCAGGAGATCCAGGGTGCAGGTGTCGAGCTGGCCGGGATAGAGCATGGCCTTGATCCGCCCGTTGTACGCGCCGTCGTGCTCCTTGATGTACGCGACGGCGCGCTCCAGACCGGCCACGCCGGCGGCCTCGTCCCAGTCCCAGACGATACGGCTCCCGTCGAAGGCGTAGCTCGCGGAGCGAAAGGCGGGCCCCACGTAGGCGCGGACGCCGAGCTCGCCGGCGATCTTGGTGAACGCCGCCGGGCCGCCCGGCATCGTGCCGACGTCCATGATCGTCGTCGCGCCGGCGCGAAGCGCGGACCAGAGGCCGTAGGTTCCCGCCACGTCCGCCCGGTCACCCGCGCGGGGCACCGTGGTGCCCCGGCGCGGCGCCACGTAGCCGACGAAGTTGCTCCCGAAGTAGTCGGCCTTGAGCCCATCGAGGAAGACCGCCTGCCCCGCGTTCGTGGCGGCGTGCAGGTGGCAGTTGATCAAGCCGGGCGACACCAGCTTGCCGGCGGCGTCCACGCGGCGATCGACCGGTCCGTCGAATCGAGCTCCGACGTGGACGATGCGATCGTCCTCGAACACGACGCAGCCGTTCGGAATCAGCTCGTGGCCGCGGCCGTCGTAGCCGACCACCCATCCGCCCTGGATCAGTGTTCGCATCGCCGTGACTCCTGATGAAGAGGATTTGCGCTCGCCCGCGCGGCAACCGAATGCTAGGCGGCGCCGTCCGGCGTGTCAACGCCGCCTCCCGCGATGACACCGAGTCGGCCGCTGCACTAGGAGCGCCCTCGTTCGGAGCCATCGGCGTGTCCGGAGTCCAGTCGCACGAGGACGAGCAGATCGCCAGCGCCGGCGCGGCCGCCCTCGCGTAAGGACGCGGAGCGTGTACTCTCGTGTCTGTGAGACCGAGCCCGTCATCCGTCCATCGACCCGCCCGCGTGTCGATCTTCTCTCCCGCCACGGCGCGCGAGCGAGAGGAGAACTTCGAGAGCTATTGGCGCTATCAGCAGCGCCGCGACGGCGAGATTCTCGAGGACGCGAAGGACCTGTCGGAGAAGCGGAAGAGTCTCGTCCGCTTTCAGGCGAACCCGGTTCGAACACGCCGGCCGGTCGGCGACGCGTTCCACCGCAACTACCTCACGATGCGGGACGCTCCGCGGAGCCTCGACCGGCGGACCCTGCTGCTGACCTTCCTCTACAAGTTCGCGCGTCACGAGTGGATCGGGATCTCGGCGGCCTGGGACGAGACGCCGACGGTGGCCCGCGCGGCGTACCTGATCGACAAGATCAGCCGGTACCACCTTGCCGAGGAGTTCTGTCACATGCGCCTGTTCCAGGAGATGTTCCGGACCTTCGGTCTGGAGGGCGTCGAGTGGGGGCCGCTGCCGAAGCGGACCCGGCAGCTCTACGGCGCGTTCGCCCGCTTGCCCGGCCCGGTCGTGGCGCCGCCGGCCTTCGTGAGCGAGCTGATGGGGCTCACCGTGTACCTCCAGCTCGACACGATGCTCGACGGTATCGTCGGCGACGAGCCCGAGGTCCGGGACCGGATCCGCGAGCTCCTGCGTGCGATCATGACGGACGAGCTCTCGCACGTCGGCGAGCGGCGCAACTTCATGGGGCCGATCGGGCTTCGCGCGGCCCGGCTGATGGTGCGGCCGATGTTTCGCGCGTTCTTCGGCGGGATCCCGGAGGCGCGGCTGCTGTTCGACACGCGACAGATGCGGAAGGACGCCGAGGCGTTCGACTACAGCACGATCGGGCCGGACGTCCTCAGCGTGAGCTGGGCGCCGTCGTACTGCACCCCGCGCCCGTAGCGACAGGACTTATGAGGGCTCCGCGGCCGCGCCGCGACCCGGGGCGCCTTCCGGGTCGCGGCGCCGCGAGCGACGGCTACGCGAATCCCTGCGGGGCGAGGTTGAGCGCCTTCGCGAACTTGCTGGCGAAGGTCTGAAAGCCCACGATGAAGGTCAGCTCGATGACCTCGGCCTCCGAGAAGTGCTCCCGGACCCGGGCCATGCAGGCGTCGGTCACCTCGAGCTCGTCGCGCGTGATGCGTTCGGCGTACTCGAGCGCGGCGTGCTCTCGCGCCGTGAATCGATCGCTCTCTCGGTAGCGCAGCAGATCGTCGAGCTTCTCGCTCGGGATCCCCGCCTTCGCGCCGACGGCGCGGCGGATGTCCATTCAATAGGCGCTGCCGTACAGCGCCGCGACCTGCACGTTGAGGAGCGCGCGAAGCGTCGACTCGATCCGACCGAACCATTCGAGCGCGACGTAGAGGCCGCCGAGCCCCATCATGAGCGGCACACGGTGGGCCATGAGCCGCTCCGGCGTCGGCACCCGGCCGTACAGCGCCCGCCCGATCCGATAGAAGGCGCGGACCGCCAGCCCCGGACGTTCGACTTCGCTGATTGTCGTCATGGGCATCCTCCTCACTCGTCTGCGGTTGTCTCAGCGCGTCACCCTCGCCACAGCGCCATGGTACCGTGACGGTCCATGACGTCTGCGATGGAGCAGCGTAGGCTCGGCCGCACCGACATCGTGGCGAGCGTGCTCGGCTTCGGCGGCTCGGAGATCGGGTATCAGAGCGTGAGCGCCCGCACGGTCGCGCGGCTGCTCGGGAGCGCGCTCGATGCCGGGTTGAACGTGATCGACACCGCGGAGTGCTACGACGACAGCGAGAGCCTGATCGGCAAGGCGCTCGGAGCCCGACGCCGGGACGTCGCGCTGTTCACGAAGTGCGGGCACGCCGGCGGCTGGTCGAGCGCCGACTGGCGGCGCGCGCCACTCCTGGCCAGCATCGAGCGCAGCCTGCGCCGCCTCGCGACCGACCACGTCGATCTGATCCAGCTGCACAGCTGCTCGCTCGGCGAGCTGCGCCGCGGCGAGGCCATCGAGGCGCTGGAGCGCGCGCGCGAGCGCGGCTGGGCGCGGTACATCGGCTACAGCGGTGACGGCGAGGCGGCGCGCTATGCCGTCGAATGCGGGCGCTTCGACACGCTCCAGACGTCGGTCAGCATCGCGGACCAGGACGCGGTCGACCGCACCGTGCCGCTGGCGATCGCCCGGAAGATGGGCGTGATCGCGAAGCGCCCGCTCGCCAACGTCGTCTGGAGCTACGAGCGCAAGCCGTCGGAGCCGTACTACCAGGCCTACTGGTCACGCCTCCGGAAGCTCGACTATCCGTTCTTGAAGGCGGCGCCCGACACGGCCGTGAGCACGGCGCTGCGTTTCACCTTGCGCGTGCCCGGCGTGCACACCGCGATCGTCGGGACCACGAAGCCGGAGCGCTGGCAGCAGAACGCGGCGCTGCTCGAGGTCGGCGCGCTCTCGGCCGCCGAGTTCGCGCGGATCCGCGCCCGCTGGGCCGAGGTCGCCGGCTCGTCGTGGGACGGCCAGGTCTGAGCGAAGGCACTCTCGCCGGTCCCCGGCAGCGACTGACAAAGATGACAATCCGCGTGACCGCGCTGCGTACCGGCGAGCGTAAAAGGCTTCGCAAGTAGCTGTCTCTTCACGCGTAAGTCCTTGGCTCGACCCTTGCTTGATTCCCGATTGGACTTCCACGTCATCCAGAGAGATCAGGGGAGGCTCATGAAGAAGTGGGTTGTCGCCGCGTGGCTCGGCGCTGCGTCAGTCGTCGCGCTCGGAACGCCGGGCTGGTCTCAGAATCAGCCCCTCTTGTTCGGGGTCATCATCTGGCGAAGCCCGACGCTGACCGCGCAGTTCTGGAATCCGATTCTGCGGTACGTCTCCGAGCGAAGCGGCGTCCCGCTCCAGCTGAAGGTGGCCCAGACCGGTCCCGAGCACACGGCCATGGTCCGTCGCGGCGAGTACCATTTCCTCTACTCCAACCACAACTTCATCAAGGAGAACGAAGAGAGCGGTTACCGAGTCTTCGCGCGCCCGAAGGAGGACGCCGGGACCGGGGAGATCGTGGTGCTGAAGGACTCTCCCATTCGCACGCTGGCCGACCTCGAAGGGCAGGAGGTTGCGTTCCCTCACACCGCCGCGTTCTTCGGCTATCACCTTCCGATGGATGCCCTGATGCGCAAAGGGATCCAGGTCAAGGTCCACTTCGCCGGCAACCAGGAAGGCGCCATGGGACAGCTCAAGGCTGGCCGCGTGGTCGCCGCCGGCGTGAACGCCGAGGTGATGCGGGCCTTCGCCCAGCGCGAGAACCTCGCCTACCGCACGCTGTGGAGCTCGGACAAGTACCTGAGCCTCGCCCTCTCGGCCCTCCCGTCGGTTCCGGCCGACGCCGTCAAGGCCGTCCGCGAGGCGTTTCTCAAGATGGCCGATGAGCCGGAGGGCGCGAAGGTGCTCGCCTCGAGCGCGAACGTCCTCAAGCAGGCGACGCCGATGCGATTCGTCGCCTCGAAAGACAGCGAGTTCGACAACATGCGGAAGTTCTACCGAACCACCCTGGTGAAGGTCGAGCTCCAGTAGTGAATTTTTCGCTCGCCGGGCTCGGGCGAGGCAATCTTTCCCTCACGGCCCGACTCGTGCTCGGCAGTGGTCTGGCCCTGATGGGCTGCGGAGCGGCGCTGCTGTACTCCATCCTCCGCGGAGAGATCGCCGATCAGCGCACCACCCTGAGCGAGCAGCTCCGCGAAGAGATGAGCTTCGCGCTGCCGGCGATGAGCGGCCCCGCCGTCGTGGGCGACTACTCGGTGATCGAGCAGATGGTGAAGGCGCGCGCACGCCAGCCGACGATCGCCCGATTCGCGTGGACCGACAACTCCGGCCACCCGGTGGCGGCCCTCGGGCCGGCGATCCGGATCGAAGCGCCGGGGTGGTTCGTCGCGCGACTCCGCCTCCCGGTCCTGGAGGATTCTCAGGCCGTCGTCGTCGGCGGAGAACGGTACGGCACGGTCTCCCTGCGGCTCAACCCCGCGGTGTCCGTCAACAAGCTCTGGCACGGCTTCTGGGTGAAGCTCGGCATTCTCATCCTGGGCACCGCGCTCTCGCTCGGCGTGACCCTGGTGGTGCTCCGCAGCGGCGTGCGGCCGCTTCGCGCCCTGGCCGCCAGCGCGCAACGCTTCGGGCAGGGCGAGTACGGCGTGCGAATCTCGCTCCAGGGGCCGCCCGAGACCGCGCTGTGCATCCAGGCCTTCAACAGCATGGCGGAGAACATCGAATCGCTGGTGGCCTCGCTGCGCCGCAGCGAGGAGAAGAATCGGCTGCTCGCGCTGCAGGTCGAGCAGTCGAGCGACGCCATCTTCACCCACGACCAGCGCGGCGTCGTGACCTCCTGGAACCGGGGCGCCGCGCGACTCTACGGCTACAGCGCCGTCGAGACGATCGGGCGGCCGCTGCGCACGCTCGACCTCTGGGACGGGCGCGCCGCGAGCGCCGATCTCGCGGGATCCGGCGGCCAGCGCGCGCTGCCGGCGTCGTTCGAGACGTGCGCCAAGACCAGGTCCGGCCAGCTCGTCGAGGTCTCGGTCGTGGCGACCCCGTTCCGCGACGAGGCCGGCCGACCGATGGGCGAGCTCACGATCGTCCGCGACATCAGCGCGCTGAAACAGAAGGAAGCCGCCGCGGAGGCCGCGAACCGCGCGAAGTCGGAGTTCCTGGCCACCATGAGCCACGAGATCCGGACGCCGATGAACGGCGTGATCGGCATGACCTCGCTGCTGCTCGACACCGAGCTGACGCGCGAGCAGCGGGACTACGCCGACACCGTCCACCGCTCGGGCGAGGCGTTGCTGGCCATCATCAACGACATCCTCGACTTCTCGAAGATCGAGGCGGGTCGACTCGAGCTGGAGCCGGTGCCCTTCGCCTTGCGCGAGACCCTGGCGGAGGCGATCAAGACGCTCGCGTCGCTCGCCCACGCCAAGTCGCTCGAGCTGGCGTATGAGATTCGTCCAGGAGTCCCCGACGACCTCGTGGGCGACACCGGACGGATCGGCCAGATCCTCGTCAACCTGGTCGGCAACGCGATCAAGTTCACGGAGCGGGGCGAAGTTGCGGTTCGCGTCGACGCCGAGACCGTGACCGCCGACACCGTCACCTTGCGAGTGTCGGTCCAGGACACGGGCATCGGGATCGCCGCCGAGAAGAGCCGCCTCATTTTCGACGCCTTTGCGCAGGCCGATGCGTCGACCACGCGCCGGTTCGGCGGGACCGGGCTGGGCCTCGCCATCTGCCGCCGCCTCGTCGAGCGGATGGGCGGACGCATCTGGCTCGACAGCGAGCTCGACCATGGCAGCACGTTCCACTTCACCTTGGTGCTCGAGCGGGCGCAGGTGCCGGTTCCCCGGCGCGTGGCGGCGCCGTCTCATGCCTTGCAGGGGCTTCCCGTCCTGGCGGCCGACGACAACGCGACCAACCGTCGGCTGCTCGAGGCGATGCTCGGCGCGTGGGGCGTCGCCACGACGATCGTGGAGGACGGACGGGCGGCGCTGGCGGAGCTCGAGCGGGCGCGGGCCGCGGGCCGCACGTTCGATCTGGTGCTCCTCGACGCCCGCATGCCCGACCTCGACGGCTTCGCCGTCGCCGAGCGCATCCGTCAGGAGCCGGCGCTGGCCGGCGTGACGGTCATGCTGCTCACGTCGGACGTGATGAGCGGTGATCTGGCGCGCTGCCGGGCGCTCGGCGTCGCCCGTCATCTGGTGAAGCCGTTCACTCCGTCCGAGCTTCTCGACGCCGTCCTCCTGGCCCTCGGGCAGTCGATCGAGACCGCTGCGCCGTCGTCTCCCGCACGCGACGCCGCGGCGAGGCGCTTGCACGTGCTGGTCGCGGAAGACAACGCGGTCAATCAGCGCGTGATCGTGCGGCTCCTGGAGAAGATGGGCCACATCCCGATCGTCGCCTACAACGGGCAAGAAGCCGTCGACGCGTACGAGAGCCGTCCATTCGACGTGGCCCTGATGGACGTGCAGATGCCGGTAATGGATGGGCTGACGGCCACCAAGATGATCCGTGAGAGCGAGGCCAGGAATCCGGGCCGCCGCCGGCTCCCGATCATGGCGCTGACCGCGTATGCGATGCGCGGAGATCGCGAGCGATGCCTCGCGGCCGGGATGGACGAGTACCTGACGAAGCCGGTCAAGCCCGCAGAGCTGTCGGCCGCCCTGACCCGGCTCCTCGACACGAGCGCTCCGCAGCAGGCTCCCGCTCCGGGGCGCAAGAAAGCCGCGCCGAAGCGGAGCGAGGCCGCTCCGGTGCGGAGCGAGGCCACGCCGGTGCGGAGCGAGGCCGTTTCCGTACGGAGCGAGGCCGTTCCGATGGTGGCGGGTGACGCGGCGCCGGAGGCCGGCTTCGATTTCTCAGCCGTGCTCACCTATGTCGGCGGAGACCGCGAGCTCCTCGACGAGCTGCTCGGGATCTTCGTCGAGGACGCGCCGATCCGGATGGAGGCGATTCGACGCGCGATCGCCGGCCGCGAAGCCGCGGAGCTGACGCGGGAGGCCCACACGATCAAAGGGGCGCTGAAGGTGATCGGCGCCACCACGGCCGCGGGGCTGGCTCAGGGGCTTGAAGCGCTCGCGCGCGACGGCAACATGAGCGAGGCCGACAAGCTCGCCGTGGCGCTCGAGCGCGAGATGGACCGGCTGCTGCAGTCCTTGATGGCGTCCAAGCGCGGGTGAAATCGCCGCCCGGTGGCGGCGGCTCGGCTACGCTAACAGGATCAGCAGGTCGCGCGGACCCACCGGGTCACCGGGCACCACGTACACCTCGGCAACCATCGCATCGCGCTCTGCGATGATGTGCGTCTCCATCTTCATCGCCTCGATCGCCAGGAGTGTCTCGCCGCGCGCGACGACCTGGCCGGGGCGCACCGGCACCGCGACGACCGTGCCGGCCAGCCCGGCGCTGACGTGCGCGGAATTCCCCTCCTGAGCTTGCGTACGTGTCACGTGCCCGGTCGCGGCGGCCGTGGCGAGCCGGACGAGCTGCAGCTGGCTGTCCACGGTCGCGAAGAGCGTCACGCAGCCGTCGCCGTCGGGCTCCGTCCGGCCGAGGAGGCCGATCACATGCCGCTTGCCCGGCGCGACCTCGACCTCGATTTCTTCGCCTTCCCTGAGCCCGTAGAAGAACGCCGTGGTCGGCAGCACCGACGCGTCTCCGAAGCGGTCGCGGTGTCGCGCAAACTCGAGGAAGAGCGAGGGGAACAGGAGCCACGACGACAGCTCGCGCTCGCTCACCGGGCGCCGCAGGGCGGCTTCGAGGTCCTGGCGCTCCGCCGCCAGATCCGCCGGCGGCAGATGGGCGGCGGCGCGTCCGTTGATCACGGGCTGCCCCTTGAGCACTTTGCGTTGCAGGTCTGCCGGGAAGCCCTCCGGCGGCGCGCCGACTTCGCCGCGGAACAGGGCGAAGACCGATTTCGGGAACGCGAGGTCGCGCGCCGGATCGAGCACGTCGTCGCGACTCAGGGCGTTGGCGACCATGCAGAGCGCCATGTCGGCGACCGCCGTCGACGTCGGGGTGATCTTCACGAGATCGCCGAACAGCAAGTTCACCTCGGCGTAGCGCTGGCAGATCTCGTCCCAGCGATGCTCGAGTCCCATCCCGCGCGCCTGAGCGCGGAGGTTCGTGTACTGGGGCCCCGGCATCTCGTGGCGATAGACGTCGGCCGTCCCGGCGCGCATGTCGGCTTCGAACGGCGCGTAATAGCGGCGGACGACCTCCCAGTAGCGCGACAGCGACTGCAAGACGTCGGGGTCGAGCTCCGGGTCGAGCTCGGACCCGGCCAGCGCCGACGCCATGGCGCTCAGGTTCGGTTGCGCGGTGAGGCCGCTCATCGCGTCGAGGGCGCCGTAGACCGCGTCGGCGCCCGCGTCGATCGCGGCCAGGACACTGGCGGCGCCGATGCCGCTGGTGTCGTGTGTGTCGAAGTGGATGGGCAACCCGACCTCGCCTCGCAGCGCCTCCACCAGCGCGCGGGCCGCGCGCGGCCGGCACACGCCCGCCATGTCCTTGATGCCGAGGATCTGCGCGCCCGCCTTCTCGAGCTGCCGGGCCAGGTCGACGTAGTAGCGCAGGTTCCACTTCGGGCGGGCGGCGTCGAACAGATCGCCCGTGTAGCACATCGCCGCCTCGCACAGCGCTCCGGTGCCGCGCACGGCGTCGATCGCGACGCGCATGTTGTCGACTCCGTTCAACGAGTCGAAGACGCGGAACAGATCGATGCCCGCCAGCTTCGCCTGCGTGATGAAGTGCTGCACGACGTTGTCGGGATAGCTCGTGTAGCCGACCGCGTTCGAGGCGCGCACCATCATCTGGAGGATCAGGTTGGGAACCGCGTCGCGCAGCCGCGCCAGCCGCTCCCACGGGTCCTCGCGCAGGAACCGCAGCATCACGTCGAACGTCGCGCCGCCCCAGCACTCGAGCGAGAAGAGCTGCGGCGTCAGGTGGGCGTACGCCGGGGCGATGGCCACGATGTCGTGCGTCCGGACCCGCGTCGCCAGGAGCGACTGCTGCGCGTCGCGGATCGTCGTGTCGGTGAAGAGAATGCGCTGCTCACGCCGCATCCAGCTCAGAAAGCGCTCGGGCCCGAGCTCCCGCAGCCGATCGCGGCTGCCCGGTGGGATCGGCCGATCGAGGTCGAAACGGGGCACCGGCGCCGTCGGCAGCGGAGCCGCGGGCCGCGGGTGTCCCAGCAGCTCCGGGTTACCGTTGACGGTGACTTCGCCGAGGAACTCGAGGAGACCGAGCGCGCCACCCGGTGATGGCGTCGACTCGAGGAGCTCCGGCGTCTCGTCCACGAACTTCGTCGTGTAGGCGCCAGTGGCGAACGCCGGGTGCGCGATCACGTGCTCGAGGAACTCCAGATTCGACGCCACGCCCTCGACGCGCGACTCTCCGAGCGCCCGCGCCATGCGTCCGATCGTCTCCTCCGGCGAGTCGCCGCGGGCCACGATCTTCATGAGCAGGGAGTCGTAGGACGGCGACACGCTCGCGCCCGTGTGTGCGCTGCCGGCGTCGACGCGGATGCCGAAGCCTGCCGGGACCTGGCAGGTGGTGAGGCGCCCGTGGGCGGGCGCGAAGCCGCGCGTCGGGTCCTCGGTCGTCACCCGGCATTGGAGCGCATGCCCGGCCAGCGTGATCGCCTCCTGCGAGGGCACGCCGGAGTCGGGGTCGCCGATGCGGGCTCCGGCGGCGATCCGGAGCTGCGCCTTGACGATGTCGATCCCGGTGACTTCCTCGGTGACCGTATGCTCGACCTGCAGGCGCGGGTTGACCTCGATGAAGTAGAAGGCTCCGGTGTCGGCATCCAGGATGAACTCCACGGTCCCCGCGTTGGTGTAGCCGGCGGCCCGCGCCACGGTGAGCGCGGCCGCGCAGAGCCTCTCGCGCTCGGCCTCGGTCAGGCACCGCGCCGGCGCCCACTCGACGACCTTCTGATGCCGCCGCTGCACCGAGCAATCGCGCTCGAACAGATGCACGAGCGTGCCGTGGAGGTCGCCCAGGATCTGGACCTCGATGTGGCGCGCCCGGCACAGGAGCTTCTCGGCGTACACGTCGCCCTCGCCGAAGGCGCCGCGTGCCTCGCGCCGCGCCGCCTCGATGAGGGCCGGAAGCTCCGCCGCCGCCTTCGCCACACGCAAGCCGCGCCCGCCGCCGCCCCGGCTGGCTTTGATCATGAGCGGGAAGCCGATGGCCGCCGCCCGGTCCGTCGCGTGGCCGACCTCTCGCGGCAGGAGGCCGGTGGCGGGAAGGACCGGCACGCCGGCCGCCTGCGCGAGGGATCGCGCCGCGACCTTGTCGCCCAGGACCCGGAGCACGTCTTCCCGGGGACCGACGAAGGTGATGCCGGCCTGCGCGCACGCGGCGGCCAGCGCGGGCTTGGCCGCGAGAAATCCGTAGCCCGGATGAATCGCGTCGACGCGCGCCCGGCGCGCCACCCGGAGCACGTCGTCCAGATCGAGGTAGGCATCGACCGGCGTGCGGCCCTTGCCGACGAGATAGCTCTCGTCGGCGGTGAAGCGATGCCGCGCGCCGCGATCTTCCTCGGAGAAGATCGCGACCGTGCGCATCTGGAGCTCGCGCGCGGCGCGCACGATGCGGATGGCGATCTCGCCGCGGTTGGCGACGAGGAGGCGTCCAATCTTCTGGTGCAAAATCGCTTCTCCCATATCAGAGATTTACAGGCGCGCGTCGGCGCGGCGCGCCGCGCTCTCAGGCCAGCGCGACCAGCATCTTGAGCCCGAGCGCGCCGATGACGATCGCAAAGATGCGCTTGAGTGAGCGCTCGGAAGTGCGGTGCGCCAGCCGCGCGCCGAAGGGCGCCAGCACCATGCTCCCCAGGGTGAATCCGATCAGCGCCGGCACGTAGATATAGCCCACGCTGTGCGCCGGGAGCCCGGCGGCGCCCCAGCCGTTCACGAGGTAGCCCAGCGTGCCCACGACGGCGATCGGAAAGCCGACGGCCGAGGCCGTGCCGATCGCCGTGTGAAAGGGCACGTTACAGAACACCAGGAACGGAATCGTCAGCGTGGCGCCGCCCATGGCCGCTAGCGCCGAGCAGACGCCGATCACGGTGCCGGCGACGAGAAGACCAGCCGTTCCCGGCAGCTGGCGCGTCGGTTTCGGCTTCCAGCTGAAGAGCATGCTCGAGGCCATGTAGAGGACGAACACGACGAAGATCACCGCCAGCGGAAACGTCGGAATGTGGCGCGCGAGTAAGGTCCCGAGGCCCGTGCCGATGACGATCCCCGGGAGCAGGCGCCGCAGGACGGCCCAGTTGACCGCGCCGTGGCGGTCGTGAGCGCGCAGGCTCGAGACCGAGGTGAAGATCACGGTCGCCATCGCCGTCCCGAGCGCGACGTGCAGCATGTGCTCGTGGGGAAAACCCTGCGCCGCGAAGGCCATCGTCGTCAGCGGCACCTGGATGCCGCCGCCGCCCATGCCCAGCATGCCGGCGAAGAACCCGATGAAAGCGCCGATAGCCACGTATGCGAGCAGCCAATGATCCACGCGTTTCTCCCTGGCGTGAGCCGATGTGCGAGTATCCGCGAACTTCGCCCGTCGGGAGAGCTGAATCAATGTCCAGGACTGCGGAATCTGTGTCTCGGGTTGCTAGCCGCCCGCGGAGCGGGCAGGGCAGAGAAGGCGGGCGATCAGCGGGTCGAGCGCCGATAGGCGCTCGGCGGCCTGCCGGTGATCCGCTGGAAAACGTGCGCGAGATGAGAGGTGTCCGCGAAGCCCAGACTCGTGGCGATCGCCTCGAGCTTGTCGTCGGTGTGCGCCAGAAGGTCCTGGGCGATCGTCACCCGGACTCGGGTGAGATAGTCGCGGACGCTCATCCCGATCTCCGAGCGAAAGAGATGGGCCAGGTGGCTCGCCGAGATGTCGGTGAGCTCCGCGATGCTCTCGACCGTCAGCTCCTGATCGTAGTGCTGGCTCAGATGAGCGATGGTGCGACCCACGAACTCGCCGAGCCGCGGCCACGGGCCGTTCAGGCCGTTGCCGGGCGGGAGCAGCGCGCCGATCCGGCTCAGCAGATCGTCGAACCTGACGGGCGGGCGAAGCACGCCGCGGATGTTCAGGCTCTCCCACACCGACGGGGTGCCGAGGTAGACGTCGTCGCACACCACGAGCACCGGGCAGGCGGGGAGCTGCGCGTTCAGCGCGCCAAGGAAGCGCCCAGCCTCGGCCGTGGAGCGCTTGACGTTCAGCACGACGCAGGTCGGCCGAAGTCTGAGCATGTCGTTCAGCCCGTCCATGAGCGTGGCGCTCGTCTCCACGCTGGTCGCGCGCGCCAGCACGACGGCGAGCGTCGCGCGCCAGCCGGGATCGCCTCCCACGAGGAGAAGCCGGTACGTCCGCGGCAGCCGCGCGTCACGGTCGGCGCGGTCTCGCTCCGCGGGCACGCCGAGCCGCCGGGCGCGCTGCTCGAGTGCCTGGCGAATCGCGGCGAGCAGCTCGTCTTCCTGAAACGGCTTCGTGACGTAGTCCGAGGCGCCGAGCTTCATGGCGGCGACCGTGGTCCGCACCGTCTTCACCGCGGTCAACATGATGACCGGAAGATCCGGCTCGAGCGCCTTGAGCTCCTGCAGTATCTCGAGCCCGTCCACCTCGGGCATCAGGATGTCGAGGAGGACGAGATCCACGCGCTCGGTCCGCACGATGTCCAAGGCGCTCCGTCCGTGCGGCGCGTCGAGGACGGCATAGCTCTCATCCAGCGCGAAGCGCAGAGCGTCTCGGATTCCGGCGTCGTCGTCGACGATGAGCACGACGGGGCGAGTGTCCGAGTGCGCGGGCGCTCGATCCTCCAGGATTTCGCCCGCTTCCCCTGGCACGACGGGCACTTGCGCATGACCACGCCGAGCTTTCACGCCCCGAGCCTGTCACAGGAGGCCGCAGTCACCTACAGAAATTCCACAGTCCTGGACATTGACTGGCGGAGCCAGGTCTCCGACTGTTGGCCCACCCGCGCACCGGCAGACGGCAGAGGCATCGTCCGTCCGCTCGTGAGCCCGCGGAGAGAAAGAGCTCGGGAGAAAAAGGCGCATGATCAAGCCAGGAACACTCGCCTCGCGCGTTGGCCTCGTGGCCGCGCTCGTGCTCGTATCCGCGCCCGGCGCGGCGCAGGAAGCAATTCGCATCGGGATCGGCCATCAGAGCCTGTGCACGGACACCTATTCGGGCGGCATCACGGTCAAGCAGCTCGGGCTCCTCGAGAAACATCTTCCGCACACCGGAAAATACGCCGGCGCGAAATACGACGTCGTCTGGGAGGACTACACCTCCGGGCCGCCGATCACGAGCCAGATGCTGGCCGGCAAGCTCGACATCGGGGTCATGGGCGACTACCCGCTGCTCGTCAACATCGCCCGCTTCCAGGAGACGAATAGCCTCCGCTCGGTGATCGTCTCGATGACCGGGTACAACATGCACGGCTCCGGCAACTCGATCGTGGTGCCGGCCGACGCGCCGATCTACCGGTTCGAGGATCTCAAGGGCAAGAGAGTCTCGGTGCCGTTCGGCTCCGCCGCGCACGGGATGCTGCTCAAGGCCCTGGTGGACCGCGGGCTCACGTCCGACTACTTCGCCCTGATCAACCAGGCGCCGCCCATCGGGGCGACCAGCATCCAGGAGAAGAAGATCGACGCCCACGCCGACTTCTGTCCGTGGGGCGAGCTGATGGAGTTCAAGGGCTTCGGGCGGAAGATCTTCGACGGGAGCCAGGCGTCGGTCGCCTACCTGCACGGTCCCGTCGTCCGCAAGGACTTCCTCGAGAAGCACCCGGAGATCGTCGTGGCCTATCTCAAGGCCGTCGTCGAGGCCAACGAGTGGATCACGAAGAATCCCGAGGAGGCGACCACGAAGCAGGAGCAGTGGACGTCGATTCCCAAGGAGGTGCTCTACCTCTACTTCGGGCGCGGCGGCTTCCTCACGCTCGACGCGACCGTGAAGCCCAAGTGGGTGGAGGTGCTGAAGTACGACGCGTCGGTGCTCCAGAAGATGGGAATCATCAAGGGCGCGGACGTCGAGGGCTTCATCGATGACCGCTTCATCAAACAGGCGTACCGTGAGCTCGGCCGCGACTACGCGCGCGATCAGCGCGCCATGGTCGCCGGCACCTCGCCTTTCGAAGGCAAAGATGCGACGGGCGCGTCGATCAAGGACCCGCGCGCAGCGGCCGAGATGTGGCTCAAGGGCGAGCCCATCAGGCCCTACGCCTCGCTGGCGAGCTTGATGGGGGCCTTGCGGGAGGCGGAGCAGGGGGGCCGGGCGGTCAACGCGGCCTACGTGTTCGACTATCCGACGGGCCTCAAGCTCTTCGCCCATCGCGCCTTCTACGTGGCGGGCGGCAGCGGCAAGGCCGCGACCGCGTCGCTCGTCGCCTTCGCGTGGAAGGACGAGGCCGAGGCGTTCGCGAGCAAGAACGGCGGCAGGGTCCTCTCGCTCGAGGAGGCGAAGAAGCTGGGGGCCGCGAGGTAGATGGCCACCGCGCAGCTCGTCCGCGCGACGGCCGCGCGGGCCGCGGCCGCCGCGCCCCTGGGACTGACGAGCTGGCGGCGGCCGGCCCTCCGCGCGCTGTCCATCGGGCTCTTCCTCCTCGCGTGGCACGCGGCGACCCTGTGGGACCTCGATTTCTACGTGCGCTTCCAGAACATCCCCTCGCCCGGCGACGTCCTCGCGGAGGCGATCGAGCTGTTCAGCAGCTGGAGCTTCTACGGCCACATCCTCGCGAGCCTCGAGCGCATCTGGCTCGGCTTCGCCATCGCCACCGTGCTCGGCGTCGCGCTCGGGCTGCTCATCGGATGGTTCGCGTTCGCCGAGGACACCCTGCTCCCACCGATCGAGCTGTTCCGGCCGATCCCGGCGGTGGCGTGGGTGCCGATCAGCATCATGCTCTGGCCCACCGAGCGGTCGAGCATCGTGTTCATCACCACGCTCGGCGCGTTCTTTCCGATCGTGCTGAACACGATCCACGGCGTCGAGGGCATCGACCGGCAGCTCGTGCGCGCCGCCACGAGCCTGGGCGCGGGCCGCGCCGCGATCTTCCGCGAGGTGGTGCTTCCCGGGGCGCTGCCGTCGATCGTGACGGGCCTATCGGTCGGCATGGGCGTCTCGTGGATCTGCCTGATCTCGGCCGAGATGATTTCCGGGCAATTCGGTGTCGGGTACTTCACCTGGGTCGCCTACGGGATCGTGAAGTACGCCCAGATCGTCGTCGGCATGCTCACGATCGGCGTGCTCGGCATGCTGTCGAGCCTGGTCGTCCGGCTGGTCGGCGCGCGCTGCATGCCGTGGCTGCCTCGCCGCGAGAAGGACGGAGCCTGATGGTCGTGGCGCCCGACAGGCCCACCGGACGCATCGAGATCACCGACCTCGGTGTCGCCTTCAGCCGCGACGACCGGCGGGTGGAAGCGGTCCGGCGGTTCACGTTGATGACGACGCCGGGCGAGTTCGTGGCGCTGCTGGGCCCGTCCGGCTGCGGCAAGACCACCGTGCTCAACGCGGTGGCGGGCTTCGTGCAGCCGACGGTCGGGCGGGTGGTGGTGGACGGCGAGCCCGTCCGTGAACCCGGCGCGGATCGCGGGGTGGTCTTCCAGCAGCACTCGCTGTTCCCGTGGAAGACCGTGCTCGCCAACGTCGAGTTCGGCCTCAAGATGCGCGGGATCGGACCGACGGAGCGGTCGGCCCAGGCCCGGTCCTATCTGAATCTGGTCGGGCTCGCGGGTTTCGAGCGCGCGTACCCGGGCGAGCTCAGCGGCGGCATGCAGCAGCGCGTCGGAATCGCCCGCGTTCTCGTCAACCGGCCGCGCGTGATGCTCATGGACGAGCCGTTCGGGGCCGTCGACGCCCAGACGCGGCTGGCGATGCAGGAGCTGCTGCTCGGTGTCTGGCGCGAGGTGAAGACGACGGTGCTGTTCGTCACCCACGACATCGACGAGGCGATCTTCCTGGCCGATCGCGTGGCCGTCATGACGGCCCGGCCCGGCCAGATCCGCGACCTGATGCCGGTAAAGCTCCCGCGGCCGCGGCCCGCCGAGGTCATCACGACCCCCGAGTTCATGGCCCTCAAGGCGCGCGTGCTCGCCCAGGTGCGCGAGGAGAGCGGGCGCGCCTGGGTGGAGCCGCGCCCGTGACCGCGCTGCGCGCGCTGCGGACAGGCGTCCGCGCGCGGCGCTGGACCGTGGCGGCGTCGACCCTGGCCGTCTTCGTCGTCTATCACGCGCTGATCCTCGGTATCCTCGTGGCCGGTCTGGGCGGTGCGCCGAACTATCTGCGGCTCTATCCGGCGTGGGAGAACGCGCGCCGCATCGTCAGGCTCACCCCGTCGGCGGCGGACGCCGCCGCGCTGATCGCGCGCGAGCCGCTGGTCGAGTACGGGCGCCGGCACCCTGCCTTCGGTGTCGCCGTGTGGAGCTACGAGCTGACGTGGTCGAACCTGGTCTTCTTTGTCTCGTTCTCCGCGCTCGTCGGGTTGTACCTCGGCATCGGCGGGTTGGCGACGCGCTGGGGCGCGGTCGGCTCGCTGAGCGGAGCCGGCATCGTCGGCCTGCTCGGCGCCAGCGTGTCCTCGCTCACGCACTGCGGTCTCGGCTCCTTCGGGGTGCTCCTCGCGGTGTCGGGTGTGTCGACGACGACGCTCCAGTGGTTCCAGCGGCTCGAGCCCGTGCTGATCCCGGTGGGATACGCGCTGGTCATGCTCGCGATTCTCGCCCGCGCGAGGGGGCTCGTCCCGGCGTGGCCGGTGGCGGCGACGTGAGAGCGCTGGCGGCGGCGCTCGCCGGGCTTCTGCTCCTGTCCGCCTGCTCGAGGGGACAGGCGGAGATGATGCCGACGTTCGAGCTGGTGGATCAGACCGGCGCGGTGGTCAAGTCGGAGACCCTCCGTGGCCGCGTCCTCGTCGTCAGCTTCGTCTTCACGACGTGCGCGGAGGCGTGCCCGCTCATCACGGCGCAGCTCGCCCGGACCCAGAGCCGGGTCCGCACCGAGAAGCTCGACGGGCGCGTGAATTTCGTCTCGATCACGCTCGATCCGGCCACCGACCGTCCCGAGGTCCTTCGCCGCTACGCGGACGCCTACGGTCTCGATCTGGCGAGCTGGCATCTCCTGACCGGTGCGTCGGACGACGTGGGCCGCGTGGTCCGCGCCTTCGGCCCCAACGCCACCGCGCGCGAGCGCATCGTGCACGGGAGCCTCGTGGTGCTGGTCGACGAGAAGGGCCGGATCGCCGAGCGGCGCACCGACCTCGAGCTCGACCCCGACCGGCTGCTCGGCTCGCTTCGCAAGCTCCTGGGCTGAGGAGCCGGAGTACACTAGCGGCCGGCATGCGTCTCGGCGTCCTCATTCCGACCCGCGGTGTGGTCATGCGGTCCGCGCATCGACCTCCCGTGGAGGAATGCTGGACGATGGCGCGGCACGCCGACCGCGCCGGTTACGACGCCGTGTGGGTCGGCGACAGCATCGTCGCCAAGCCGCGGCTCGAGCCGCTCACGACCCTGGCCTATCTGGCAGGAATCACGACTCGCGTGAGGCTCGGGACGGCCGTGCTCCTGCCGGCGCTGCGGCACCCGGTCGTGCTCGCCCACCAGATCGCCAACGTCGACCAGATCTCGCGCGGCCGCGTGGTCATGGGGCTCGGCGTGGGCTGGAGCCTGCCGTCGGCCGAGCGCGAGTGGGCGGCGTGCGGCGCCGACCACAAGCGGCGCGTCCGCCGCCTGGAAGAGCACGTCGAGATCTGGCGGATGCTCTGGCGCGGCGAGCCGGTCACCCATCGCAACGGCGACGTGGAGCTGACCGATCACACGCTCGGTCCACTGCCGTGGAACCCGGCCGGGCCCCCGGTCCTCATCACGGCGGCGAACCGCGGCGAGATGCTCGACGCGCAGTTCGACCGCTTCGGCCGGCTCGGCGACGGGATCATCACGACCTATGTTCACGCCGAAGAGTGCCGCCTGGTGCGCGAGCGGGCCGAGGAAGCGCTGGCCCGACACGGTCGCGCGAAGGCGAGCTTCGAGCTCTGCGTTTATACGACCGTCCGCATGGAGAACGATCCGCGCACCGCCGAGCGGGTCACCACGGAGTTCCTGGCGACCTACTACGGCGGAGGCGTCCACTCGCGCGGCACGATGGGGCTCGGCCCCGCCGACGTGGTGATCACCGCGCTCCGACGGTACGCCGCGGCCGGGGTCAGCGATCTCTGCATCCGGTTCGTGGGCGACGATCAGCTCGCCCAGCTCGAGCGATTCACCGCCGAGGTCTTGCCCGCCCTTCGAGACTGATCGAAGGCCCCGGGCATCAAGGAGGGCACCGATGAAAGTTCGATTCGACCAGGCCGCGCCGTACGAAGTCGAGGAAGCGGACGCGCCGTTCGCGAAGCCGGAGGGCAAGGAGCTCCTGGCCCGGACCTACCGGCCGCGCGGCGAAGTCGAGGCGCCGCTGGCGGCGCTGGTCGACGTCCATGGCGGAGCGTGGAGCCGGGGCGATCGGCTGGTGGGCGCGCTCCACGGCCGCGCGCTGGCCGCGTCCGGATTGGTGGTCGTCTCGCTCGACTTCCGGCAGGGCTCGGAGGCGAAGCATCCGGCGGCGAGCGCCGACGTGGCGGCGGGCATCCGCTATGTGCGCGCCCACGCGCGACGCCTGGGTGTCGATCCCCGGCGCGTCGGGATCGTGGGAAGCTCGAGCGGAGGTCAGCTGGCGCTGCTCGCCGGGCTCAGGCCCGGCGCGCCCGAGCTTGCGGGAACGCCGATCGTGTCGCCCGACGGCGCGCTCGACGGCGCGCGAGGGGACGAGTCGGTCGCGTTCGTCCTGGCGCTCTATCCGGTCGCCGATCCGCTCGCGCGGTTCCGCTACGCGATCGGACGCCGGGACGACGGGTCGGGCTTCGACGCCAAGCGGTTGATCGCCGCCCACCACGGCTACTTTCTGAGCGAAGCGCAGATGGCCGAGGCGAGCGTCACGCGCATCGTGACCGCCCGTGAGACCCGGGCGCTGCCGCCGGTATGGCTCGCGCACCCGGAGCTCGACGACAACGTGCCGGCGGCGATCACCGACGCCTTCGTCCACGCCTATCAGCAGGCGGGCGGCGCGATCGAGCGCGTCCACTTCCCCGGTGCGCGTCACGGCTTCATCGGCCAGCCCGGCGCCGACGCGGACAAGGCGATCGCGATGATGCGGGACTTCATCGGCCGCCAGCTCGCGCGATGAAACTCCTCGCGCCCGTCGTTGCCCTGCTGCTCCTCCTGGCGCCCGCGGGGCGCGCGGACGCGCCCGCCGAGCAGATCACGTGGGCGGTGCACACGACCCTGGTGCCGACCTACTTCGATCCCGCGGAGACGACGATCATCACGTCGTTCATGGTGCTGTACGCGCTCCACGACGGGCTCGTGAAGCCGATGCCCGGCAAGACGCTCGCCCCCAGCCTGGCCGAATCGTGGTCCGTCTCGCCGGACGGGCTCGTCTACGACTTCGTGCTGCGCCGGGGCGTGAAATTCCACCACGGCGAGCCGGTCACCGCCGAGGACGTGAAATTTTCCTTCGAGCGCTATCGCGGCATCTTCGCGCGCGCCCTCAAGGACCGAGTCGCCGCGCTCGAGACGCCGGACGCGGGGCGCGTGCGCTTCCGGCTCAAGCAGCCGTGGCCCGACTTCATGACCTTTTACGGCACCCTCGCCACGGGCGCCGGCTGGGTCGTGCCGAAGAAGTACGTCGAGCGAGTTGGCGAAGACGGGTTTCGCAAGGCGCCGATCGGCGCCGGCCCCTATCGCTTCGTCTCTTTCACGCCGGGGATCGAGCTCGTGCTGGAGGCGTTCGAGGGCTACTGGCGCAAGAGCCCGAGCGTGAAGCGGCTCGTGCTGCGCACGATCCCCGATCCGTCGACGCGGCTGGCCGCGCTCAAGCGCGGCGAAGCGGACATCGCCTTCTCCATGATCGGCGAGCTCGGCGACGAGGTGCGGCGCACGCCGGGGCTCACCCTGAAGGCCGTCTATCCGTCCACGCACTGGCTCTACTTCGTCGACCAGTGGGACGCGAAGTCGCCGTGGCACGATCGCCGCGTCCGGCTCGCGGCGAATCTCGCGATCGACCGGAAGGCCATCGACCAGGCGAGGACGTCCGGTCTCTCGCGGATCACGTTCAGCATCGTTCCGACCTCGTTCGATTTCTTCTGGCAACCCCCGGCCTACGCCTTCGATCCCGCCGGCGCCAAGCGGCTCCTGGCCGAGGCCGGCTACGCGGGCGGCTTCGACGCCGGCGAGTACTTCTGCGACATGACGTCGGCCGACGCGGCCGAGGCGATGATCGGTTATCTACAATCCGTGGGAATACGCGCCAAGCTCCGCCCGCTCGAGCGCGCCGCCTTCAACAAGAGCATCGCGGACAAGAAGCTGAAGAACCTCGTCCAGATCATCGGCGGCTCCTTCGGCAATGCCGCCACGCGTCTCGAGGCCTACATGATCTCGGGCGGGCAGTTCGCCTACGGCGGATACCCGGACGTCGACGGGCTCTTTCGCGAGCAGGCGACCGAGCTCGACCGCGCCAAGCGCGAGGCGATCCTCCATCGCGTCCAGCAGCTCGTGACCGACAAGGCGATGGTCGCGCCGATGTACGAGCTGGCCTTCGTCAACGGCGTCGGCCGGCGCGTGGACGAGCCCGGGCTCGGGCTCATCGCCGGCTACGCCTTTTCGGCCCCCTACGAGGATCTGAAGCTCAAGGCAAAATAGCGCCCTCGTTGACCCCCGCCCACGGCGCGCGCTACTCTGCCGCACGACGCCCCGTGAGCCAGGAGAAGACACGATGAGCACGACGAAAACGCCGCCCTCGCAGATCATCTCGCTCGCCGATCTCCCGTGGCAGGAGCGCCAGCCCGGGGTGCGCGGCAAGAACATCTGGGAGCATCCGGAGAGCAATCGACGGGCTGTCATGACCCGGATCGCGCCGGGCGCCAAGCTGCCGCTGCATCGGCACGTCGGCGATGAGCTGGTCTTCGTCGTCGAGGGCGCCATTCACGACGAGTTCGGCACGATCACCTCGGGGAACATGGGCTACCGGCCGAATGGCTGTGTCCACACGGTGTCGGCGCCCAACGGCGCGACGGTCCTGGCGATCCTCACCGGCGGGGTGGAGCCGCTGGCGCAGCGGACCAGCGGGCTCCCGTCGCAGATCTTCGCGCTGAGCGATCTGCCGTGGATCGAGGCGCGGCCGGGTGTGCGCCAGAAGAGGATCTGGGAGGACAAGACCGGGACACAAGAGCGGCGCGCGATCCTCGCGCAATTCGAGCCGGGCGCCACCTTGGCGGCCCACCGGCACGTCGGCGACGAGCTCATTTTCGTCCTCGAAGGGGCTAACGCGGACGAATCCGGTCCCGTGACCACCGGCAACATGAACTATCGACCGAACGGCTGCGTGCACACCGTGACGACGAAGAACGGCGCCACGGTCCTGGCGGTCGTGTGGGGCCGAACGGAGCCGGTCTAGGGGTGCGGCGATGAGCCGTCTGGCCTCGTTGCTCGTGCTGGCCCTCGTGCTGGCCGACACGCCGCCGGCCGGCGCGGCGCCGGACGCGCCGACAGGGCAGCTGACGTGGGCGGCGCACATCACGCTGGCCCCCACGTGGTTCGACCCGGCCGAGACACCCGGGATCGGCACGCCGTTCATGATCCTCTACGCGCTCCACGACGCGCTGGTCAAGCCGATGCCCGGCAACCCCATGGCCCCGAGCCTGGCCGAGTCCTGGAGCCTCTCGAAGGACGGCCTCACCTACGAGTTCGTGCTGCGTCAGGGGGCCAAGTTCCACAACGGCGATCCCGTCACGGCCGAGGACGTGAAGTTCTCGTTCGAGCGGTATCGAGGCGCCGCGTCCAAGCTCTTGCGGGAGCGCGTGCCGGTCGTGGAGGTCGTGGACCCGCACCGGGTTCGCTTCAAGCTCAAGGAGCCGTGGCCCGACTTCATGACCTACTACGGGAGCCTCACCACGGGCGCCGGCTGGGTCGTCCCCAAGAAATACCTCGAGAAGGTGGGCGACGACGGCTTCAAGAAGGCGCCGATCGGCGCCGGCCCCTATCGCTTCGTTACGTTCAACCCGGGAATCGAGCTGGTGCTCGAGGCTCACGAGCAGTACTGGCGGAAAGTCCCGAGCGTGAAGCGCCTGGTCATCAAGTCCGTCCAGGACGAGGCCACGCGCCTGGCGATGCTCAAGCGCGGTGAGGCCGACGTCATCTACCTGCTCCAGGGCGAGCTCGCCGAAGAAGTGCGACGGACGCCCGGCCTCACGCTCAAGCCGACGCCGATCGTGTCGACGCACTGGCTCGTGTTCCTCGACCAGTGGGATCCGAAGTCACCGTGGGCCGACCGGCGGGTGCGCCTGGCGGCGAACTACGCGATGAATCGCCAGGCCGTCAACGAGGCCCTCACGCTCGGGTTCTCGCGGATCACCTGGAGCATCATTCCCGCGAGCTTCGATTTCTTCTGGCAGCCGCCGGCCTATTCGTTCGACCCGGCCCGGGCCAAGCAGCTACTCGCCGAGGCGGGCTATCCCAACGGGTTCGACGCGGGTGATCTCTGGTGCGAGCCCCCGACCGCCACGATGAGCGAGGCGCTCATAGGCTATCTGCAGGCGGTCGGCATCCGCGTGAAGCTCCGCCCGCTCGAGCGTGCCGCCTTCTTCAAGGCCTACCAGGAAAAGAAGCTGAAGAATCTGGCCTACAGCATCAGCGGCGCCTTCGGCAACGCGGCCACGCGGCTCGAGGTGTTCACGGTCGGCGGCGGACCGTACGTCTATGGAAGCTACCCCGACATCGACGGGCTCTTTCGCGAGCAGGCCGCCGAGCTCGACCGCAAGCGCCGCGAAGCCGCGCTGCACCGGATCCAGCAGCTCATCCACGACAAGGCGATGTACGCGCCGGTCTGGGAGCTCGGCTTCATCCACGCGCACGGTCCGCGCGTGGCCGAGTCGGGTCTCGGCCTCATCACCGGCTGGGCGTTCTCTGCGCCCTACGAAGACGTGCGACTCAAAAACAAGTAACGAGGCTCATCACGCCAAACACCTGACGTAACAGCTCACGCGAGAACAGGAGGCTTCCATGCGACCCGTTCGAGGCCTCTTCGCTTCGTTGTTCGTCTTCGCGGCCCTGACCGCCGGCGTCTCACCGAGCGCCGCCGCGGCGCCTGACGCGCCCACCGGTCAGATGACCTGGGCAGTTCACATCTCGCTCGCTCCCACGTGGTTCGACCCGGCCGAGACATCCGGGATCATCACGCCGTTCATGGTGCTCTACGCCTTGCACGACGCTGTGCTGAAGCCCTTGCCGGGCAATCCGATGGCCCCGAGCCTGGCCGAGTCGTGGAGCATGTCGCCGGACGGGCTCGTCTACGAGTTCGTGCTTCGGAAGAGCGCCCGGTTCCACAACGGCGACGCGGTGACCGCCGAGGACGTGAAGTTCTCGTTCGAGCGCTACCGCGGCGCCTCCGCCAAGCCGCTCAAGGACAGCGTGGCGGCGATCGAGACGCCGGACCCCGGACGCGTGCGCTTCCGGCTCAAGCGGCCGTGGCCCGACTTCATGACCTTCTACATCGGCGCCACCGGCGCCAGCTGGATCGTGCCGAAGAAGTACGTCGAGAAGGTCGGGGACGAGGGTTTCAAGAAGGCGCCGATCGGGGCGGGACCGTACAAATTCGTCTCGTACAGCCCCGGCATCGAGCTCGTCGTGGAGGCGTTCGAGCAGTACTGGCGCAAGGTGCCGAACGTCAAGCGCCTTATCTTGAGATCGATCCCGGACGAGGCGACGCGGCTGGCCGCGCTCAAGCGCGGTGAGGTCGACGTCGCATACGGGATTCGGGGCGCGCTGGCCGAGGAGCTCCGGCGAAGCCCGGGGCTGACCCTGAAGCCCAACGTCGGCCAGGCCACATTCTGGGTCAACTTTCCCGATCAGTGGGATCCGAAGTCGCCGTGGCATGATCGACGCGTACGCCTGGCCACCAACTACGCAATCGATCGGAACGCGATGAACCAGGCGGACGCTCTCGGACATTCCAAGATCACGTGGAGCATCATTCCGAGTAGCTTCGAGTTCTACTGGCAGCCGCCGGGCCAGTCGTACGATCCCGCCAAGGCCAAGCAGCTTCTGACCGAGGCCGGCTATCCCAATGGCTTCGACGCCGGGGACTACTTCTGCGACGCCGCGATCGCGTACGTCGGCGAGCCGGTGGTCAACTATCTCAATTCGTCCGGCATCCGGGTGAAGCTCCGGCCGATCGAGCGCGCGGCCTTCTTCAGGGGATGGGCGGAGAAGAAGCTCAAGGGGCTCATCCAGGGCGGCAGCGGCGCCTTCGGCAACGCCGCCACGAGAATCGAGGCGTTCGTCGCCACCGGCGGCACCTACGTCTACGGCAGCTACAACGACATCGACGGGCTCTTCCTGGAGCAAGCGACCGAGCTCGATCCCAAGCGCCGCGAGGCGACCCTGCATCGTATCCAGCAGCTGATCCACGAAAAGGCGATGATCGCGCCGATCTGGCTGAACGCCGGCCTGAACGGGTTCGGGCCGAACGTGGAAGAGTCGGGAATCGGGGTCATCACCGGATACGCCTTCTCCGCGCCGTACGAGGATGTGAAGCTGAAACGAAAATAAGAAAACAAGATGGACAAACAAGGGGGCTTCCATGAGAGTGGTCCGGCCCGTATGAGCCGAGTCGCGGCACGGCCCGGTCGTCTGGTTTTTCTTGTCGCTCTTGTCTCGATGTTGCTCGTCACGTCGGGGACGGCGGGAGCCGCGCCCGAGGGGCGCTCGGAAGCGCCCGCAGGCCAGATGACGTGGGCCGTGCACACGACGCTCGTGCCGGCGTGGCTCGACCCGGCGGACAACATCCAGCAGACGCCGTTCATGGTCCAGCTGGCGTTGCACGACGCTCTCGTGAAGCCGCTGCCCGGGAGGAGCGTCGCGCCCAGCCTCGCCGAATCGTGGAACGCCTCGCCCGATGGGCTCGTCTACGAGTTCGTGCTGCGCAAGGGAGTCCGGTTCCACAACGGCGAACCGGTCACCGCCGAGGACGTGAGGTTCTCCTTCGAGCGCTATCGAGGCACCTTCGCGAAGACCCTCAAGGAGCGGGTCGTCGCGGTCGAGATTCCGGATCCCAGCCGCGTCCGCTTCCGGCTCAAGCAGCCCTGGCCCGATTTCATGACGATCTACGGAAGCCGCGTGTCGGGTGCCGGGTGGATTGTGCCGAAGAAGTACGTCGAGAGAGTGGGTGACGACGGCTTCAAGAAGGCGCCCATCGGCGCCGGTCCCTATCGCTTCGTCTCCTTCAACCCCGGCGTGGAGCTGGTGGTCGAGGCCTACGAGCAGTACTGGCGAAAAGTTCCCAGCGTCAAGCGGCTGGTCTTCAAGGTGATGCCCGACCACGCCACGCGGCTGGCGGCGCTCAAGCGTGGCGACGTCGACGTCGTCTACCTGATCAGCGGTGAGCTGGCCGGAGAGGTCCGGCGCACACAAGGCCTCACGTTGAAGGCCGTCTTCCCCTCCAATCACTGGCTCATCTTCGCCGATCAATTCGATCCAAAATCGCCCTGGCACGACAAGCGCGTACGCCTGGCCGCGAACCTCGCGATAGATCGCAACACGTTAAACGAAGCGGCAACTCTCGGGCTTTCCAAGATCACCGGGAGCATCGTGCCCTCGAGCTTCGACTTCTACTGGCCCGCGCCCCCGTACCCTCACGATCCTGCCCGGGCGCGGCGGCTGCTCGCCGAGGCGGGCTACCCGAACGGATTCGACGCCGGCGAGTTCTTCTGTGACCTCCAGGTGTGCTCCTGGGGCGAAGCGATGCTCACCGACATGAAGGCGGTGGGGATCCAGCTCAAGCTGCGTCCGCTCGAGCGGGCGGCCTTCTTCAAGGGCGTGGCCGACAAGAAGTACAAGAACCTCGTCTATCTGTTCATCGGCGCCTCGGGCAACGCCGCCACGTGGCTCGAACCTCTCGCCATTTCCGGGGGGACCTACGCGTACGGAGGCTACCCCGACATCGACGGCCTCTTCCGCGAGCAGGCGGTCGAGCTGGATCGCGCGAAGCGGGAGGCGACGCTTCACAAGATCCAGCAGCTGATTCACGAGCGGGCGATGTTCGCGCCGGTCTGGGACTTCGCCTTCCTCCACGGCGTGGGGCCGCGCGTGGAGGAATCAGGGCTCGGCCTGCTCGGGAGCTACGGGTTCTCGGCGCCCTACGAGGACGTGAAGCTCAAGCGCCGGTGACTGGTCGGGCGTGAGATGATCCTCAGCCATGGACTGTGAGGGTCAGCGCGCCGAGTACGCCGCGTGGCTCCGGGCCGCCGCCGAGCGACGATTCGGGGCTGCGCGCGCCCAGGAGCTCGCGCAGACCATCGAAGACGTCGCGGGCTGGATGACCGAGGTGGCGACCTTTCCCGTCGGGGCGGACGAGCCGCCCGCCTTCTACCTCGAGGCGGACCCGTGAGCCTGCACACGCTGGACGCCATCGACGCGGCGCGGGCGATCCGCGAGAAGGTGCTGTCGCCCGTCGACCTGGTCGAGGCGCTGCTCGAGCGCATCGAGCGGATCGACGGGCGGGTGCAGGCGTGGGCGCTCGTGGACCGTGAGGGCGCGCGCCGCGCGGCGCGGCAGGCGGCCGACGAGGCCGCGCGGGGCTCGTTCCGCGGCCTGCTCCACGGGGTGCCCTTCGGCGCCAAGGACATCTTCTACAGCGCCGGGCTGCGGACCGAGGCCGGGTCGAAGGTGATGGCCGGCTTCGTTCCCGACTACGACGCGACCTCGGTGGCGCGATTCAAGGCCGCTGGCGCGATCCTGCTCGGCAAACTACACACCACGGAGTTCGCGACCACCGATCCGGCGCCCACGCGCAATCCGTGGAACCTTGCCTGCACGCCCGGCGGCTCGTCGAGTGGCTCGGCCGCGGCGGTGGCGGCGCGCATGATTCCGCTGGCGTTCGGCACCCAGACGATCGGCTCGAACGTCCGCCCTGCGTCGTACTGCGGCCTGGTGGGTCTGAAGCCGACGTTCGGCCGGATCAGCACACGCGGCGTGATGGCACTGAGCTACACCCAGGACCACGTCGGGCTCATGGCCCGGAGCGTGGAGGACATCGCCCTCGGCCTCTCGATCGCGGCCGGCCACGATCCCGAGGATCCAAGCTCCTCGCGGGTGCCGGTGCCCGACTATCTGGCGGCGCTGGCCCGCCGGCGCGCGCCGCGCGTCGGTCTCCTGCGCGAGTTCTTCGAGCGCGCCACCCCGGAGGTCGCGGACGTTACCGCGCAGGCGGTCAATCGGCTCGCGCGGGCCGGCGCCGATGTCGAAGAGGCCAAGCTGCCGCCGACGTTCCGCGCCGTCGCCGCCGCGGCGTACGTGATCACGCGCAGTGAGACGGCGAGCGTCCACGCCGAACGCTTCGCGCTGAATGCGGATCTCTATCGACCCGGAATCCGGAGCTCGATCGAGATGGGGATGCTGATTCCGGGCGATCTCTACGTGCGCGCGCTCAGGATCCGACGCCAGTTCCGCCGCGAGATGAGCCCGCTGCTCGAGCGCTACGACGTGCTGCTGACGCCGACCACGCCCGGAGAAGCTCCGGAGGGCATGGCGACGGGCGACGCGCGCTTCCAGCTCCCGTGGTCGATCTCGGGCTTGCCGTCGATCACGGTGCCCTGCGGATCGACGACGTCCGGTCTGCCGCTGGGCATGCAGCTCGTGAGCGGCGCCTTCACCGAAGCCCCGCTTCTCTCGGTGGCGGCGTGGTGCGAGGATATTCTCGGCCGGGGGTCGGCGCCGAGCCTCTAGAACGAGAAACCAGGAGGACGACATGAGCGAGTCTCTCGGCCAGGCGGTGGAGCTCTTGGCGGCGGGCGATTGGAAGAAGGCGCACGAGATCGTCCAGAAAGAGAAGTCGACGGTGGCGGCGTGGATTCACGGCATCGTGCACATCCTCGAGGGTGATCTCGACAACGCGCGCGGCTGGTACAAGCGCGCCGAGCGCGAGTTCCCCGGCGCGGAGGCGGCGGCATCGGAAATCGCCGCGGCACGCCGAGCGGTGGCGAGCAGTGTATAGTCGGGGCGGCTTGCGACCCGAGTATTCGAATTGATCGGCGCACGACCGAGGAGGGCAGACCATGACGAGTAAGGGGAACATCCTGGTCGGGACCGTTGGTCAGGGCGTCATGATGAGCGCCGACGACGGCGAAAGCTGGACGCGGGCCAGCGTGCGCCAGGGCATGCATTCGGACTGCATCGTCCGCATGCTGCGCGCGGATTCTCGCAGCCCCGAGGTCGTCTACGCCGGGACGGACTTCGGCCTCTACCGGAGCGACGACGGGGGCGGGAAGTGGCGGCTGCTCGAGAATCCGATGAAGGGATCCGTGGTCTGGAGCATGGCCATCGATCCGATCGACCGCGCGGTGATGTTCGCCGGCACCGGCACGCCGAGCAGGCCCGGCATCTTCCGATCGACCGACGAAGGCAAGAGCTGGGCGCGGCTCTCCGTCGAGATCGCCGACGACTGCCCGAACGTCGGCGTCCCGCGGCCGACCGGGATCGCGGTCGATCCCACCAACGACCGAAACGTGTGGGTTGGGCTCGAGGTCGACGGCGTCCGCTACAGCACCGACGGCGGTGAGACGTGGTCCAAGGTGAACGGCCAGATCCCGAACCAGGACGTTCACAACGTGCTCGTCGTCGAGGGCCCGCCGAAGACCGTGTTCACCGTGGTCAACGACGATATCTGGCGCAGCACGGACGACGGCAAGAGCTGGCAGGCCGCGCGCGCCCGCGAGGTGTTCCCCTGGCACTATCCGCGCGGCATCGCGGTCAGGCCGGGCGATCCGCGTACGGTCTTCCTGACCCTCGGCGATTCCACGCCCGGGCGCATCGGGACGGTGATGCGCTCGCGCGACGCCGGTGTCACGTGGGAGCCCCTGAAGTTCCCGGTGCAGCCGAACTCGGCGATCTGGACCGTGGCGATCTCGGACGCGGCGCCCGACACGATGTTCGCGGCCAGCCGCTACGGCTATCTCTATCGCAGCGACGACGGGGGCGACTCGTGGCGCAAGCTCTGGCGGGAGTTCGGCGAGGTCTCGTCGATCCAGTGGGTGCCGCGATGAAAGCGATCCGCGTCTCAGCGTACGGCGGCCCGTCGGTACTGAAGCTGGAGGAGGTCCCCGCGCCGCAGCCGGGGGCCACGCAGGTGCTCGTCCGCAACCACGCCGTCGGCGTGAATCCCGTCGACACGTACCTGCGCTCCAACACCGACAACCGCGGCCCGAAGCTTCCGTACACGCCGGGCTCGGACTCCGCCGGCGTGGTCGAGGCCGTCGGAGATTCGGTCACCCGCGTCAAGAAGGGCGATCGCGTCTACGTGGGCGGCTCGCTCTCCGGCGCGTACGCCGAGATGACGCTCTGCGAGCAGACCCAGGTCCACGAGCTGCCGGGGAGCGTCAGCTACGCGCAGGGCGCGGCGATCAACGTCCCGTACGCCACCGCGTTCCACGCGTTGTTCCACCGGGCGCACGGCGAGGCCGGCGAGTCGGTGCTCGTGCACGGAGCCAGCGGCGGTGTCGGCATCGCCGCCGTCCAGCTGGCCCGGGCCCGCGGCCTCACCGTCATCGGCACCGCCGGGACCGAGAAGGGCCGGCGGATGGTGGCGGAGCGGGGCGCCCACCACGTCCTCGACCACAACGCTCCGGGTTATCTCGACGAGGTGGTGAAGCTCACGGGTGGGCAGGGGGTCGACGTCATCCTCGAGATGCTCGCCAACGTGAATCTCCAGAACGACTTCGGCGCGCTCGCGATGCGCGGGCGCATCGCGGTGATCGGCAACCGCGGCTCCGTCGAGTTCAACGCGCGCCTGGCCATGAACAAGAACGCCGCGATCCTCGGCGTCGCGCTCTTCCACGCCACACCCGTCCAGCTCGCCGGCATCCACGCGGCGCTCGTCGAAGGGCTACGTAACGGCACCTTGCGGCCGGTCGTTCAGCAGGAGATCCCGCTCGCCCAGGCGCCGCGCTCGCACGAGGTGGTCATGGAGAACGGCCACTTCGGCAAGATCGTGCTGGTGCCCTAGATCGGCTCGCCGACCAGGCGAGTCAGCACGGCGGCCGCGGCCTACCTCGAACACGCGCGACAGCTGCAGAAGACCGTGAAGTAGCGCACGGTCGGCGCCGCGCCTCGGCCGGCGGCCGGCACCGCGCTCAGGCGCGGTCGCCGATCACCGCGATCGCCTGGATCTCGATCTCCATCCCCGGGCGCGCGAAGTTGGTCACGGTGATGAGGGCGCTGCCCGGATAGTTGCCGTCCGGGAACTTCTGGCGGCGCAGCTCGACGAAGCGGTCGCCATAGCGCGGCTCCTTGATGAACACCGTCATCGTGACGAGGTTTGCCAGCGTGCCGCCGGCTCGTCGCAAGGTCTGGTCGATCAGCGCGAAGACCCGGTGGGTCTGCGCCTCGAAGTTGCCGGCGATGTCCTTGCCCTCGCTGTCCACCGTCGCGGTCTGTCCGGCCAGCCAGACGATACGCCCGCCCTCGGTGATGACGGCCGGCGAGTACGCGCGGCTCTTCTGAGCGTCGGTCCCCTCGAGATACTTCGCCATGGAGGCTCCTCCTGCGCGCCTATCAATATTTGATAGACTCGCGGGCGTCAATCCCGCGCGACGAAGGAGCCTCACATGGACCTCGGCTTGAAGGGACAGGCGGCGCTGGTCACCGGCGGCAGCAAGGGCATCGGCAAGGCGGTCGCGCTCGGGCTCGCCCAGGAAGGCGTCAGGGTGGCGGTCTGCGCCCGGGACAAGGCCTCGCTCGAAGCCTCGGCCCAGGAGCTGGCGCGGGCGACCGGCGCGGAGGTCTTCGCCGTGGCCGGAGACCTCACGCGGCCCGACGACGTCCAGCGCATCGTCGACGCGACGGCCTCGCGCTTCGGGCGGATCGACGTGCTCGTCAACAACGCGGGCGCGGCGCCCGGCGGCGAGATCCTCGACCTGACCGAGGAGGACTGGCAGAAGGCGCTCCAGCTGAAGTTCATGGGCTACGTGCGGTGCATCAAGGCGGTGATCCCGCACATGCTGCGCCAGGGCGGCGGCCGCATCGTGAACATCGTGGGGAACGACGGGGTCAAGCCGATCGGGATCGAGCTCTCGCCGAGCGCGGCCAACGCCGCCGACCTGGCCATGACGGTGGCGCTCGCCGAGCAGTACGGGCGGAAGAACATCCTCGTGAACGCGATCAACCCGGGGCCGGTGGCCACCGAGCGGTGGGGCCAGCTCATCAGCGGGATCGCCCGGATGCGAAAGATCAGCGTCGACGAGGCGCAGAGTCGGGCCGAGCGCAGCATCCCGCTCGGCCGGATCTGCACGCCCGAGGAAGTCGCGAACGTGGCGGTGTTCGTCGCCTCGCCGCGCGCCAGCTTCATGAACGGAGCCATCATCACGCTCGACGGCGGCCAGCGGAAGGCCTTGCTCGACTGACAGTCGCGTGATCGTCGACGTCCACATCCATTACGTCTCGCCGGGCGCCTTCGACACGGTTCGGCGCCGACCGGACACCTATGGCGTGCGGCTGTTGCCGGGCGACGGCGTCTGCCTGCAGGTGGGGGACGAGCCGCCGACGCGCCCGCTGCTGCCGGCCCTCTACACGCTCGACCTCCACGCGAAGTTCTTCGCCGAGCAAGGCATCGACACCGCCGTGTTCGGGCCGCTGATGGACATCGCGGGCTACTCGCTGCCGCCGGCGCAGGGGGCCGCGTGGAGCCGCCTCCAGAACGAGGCGCTCGCCGCCGCGCTCCGCGACGAGGCGCCGGGCGCGCACCGCGGTCTCGCGACGGTGCCGCTGCAAGACCCGGCGACGGCCGCCGCGGAGCTCTCCTTCGCCGTGCGCGACCTCGGGCTTCTCGGCGCGATGGTCGATCCGAACGCGCTCGGCCAGCCGCTCGGCGACGCCGCGTTCGATCCGTTCTGGAAGGCGGCCGCGGACCTCGCCGCGCCGGTCGTGCTGCATCCGTTTCTCCTCGAGGCCGTCGAGCGATTCGGGCGCCACTACCTGCACAACCTGGTCGGCTATCCGTTCGAGACGACCCTGGCGGCCGCGAGCCTGATCCTCGGCGGCACGCTCGACCGGTTCCCCGGGCTCGCGGTCGTGCTGGTTCACGGCGGCGGCTTCCTGCCCTATCACATCGGCCGCTTCGACCGCGCGCACGAGACGCGGCCGGAGGCGCGCGTGAACGACGCCGGACTGCCCAGCCGCTATCTCCGCCGCTTTCTCTACGACACGCTCGTCCAGCGGCCCGAGGCGCTGCGATACCTCGTCCAGCTCGTCGGCCACGATCGCGTCATGCTCGGTAGCGATCATCCGTTCTGGATGGGGGATCCCGATCCGCTCCGTGTCGTCCGCGAGGCCGATCTCGATCCGGCCACGCGGGCCGCGATCTTCGGCGAGAACGCGGCGCGCATCTTCCATCTGGGTTGATGGCCCCAGCGACCCGGCTCGAGAACGCGGTGGACTATCGCGTGATCGGCGTTCCCATGAAGCGCAAGGAGGATTTTCGCCTCCTGACCGGACGCGGCACGTACGCTGCCGACGTGCGGCGGCCGGGTTTGCTGCATGCGGCGGTCCTGCGCTCGCCGCATCCTCACGCTCGCCTCGCGGCCATTCGTGCCGACGCGGCGCGCGCGATCCCCGGTGTCGCCGCGGTGATCACCGCGGCCGACTTCGGGACGGTCCCGCGCATTCCGGTGCGGCTCGGACAGCGCTCGGGCGCCGGCCCGGCCGCGTGCCTGCAGCCGCCGCTCGCCACCGGCGTGGTCCGCTACGTCGGCGAGCCGATCGCCTTCGTGGTCGCCGCCAGCCGCTACCTCGCCGAGGACGCGCTCGAGCGCATCGACATCGCCTGGGAGCCGCTGCCCGTTGTCGCCGACGCGCGACGCGCGAGCGACCCGGGCGTGCCGATTCTCCATCCGGCTGCGGGCGGCAATATCGTCGAGCGTCTGGTGACGCGCGCCGGCGATCCGACGACCGCGCTCGCGTCCGCCGAGCGGCGCCTCACCGAGCGCTTCGCGGTCCAGCGCCACACCGGCGTCCCGATGGAGACACGTGGGCTCACGGCGGCCCACGACCCCGGAACGGGCATGCTGACCCTGTGGGGCGTGGCGAAGGTGCCGCACTTCAACCGGCGCGTCCTCGCCGACCTGCTCGGTCATCCCGAGCACCTGATCCACTTCATCGAGCTCGAGGTGGGCGGCGGCTTCGGCGTGCGCGGCGAGTTCTACCCCGAGGACTTCGTGGTGCCCTGGGCGGCGATGCGTCTGGGTCGACCGGTGCAGTGGGTCGAGGACCGTCGCGAGCACCTGATGGCGACGAACCACTCGCGGCAGCAGTACCACGAGGTCGAGATCGGCGTGCGCCGCGACGGCACGATCGTCGCGCTGCGCGACCGGTTCATGGTCGATCTCGGCGCCTATATCCGCACGCACGGCGTGGTCGTCCCCGAGCTGACGATCGCGCTGCTGCCCGGCCCCTACCGGATCCCGAACTACGAGTGCGAGGGGCTGTGCGTGCTCACCAACAAGACGCCGACGGGCACCTATCGCGGTCCCGGGCGGTACGAGGGCACGTTCGTCCGCGAGCGCCTGCTCGATCGCGTCGCGACCGAGCTCGGGCTGGATCCCGCCGACGTCCGGCGCCGCAACTTCATCGACGCCAGCGAGATGCCGTACGAGGTCGGCGGCGTCTCGCTGGGGCAGCGCACGGTCTACGACTGCGGCGATTACCGCTCCGCGTTCGAGCAGGCGCTGGCGGCGGCGGACTACGCGGCGATGCGCGAGGAGCAGAAGCAAGCCCGCACTCGCGGCCGCTATCTCGGGATCGGCTTCGGCTGCGTGCTGGAGAAGGCGGGGCTCGGCCCCTGGGAGTACGCGCGCGTCGAGGTGGACGGCTCGGGCAGTGTGGTCGTTTACTCGGGTGTCGCCTCGGTCGGGCAGGGAATCGAGACGACGCTTGCGCAGGTCGTCGCCGAGGAGCTGGCCGTCGAAGCCGAGGACGTCACGGTCGTGCACGGTGACAGCGCCCGGGTGCCGTTCGGGATCGGCGGCTTCGCGAGCCGTGGCGCCGCCGTCGCGCTGCCGGCCGCGCTCGAGGCGGCGCGCAAGGTGCGGGAGAAGATCTTTCGGGTGGCGGCCTCGCTCCTGGAGGCTCACGCCGGCGACCTCGTGCTCGACGCGGGCAAGGTCCACGTGCGTGGGATGCCCGAGCGTTCCGTCACGCTCAGACAGCTCGCCCGCGCGGCGGTGCCCGGTCCGCCGGGTATGGAGCCCGGCCTCTACGCCGCCCACTTCTTCGAGGCGCCGAAGATGACCTATCCCTACGGGACGCACGTCGCCGGTGTCGAGGTCGATCCCGGGACCGGCCGCGTGACCCTCCAGAAGTACGTCGTGACCTACGACGTCGGCCGCGCGATCAATCCGATGATCGTCCGGGGCCAGATCGAGGGCGGGCTCGCCCAGGGCCTCGGCGGCGCGCTGCTCGAGGAGCTCGTGTACGACGATCAGGCGCAGCCGCTCACGACGACGTTCATGGACTACCTGGTGCCCACGGCGATGGAGATGCCCGAGGACACGATCGTGAAGATTCTCGAGGAGACACCCACGCCCTTGAATCCGCTGGGCGTGAAGGGGGTAGGCGAGGGCGGCAGCTCGGGAGCGGGCGCCGCCATCGCCAACGCGGTCGCCGACGCGCTCGCGCCGCTCGGCGTGTCCATCACCGAGCTGCCGCTCTCACCCGACCGGCTCGCCCGCCTCGTGCGCGAGCGCGGCGCGCGCGCATGACCGGGGCGACGGACTCAGGACGACCCAGGAGATCTTTCATGGCTGACCCGACAGGGACGAGGCTCGGCAAGACGCTCGCGGCGCTCGTGCTGGCCTCGTGCGTGGCGGGTGGCGCCGGCGTCGCCTCGGCTGCGGAGACGATCAAGGTCGGGTTCATGGCGCCGCTGAGCGGGATCTTCGCCCAGGCGGGCAAGGACATGCTCGAGGGCCTCAAGCTGGCCTTCGAGCAGATCGGCTATCAGACCGCGGGCCGGAAGATCGAGCTGATCGACGAGGACGACGAGGGCAACCCGGCGGTCGCTCAGGCCAAGTACAGAAAGCTCGTCACCCAGGACCACGTCCACGTGCTCACCGGCGTACTCCTGTCGAACATCGGCTATGGGCTGATCCCGCCGATCGAGCGCGACCAGCTCCCGACGCTCTACCTGACGACGCCCGACGATCTGACCAAAAAGAACGTGTCGAAGTTCATCCTGCGCACGAACTTCGCCGCGAGCCAGCCGATGCATCCCCTCGGCGACTACGCCGCGCGGGTGCTGAAGTACAAGCGGGTGGTCACGATCGCGATGGACAACCCGTTCGGCCACGAGCAGATCGGCGGCTTCCAGCGGGTGTTCGAGGACCAGGGCGGCCGCGTCGTGCAGAAGATCTGGGCGCCGCTCAACGTGCTCGATTTCGCGCCCTACCTGACCCAGATCAACCGCAACGTCGATGCGGTCTGCGCCGTCTTCGTCGCCGCGCAGGGTGTGCGGTTCATCAAGCAGTACGCCGAGTACGGCTTGAGAGGAAAGCTGCCCCTCATCGGGAGCGGCGTCATGACCGACGAGCACGTGATCCGCAGCCTGGGCGACGAGGCGGTCGGCGCCGTCGGCGCGCTCATCTGGGCGCCGACCCTGGCGACGCCGGCCAACCGCACGTACATGAAGCTCGCCGAGGCCAAAGTGGGCAAGACGCCGGCTTACTTCACCGCCGTCATGTACAGCGCCGGTCGCTGGGTCGCCGAAGCGGCGAAGATCGTGGACGGGAAAGTCGAGGACCGCGAGCGTTTTCTGGCCGCCATCAGGAAAGCGACCGAGACCGTCGAGGATCCGCGCGGGCCGATCAAGCTCGACGAGTCCGGGAATCCCACCCAG
>QHSP01000012.1 GCA_003220495.1 Candidatus Rokuibacteriota bacterium | reverse complement strand
GCTCGGGATGAAGGACTGGTTGGAATGGACGCTCGCCGCAGCAGCCTTCGCCATCACCGTCGCCGTACGCGCCGAAGTCGCGCTCGTCTTCATCGCGTGCGGCGTTGTCGGCCTCCTGTATTACGGCTCACTCTTCCGCGCGCGTAAGACCGCATCGACGACCACATCGCTGATGCTCGGCGTGCCGTTCGTCGCCGCCTCGCCGGACACTCTGGGCGCGATACTGGGCAAGCTACTCACGTTCTTCTTGAAGGCTGGCTCGCTCACGTTCGGCAGTGGCCTCGTCATCGTACCGTTTCTCGAGAAAGGCCTCGTCCAACAGACGGGCTGGCTCAGCGAGCGCGAATTCCTCGTGGCGGTGGCCATGGGGATGATCAGTCCCGGCCCTGTCGTCATCACCGCAACGTTCGTGGGCTATCTGGTCGCGGCACGACTGGGCGGCTCCCTGGTCGACGGTTTCTGGGGTTCACTGGTGTCGACGCTCGGCATCTTCCTGCCGTCCTTTCTGCTGGTCTTGATCGTCGCGCCGATCCTCGTGCGCTACCGGACGAACCCGAACGTGCAGGGGTTCATCAGGGGTGCCTACGCCGCGGCCATCGGCACGATCCTGGGCGCCTGTGTGCTCCTCGGCCGGATCGCGATCGGTGACTGGCTCACGGCGCTCATCGCGCTCGCGAGCCTCGTGGTCTTGTTCCGCTGGAAGGTCAGTAATCCCTTGCTCGTGGCCGCCACGGCGATGATCGGGCTGATCGCGTTCCCGCTGCTCCAACCGACGTGGGTCTTCGTGAAGTAGGAGCCCAACATGAGCGCTCGCGCGATCGTCGAAAACTGGAAGGACATCGCGGCTCAACTGCTCAAGATCGGCGCCACAGCCTACGGTGGCCCCGCCATCATGGGCGTCATGCAGGCCGAGCTCCAGGAAAAGCGCGGGTGGGTTTCCAAAGAGCGATTCGTCGAGGGGCTGTCGCTCGTCAACATGCTGCCCGGCGCGACCGCGGCGCAGCTCAGCATCTTCCTGGGCTACGCGCGCGGCGGATGGTGGGGCGGGCTCCTCGGTGGGCTGTGCTTCGTGTTGCCCGGGTTCTTCGTCTTGCTGGTGTTGACGATGGGCTACGTCGCGATGGGCGTCACGCCCGTTCTGCGCGGCGCCCTCTACGGGCTGGGGCCGGTGGTCATGGGCATCTATCTCGTCGCAGTCTATCGCCTGGGTAAGGCGGCCATGAACACCCGCGCTCAAGTGGTGATCGCCGTCGCCGCCGCGATGGCCGCCCTCGCCAGTCCCCTCGGCGTGGCCGGGATCCTGCTCCTCGCTGGCGGCGTCGGGCTCTGGCTCTTTCACTCGCGGAAGCTCGGCGTGACGGTCCTCGTGTCGCTCGTGGCGTCTCTTGCCGTCGTGCACATCGTCGCGCGCTCGGTGTCCGTCCCCGGCGCCGTTACCGCTCCCGGAGACCCGCCCGCCGCGAGCCTCCTGCCGCTCGCCGCGTTCCTTGTCAAGGTGGGAGCCTTGACGTTCGGCGGCGGCCTCACGATGATCGCGTTCATGCAAGAGCAACTGGTGAGCCAGTTCCACTGGCTCACGCCTCAAGAGTTCATCGACGGGCTGGCCCTCGGCCAGTTCACGCCGGGACCGATCCTGATGGTCGCCGCGTACGTCGGCTACAAGATCGCAGGGGTCACCGGGGCCGTGGTCGGAGGCGCGGCCGCGTTCCTGCCGTCGTTCGTCATGATGCTGGCGATTCTCCCGACGTTCGATCGGGTCCGGCGGTTGGTGTGGACCAGAGCGGCGCTGAGAGGTATCGCGCCGGCCGTGATCGGGGTCCTCGCCGTCTCGCTCGTGCGGTTGGCCCCCTACGCCCTGCCCGATGTCTTTGCCATCGCGACGCTGCTGGCGACGGTAGTCGTCCTGCTCGTCTGGCGGGTGGCGACGCTCAAAATCATGCTCCTGGGGGCCGTCCTCGGGATTGCGCGGAGCCGGCTCTTCGCGCTTCCAGGAGCAAAAACACTGCTATCGGCCGTCACGCGCGCGTGAACGGTGCGGAGGAAACCATGGCCACCCAGGGGAAGGTCCTTTTCGTCTGTTTGCACGGCTCGGCCAAGAGCCTCATCGCCGCCGAATACTTCAATCGCCTCGCGGCCGCGCGCGGCCTCGCTGCGAGGGCGACGTCCGCCGGGACCGAGCCTGACGACGCGGTTCCGCCGCGTGTCACCCAGGGACTGCGGACCGACGGCATCGACGTCGAGGGCCACCGACCACGACGCCCCACGCCGGCCGACGTCGAGGGCGCGGCGGCGGTCGTGACCTTCGGCTGCGACCTCGGCGAGCTGGCGTCGCGCGCGCGCCAGATCGTACGCTGGGACGACGTGCCCGCGGTCAGCGAGGACTTCAAGCGTGCCCGTGACGTCATCGTCGCGCGCGTTACCGGGCTCCTCGAGGACCCGGCCTTGGGGCGATGACGCCCGCGGACATGCCATAGGGCTGTCGGATGTTTGGCTTCCTCTGGGAGATGCGGCGGTACTTCCGGCAGGTCGCGGGTCAGCTGGCGCTGGGATCCGCAGCCGGCATCATCATGAACACGGCCGTCGTCCTGCCGGCGATCCTGCTCGGCCGCGCGATCGATCAGGCCCTCGCGTGGGAGCGCGGGAGCGCCACCGCCACGGACGTCGGCTGGGCCGCCCTCGCCTTCATCGGCGGCACCTTGCTCACCGAGGTGCCACGCATCGCCAAGCGCTGGTGGCTCATGACGGCCAACGCGCGGATCCGCGCGAACGTCCGGGCGGATGCCTTCCGCGGCGTGCTGGCGTGGCCGATGGCGGACGTGCAGCGGATGCCCGTGGGCGACCTGATGGCCCGCATCGTCGGCGACGTCGAGGTGCTGGGCGTGGGCGTGCGCGAGTTCACGATCGAGATCTGGGACACCGTGCTGTTCTCGCTCTCGTTCGTCGTGGCGATGCTCGTCTTCGATCCGGGCCTCACGCTGCTGGCGCTGCTGCCGGCGCCATTCGCGATGGTGCTCGCCCACGCCACGGGCCGCTGGGTGGCGCGGCGAACCACGAGAGCGCGCGAAGCGAACGCCGATCTCACGGCGGCGATCCAGGAATACCTGGCGGGAGTCCGCGTGCTCCGCCTGTTCGGTCGCGTCGCCGCGTCGGGCGACCGCATCGCTGGCCTTTCCACCGAAGTGGCCGCTCGGAACTTGAGCCTCGCACGCCTCAAGGGCGGGCTCCAGCCGATCTACACCACGCTGATGATCGCGGGCGTGATCCTGATCGTCTGGAAGGGAAGCGAGCGCGTCGTGGTCGGGGCCATGACAGTCGGGGCGTTCGTCGCGTATCTCGAGCTGTTTCTTCGGTTCGTCAATCGGGGTCACCGCATCCCGCAGCTCGTGAACTCGATACAGAGTGGAGCCGCCGCGTACGCTCGCCTGCGACCGCTGCTCGCGCCAGCGCTGACGGTCGAGGGCGAGCCCCGTCTCGCGTCGTTCCGCCCGGGACACATCGCCGGAATCGCCAGGAGCCGCCGCAGAGCCTTGGCCCGCACTCCCGGCCCAGTCTCGGTGGCGCTACGTGACCTGACCTTTCGCTACCCCGGCGCCGAGGCTCCTGCGCTGCGACGTCTGGACCTCGAGATCCCCGCCGGCTCTCTGGTCGGGGTCACGGGGCCCGTGGGCTCTGGCAAGAGTGCGCTCGCGCGGGCGATCCTGGGACTGCACCCCATCGAGTCTGGCGCCGTGCTCGTCGACGGCCAGGTGCCGTCAGAGCTCACCCCCGACGAGCGCGCGGGGCTCGTCGGATACCTGCCCCAGGACGCGCTGCTGTTCTCGGGATCGCTCAGAGAGAATCTCACGTTGGCTGCCGCGGGTGAGGCTCACCATGACCGGCTTCTCATGAGAGCCGTCCGCTTGGCAGACCTGGAAGAGGACGTGCTCGGCTTCCCGAATGGGCTCGGCACTGAGGTCGGCGAGCTCGGAGTTCGCGTCTCCGGTGGGCAGCGCCAGCGAATCGCTCTGGCCCGAGCCATCGCCGCCGCCGCGCCCGGCTTGCCGGGACTTCTCGTGCTCGACGATCCGTTCTCGGCCGTCGACGTCGGCACTGAAGCGCGCATCGTCGCGGCGCTGAAAGCGGCGTTCGGCACGGAGGCGCCCGAGCGTGACCGCGTCACCGTCATCGTGTGCTCCCACCGGCTGGCGGCCTTCCCGCACGCGGATCTCGTCGTGGTGCTGCAGGACGGACGGATCGCCGCATCGGGAACGCACGCCGAGCTGCTGGCCCGGTCCGCGCTCTATGCGCGCATCTTCCAGGCCCAGCTCAACGCCGAGGTCGCGCTGGCAAACGGGGCGCGTCGATGAGCAGCAACACGCTGATCGTCAGAGGTCAACCCGCGACGACTCGGTCGCTCGCCGGGAGTCTGGCGAGCCTCCTGGCGCCGTGGCGGAGTCGCGTCGTCGCCGTCGTCCTGCTCGTGCTCGCCGCCGGCTGTTTCGAGCTGGCGCCCCCGTTCATCGTCCGCACGATCGTCGACGACCATCTGGTCGTCGGCCGCTCGGCGGGCCTTCTGCTTCTCGCGGCCCTCTACCTCGGCGCCAGCGCCGCTGTCCAGGCGATGACATTCCTGTACGGCTATCTCGCCGCGACGGTCGCCCAGGGTGTGCTCAGTCGGCTTCGCGTTCGTCTCTATGCGCACGTTCAGGAGCTCCCGGTGAGCGCGATCGACCGGATGCCGATCGGCGACCTCGTCAGTCGCTGCACCTCGGACGTCGAGGCGCTCGAGACGGTGTTCTCGTCGGGGATCGCGGTCCTCGTGGCCAACCTCGTGCGACTGCTGACCCTGACCGTCGGCATGGCGCTCCTCAGTCCCCCGCTCACCCTCGTGGCCGCTCTGGTCGCGCCGCCGCTGGTGGTCACGCTCCGGTTCTTGCAGGTTCGCGTCCGCCAATCCGAGCGGGCGACGCGCGTCGCGGTCGGGGCGCTCACCGCGCGCCTCCAGGAGAGTCTCCGGGGTATCGAGGTCATTCGCGCCTTCGCCCGGGAGGCGGAAGCCGTCGGCGGATTCCGGCGCGTGCTCGGCGGCGCGCTGGCGGCGTCGAATCGCGCGACCCGCTATTCCGCCCTCTACACGCCGGTCACCGCGATTCTGTCCGCGTTGGCGGTCGCCGCGCTTCTGTGGGCCGGAACGCGAGAAACCTTCGCCGCATTCGGCATCTCTCTCGGCACGCTGGCCGCGTTCCTCATTCTCCTTCAGCGCGTCTTCCAGCCCATCACTGCACTGGGTGAAGAATGGCAAACCGTCCAGGGCGCCATGGCCGGCGCCGAGCGAATCTTCGCGACGCTCGCCACGACGCCCGAAAGCGCCCCGCCCCTCGCACGCGAAGAGTCGACCCGGCGCGAACGGCCGCCGATTGTTCTCGACGACGTGGTGTTCGGGTATGCCGCGGGGCAACCGGTGCTCCACGGGATCACCCTGAGCGTCGACGCGGGCGAGCACGTGGCGCTGGTCGGACGCACTGGCGCCGGGAAGACCAGCGCCGTTCAGCTCCTCGCGGGTCTCTATGCGCCGTGGACGGGCACGGTCAGGATCGCTGGCCGCGATCCCGCGTCGCTCGTAGAGGCAGAACGCAGAAAGCTTCTCGGCGTGGTGCCTCAAGTCGTCCAGCTGTTCTCGGGGACGATCTACGACAACCTCACGCTCGGCGATGCATCGGTCTCGGAAGAGGCCGTGTTCGCGGCGGCCAGAATCGCCGGGCTTGACGGGTTCATTCAGACCCTCCCGGCGGGCTACCGAACGTTCCTCGGCCGCAGCACCGACAACCGGGGGACGCAGCTCTCGGCGGGCCAGCAACAGCTACTCGCTCTCGCTCGCGCGCTCGTGCACCGGCCGGCGGTGCTCCTGCTCGACGAGGCGACCGCCGCGATCGACAACGTCAGTGACGCCGCATTTCGCGCGGCGCTGCGACGGTCGGTCCTGCCGACCGGGTGCGCGATCCTGACGGTGGCCCATCGGCTCTCGACCGCGGTGGAAGCCGATCGGGTCGTCGTGTTCGAGCGTGGGGTGATCGTCGAGGAAGGCACTGCCGGCGAGCTCGCACGCCGTGCCGGGAGATTCGCCGCGCTCCTGGAGCTGGAGGCCGCGGGATGGGATTGGCGATCGGGCCCCTGAAGCTTTCAGTGGCCCGCCGCCAACGCCTGGTCGCCTTATCGCCTCACCCGCGCGCCGGCATCACGTACCCGTAGCGCAGATTGCCGCGGGCCGCCCCGCTCCTCGCGTATTCGTCCTTCATCGCGGTGATGCGATCGGTCGCGAGCGCCGCGCGCCGCTCGTACTTGTAGATCCGCGCAGTGTTCTCGCCCAAGATCGCGGTCTTCACCGGCCCGTCGGCCGCGCCGAGCGGCTTGAAGCCGTCCTTCTTCTGCATGTCCTCCGGGATCTCGAGTCGGCGCAGCGCCTCGATCTGCCACTGGGGCGAGCCGGTCCAGACGGCGTCGGTCCCCCACACAATACGGTAAGCACCGAGGCCACGGACGAGCTGACCCATCATCGCCGCGCAGACGCGCGGGTCGGCCACCGTGCTCTGGGCGAAGATCTGGCCGAGGTCGCCGTAGACATTGGTCACACCGTACTTCGACGGGATCTCCGCGAGGTCGGTCACCCACTCGATGCGACCGGTCTTCTCGAACTGCGCCCGGGCGTCCTCGACCTTGCCGCCGGCGTACGCCGAGTGGCACATGATGAAGTTGAGCTGCGGCCAGTCCTTGGCGGCCTGGCCGACGTCGCGCATGAAGAGACCCTTGTGTACGCACACGTTGACGAGGCCGGCCTTGGCGAACTTCTCGTAGGCC
>QHSP01000091.1 GCA_003220495.1 Candidatus Rokuibacteriota bacterium | reverse complement strand
CCCTGGAATCGCACGGCCTGCTCGAGACCGACAAAGCGCGGCGCGGGAGCCGTCCCCGTGGGCGACTCAAGGGAGGCCTGCTCTCGCTACGCGTCAAGGTGCTCGATCCCGACCCGCTCTTGACTCGAATGGTCAAGCCGCTGGAGCCCCTCTTCAGCAAGACCTTCGTCTGGCTGTCACTCGCGATCATCATTCTGGCGGCGGTGACCTTCGCGTCCAACATTGGCGAGATCCACCATGGCCTCGTCAGCTTGTTCGGCGTGCGGTCTCTTCTGGTGGTTTGGGTGCTCGTGGTCGTCGTGGGCGCCGTTCACGAGTTCGCCCACGGGCTCGCCTGCAAGCGGTACGGCGGCGAGGTTCATGACATGGGGATCTTCCTCATCTACTTCAACCCCGCGTTCTACTGCGACGTGAGCGATGCCTGGCTCTTCCCGCAGCAGTCGAAGCGGCTGATCGTCACACTGGCCGGGCCTTACCTGGAGCTGGTGCTGTGGGCCCTCGCCGTGCTCACGTGGCGGATCGCGACACCCGACAGCCTCCCGAACTCGATCGCCCTGATCGTCCTGGCGACGACGGGGCTCAAGATCCTCCTGAATCTCAATCCGTTGCTGAAGCTCGACGGCTACTACCTCCTGAGCGATTGGCTCGGCGTGCCGAACCTGCGCCAGCGGTCCTTCGACTATGTCGGGCGATGCTTCTCTCGCCTCGGTGGACAGCCCCAGGAGGCGGCCACGGTCAGCCCCCGGGAGCGCAGGATCTATCTCACGTACGGCTCGCTCGCCATCCTCTACTCGCTTGGCACCTTGTGGTTCGTCGCGATACGGCTGGGCGGCCTCGTCCCCCGCTTTCAGGCGTGGGGACTGCTCATGTTCCTGGCGCTCTTCAGCGTGCGCCTCCGCAATCGGCTGCGACGCCTCCCATTCTGGCGATCGTCGGCCGCCCGGCCCGATCGCGAGGCGGTCAAGGCGGCGCCGAAGCGAAACGGACGGATGGTGCTCGCGATCCTGGCAGCTGCGCTCGTCGGCTCGATGCTCGTGAAGATCGAGCTGCGGGTGTCTGGGGAGTTCCGGGTGCTGCCAACCAGGAACGCCGAAGTTCGAACCGAGGTCGAGGGCCTCGTCGCGGAGGTCTATGTCCGGGAGGGCATGAAGGTCCAGCAGGGCGAGCTCGTGGCTCGCCTCTCCGACCGCGACATCGTCGCGGAGCTGAGGAAGACCGAGGCCGAGATCGCCGAGAAGCAAGCCACCCTGCGCATGCTGCGCATCGGGACCCGCCCGGAAGAGATCGCGGTGGCGGAAAAGGAGGTCGAGACCGCTGAGGCTCGCGCGGTCGGAAGCGCCCGGCGGTACCGCGAGGCCGGAACGATGCGGGCAGAGAAGATGGTCCGGCAGGAGGCCGCGGTCGCCAAGGCGGAGGAGCGTCTCAAGTACAAGCGCAACACCCTGGAGCGCATGCGGTCGCTGTACGCAACCCTGCTGATATCGCTCAAAGATCTCGAGCAGGCCGAGGAGGACGCCGTCGTCAGGGACAAGGAGCTCGCGGAGGCGCGCGGCGAGCTGCAGATCACGCGCGCCGACGACCTGGCCGAAGTGCGCAAAGAAATGGCGCTGGCCGAGACCGGGCTCGCCGAGGCCAAGGGCAGGCTGTCCAAGCTACGCGCGGGCTCCCGCCGCGAGGAGATCGAGGCGATGGAGGCCGAGGTGGCCCGTCGAGAGACGCAGCGGCGCTTCCTCGAGGAGCAGCTGCGCCTCACGAAGATTGCCAGCGCCATCGCCGGCATCGTGACCACGCCCGAGCGTCAGCTTCGGGACCTGATCGGGCAGCACGTGAACCGGGGCGATCTTCTCGCCTCCGTTCACCGGCTCGATACGGTCACGGCCGAGATCGCGCTGTCGGAGAAGGACGTCGGCGATGTCGCGGCCGGGCAGCGCGTCGCGGTCAAGGCGCGTGCCTATCCGAGCCTGACTTTCGAAGGCATGGTCACCTCGGTGGCCGCGGCCGTTCGGACGAATGTCGCGACGCCACTGGTCAAGGGCGCGTCGATGATGTCCCCCGTCCCGGAAGAAGGCGGCGGGGATCGGGTAGTCCTCGTCACCACCGAGATCGAAAACGGCTCGATGCTCCTCAAGCCAGAGATGACGGGGCGAGCCAAGATCTCGTGCGGGGATCAGCCGATCCTCGCGGTGCTCACGCGGCGCCTGGCCCGCGTCGTCCGTGTAGAGTTCTGGTCGTGGTGGTGAGCTGATGCCAAGGCGCCCCGACGCGATCGATCTCGAGATCAGCCGTATCACGAGCGACGAGGCCTGTCGGGTCGTCGACGAGAGCGTCTATCTCATCGGTCGACCACCACTCAATGACTTCAGGCACTTCATGACCGTCGTGGCCGCGAACGGCCACCTGGCCGACGAGCTGCCGCTCATCGAGGAGTGGCGCGCCGCCGCCGCTCATGTGGCGGAGCTCCAGCGGCAGGAGGCCGGGATCGCGGACAACCCGCGCATCGAACCGGTGCCCAAGCATCTCGAGGCTCTGCGGGAGCGCGTGCTCGCGGACCCCATCTTTCGTCAGGCCTTCAAGGTCGTCCCGGCCGACATCGGCTTCGTCGAGCTGGACAAGCTCGTCGTCTGGCAGAAGACGGTCAATCGAGGCCATCTCGACCTCCTGAAGCAGCGTCTAGGCCCGACACCCACCGACGAGGAGATCTTCGAGACGTGCTTGCCGTTCGAGCATCCGAGGCCGCCGGTGAAATGGATGCAGGTCCACAACGACACCTTCGTGCTGGTCTCGCCGTCGAACGACCTTCGGTTTCTCGATTCCGTCTACCTCGAGCCGTCCCAGGTCGTCGGCCGGTCCCCGCTCGGCGCGGAGGTCGCGATCATCGGGCTGGTGGTGGGGTTCGGGTCGAATTTCCTCAACGCCGTCCACGCCGAGAATCGGCTCATCCTCATCAACGGTACGCATCGGGCTTACTCGCTCCGCTCCATGGGCTTCACGCACGCGCCGTGCATCATCCAGCGCGTCTCGACGCGCGACGAGCTGCAGGCCGCCGCCACGTCTGAAGTCAGACGGAATCCCGATTCCTATCTCCGCCAGGCCAGGCCATCGATGTTCAAGGACTACTTCGATCCACGGCTCAGCAAGATCGTGCCGGTGCCGCGTCGACTACGGCAGGTCACGATCAAGTTCGACGTGGACGCCTCGGATCTCCCGGCGATGTAGTCTTCGCCCCCGCCCGCTTGACCCGTTCCGGGCCTTGGGGCAAGCTTCCCGGGCCAGCGCGCGAGCAGGCCGCGTCGCGCAATGCCCAGAGGCCCTGATGAACGCCACGCGACATCCGACGTCGGAAGAGCCGCCGAGCCGGTACACGGCCGTACGCGTCGGCGTCGACGTCGGCGGCACCTTCACCGATCTCGTGGCCTGCGACGCCGCCGGGCACACGACCTCCCTGAAGGTGCCGACGACACCGGCCAATCCGGCCGGCGGCGTGCTCGACGGCCTCGCGGCACTCGGCCGTGTGGCAGGCCGCTGCGCGTCGCTCGCCCACGGGACCACGCTCGTCACCAACGCGATCGTCGAGCGCCGGGTCGGAGCGGTCGGGCTCGTCACGACGCGAGGCTTCGGCGACGTGGTCGAGATCGGCCGCATGAACCGTCCGCACCTCTACCGGATCGATCTGCCCGCCAAGCCGGAGCCCCTCGTGCCGCGTCGGCTCCGCGCCGAGGTGGGCGAGCGCGTCGGGTCCGACGGCTCGGTGCTGGCGCCGCTGGAGCTCGGCGAGCTGCCGAAGATCATCGAGCGCTTCCGGCGCCAGGGCGTGGAGAGCGTCGCGATCTGTCTCCTGCACGCGTACGCGAACCCGACGCACGAGCAGGCGCTGCGCCAGGCGCTCGCCGCGCACTTCCCGTACGTGTCGGTCTCCAGCGAGATCAACGCCGAGTTCCGTGAATATGAGCGCACGTGCACGACCGTGCTCAACGCGTCGGTCATGCCGCTCGCCGCGCGCTACATCGACGATCTGGTGGCGCGCTTGGCCGCCGGCTCGGGCTCGATTCCGCTTCATCTCCTGCACTCCGCCGGCGGCATGATGTCCGTCGACGCCGCGCGGGCGCGTCCGCTCACGATGGCGATGTCCGGTCCGGCCGCGGGCGTGGCGGCGGCCGCCCATCTCGCCCGCACGCTCGAGGTGCCGCGCGCCCTGGCCTTCGACATGGGCGGCACGACCACCGATGTCTGCCTCGTCGCCGATGGCGTGCCGGAGACGGCGCGCCAGCGAAAGCTCGGCGACTATCCGGTCCGCCTGCCCGCGGTCGCCGTCGAGTCGATCGGCGCCGGCGGCGGCTCGATCGCCTGGATCGACGCGACGGGCGCCCTCAAGGTCGGGCCGCGGAGCGCGGGCGCGGTGCCCGGACCCGCGTGCTACGGCCTCGGCGCAACCGAGCCGGCCGTCAGCGACGCCAACCTGACTCTCGGCTATCTCAACCCGGAGCGGATCTACGGCGGCTCGATCCGGCTCGATCGCGGCCGCGCCGAGCGGGCGCTCGAGCCGATCCAGCGTCGCTTCGGCCTGTCGCTCCTCGACGCGGCGCACGCCGTGGTCGAGGTGGCCAACGCGAACATGCAGCGGGCGCTCCGGCTGGTCTCGGTGCAGCGGGGCTACGATCTGCGCGAGTTCACCCTGATCGCCTACGGCGGCGCCGGGCCGGTCCACGCAGGCGCGCTCGCGCGCGAAGCCGGGATCGCGCGCATCGTCGTGCCCGCGCACTCCGGCGCGTTCTCCGCGCTCGGCTGCCTGGTCTCGCCGCTGCGATACGACGCGGTGCAAACCCATCGGATGCGCCTCGAGGCCTGGGACGGAAAGATCGTCGCCGACCGGCTGCGCGGTCTCGAGGCGCAGTGCCTGACGCCGCTGCTCGACGAGGGCCACTCGGCGGAGCGCGTGCTCCTCAGGCGCAGCGCCGACCTGCGCTACGCCGGGCAGAACTACGAGCTCGAGGTGGACTACGGCTCCGGCACGCCGGAGGCGCTCCGGAGCGCATTTGAGCGACGCCACCATCGGCTCTACGGCTACGCGACGGGCGAGAGCGTCGAGTGCGTCAACCTGCGTGTGACCGCGCAGCTCGTCCGGGACGAGCTCACGCTCGGCTCGAGCGTCGCCGCCGGCCCGGCCTCGCCCGTGGGCGAGCTCCGTGCGTACTTCCGCGGCACCGGCCCCGTCGCGATGCCCCGCTACGAGCGCGGCGCGCTGCCGCCGGGCCAGACCGTTGCCGGCCCGGCGCTCGTCGAGGACGAGTGGTCGACGACGCTCGTCTACCCCGGCCAGCGCTGTCAGGCCGATCACCTGGGCAATCTCCTGATCGAGGTCGCGCCGTGACCCTGCATCCCGCCACGCTCGAGGTCGTCCGCAACGCGCTCTACGCGATCGCCGAGGAGATGAGCGTGATCGTCATGCGCTCGGCGCGCTCGCCGCTCCTCAAGGAAGCCGGCGATCTCTCGTCGGCGCTCACCGACGCCGACGGGCGGCTCATCGCCCAGGGGCGCGACATCCCGATCCATCTGGGCGTGATGGGCTTCACGGTCAAAGAATTCCTCAAGCGGGTGCCGAAGGATCGCCTGCGCGACGGCGACGTCTGGTTCCTGAATCTTCCCGAGGTCGGCGGCAACCACCTGCCCGACGTGAAGGCGCTGCGTCCCGTGTTCGTCGGCGGCCGGCTGGTCGCCTTCGCGATCAACCTCGCCCACTGGGCTGACATCGGGGGCGCGGTGCCGGGCAGCTACGTGCCGTGGGCGACGGAGTCCTATCAGGAAGGGCTGCGCATCGCGCCGATCAGACTCTTCGGGGCGAATGGACCAAAACGTCACGCAATTGATTTCATCCTCGCGAACCTCCGCGGGCGAGAAGAGCGCGAGGGCGATATTTTTGCCCAGTTCGCCGCCAACGACGTCGCGGCCCGGCGGCTCCAGGAGCTCTACGCCCATCACAGCGCCGAGACGATCGACGCCTGCTTCGAGCGGCTGCACGACGAGTCGGAGACGCAAATGCGCGCGGCAATCCGCGCCCTGCCGGACGGCGTCTGGGAGGGCGAGGACTGGGTCGACGACGACGGCGTCGACGACAAGCCGATTCGCATCCGCGTGCGGGTCGAGATCGCGGGGGACGAGGCGCGCTTCGACTTCACGGGCACGTCACCCCAGGTGCGCGGCCCCGTGAACACGACGTATTACATCGCTTGCTCGGCGGTCTACTACGCGATGAAGGCGTTGGTCGCGCCGGACGTGCCGCCGAACGACGGCTGCTATCGACCGCTGCACGTCCTGGTGCCGCCGCGCTCGGTCCTGAGCGCCGATCCCGACCGTCCCGTCGTCGGCGGCAATCACGAGACGTGTCAACGGATCGTCGACGCCATCGTTAAGGCGCTGGCCCCGGCGCTGCCCGATCGCGTCTCGGCCGGCGGGCCGACGACGTCGGGCGTCTTGATCTTCGGCGCGCGCCAGCCCGACGGGCGCTGGTCGATTCTGTACGAGGTTCACGGCGGCGGCGAGGGGGCGACCTCCGCGAAGGACGGCGCCTCGGCGGTGCGCGTACACATGTCGAACGTCATGAACACGCCGATCGAGGTCATCGAAGGCGAGTATCCGATCATGATCGAGGAGCAGGCGCTCCGCCTCGGCTCGGGCGGCGACGGCGCCCACCGCGGCGGCCTCGGATTCAGACGCGCCTATCGCGTCCTCGCCCCAGAGCTCACGTTGACGAGCATGCTCGATCGCCGGGTGATCCCGCCGTACGGCCTCGCCGGCGGCCGGGACGGTGCGCCGTTCAGGATCACCGTCAATCCGGGGGAGCGCGAGCGCGTGATCCGCGGCAAGGAGACGGTCCGCCTGGCCGCCAACGATCTCGTCGTCATCGAAACGTGCGGAGGCGGCGGGTACGGTCCGCCGGAAGAGCGGTCGGCCGAGCTCCAGGCGCGTGACCGTGCGGAAGGAGACGCTTCATGAAGCTCGCCGATCGGATCGCCGTCGTCACCGGGGCCGCGAAGGGCATGGGACGCGACATCTGCCTCACACTCGCCCGCGAGGGCGCGAACCTGGCGATCGCCGCCCGCGAGCCGGCGCCGCTCGAGGCGCTGGGGCGCGAGATCACGGCGCTCGACCGCCGGGTGATCGTCGTGCCCACCGACGTCACCGACGAGGCCGCCGTCGAGCGCCTGGTCACCCGCGCCCGCGAGACGTTCGGCCGCATCGACATCCTCGTCAACGCCGCCGGCATCACCGGCCCCATCGAGACGCCGGTGTGGGAGATCAAGGCCGACGACTTCGACCAGGTGATCGCCGTCAACCTGCGCGGCACGTTCCTACCCACCAAGCACGTGCTGCCGACCATGATCAAACAGCGCTACGGCAAGATCGTGAACATCAGCGGCACGTCCGGGCTCCGCGGCTACAAGTACCGCGCCGCGTACTCGTCGTCCAAGTGGGCGCTGCGCGGCTTCACGCGGACCGTCGCGCTGGAGGCCGGCCCGCACAACATCAACGTCAACGCGCTGCATCCGGGCATCGTCGGCGGCGACCGCATGGACAAGCTCTGCCGCGAGAAGGCGAAGAAGCGCGGCTGGACGCCCGAGCAGGTATACGAGGAGTACGTGGACGAGATGGCGCTCAGGCGCGTGACGGTCGCGCAGGACATCGCCAACGCCGTGCTCTTCCTGGTCTCCGACGACTCGTCGAACATGACCGGGCAGTCGGTCACGGTCGACGGCGGCTGGGACGTCTAGAAGACCTCGGCCCCGCTAACACGACATGGCCCATCGAGTGATCGGCACGAGCCCGCCGCGGGCGGACGCGTGGGAGAAAGTGCGTGGCCGGCCGATCTACGCCGGGGACCTGGCGCTGGCGGGCATGCTCCACGGGCGCATCGTGCGGAGCCCGTACGCGTCCGCGCGCATCCTGCGGCTCGACACGCGCGCGGCGCGCGCGCTTCACGGGGTGGCCGCGGTGCTGACCGCGCGCGACGTGCCGCGCAACGAGCAGCGGATGGAATTGCCGGGGCGCATGGCCGAGGCCACGGCCGGCGCGGTCCTGGCCACCCAGCCCGTGCTAGCCGGCGACCGCGTGCGCTTCCAGGGCGAGCCCGTCGTCGCCATCGCGGCCTCGACGCCCGAGATCGCGGCTGCGGCGGCCGACCTCGTCGAGGTCGAATACGCGGAGCTGCCGGGCGTGTACGATCCGCTGGTGGCGCTCGCGCCCGACGCGCCGCGGGTCCACGACAGCGGCAACCTGCTCCGGAGCTGGCACCTGCGCGCGGGCGACATCACTCAGGGCTTCGCGCGCGCGGACGTCGTCGTCGAGCACACCTACCGCACGCCGTTCGTCGATCACGTCTATCTGGAGACCGAGAGCGGCATTGGCTGGATCGACGGCGAAGGTGTGCTGGTGCTCCGCGTGAGCACGCAGGTGCTCGAGCACTACCGTGACGTCGCGGAGGTCCTGCAGCTGCCACACGGGCGCGTGAGACTCGAGGGCGCATATCTCGGCGGCGGCTTCGGCGGCAAGGAGGACGTGACCGTCGAATGCCTGCTGGGCCTGCTCGTCTGGAAGACCGGGAGACCCGTGCAGCTGGTCTTCTCGCGAGAAGAATCCTTCATCGGTCACGGCAAGCGGCATCCGTACGTGATGCGCTATCGCACGGGCGCCACGCGCGACGGCACGCTGGTCGCGCTCGACGCGGAGCTGATCTCCGACTCCGGCGCCTACGCGGCGCTCTCGCCCTGGGTCCTGCTCTACAGCCTGGTGACCTCGACGGGTCCCTACCGGATTCCGAACGTCAAGGTGGACGCGACGACGGTCTACACGAACAATCCCGTCGCGAGCGCCTACCGGTGCTTCGGCTCGATCCAGACCTGCCTGGCCTACGAGGGCCAGATGGACGCGCTCGCGGAAGCGCTCCACATGGACCCGCTCGCGCTGCGGGAAAAGAATTTCCTTCGCAAAGGCGACGCGCTCGCGACGGGACAGGCGCTCGAGACGGAGCCGATGCTGGCCGAGACGATGCGCCGGGCGTGGGCGGGCCTCGGCGAGCGCAGGCCGGCGCGCGCGCCGGCGCGGATTGGCCGAGCCGTCGCCGCCTCGTTTACCCCGTATGGCCGGATGTGCTGGACACGCGACTCGGCGAGCGCCTGGGTCGGGATGGAGCTCGACGGCACCGCCGTCGTTCGCTGCGCCGCGCCCGACGTCGGCGGCGGCCAGACCTCGTCCCTCTGCGCAATCACCGCGGAGGTCCTGGGGCTCGATCTCGATCACGTGACCGCCGTGGGCCGCGACAGCCACTTCACGCCGCGCGCCGGCACAACCACTGCCACGCGCCAGCTCCTGATGTCCGGCAACGCGGTGCTCAACGCCGCCCGCGAGCTGCGCCGACATCTGGTCGGCGCGGCGGCGGCCCTCCTGGAGGCCGCGCCGGGCGACATCGAGCTGGCCGGCGGCCGCGCGCTCGTGCGCGGCGCGCCGGACCGCGCGATTCCGCTGGCCGTCGTCGTGAAAGCGGCGATCGGCGAGGGGCGGCCCGTGCAGGTGCTCGAGAAGTACGACGCGCCCTCGGCGCCGACGATCGACCCGACCACGGGTCAGGGCAAAGCGTTCAACGACTACACGTTCGGCACGCACGCGATCGAGGTCGAGGTCGACGCTGAGACGGGCCGGACGCGCGCCAGGCGTCTCGTCTCGTGCTTCGATGCCGGGCGCATCGTCCATCGCGCCAACGCCGAGGGTCAGCTCGAGGGCGGCGCGGTCCAGGGGCTCGGCTATGCGCTCATGGAAGAGGTCGCGCTCGACAACGGCGTCAGCAAGAATCCCCACCTCGCCGACTACAAGATCCCGACGTCGCTCGACGCCCCGGAGATCGCGACCGTGCTGCTCGAGTCCGGCAACGGCCTGGGGCCGTTCGGCGCCAAGGGGTTGGGCGAGCCCGCCATGACCCCGAGCATCGCCGCCGTGGCCAACGCGGTCTCGAACGCGCTCGGCGCACGGGTGACGGAGCTGCCGATCACGGCCGAGCGCGTGCTCGCGGCGCTCGGTGGGACCCCGGCCTAGCCCGTGCCGCTCTTCGAGGAGGAATTCACGGTCAGCGCCGCGCCCGAGGCCGTGTGGGACTTTCTCCTCGATCCCCAGCGCGTGGCGCCCTGCCTTCCCGGCTGCGAGAGCGTCGAGATCGAGGACGCCACCACGTACCGGGTGCGGCTCACCGTCAAGGTCGGCTTTCTCTCGACCACGCAGAATCTCAAGGTCGAGATCGTCGAGTCGGAGCGTCCGCGCCATCTGGTGTCGCTCGCGCGGGGCGAGGACCGGAAGCTCGCGAGCCAGGTCGAGGTCAAGAACACGCTCGATCTCGCGCCCGCCACCGCGAGCGGCACGCTCGTGCGATATCGCAGCGAGGTCCGCGTGCTCGGGCGACTCGGCTCGGTCGGCGACGCGGTCATGAAGGTCAAGGCCAGGCAGCTCGCGGGTGACTTTGCCGCAAAGGTCCGCGCGGCGATCGAGCGGCCGGCGTGACGCTGACATTCACGCTCAACGGTCAGCCCTGCGCAACGGAGGCGCCGGATCATTGGACGGTGCTCGATCTGCTGCGTGACGGGCTCGGCCTGATGGGGACCAAGTACGGCTGCGGCGAAGGCGTGTGCGGCACGTGCACGGTGCTCGCCGACGACCGGCCGATCCGCGCCTGCCTCGTGCTGGCCGCCCACGTGCGTGATCGCGCGCTCGTGACCGTCGAGGGCCTCGAAGCCGACGGACAGCTCGATCCGATCCAGACCGCGTTCGCCGAGCGCGGCGCCGCGCAGTGTGGGTTCTGCACGCCGGGCATGATGCTGGCGGCGAAGGCGCTCCTGCTCGAAAGCCCGACGCCGACGGCACACGAGGTTCGCGAAGCGCTCTCAGGCAATCTGTGCCGCTGCACCGGCTACGCCAAGGTCATCGAGGCCGTGCTGGCCGTCGCGTCGAGCCCGCGGTGAGCGTGCGCCTCCATCCGTTCCGCCTCCTCGAGCCCGAATCCTTGACCGACGCGGTCGACGCTCTCGGCCAGCTCGACGGCGAGGCGCGGCTCGTCGCGGGCGGCACGGCGCTCGTCGCCATGATCCGTCTCGGGCTCCTGAAGCCCGATCGCCTCGTCTCCTTGCACCGCGTGCCGGCGCTGGGCCAGATCGGGGTCGAGGGCCGATCGCTGGAGCTCGGCGCCATGGCCACGCACGCCGACATCGAACGCTCGCGCGTCGTTCGAGACGGCTGGCCGCTGCTCGCCGAAGCGGCGCGTCGCGTGGCCACGCCCGCGATCCGGACCTCGGGGACGATCGGCGGCAATCTCGCCTACGCCGAGGCCGCGTCGGACCCCGCGCCCGCGCTGCTGTGCCTGGACGCCGAGGTGCGCGTGGTCGGCCGCGGCGGCGAGCGTGTCATACCGATCGCGAGCTTCTTCAGAGGCTTCTACGAGGCGGCGCTGGAGCCCGGCGAGATCGTCACGGCGCTCCGGGTCCCCCCGCCGCCAGCCGGCGCGCGCAGCGGCTACGTCAAGTTCACGTCGCGGTCGGCGGAGGACAAACCGCTGGTCGGCGTCGCCGCCCTGATCGCGCTCGATTCATCGGGGCGCTGCGCAGACATTCGCCTCGGACTCGGCGGCGCCGCACCGACGCCGATCCGTGCCGACGGAGCCGAGCGAACGCTGCGCGGCGAAACTCTGACCGACGCCGCGGCGCACGCCGCCGCAGACGCCGCCGCGAGAGAGGCCGATCCCCTCTCCGACCTCATGGGCAGCGCCAGCTACCGGCGCGAGATGATTCGCGTTTGGGTCCGCCGTCTGCTGGTGGCCTTGCGCGACGGCACGAGATAGGCGAGCGCGCTCGCGGTGCCCGCCGAGCGCGGGCACCGCGGCGTGACCGGGCATCCACCTCGAGCCCGCCTACATCTTCCAGTCCTGATACCAAATCGAGTCGGCGCCGACACCCTCGCGCGCGACCTTCACGTCGATCACGTACGGCTTGTTCTCGCGCGTCGTGCGATCGACGCCGCGCCGCAGCGCCGGCTCGAGCTCCTTCAAGGTCTTGACGGTCTCGGCGTCGACCCCTTGGGAACGGGCGAGCCCGGCGTAGTCGGTCGCCGGCGCGTCGAGGTAGAGCCCGGGATACTTGCCCGTGTGCACCATCTTGCTGTCCGGCACCTCGCGCGCCCAGTTCGTGCGGACGACCTGGTAGGTCTCGTTGTTCGAGATCACGGTGAGGATCGCAGTGTTGTAGCGCGCCATCGTCCAGAAGCCCGCCGCGCTGTAGGTCAAGGCGCCGTCGCCGAGATGGAGGACGACGGGCCGCTCGCGGCCGACCGCGATCTTGGCGCCGATGGCGGCGCCCACGCCGAATCCGAGCGAGCCACCGCCGCTGCGGGTCCATCCCATCGCGTCGTGGCCGAACGGCAGGAGCGTGGTCCGCGCCGTCGAGCTCTCCTGGACCATCACCGCGTTCTTCGGCAAGAGCTGGGCCAGGTGCGTCTCGAGCACGCTGGGGTGCACGATCACGTCGTGCTCGTGCTCACGGGCCAGGTCCTCCTCGCGCGAGATCAGGAGCTTCGCGTATGCGCGCACCGTCTCGCGCTGGCGCGCCCAGCCGGCCGCGCGGTCGCCGTGGAGCCGCGTCAGCGCGGCGGTGATGGCGCGCAGCGTGTCCGGAAGCTCGCACTGCGCGGCGATGTCGAGCGGGTAGTGGCGGCCCATCAGCAGCGGGTTGGGGCCGATCTGGATCACGAACGGCTCGGCGACGCTGCCGTGCACGCCCTGCACGCCGGCCATGAAGATCAGGTCGGGCTTGAGGCCGGTGACCTTCTCGAAGTCCTTGGAGACCGGATACATGCCGCAGTAGAGCGGGTGCCGCGTCGGGAAGTTCGGGAAGATCTGGCGCGTGGCGAACACCGGCGCCTCGAGCGCTTCGGCCAACCGCACCGCTTCGATCCCGGCCCGCTCGCGCCAGACGTCGTCACCGAACAGCAGCACGGGGCACTGGGCCGCGCCGAGCCGGCGCGCGATGTCCTCGACCGTCTTCGCGCGCGCCGGTCCCGGGCGCTCGATCCGATACGCGGCGGCCTCGCCGATCTGCGCTTCGAGCCCCTCGCGCAGCAAGAGCTCGGCGCTGATCGAGAGGTACACGGGTCCGGTCGGCGGCGTCGTCGCTTCGCGCAGCGCGCGCGTCGTCGCCACGGTGATCGCCGCGGGGTTCGCCGCCACCTGGTAGGCGGCGCGCGCGTCCTTGGTGATCGGGCGCATCGATTCGGCCTGGGTCAGCCCGGGGAACGGCGCCAGGCCGCGGAAGTCCTGAAGCTCTGACGCCCAGTCGCCCGCGACCACCAGCAAGGACGAGCCCGCGATCTGGGCGTTGAAGAGCTGTCCGGCCAGCTGATACGAGCCGCCCATGACGTGGGCGATGACGACACCCACCTTGCCGCTCATGCGGTGATAGCCGTCGGCCATCGCGGCCACGAGCCCTTCGTGCTTGCCGACGATGAGCTTCTGGTCCTGGTCCTCGGACAGGGCGGCGAAGATCCCGGTCTCGGCGGAGCCCGGATTCGTGAAGAGATAGTCCACGCCTGCGTCCTTCAGGGTCTGGACGAGCAGCATGCCGCCGGTGCCGGTGATCGTCTTGCGCATGGTGGTCCTCTCTCTTATCTCGACTATCTCAACGCGCTGGCAGCTGCGCGCGTGTCGCCTCGAGCGCCTCGCGTGCGACCTCGTCGGCGGGCCGCGCCCACGCCGCCGGGTTCGGCGCCTCGTAGCTCATGAATCCGCGATAGCCCTTCCGGTCGAGCAGCGCGAAGATCTCCTTGAACGGCACACTGCCCCGTCCGGGCGGCAGGCGATCGAGCGCCTTGCCGGGCTCGAGCCCGGTGCGTGGCACGTCGCTGTACTGGACGTACGCGATCTCGCCGAGCGCGACGTCGTCGATCGCGGCCAGGCTGGCGCCGCTCCGCTGCAGGTGATAGGTGTCGAGCAAGAGCCCGCAGCTCGGATGCGCGGCCTTCGCGACGACGCCGCGCATGACGTCGAGGTTGTTGAGCTGCTCGGCCTGGGAGTTGAACTCGACGGCCAGCTTCACCCGATGCGCCGCGGCGATGTCGGCGGCCTCGCGCATGTTCGCGGCGGCGCGCGCCAGGTCGCCGAGCCCGCGATCCGACGCGCTCATCACCGTCTGGCACCCGAGCGCCACCGCCCAGCGGCACGATTCGTCGAACGCCTGCAGCAGCTTGCGGCGCGCGTCGCCGTCGGCGAACATCCAGCCGAGCTCGACGCCGACGCACGCGACGCGCAAGCCGCTCGCCTTGACGAGCGCGAGCACGTCCGCCGCGGCCTGTCCCTTCTCGGCCGCGCGCGCGAAATCGATGCGGCGCAGCTCCACGCCATCCCACCCCGCTGCCCGGGTCGCGCGAAGCGCGTCCGCGAGCGGCGTCGTGTCGAGGGTCCAGGTATGGAGGGCCAGCATCGCCGTCACTACTTCGTCGGCGGCGTCGTGCTGGACGCCGGCGGGTTGGCCTTGGCGTATTCCACGGCCTGCTTCAGCTCGCCCTCGGCCTGCTTGACCAGCTCGAGCGCCTTGGCACGATGCCCGCCGAAGTGGTGCTCGGCCCGCTGCAGATGCTTCTCGGCGTCTTCGAGTGACTTGGCCGCGGCGTGGATCAGGTGCAGTCCGGCGCGTGTCGCCGTTGGCTTCTTTTCCTGGGTGAACGCCAGGGTTCCGAATCCGAGGACGAACCCGATCGCCAACACGCTGGCGACGATCACGCTCCGTTTCAGCATGCGCTCCTCCGCTTATACCGCCGTGGTGAGCCCGCCATCGAAGTTGATGGCCGTGCCGGTGATATAGGCCGCGCGCTCGGAGGCGAGGAAGGCGACGAGATCGGCGAACTCGCTGGCCTCACCGAATCGCCCGAGCGGCAGCTTGCGCTTCTCCGCGATCTCGCGGTAGTGCGCGTCGAGATCGCCCTTGGCGCGCCGCTCGTGCTGGGCGCTCTTGACCAGTCCGAGACAGATCGTGTTCACGAGGATCCTGTCCGCCGCGTACTCGTGGGCGAGCGACTTGGTGAGGTTGATGCCCGCCGCGCGCGACAGGCTAGTCGGCAGCGAGCGCGCCGCCGGAGCCTTGCCGCCGACCGTCGTCACGTTGATGATGCGTCCGCCGCCGCGGCGCTTCATGTGCGGGATGACGAGCCGGCAGAACCGGATCGCGCCCATGACCTTCGAATCGAAATCGTACTGCCACGTGGCGTCGTCCACCTGCTCGAAGCCTGCGGCGGATGAGGTGCCGGCGTTATTGACTAGAATATCGACGCCGCCGAACCGGCCCACCGTGGCCGCGACGAATGCCTCGACCTGCGGGCCGTTCGTGACATCGGTGGCCATCGCCAGGATGTCGGCGCCGGTCGTCTTCTCGATCGCGTCCACCGCGCGCTCGAGCACGTCCTTGCGGCGCGCGCACACGGCGATCTTGGCGCCGCTCTTGGCGAACCGCTCGACGCACGCGCGGCCGAGCCCCTCGCTGCCGCCCGTGACGATTGCGACCTTGCCTGCGAGACCGAGCTCCAGGACGTCCATTAGGTGCCTCCCGATCCGGGATTGCCCGAACATACCACCCCAAGACCACTTGGCATAGCCCGCCCAAGCCCGATACGAACGCGCGCGCTCGCATTGGAGTGCAGCGGCCACCGACGCGCGTGTGGAGCGCGTGGTCGCGCGAAGCGCCCGAGACGCTGTGTCGGGCGTGGGTCAGGACGGGGTGGTGGGCGGGGTCGTCGAGACCCGTTCCCTGGGGGAATATTCGGAAGCCGAGCGCCCAGATGGAGCCCAGCCGCAACGGGGCAGCGCACGCGTGCCGCGTGGTCGCGCGACCCCGCCCACCACCCCGTCCTGACCCACGCCCGGCGCCGCGCTATGAAGGGCCGATGCGACCGACCATGGGCAGCTTCAACGCAGGGTGCTTGAGCTCCACGCCGAAGTTGAGCGTGAGCAGATTGACTTCGATGCCTTCTTCCCAGCCAACCGCGACCCCGGTGAGCCCGAAGAGCGAGAGCTGCACGCCCGTGCCGCTCGGCGTCGTGGCCGCGACCGAGCCCGGGAGAAAGTCCTTGCCGATCGCGGTCGGCGGCAGCTTGAGCCGAAGCTCCGGCACGCTTCGACCGACCCACGCCGTGAACGTGTTGCTGTTGGGCCCAGGCCAGGTGCGATAGCTCGTGGGATACGGATAGGATGCCACCGCGGCCTCGACCCGCGCGATCAAGGCATCGGCGGCCTCGCCGCGGAGATCGACGAGCCGCTCGGGTCGGTCACCGAACCAGTAGTTGTCGGCGCCGCTGCGGTTGACGCGCAGGGCCGGCGCGCCGCGGTCGACGCCCCAGCCGATCACCTCGTAGCGTGTGTACGTGTCGGCGTCGCGTAGCTTCAGCGAGAGCCAGGTGTGCACCGCGAAGAAGCCACGCCAGCCCACGGTGCGGGCGGCGTACACCTGGATCACCGCCTCGCGCGTCGTGGCCGGATCTGGCGCTTGACCCGACGGGCCGCGCTCGAGCTCCCAGAAGTTCGACCGCGCGCGCGCCAGCATGCTACAGCCGGCTAGCGTGACCAGCAGCACGAGCGCCGCGATCCGCCTCACCGATGCAGGGCCTGCACGGTGTCCCGCGCGATCTCGATCTCCTCGTCGGTCGGAATCACGATGGCCTCGAGCCGCGCCCCCGAGGCGCTGATCCGTCGCTCGCCCCCGCCCGCCTCGGCATTGGCTCGCGGATCGAGGGTCAGGCCGAAGCAGTCGAGCCCCTGGCAGATCCGTGCCCGAATCTCGGCCGACCGCTCGCCGATGGCTCCCGTGAACACGAGGGCCTGAGCGCCGCCGAGGGCCGCGAGGTACGCCCCGATGTACTTCCGGATGCGATAGCAGAAGAGCTCCACCGCGATCGCTGCGCGGTCGTCATCGTGCTCGTGCGCCAGAAGATCGCGCAGATCGCCGCTCCGCGATGAAAGGCCGAGGAGGCCGGACCGCTCGTTCAGCCAGCGCTCCACCTCGGCGACCGGCACTTCCTCGGCCCGCGACAGATGCCCGACGATACCCGGGTCCACGTCGCCGGATCTGGTCCCCATCACCAGCCCTTCGAGCGGCGTGAGCCCCATCGACGTGTCGACCGAGCGGCCGTTCTCGATCGCCACCGCCGAGCAGCCGCTCCCGAGATGCAGGGCGATGATCGTGGCTCGCGACTCGGGTCGGCCCGCGAGGGCGCAGTAGCGCTCGAGCGCCGCACGGTACGAGATTCCGTGGAACCCGTATCGACGGATCCCGTGTCGGTCGGCCAGCTCGCGCGGGATCGCGTATCGCCACGCGCGCTCCGGCAGCGAGGCATGAAACGCGGTGTCGAAGACCGCGACCATCGGAAGCTCGCCGCCGAACGCCGCGCGGCAGCCTCGAATACCCGCCAGGCTCGGACCGTTGTGCAGCGGCGCGAGCGTTTCGAGCCCGTGAATCGCCGCGATGACCGTATCGTCGAGCACCGTCGGCGTCCGAAATCGCGGGCCACCGTGCACCACGCGATGTCCGACCGCCTGGACGGGAAGGCCGATCGCGCGGATCCACTCCGCGATCCGCCGCACGCCCTCCGCGTGATCCGGCACCGCTGCCGCCGTGTCCAGCGGCGCGCCGCTGTCCGTTTCGAAGTGCAGCTGCGCCTTGTCCTGGCCGAGTCGCTCGATACGACCGCCGGCCTGCCGGCGCACGACGCCGGCGCGCCCTCCACTCGCGGGCGCCGCGAACAGCCCGAACTTGATCGACGAGCTGCCGCAGTTGATCGCGAGGACGTTCATGACGCCGTCAGCGATCGCTCCACACCCAGTCACGCACCTCCGGCATGTCCTCGAGATGATCGCGGCTGTAGAGGTGATGGCGCTCCAGAGCCGCGTGGCATTCGTCGATCAACGCCTGGCTTCGCGGGAGCCTTCCGCCGCTGCGTCGAAGCGCCTCGATGCAGAGATGGTAACGACTCATGCCGTTGCGGACCACCATGTCGAACGGCGTGGTGGTGGTGCCTTCCTCGTTGAACCCGCGGACGTGGAAGCGCTCGGCGTGAGGGCGGCCGTGGACGATCTGGTGAATGGCTCGCTGGTAGCCGTGGAAGGCAAAGACGACGTGAGCGTCGCGGGTGAAGGTCTCGTCGAACGACGTCTGGTCCATGCCGTGCGGGTGCACGTCGGGAGTGAAGAGGGTCATGAGATCCACGACGTTGACCACGCGCACCTTCAGCTCCGGCGCGCGCCGCCGGAGCCACCACGCCGCCGCCACGACCTCCAGGGTCGGGATATCTCCGGCCGCCGCCAGCACGACGTCGGGCTCTCCTCCGCCGTCGTTGCTGGCCCACCGCCAGATGGAAGCCCCGCGCGCGCAGTGCGTGATCGCCTCATCGATGGGCAGCCACTGGAGCTGCGGCTGCTTGTCGATGACGATGAGGTTCACGTAGTTCCGGCTGCGGAAGCAGTGATCGGCCGTCGCGAGCAAGCAGTTCGCATCAGGAGGCAGGTAGATCCGGGACACCGTCCCCTTCTTCGACAGCATGACGTCGATCAAGCCCGGTCCCTGGTGGCTGAAGCCGTTGTGGTCGTTCCGCCAGCAGGTCGAGGTGAGGAGCACGTTGAGCGACGGGATGGGCCGTCGCCACGGAAGTCGTACGCTCTCCTCGAGCCACTTCGCGTGCTGCACGGTCATGGAGGCCGAGACCATGGCGAAGGCCTCGTACGTCGCGAAGAGCCCGTGACGCCCGGTGAGGTTGTAGCCTTCGAGCCAGCCCTGACAGAGGTGCTCGCTCAGCACCTCCATCACGCGACCGTCCGGCGAGACGTGATCGTCGCCGGGCAGCACGGTCTCCACCAGGCAGCGCTTCTCCACCTGGAAGACGTCGTCGAGGCGGTTCGAGCTCGTCTCGTCCGGGCAGAACAGCCTGAAGTTGGCCGGCTGCGTATTGCGGGTGAAGACGTCGCGCATGAACTTGCCGAGCTGCCGCGTCGATTCGGCGCGCTCCGTCGCCGGCCGGCTCACGGCGATCGCGTAGTCGCGGAAGGCCGGAAGATGCAGCGGAATCTCTCGGCCGCCGTTGGCGTGTGGGTTCGCCCCCATCCGTCGAGCGCCGGCGGGAGCCAGCGCCGCCACGTCGGATACCAGCCGTCCAGCGCCGTCGAAGAGCTCCTCGGGCCGATAGCTCCGCATCCACTGCTCGAGCATCCGCAGGTGCTCGGCATTGTTTTTCACGTGGCTCAAGGGCACCTGGTGAGCGCGGAACGTGCCCTCGATCGGGACGCCGTCCACGATCTTGGGGCCCGTCCATCCCTTCGGCGTTCGGAGGACGAGCACGGGCCAGCGGGGTCGGCCGACCACGCGGTGGCCGCGCGCTTCGCGCTGGATCGCGCGGATCCGCGTGTAGCACGTCTCCAGCGCCTCGGCGAGCAGCCGGTGGACGCTCTGTGGCTCGCTGCCCTCGACGAACAGCACGTCGTATCCCTGACCGCCGAGGAAGCTCTCGATCTCGTCGTTGGTGGCGCGACCGAGCACGGTCGGGCCCGCGATCTTGTAGCCGTTCAGATGCAGAATCGGCAGCACCGCGCCGTCCCGCGCCGGGTTGAGAAAGCTGATCCCGTTCCAGCTCCCGGCCAGCGGGCCCGTTTCCGCCTCGCCGTCGCCCACGACCGCGGCGACGATGAGGTCCGGATTGTCGAATGCGGCGCCGAAGGCGTGCACGAGCACGTAGCCGAGCTCGCCCCCCTCGTGGATCGACCCGGGCGTGGTCACGCTCACGTGGCTCGGGATGCCCCCGGGCGTGGAGAACTGCCGGAAGAGCTTCCGCATCCCGGCAAGGTCTTGCGAGACATCCGGATAGATCTCGGAGTACGTGCCCTCGAGGTACACCTGGGCGACGATCGCGGGCCCGCCGTGGCCGGGGCCCGACAGATAGATGATCTCGGCGTCGTGACGCTTGATGAGGCGGTTCAGGTGGACGTAGAGGAGGTTCTGACCGGGCGACGTCCCCCAGTGGCCGAGGAGGCGAGGCTTGACGTGGTCGGCCTTGAGCGGCTCACGCAGGAGCGGATTGTCGAGCAGATAGATCTGTCCGATCGTCAGGTAGTTCGCGGCGCGCCAGTAGGCATCCACCAGATCCAGGTCGCTCGATGGCAGCACGTTGGTCATGGTGGGATCCTCCTTCCTTACACGATACGCGTCGGTCAAAGCCTACCCGCCGAGCTCCTTCCTGACGATGGCGGCCCCTTCCACGAGCGCGGCGAGCTTTTGCTTCACCACCCAGCGGGGCGTCTCCCAGAATCCGCAATCCGGGTTGAGCCAGAGCTTCTCGGGCGCCACATACTTCAGCACTGCGCGGATCCGCTCGGCGACGTCGGCCGCCGATTCGGCCTTGAACGCCTTGACGTCGATCACGCCGGCGCCGAGCTCCTTGTCGGTCGGGAACTCCTTCCAGAGGCGGAGGTCCTCCATGCCGCGGTTGGCGAACTCGAGCACGACCTGGGAGGCGCGGAGGCTGCGCAAGGCAGGATAGAGGTTCTTGAAGTCGCGCACGGCCGAGAACGGCCGGCCGTAGAGGTTGCCGAAGCAGACGTGCACGGCGATCTTTGCCTCGATCCCCTCGACCACGCGGTTCACGCCCTCGTCGAAGCGCGGCGGCGCGCCGGAGTACATGCCGCTGTGCGGCTCGTCGATCTGGATGAAGTCGGCGCCGGCCTCGACAAGGGCTCGACACTCGGCGTTCACGATCCCGACGAGATCGGCGAGCAGGGTGTCCTTGTCGCGATAGCCGCCGCCGAGCTTGAGCGGCACGAGCAAGGTGTGCGGTCCGGGTACCGTCGCCTTGATGCGCCAGGACGTCAGCGAGCGCGCGAGCTTGAACTCCTCCACGATGCCGAGCCCTTCCGGCGCGCTGATCCGGTCGAAGACCTCGAACGGCGTGTTCGTGTCCCAGAGCGGCTGGCCGAGCCGGCGAGCGGCCGGCAAGGTCCGGATGCCGGAAAAGCGATCGTAGAAGCCGATGATGAACCGGACGCGCATCATCTCGCCCGTGCTCACCACGTCGACGCCGGCGCGTTCCTGGTCGAGGAGCGCCACCTGGGTCGCGTCTTCCATCAGCTCGCGCACGTCGATCGCCCCGAGGCGCCCGGCCTCCATCGCCTCGCGCGCGAGCCACACCCACCCGGGCAGCCCATGACTCCCCACGACCGACGTCGGCAGCAGCATCATCCAGCTCCTTTCTCTCGGCTCGCGGCGCGGCCCAGATACGCCTCGATCACGCGCGGATCGCGGAGCACCGCGCTCGGTGGCCCGGCGGCGATTCGCTGGCCGAAGTCCAGCACGGTCACGGTATCGGCCAGATCGCCGACCAGCTCCATGTCGTGCTCGACCCACAGCATGGTCATGCCGAGCTCGTGTTTGATCCTCAGCAGGAACCGGGCGAGGTTCTCCTTCTCCTCGCGGTTCATGCCGGTCGATGGCTCGTCGAGCAGGAGAAGCTTCGGCTCCATCGCGAGCGCCCGGCCGATCGCGACGATCTTCTGGACCCCGAACGGGAGGCCCGCGACCAGCTCCTTCCGGCAGCGCTCGAGCTCGAGAAACTCGACGATCTCCTCGACGCGGCGGCGGTGCGCCGTCTCCTCGCGGCGTGAGGGTCCCCAGAAGACGCCGCCGGCGAGCACCCCGGCCCGCATGTGCCGGTGCCGGCCGAGCAGGATGTTGTCGAGCACGGTCATGCCGCGGAAGAGCTCGACGAACTGGAACGTCCGGGCGATGCCGTGGGCGGCGATCCGATGGGGCGGCAGGCCCTGGATCGCGGCCTCGCCGAACACGATGCGCCCCGACGTCGGCGCGTAGAATCCGCCCACGCAGTTCAAGAGGCACGTCTTGCCGGCGCCGTTCGGCCCGACGAGCGCCGCCAGCGAGCCCCCCTCGATCGACAGGCTGACGGCGCTCAGGGCACGCAGCCCCTCGAAGTCGAGCGTGACGGCCTCGACCCTCAGAACCACCGGCGTCGCCTCTGATACTGCTTCACCTCGGTGTAGCTCTTGCGTCCGGCCCGATGGCCGACGCCCAGATAGAACTCGCGGACGTCCTCATGCGCGAGCAGCCGCTCGACCGTGCCGTCGTACACGATGCGGCCGTGCTCCATGACGTAGCCGTAGTTCGCCACGGCCAGCGCGGCGCCGGCGTTCTGCTCGACGAGCAGGACGGCCAGCCCCAGCTCGTCGCGGAGACGCGCGACCAGGGCCATCAGGCTCTCGACGACGAGCGGCGCCAGCCCGAGGGACAGCTCGTCGACCAGGAGCACGCGCGGGCGGCAGAGCA
>QHSP01000090.1 GCA_003220495.1 Candidatus Rokuibacteriota bacterium | reverse complement strand
CTTCTACCACGATGCCGACGTTGTCCATACGCTTGACCGTCATGATGTCTCCTTGGCGTCTAACGCGCACGATGACCGGCCGCGTGCCGGCGGCAACGCCGCCGGCAGGCGGTCCGGTCCATCGTGAAGTTAGGGCTCCCTATAGCTTGAACCACGTTGGCACTAGCAGCACAACGAGAGCAAAGCTCAAGAGGTTGGCTGCAACCACATTCCACAGAACTGTACGAGTTCGAGGAACACCGCACCATCGGATGGCGACCCAGTACTCGATGCAGATATTCAGGACGATGATGATAATTGCGATTAGACCTATCGCGCCAGGCATGCGCAGGGCGAGGTCAATGCCAGGCTCATAGAAGAGGATTGGCCACAGCGCAAAGACCCCAATGGCTGCAGACACTGCGTTGGTGGCAAGCGACAGCGTGACAGCCTTTCGGAGCGGTAGCCTGAGCCAGATGAGGTATACCGATGGGTCAAGACAACCGGCAAGTGTTTTGGTCGCCGGGCTCGAACGACGTCGTCGAGCCAGGGCAAGTCCTGATGCAAGACGTAGCGATAGAGAAACAGCAGCGCGCTCAGCGCCTGGTTCTGGGTCGATGCGGCCACTTGCCCTTCGACAGCGAGCGAGCTGAGAAACTGCGCGACCTCGGGCCCGCCCATCTCGGCCGGATGCCGCTTGCCGCGAAACAGGATGAGGCGACGGATCCATCCGATATAGGACTTCTCGGTGCTCCGACTGCCGTGGCGCAGCCGATTGGCCTCGCGCACGCGATCCAGCAGTCTGGGCTGGCGCACGCCAGCATTGATCTCGAGCGCCATAGTTGGTAGGAGAATAGGCACCGGTCGCAGAACCCGGCAAGAGTCGACGAACTGATACCGCAAGCTGGGCACCGCGGGGTCCCAGGCGCCGCGTGCGCAAGGAGCCAACATGGCGACGAAGATCGAGCAATTCGCCCCGGAGCTGGAAAAGATCATCTCCACTTCCGAACCTATCCGCGCGCTGGCGGACGGATTCGGCGGCCCCCAGGGGCCGGCGGAAGGACCGCTCTGGTGGAAGGAAGGCCGCTATCTACTCTTCAGCGACATCCACAACAACAAACGGATGAAGTACGTCCCCGGCCAGGGTGTGTCGCTGTTCCTCGAGCCGACGAACCGCGCCAACGGGCTGACGCGCGACCTGCAGGGCCGGCTGATCGCCTGCGAGCACGACAGTCGGCGGGTCACACGACTGGAGCTCGACGGCAGCCTCACGGTCCTCGCGAACAGTTTCAAGGGACAGCGGCTCAATCGTCCCAACGACGTGGTGGTCAAGTCGGACGGCTGCATCTACTTCACCGATCCGTGGACCAGCCCCCTCGCGCCCGAGCAGTGGGACCTCACCTTCTCCGGTGTCTACCGCCTCACCCCCGATCTCGGCACGTATACCTTGCTCGTCGACGACTTCGTGCTGCCCAATGGGCTCGCGTTCTCGCCGGACGAGAGCGTGCTCTACATCAACGACACGCGCCGCAAGCACATTCGCGCCTTCGATCTGCTACCCAACGGCACCCTTGCGAAGCAGACCGACCGAGTCTTCGCGGATCTCGGCGGCGACGAGCCCGGCGTGCCCGACGGCATGAAGGTCGACGTGGAAGGCAACGTCTACTGCGGCGGCGCCGGCGGGATCTGGATCATGGATCCGCGCGGCAAGAAGCTCGGCCGGATCGTCCACGGAGCTCCGGCCACGACAAACATCGCCTTCGGCGGCGACGATTGGAAGACGCTCTACTTCACGAGCCGCAACCACCTGGGCTCGGTCAACGTGAAGATCCCCGGCATCCCGGTGCCGGTTGCGAAGAAATAGCGCTAGCTCTGCCGCTCGTATTTGTCGACACGCATCCGGGTGCCGAGCGCCAGGTAGATGTCGCCGTGCGCGTCGATCCAGCTGCCGTGGGCCGAGAGCGAATCCCACCGGGCGACGACCTTGCCCTGCGGGTCCATAAGGCTGATACGCGGCGAGAGTCCGCTGACGCCGCCTTCACTGATGCAGAAGAGGCCGTCGCGGTCGATGGAGATGTCGAGCGGCCGGCGCAGGTCGGGCCAGATCGTGAGGAACTTGCCGTCGGCGGCGAAGACCTGGATGCGGTTGTTCTCTCGATCGCAGACGTAGACCAGGCCGCGCTCGTCGACGACGAGGCTGTGCGGCAGATGGAAGTGGTCTGGCTCGGTCTTGCCCGGGTGGCCCCACGATCCGAGCAGCCGACCATCGGCGTCGAAGCGATGCACACGCGCGTTGCGGTAGCCGTCGGTCACGTACAGGTTGCCCGAGGGCGACGGCACCATCTCGGTCGGATAGTTGAACGGGCCGGCCGCGCGCGGGACGAGCTCGCCCGGCTTCTCGCATCCGGTGTCCGAATGCACGCCGCGACGGCCCAGCACCTGGAGCGGCTTGCCATCCAGCGTGTACATGAGACACACCGAATCGTCGCGGTCGGTCAGATAGACGATGTCGTTCGCGATGTAAATACCGTGCGGGTTGGCGAACGCGCCGATGCCCCAGCCGCCGAGATGCCGGCCGGCGCGGTCGAAGACCATCACGGGCGGATCCTTCCGCTGGAACACGTAGACCCGGTCCTGCGAATCCGTGGCGACGGCGCTGGTGTTGCCGAACGCCTGCCCCGTCGGCAGCTGCGCCCAACTCTCGATGAGGCGATAGGTGTATTTGCCCGAGCCGACCGTCGCCATAGCTAGGACCTCCTGAACGCCGGGATCACCTCGTGCGTGAAGAGCCGCAGGCTCTCGCGCTCCAGCGCGAGCGGGATGAGCCCGCCCGAGTTCGGCTCGAGCAAGATGCCGTCGATGCCAAGCTCTGCGCGGAGCTCCATCAAACGCTCGATCAGCTGGGCCGGCGTACCGAACGCGACCTTCTTCTCGAGAATCTCGTCGTACGAGAGATTCGCCATCCGCTCGGCCTGAAAGCTCCGCCGCTCGGCGGGGCCGGCGCCGGCGCGGCCGACCGCCGAGCGCGCGAGCTCGGACTGCCGCGCGAAGAAGGCCGAGATGCTCTCGCGCGGCTCCTCGAGCGCGGCCCGCTCCGTCGCGGCGGCGTAGACGGGGATGCGCACGTAGGCGCTCGGCGCGCCCGCGTGTCCGGCCTCGCTCCACGCCTTGCGGTACGACGCGAGCGACACCTTGAGATCGTCCATGTCCGTCGCGCGAAGGCCGACGAAGATCGGCAGCCCGAGCCGGCCGGCCACGCCGAACGTCTCGTGCGAGGTGGTCGCCATGCGGATCGGCGGATGCGGCACCTGGTACGGCCGCGGCGACACCGTCGCGTTCTCGAACCGATAGAACTCGCCTTGATGGCTGAACGGCTCGCCCTTCCACGCCTGCCGGATGATACCCAGCTCCTCGTGGAACCGGGCCTGGCTCTCGGCGTAGGGCACGCCGTACACGTCGTAGCTGCGCACGACCCCGCTGCGGCCGACCCCGTACTCGAACCGCCCCTTGCTGATCTGATCGACTGTGGCGATCTCCTCGGCGATGCGCAGGGGGTGATTCAACGGCAGCACCTGGACGGCCGTACCGACGCGCAGCCGCTTGGTGCGAGTAGCGATCGAGCTCGCCACCAGGAGCGAGGCGGAGATGACCGAGCGGGCAGGGGTGAAATGGATCTCGCCGAGCCAGACGCAGTCCATGCCCCACGCCTCGGCCAGGTCGGCCAGCCCGAAGGCGTCGTCGAACGCCGAGACCGCTGTAGCGCCGCGGCGCATCTCCTCGACGAAAAGCCCGAAATGCATCGCGAGCGAAGTTATACCACGCGTCTTCCCGCCTGCGCATCCGGTCGCGGGGGCCCGGGCTGTCTGGCCCAGACCGCGGTTCTGGCCTACACTGAGCGCGGGTTTCGGACCCCCGGGAGGCAGGCGTGTCACAGGAAAAGACCGAGCTGGTCGAGATCCTCCGGCAGATGATCATGATTCGCGAGTTCGACCTGCTCGCGGTCGAGCTGCGCAAGGCGAAAAGGATCTACGGGGCGCTCCATCCCTACGTCGGCGAGGAGGCGGTCGCCGTCGGCGTGTGCGCCGCGCTTCGCCCGACCGATCGCATCACGAGCACCCATCGCGGCCACGGCCACTGCATCGCCAAGGGCGCCGACATCAACCGGATGATGGCCGAGCTCTTCGGCCGCGCCGACGGCTACTGCAAGGGCAAGGGCGGCTCGATGCACATCGCCGACTTCGCCATCGGGATGCTCGGAGCCAACGGCATCGTGGCCGGCGGCATGCCGATCGCCTGCGGCGCCGCCCTGGCGGCGCAGCTCGAAGACCAGGGCGCGGTCGCCGCGTGCTTCTTCGGCGACGGCGCCACCGGCGAGGGCGAATTCCACGAGACGCTCAACATCGCGTCGCTCTGGAAGCTTCCCCTGCTCTTCGTGTGCGAGAACAACCGCTACGGCGCGGGCAACGCCGTCGAGTCGGTGCGGCCGGAGGCGGACATCTCGTTGCACGCGCCGGCCTATGGGCTCCCGGGCGTCTCCGTCGATGGCAACGACGTCCTCGCCGTGCGGGAGGCCACCCGAGAAGCGGTCGAGCGGGCGCGCCGCGGAGGCGGCCCGACCCTGCTGCACTGCAAGACGTTCCGCTGGCTCTTCCACGCCATGCGCGACGTCCCTCAGCCCGACATGCGATCGGCCGACCTGCTGGCCCAGTGGCGCGGGCGCGAGCGCGACCCGATCGCGCGCTTCGAGGGCGTTCTGGCCGGTCGGGATCTCGTCACCGCGGCCGACGTGCAGGCGATCCGCGATCGGGTCAAGCGCGATCTGGCCGCAGCGGTCGAATTCGCGGAGAAGAGCCCGTATCCAGACCCGAAGGATCTCCTGGTCGACATGTTCGCCGGATGAGGAGCGAGCCAGTGAGAGAGATCACGGTCACGCAAGCGCTCGAAGAGGCGATGATCGAAGAGATGGAGCGCGACGAGCGGGTCATCACGTTCGGCACCGTCCGCGCGCCGGCCCTCGCGAACAAGTTCGGCGACCGCCGCGTGCGCTTCACGCCGATCTCCGAGGCGGCCTTCACGGGAATCGGGCTCGGCGCGGCCGGCAGCGGCTTTCGCCCGGTCGTGAACTGGGGCATGGTCACGTTCTCGTTCGTCGCGATGGATCAGATCGTGAATCAGGCGAGCAAGATCCGCTATATGTTCGGTGGCCAGGCTGACTTCCCGGTAACGTTTCGATGCACGACCGGCGGCGGCATTCAGCTCGCGGCCCAGCACTCGCAGAGCCCCTACTCCATGTTCATGCACCTGGCGGGGCTGAAGATCATCCTGCCGTCGACGCCGGCCGACGCCAAGGGGCTGCTCAAGAGCGCGATCCGCGACAATAATCCGACGGTCTTCTTCGAGTGCAGCCGGCTCGCGGGGGTCACCGGGCCCGTGCCGGACGGCGATCACACCGTGCCGATCGGCGTCGCCGACGTGAAGCGGGCCGGCCGCGACGTCACCGTCGTGGGACTTGCCTACTACGTGCGCGAGGCGCTCGCCGTCGCGGATTCGCTGGCGAAGGAAGGCATCTCGATCGAGGTGGTCGATCCGCGCACGCTCGTGCCGATGGACGCGGAAGCGATTCGCGCCTCGGTGCGCCGGACCGGACGGCTGGTCGTGGTCGACGAGGCGCCCGCGACCTGCTCCGCCGCGTCCGAGATCCTGGCACTCGTCACCGAAGATCCCGAGACGTTCCGCGCGCTCGAGGCGCCCGTGCAGCGCGTGTGCGCGGCGCCCGTGCCGGTGCCGTACAGCCCGACCCTGGAGCAGGCGGCGCTCCCCGACCGGGCTCAGATCGAAGCGGCGATTCGCCGAGTGCTGGAGGGTGCTCCGACCGGAGGGCAGACGTGCCGATAACTACGATCACCATTCCTCACTTCGCGACCGGCCCGACACCGCCGCGCGCGGCGAGCGCCGACGGGCCCAACATGCTTCGCACTCGCATCGCCGATCTCGTGGCCAAGATGGGTCCCCCGCCCTGGTCGCGCCGGGTCATCCAGGACGAGCGCAACCTCGTCACCCTGATCGCCAACCGTCCGGGCGGCGGCAACCGCCCGCACTGGCACGCCGACTTCGACGAGTGGTGGGTCGTGATGGCCGGCGAGTTCACCTGGGAGCTGACCGGCGGCATCGTCGTCGAGGCGCGCAAGGACGACATCGTCTGGGTGCCGCGGGGTACCGTGCATCACATCAAGACGGTGGGCACGGAGAACTCGCTGCGTCTGGCGGTGGCCATGCCGCCCGCCACGCACTACTTCAGTCCGTGCGAGCAGTGCGGGTACGACGACGACGGCCCGCGCCAGTGGAACGCCTGAGCGTCGTCGCGTCGCTCACAACACCGGGCGCGGCGGCACGTACGCGAGCATGAACACGCTGAGCTGCACGAGCAAGAGCTTGTTCCACGCGGCGCTCGCAGCCGCCGCGTCCTCGGGGCCGAGCTCCTGCGTGAAGATCCCCGCGAGGGCCGTCTGCGTGAGGCTCATCGCGCCTACCATGAGGTGCTGCGGGATCGCGCCGGGCGCCGTGGGACGATGGCCGTGCGCCAGCGCGGCGCTGAGCAGGTAGTACGAGAACTCCTGGGTGATCGCCGCCTCGGCGGTCTCGCGCAGCCAGCGCCCCAGGCTGTGCTTGCGGCGCTCGAGCCGCACCTGGTCCACGTCGCCGTCCGGCTTGAGGAAGAACTGTGCCGAGCGCGGGAACTTGATGAAGTGGTCGTAGAGCGCGGTCGTCAGCTCGCGCTCGTGGCTCAGCACGTTCGGCGCCGAGCGACGGATCGCCGCGACGTCCGCGTCCGACAGTCCGACGAACTCCATCATGTCGCGGATGAACCGCGGCATGTCCGTGCCCGGTAGATATCCGGGCACGCTCTTCGCTGGCGCCGCTTCCTCGGCCATCGCTTCGCTACCCCGTGCGCAGCTTCTCGAGCAGGCGCGGATCGGGATCCACGCCGAGCCCCGGGCCCTGAGGCACCGCGATGCGACCGCCCTTGGGATGGATCGCGTCGTTCAGCGGATTGTCCGCGAAGTCGCAGTAGAAGCGCTCGACCGGGGAGTCGCTGGCCAGCGCGGCGATGCAGTGGATCGACGCGAGGAGCCCGGGGCCGAAGTAGGCCGAGTGCGGCACGACCTGCACCCCGAACATCTCGCCGAGCGTCATCACCCGCCGCATCTCGCTCACGCCGCCCACCTTCGTGACGCTCGGCTGGGCATACGTGATCGCCCCCGCCTCCATCGCTCGGCGAAACTCCCACGCGGTGCCGTAGTTTTCGCCCGCCGCGGTCGCGATCCCGCCGCGCACACGCACCTCGGCGAGACCCGCGAGGTTCTCCGGCGGCCACACCGGCTCCTCGAGCCAGTGCAGATCGAGCGGCGCCAGCCGGCGCGCCATCTCGATCGCCTGGGGCACGGTCCAGGGACAGTTCGTGTCGACCATGATCGGAATGGCCGGGCCGGCGACGTCACGCGCCGCCTTCACCTCGGGCACCGTGATCTCGTGCAGCTTGACGAGACGATAGCCGCGCCCGAGCGCTTGCACGGTGTAGCGAGCGACGGCGTCGGCCGTGCCATAGCGCAAGAGGCTCGCGTACGCGGGCAAATCGGCGCGGGGGCTCCCGCCCAGCAGACGGTAGAGCGGTGCGCCCGCCACCTTGCCCGCGATGTCCCAGAGCGCGATGTCGATGCCCGACAGCGCGTACATCGCCGGACCGTTCCGACCGATCCCGTGCAGCACGCGCTGAACCTCGTCGTGGATCGCCAAGATCTGGCTCGGGTCGCGGCCGACGCACATGGGCCCGAGCAGCGTGTCGATGATGGCGCGCGTGGCCGGAAAGACCCGATGGCCGAACGCCTCGCCCCAGCCGACGACGCCGCCGTCGGTCTCGATGCGCACGAGCAGCATGTCGATGCTGGTCCTCGGCCGGCCTCCGAGCATCGGGGTCGGCCCATCGATCAGCATCGGGAGATTGAGCACGAGCGTCTGAACCCGAGTGATCTTCATGCGGGGTGAGCCTCCAAGCTTCCGTGATAGGGTACCCGGGCTGGATTGGCTTCGTCCCAGGAGGAGCGCGAGTGGTCACGAAAGAGCGGTTCGAGCAGGGGCTGACCCTGCAGCAGTACGTCGATCACATGTCCGTCAATCGGGAGCGCTTCGTCGAGGCGCTCGACGAGCTCACGATCGGGCACGCTGACGCGCAGATTCTCGAGCGGCTCGGCGGCACGCGCCGCGTGCTCGTCATCAGCGAGGACTGGTGCGGCACCTGTCTGGCCCACGTACCGTTCGTGGCCAAGCTCGTCGAAGGCCACGCCAACATCGAGATGCGGCTCTTTCCGCGCGACGCGAATCTCGACCTGATGGACCAGTACCTCAAGAAGGGGCGCTACCGCTCGATTCCCGTGTTCGCGTTCTTCGACGAGCACATGAACGAGCTCGCGCGGTTCCTGGAAACCCGCCCGAGCTGACGGCGAACGGTCGGCCCACGAATCCATGCGCGGCATTGTAGCGTCTCAAGCTCGAAGGGGGTGGACTCGATGAGCAACCCGATCGTACACGTCACGGACGCCACGTTCGACGGCGTGGTCACGAGCGAGCGTCCTGTCGTCATCGACTTCTGGGCGCCGTGGTGCGGTCCCTGCCGGGTCATCGCTCCCGTGCTCGACGAGATCGCGCGCGAGGTCGGCGACCAGGCCACGATCGCCAAGGTGAACGTGGACGAGGAGCCGGCGCTGGCGGCGCGCTTCCGTGTGCAGGCGATCCCGCAGCTCGTGTTCTTCAAGTACGGCGAAGAGAAGGACCGGCTGGTGGGCGCGGCACCCAAGCGCGAGATCGTCAAGCGGCTCGACACGCTCCGCGACTGAGGCCGACGCGCCGATGAGGCGGCCGGGCCGATGATCGACGCGGCTGACGGGGTCGTCATCGGCTCGGGCGCCTTCGGCTCGAGCGTCGCGTATCACCTCGCCCGGCACGGTCTCCGAGTGGCGTTGCTCGACCGTTCCCGGCTCGCCTCGCAGACCTCGCCTCGGGCCGCCGGCCTCACCAGTCAGGTCCGCGCCACCCCCGCCCTCACCGCGATCGCCCGTCGCGCGGTCGTGAAGCTCGCGTCGTTCACCGACGAGACCGGCCAGCCCCTGCGGTTCACGCAGAGCGGCGCGCTCAAGATCGCGCGCAACGAGCGCGACGCCGCGCAGCTCGGACGCGAGGTCGAGCGGGGCCGCGAGGCGGGCATCGCGATCGATTTCGTGTCGACCGCGGAGGCGCGGCGGCGGCTGCCGATCCTGCGCGAGCGCGGCATCGTCGCCGTCACGTGGAGCCCCACCGACTGCAACGTCGAGCCGTCCGAGCTTCCGATCGGCTATTGCCGCGCGGCCGAGAAGATCGGCGCGATCCTGCTCCCTCACACGCCGGCCATCGGCTTCGAGATCGGCCCGCGCGGCGTGGAGGGCGTGCGCACGCCGCACGGAACGATCGCCACCCGCGTGGTCGTCGACGCCGCGGGGGCCTGGTCACGTGTCGTCGCGGAGAGCCTCGGCGCGCCGCTTCAGGTCGTGCCGACGCGCCACCAGCTCTTCATCACCGAGCCGATCCCGGGCGTGGTCCCCGAATTTCCGATCGCCCGCGTGATCGACGCGCACGTCTACGTGCGCCACGAGCGCGGCGGACTCATGCTGGGCGGCTACGAGTCCGATCCGCTGCAGGTCGACGCGGCCGCGCTCTCGCCCGCGTTCGAGATGGGCGAGCTGCCGCTGGACATCGAGGTGCTCCGTCGGCTCGCGGCGAGCGTCGCCGACCAGTTCCCGATCTTCCAGGATTCGGCGATCCAGATCGTCGAGCACCGCGGCGGCCTGCCGACGCTCACGACCGACGACCGCTATCTGCTCGGGCCACTCCCCGGGATCGTGGGCGCGTGGGTGATGAGCGGCTGCTGTGTCGGCGGGCTCAGCGCTTCGCCGGCGTTGGGCGAAGCCCTGGCTGAGTGGATCGTCAACGGGACTTCTGAGCTGGATCTGTCCGAGATCTCGACGGCGCGCTTCGCGGGGCGCGAGCTCGACGAGGCCGAGCTACGCGAGCGCTGCCGGCGCGCCTACGCGACGCACTACCGCGCCGATCGCCACTAAGAAGTCGCGATCGGCGAGAACGCGCTCACGAAGCGCCGCATGCCCGCGAGTGTGCCGATGGTGAGACGGAAGCTTCCGTCGACGACAGGCTTGCGCGCCATGCTCCGCACGAGGATCCCCTGCTCGCGTAGCATCCGCACGGCGGCCTCGCAGTCACCCGGAGGCCACACCAGGAGATAGTTTCCGCCCTCTCCGGCGTGGCGCACGCCGAGACGGCGGAGCTCGCCGAGCGTCCACTCCCGAGCCGCGAGCACGTCGGCCACGTAACGTCGCGTGTGATCGGGGTCGGCGAGCGCGGCCTTGCCCGCGACGACCGCGAGCATGTTGATGTCGTAGGGTCCGGTCACCCGGCGCAGCCGCTCGACGATGGTCGGATGACCGATCGCGAATCCCAGCCGCAGGGCGGCGAGCCCGGCCGCCTTCGACAGGGACTGGAGCGCCACCACGTTGGGGAGCTCGAGCGACAGCGGCACGACCGACTGGCCCGTGAAGGCGACGTAGAGCTCGTCGACGACCACCAGGGTCTGGGGCGCGGCGCGCGCGAGCGCCACGAGCGTGGACGGCTCGACGAGCGTCCCCGTCGGATTGTTCGGGTTACAGATGAAGAGCAAACGTGGGCGGGATTCGAGCTTCCGCGTGATCGCGGCCAGCGGAAACCGCAGGTCCTCCGGATAGAGGACTTCGTCGATCACCATGCCCTGCTGCTGGGCGCACGGCTCGTAGTAGCCGAAGGTCGGCGCCGTGGTCAGGAACGTGCTGCCCTTCTCGCCGTAGGCATCGAAGATCGCGCGGATCACCGCGTCGACGCCGTTGAACGCCTCGACGTGGCGCTCCGGCACCCCGACGGTCTCGGCGTAGGCGGCGTTGAGGCCGGCATACTCCGGATAGGCAGCGTAGGCTTCGGGCGGCAGGCTGCGAATCACCTCGAGCACCCGCGGGCTCGGCCCGACCGTGCTCTCGTTGAAGTCGAGCCGCAAGAACGGCCGGCGCCCCTCGAGCGGCGCCACGTACGGCGTGAGGGCTTCGACCTCCGCCTTGGCCCTGATCACCTCGTGCCTCCGCGGCTCGTCAGGCCGGAGTCGCGGCGGCCGCGGACTTCTTCTTCAGCTCGGGGATGACGTGCTTGCCGAACATCTCGATCGACGTCATCACCTTCTCGTGAGGCACCGTCTCGGTCGCCATCAGGAACTGCAGCTCGTCGACGCCGGCTTCCTCGTGGATCGCGATGCCGCGCAGGCAGCTCTCCGGGTCGCCGGCCACGAGCACGCCGCGCTCGACCAGGGTGTCGGCATCGATCTGGTTCCAGAGGGCCGACGCGATCTGCCCGGACCCGCCGGAGAGATCCACCTCGGGCGCGCCCGCCGTCCCCTCGCCCTTCAGGTAGCGCGCGAAATTCGCCTTCAAGTGCTCGGGCACGCCGCCCCACGAGGCCACGAGCTGCTCGTAGAGATGGGTCTGGTCCTTCAGATACGGCCGATCAGGCCCGAAGAACGTCCTGAGCGACTTGGCCGCCAGCTCGCGCGCGCCCTTGCCGTCCCAGTCGCAGAGCGCCATCGTCGAGCTCAGCCACTGGTCGTTGATGAACTTCCCCACCGGCTTGGCGTGCCGCACGCGCTCCTTGTACTGCTTGATGTGGGGCGCCAGATACGACGGCGCCGCCACGCTTAGCGCCATCACGCCGATGCCGGTCTCGGCGGCGAGCTCATAGGTGGCCGGCTGCAGCGCGGCAACCCAGATCCGCGGGTGCGGCTTCTGGTAGGGCTTGGGACGCACGTCACGCGGTGGCACCTTCCAGAACTGGCCCTCCGCGGAGAACATGCCGTCCTCCCAGATCCGCGGGATCATCCGGAGCGATTCCTCCCACATGGCGCGCGTGTTGCGGGGATCGATTCCCATTCCCATCTGCTCGTAGGGCGCCGAGCGGCCGGTGCCGAACTCGACGCGCCCACCGGACATGTGATCGACCATGGCCACGCGCTCGGCGACCCGCACGGGATGGTGATAGGGCAGGATCACGACGCCGAACCCCAGGCGGATGCGCTTGGTCAGCTGGCTCAGCGCGCCGAAGATGACCTCCGGGCACGGCGACATCGAGAAGCTCGTGAGGAAGTGATGCTCGACGAACCAGATGGTGTCGAAGCCCATCCGGTCGGCGAGCACGCACTGCTCGAGCGTCTCCTTGATGACCGCGTGGTCGTCGACCACCGGCCGCTGCATCTCGTACGCGAGGCTCAATCTCACGCGTTGACCCCCTTGTGGCGGCTCGAAACGTTGTCGGCGCGTGTATTGGTCTGAAGATGAGGGGGGCGAGACCGCTCCCCCATCCCCCTGATCGCACGCGGCCCTAGTGTACTTGAGGATGGCGAACGAGTGCGGGAGATCGGAGCCGCCGCGACGAAGCGACGGGACTCTAGCGGCGCTACTCGAGGGCGAGAACGGCGGCGCGGAGCGCGATGATGTGAGCGGCTCGGACGGCGGTCACAGCAGAGGTGATCGTCGCGTCCGTCCATGTGGGCGCTGGGAGCCCGCGCGCCGTGAAGACCGCCGAGATCGGGCGTGGTCGGGTTCTGCGTGTCGACGATCGCGCCCGGGTCGCCCCGGAAGGTGATGGGATCGGTCGCCGTGCCGCTCGTCGTCAGGTAGAGGCCCGCGTAGCGCCCGGCGCGGACGATCACCAGATCCCCCGCGCGCACGGTGTTGGCAGCCTTCTGGAGCGTGCGCCAGGGGCTCGTGCTCGAGCCCGCCGCCGAGTCGTTGCCCGCCGGATCGACGTAGAAGGTTCGCAGGGGCGCGGCCGCCGCGGGAGCGGGCGTGAGTGCGATACCGAGAACGATGACGGCCGCCACGCCTATCCGGAAGAGGTAATCGGGCCGCGGCGTCACCAGAGCGACGGGCTCTGTGAGATGCTTCTCGCCATGCCGCCCTCCCCCGAAGTGATCGGCGCGATCGGCCATCTGCTCCAACGGGTTTTGGAGACGCTCGAGCGGGTCGGCTGGGTCCAGCGCCATCTCTTTCCTCCGGTCGCCGCGCGCCTGGCCGAGCAGCTCGCGCCCGGCGCCGAAGCCGTCGCGGGACCGCTCAGCGCCCTCGAGAAGCTCGAGTGGCCGGACGATCTGCAGTTCATGCGCGAGCGCCTCACCGACGTGGCGCGGCAGACGGTGGACCTGGTCAACGCGTTCGTCGACGCCACGCGATCGCCGGACAACCCCATCGACCTCTTTCGCGCGCTCCGACGCTTCGCCCGGATCCAGGAGACGCTCTACCCGCTGGCGCCCGCGTTCGAGCCGGTGAGCCGCTGGTTTCTCGAGCCGGCACGGCGTGACGACGACACGCTGGTCGCGCGTCTGCGCGACGGCGCGCTGCGCGACGACGACGTGCGCGTGGGCGTGCTGCACGCTTCGAACGAGCGCGACGCGCGAGGCGGCTTCTCGGTCTACGTCCCGGAGCATTCGGACGGGCGGAGCCCGATGCCGCTCGTCGTCGCGCTCCACGGCGGGCACGGCCACGGGCGCGATTTTCTCTGGAGCTGGCTCGCCGATGCGCGCTCGCGCGGGGTGCTCCTGATGGCTCCGACCTCGCGCGATCGCACCTGGTCGATCATGGGCGGTCAGGACGTCGACGCGGAGGGGTTGCGGCAGACGGTGGAGTCGGTCGCGGATCGCTATCCGGTCGACCGCTCGCGCGTGCTATTGACCGGGATGTCCGACGGCGCGACCTACGCCTTGCTGTGCGGTCTCCGTGACGGGATGCCGTTCACGCACCTGGCGCCGGCGTGCGGCGTGCTCCATCCGTTCCTCTTCGCCGGGAACGGGCTCGAGCACGCCGCGGGCCGGCCGATCTACATGGTCCACGGCGCGCTCGACTGGATGTTCCCGGTCTCGGTGGCGCACCTGGGGCGCGACGCCCTGCAGTCCGCCGGCGCGCGGCTCGTCTATCGCGAGATCGAGGACCTCTCCCACACCTACCCGCGAGACGAGAATCCGAAGATCCTCGACTGGCTGACCGGGGACGCCCCCGCTACGGCTTGAGGATCACGCGCGTCGCGGCCGTGCCCGCGTTCTTGCCCTGCCACTCCGCGAACGCGAACGCCTTATTGACGTCGGCGAGCGGGAAGCTGTGCGAGACCACCTTCGAGAGCGGGTACTTGTCCCGCGTCCGCACCAGGAGCTCGAGCGCGCTCGGCATGATCCACGGGTTGTAGTGCATGAGCCCCGTCCACTTGATCTGCTGCGCGATCACCTTGATGGCGGGGAAGCTCACGGGCTGCGGGACGATGTTGCCGATGTCGACGAACTTGCCTCCGAGCCGGACCATATCGAGCCCCTCGACCGTCGCCGCCGCGATGCCGACGACCTCGACCACCACGTCGGCGCCCCGCCCGTCGGTGAGATCCTTCACGCGCTGGACGCGCGCTTCCGGCGTCGGGAGCTCGTTCATGTCGATGACGTCGGTCGCGCCGCACTTCTTCGCGAAGTCGAGGCGCAGCGGCTGCTTGTCGATCGAGATGACCTTCGACGCGCCCTTCTCGGCCGCGATGGCCGCCGCGTAGATGCCGAGGCCGCCCGCACCCTGGATCACGACGACATCGCCGAACTGCATGTTGGAGTACTCGAGCCCGTGCAGCACCTGGCACATCGCGCAGTTCACTGGCGGGATCGAATCGTCGGGCAGGATGTCGGGCACCTTGAAGACGTAGTGACCGGGCGGCAGGAAATAGTACTCGGCGTAGCCGCCGTCGCAGTACGGGTACTCGTTCAACGTGAACTGCATGCTCCGGCGCTGGCGATGCGGGCACACGTGGTGCTCGCCGCGCATGCACCAGTAGCAGCGATTGCACGGGTTGAAGAACGGAAACGCGACGCGATCGCCTTCCTTCAGCGGCCGCCGGAGCGAGTCCGTCGTGACGCCCTTGCCGAGGCTGGCGACCACGCCGGTGAACTCGTGGCCGGGAACCCGGCGCATGTCGGGACCGGAGTAGTTGCCGTCGTTGCGCCAGTAGTGGAGGTCGGATCCGCAGATGGCGGCCGCGGTGTTCTTGATCAGGATCCCACCGGGCTCGACCTCGGGGGTCGGCAGGGTCTCGAGCTCGAGCGGCTTTCCGGGCTGGTTGAGTACGACGGTCAATCCCTTTGGCACAGCGTGGCCCTCCTGAGATGATTGATCGGCGGCTCGGTTTGGGCCGCTCGGCCCTTATCCTAGGCCCTTATCCTAAGGGATGTCGCGGCTGAGTTCTTCCCGTCGCCGTATGGACAGGTGCGGTGTCCGAGCCCGGACGCAATGTAAGAAGTACTCGGTAGAGATTACAGGGGGTGCGCCTTCTACATGGCTCCGGCCCGTGAAAACGGCATTTTAGCCTGTGTAATCTCTTCACCTTCAAGTGGCATCCCTCTTGCCCTTAAAGCCCACCCGGGCGATCACCGGATTTGCGCCTGGGGAATACCCTGTCTGCCGCACGTCGGGGTTGGCCCAGAAGGAGTGTCATAAATGGCTCGTGTCGCACAGGCCTCGACCACGACCAGCGTTGACCTGCCGAGCTTTCTGAGCGCGCTCAAAGCCGTGCAGAAGGGCGACTTCTCGGTGCGGTTGCCCGACCACTGGACGGGGGTCGCAGGCAAGGTCGCCGACACCTTCAACGAGGTGGTCGAGATGAACCGGCGCCTGGCCTCCGAGCTGGAGCGCCTCCGCCTCGCGATCGGACAGCACGGGAAGATCACCGAGCGCGCCTCGGTCGGACCCGTCTCCGGCGCGTGGGCCGACTCGATCACTAACGTGAACTCGCTGGTCGCGAGCCTCGTGCAGCCCACCAGCGAGGCGGCGCGCGTGATCGGTGCCGTGGCCAAGGGCGACCTCTCCCAGAGCATGGCGCTCGAGGCCGACGGCCACCTGCTGGAAGGCGAGTTCCTTCGTACCGCGAAGACGGTCAACCTGATGGTCGAGCAGCTCCGCTCGTTTGCCGCCGAGGTCACGCGCGTCGCCCGCGAGGTCGGCACCGAGGGCAAGCTGGGCGGTCAGGCCGACGTCCGCGACGTCGCCGGCACGTGGAAAGATTTGACCGATTCGGTCAATTCGATGGCCGGCAACCTCACGGCGCAGGTCCGGAACATCGCCGAGGTCACTACCGCCGTCGCCAACGGCGATCTCTCACGCAAGATCACTGTGGACGTCCACGGCGAGGTGCTCGAGCTCAAGAACACCATCAACACGATGGTCGACCAGCTCCGCTCGTTCGCCGCCGAGGTCACGCGCGTCGCCCGCGAGGTCGGCACCGAGGGCAAGCTCGGCGGCCAGGCCGACGTCCGCGACGTCGCCGGCACGTGGAAAGATTTGACCGATTCGGTCAATTCGATGGCCGGCAACCTCACGGCGCAGGTCCGGAACATCGCCGAGGTCACCACCGCCGTCGCCACCGGCGATCTGTCGCGCAAGATCACCGTCGACGTCCACGGCGAGGTGCTCGAGCTCAAGAACACCATCAACACGATGGTCGACCAGCTTCGCTCGTTCGCCGCCGAAGTGACGCGCGTCGCGCGCGAGGTCGGCACCGAGGGCAAGCTCGGCGGTCAGGCGCGGGTCGAAGGCGTGTCCGGCACGTGGCGAGACCTCACGGACAGCGTCAACTCGATGGCCGGCAACCTGACTTCGCAAGTCCGCAACATCGCCGAGGTCACCACCGCCGTCGCCAACGGCGACCTCTCCAGAAAGATCACCGTCGACGTCAAGGGCGAGATCCTCGAGCTCAAGAACACCGTCAACACGATGGTCGACCAGCTCAGCTCGTTCGCCGCCGAGGTCACGCGCGTCGCCCGCGAGGTCGGCACCGAGGGCAGGCTCGGCGGCCAGGCCGATGTCCGTGACGTGGCCGGCACCTGGAAGGACCTCACCGACTCCGTCAACTCGATGGCCGGCAACTTGACCTCGCAGGTCCGCAATATCGCCGACGTGACGAAGGCGGTCGCGAACGGCGACCTGTCCAAGAAGATCACGGTGAACGTCCGCGGCGAGATCCTCGAGCTCAAGAACACGATCAACACGATGGTCGACCAGCTCAGCTCGTTCGCCGCCGAGGTCACCCGCGTCGCGCGCGAGGTCGGCACCGAAGGCAAGCTCGGCGGCCAGGCCGACGTGCGCGGAGGGGCCGGCACCTGGAAGGACTTGACCGACTCGGTCAACTCGATGGCCGGCAACCTCACCGCCCAGGTCCGCAACATCGCCGAGGTCACCACCGCCGTCGCCAACGGCGATCTCTCGCGCAAGATCACCGTCGACGTGCGCGGCGAGATCCTCGAGCTCAAGGACACCGTCAACCGCATGGTCGATCAGCTCCGCTCGTTCGCCGCCGAGGTGACGCGTGTCGCGCGCGAGGTCGGCACCGAGGGCAAGCTCGGCGGCCAGGCCGACGTCAAGGACGTGGCCGGCACCTGGAAGGACCTCACGGAGTCCGTCAACTCCATGGCCGGTAACCTGACGGCGCAGGTCCGCAACATCGCCGACGTCACCAAGGCCGTCGCCGCCGGCGACCTCTCGCGCAAGATCAGCGTCGACGTCCGCGGCGAGATCCTCGACCTCAAGGACACCGTCAACCGCATGGTCGATCAGCTCCGCTCGTTCGCCGCCGAGGTGACGCGTGTCGCGCGCGAGGTCGGCACCGAGGGCAAGCTCGGCGGCCAGGCCGACGTCAAGGACGTGGCCGGCACCTGGAAGGACCTCACGGAGTCCGTCAACTCCATGGCCGGTAACCTGACGGCGCAGGTCCGCAACATCGCCGACGTCACCAAGGCCGTCGCCGCCGGCGACCTCTCGCGCAAGATCAGCGTCGACGTCCGCGGCGAGATCCTCGACCTCAAGGACACCGTCAACCGGATGGTCGATCAGCTCCGCTCGTTCGCAGCGGAAGTCACGCGCGTCGCGCGCGAGGTCGGCACCGAGGGCAGGCTCGGCGGTCAGGCCGACGTCAAGGACGTGGCCGGCACCTGGAAGGACCTCACGGAGTCCGTCAACTCCATGGCCGGTAACCTGACGGCGCAGGTCCGCAACATCGCCGACGTCACCAAGGCCGTCGCCGCCGGCGACCTCTCGCGCAAGATCAGCGTCGACGTCCGCGGCGAGATCCTCGACCTCAAGGACACCGTCAACCGCATGGTCGATCAGCTCCGGTCGTTCGCGGCCGAGGTGACGCGCGTCGCGCGCGAAGTCGGCACCGAAGGCAAGCTCGGCGGCCAGGCCGACGTCAAGGAAGTCGCCGGCACCTGGAAGGACCTGACCGACAACGTCAACTCGATGGCGAGCAACCTCACGGGCCAGGTGCGCGGCATCGCGCGCGTCGTGACGGCGGTGGCCAACGGCGACCTCCGCCGCAAGCTCACGCTCGAAGCGAAGGGCGAGATCGCCGAGCTCGCCGACACGATCAACTCCATGATCGACACGCTGGCGACGTTCGCCGATCAGGTCACCTCGGTCGCGCGCGAGGTCGGCGTCGAGGGCAAGCTCGGCGGCCAGGCGCGCGTGCCGGGCGCCGCCGGCACCTGGAAGGACCTGACCGACAACGTGAACCAGCTCGCGGCCAATCTCACCACGCAGGTCCGCGCGATCGCCGAGGTGGCGACCGCGGTGACCACGGGCGACCTGACGCGGGAGATCGCGGTGGCGGCACGCGGCGAGGTGGCCGTCCTCAAGGACACCACCAACGAGATGATCCGGAACCTCCGGGAGACGACGCAGAAGAACAGCGAGCAGGACTGGCTCAAGACCAACCTCGCGAAGTTCAGCCGGATGCTGCAGGGCCAGAAGGATCTGCTCGAGGTCGGCCGGCTCATCCTGTCCGAGCTGGCGCCGGTCGTCTCCGCCCACCGCGGCGCCTTCTACCTCCTGGACGCGTCCGACGAGCAGCAGCGGCTCAAGCTGCTCGCCGGCTACGCGCTCGAAGCCGAGGCGCCGACCACGTTCCGCGTCGGCCAGGGCCTCGTGGGCCAGTGCGCGCGCGAGAAGCGTGGGCTCCTCCTCGACAACGTGCCCGCGAACTACGTCCGCATCAGCTCCGGGCTCGGCGGCGCCACGCCGGCGAGCCTGATCATCCTGCCCGTCCTCTTCGAGGGCGACGTCAAGGGCGTGATCGAGCTAGCGTCGTTCGACCGCTTCAGTCCGACCCACAAGGCCTTCCTCGACCTGCTCGTCGAGAGCATCGGGATCGTCATCAACACGATCGAGGCCAACATGCGCACGGAGGCGCTGCTGGCCCAGTCGCAGTCACTCGCCTCGGAGCTCGGGCAAACGAACCAGGAGCTCCAGGAGAAGGCGCAGCTCCTCGCCCACCAGAACGCCGAGGTCGAGCGCAAGAACCGCGAGGTGGAGCTGGCCCGCCAGGCGCTCGAGGAGAAGGCGGCGCAGCTCGCGCTGACGTCGAAGTACAAGTCGGAATTCCTCGCCAACATGTCGCACGAGCTCCGCACGCCGCTGAACAGCCTGCTGATCCTCTCCGATCAGCTCTCGAAGAACCCCGATGGCAACCTGAGCTCCCGGCAGACCGAGTTCGCCAAGACCATTCACGCGTCCGGCAACGACCTCTTGAACCTCATCAACGACATCCTCGACCTGTCGAAGATCGAGTCCGGGACCGTCGTCGTCGACGTCGGCGAGATGTGGTTCACGGATCTGCACAGCTTCGTCGAGCGGACGTTCAACCACCTCGCCGAGGCCAAGGGCCTCGAGTTCGGCATCCAGCTCCAGCCCGATCTTCCGCGCGCCATCCACACGGACGCCAAGCGGCTCCAGCAGATCCTCAAGAACCTCCTGTCCAACGCGTTCAAGTTCACCCGCCACGGCCACGTGGATCTGACCATCGGCCTGGCCGATCCCGCGGACCTGGAGCATGGCATCCTCGACGGGCGCGGGCCCGCGGTCGCCTTCTCCGTCGCGGACACCGGGATCGGCATCCCGTCGGAAAAGCAGCAGATCATCTTCGAGGCGTTCCAGCAGGCCGACGGCAGCACCAGCCGCACGTACGGCGGCACCGGCCTGGGCCTGGCGATCAGCCGCGAGCTCTCGCGTCTGCTCGGCGGTGAGATCCACCTCGTGAGCTCGTCGGGTCACGGCAGTACCTTCACGCTCTATCTGCCGACGACCTACACCCCGCCGGCCACGCCGCGCCGTCCGGCCAGCGACGCCGAGGGCGTGCCCCAGGTACCGGCCACGCGCGTGCCCGTCGCCGCGGTGCTCGCCGAGGCCGCGACCGCGATCGCGGTGGAAGAGGAAAGCGACGACCGCCGGGCCATCCAGCCGGGGGATCGGGTCCTGCTCATCGTCGAGAACGACGCCGCGTTCGCGCGCGCCCTCCTCGACGAGGCGCACGCGCAAGGCTTCAAGGGTGTGATCACGTCGTTCGGCGCCGCGGCCCTGGGGCTGAGCCAGGAGTTCCAGCCGGTCGCCATCACCCTCGACATCTCGCTGCCGGACATCAACGGCTACTGGGTGCTCGAACGCATGAAGAACGACATGGCGACCCGGCACATCCCGGTCTACGTCATCACCACCGACGACCACGCCGAGCGCGGCCTCCGGCTCGGCGCGCGGATGGTCATCACCAAGCCGCTCGCCACCGGCGAGGCGCTCGAGGAGGCGATCGCGGCGATCAAGCGCCACGCTGACGCGGCCACGCGCGAGCTCCTGATCGTCGAGCCTGGCGCGGAGCGGCGGGAGCAGCTCATGGCGCTGCTCGGCGGGCCTGATGTGAGCGTGACGGCGGTCGGCAATGGCTCGGATGCCATCGCGGCCCTCGAGCGCCGACCCCCGGAGTGCGTCGTGCTGAATCCGCGCCTGCCGGACGTGCCCGCGCTGGACTTCGCGAAGCGCCTGCTCAAGAACGGTCCGGCGCGGACCCTGTCGGTGCTGGTCCACGGCGACGCCGACAGCGAGGAGGAGGTCGAGGCGGTCAAGCGCGCCCTGCCGGGCCTGACGGTCAAGCCCGTGCGCACCGAGCAGAGGCTCCTCGACCAGACGGCGCTCTATCTGCACCGGCGCTTCGGCGACCTCTCGGCGACGCAGCGCCGGATCCTGAGCGACCTGCACGGGGGAAGCCGTGCGCTCGGCGGGAAGAAGGCGTTGATCGTCGACGACGACATCCGTAACATCTTCGCCCTGACGAGCGTCCTCGAGGAGCACCACATGCTGGTCGTGTCGGCCGAGAACGGCCGCGATGCGGTCAAGACGCTCCAGGCGTATTCGGACATCGATGTTGTGCTGATGGATATCATGATGCCGGAGATGGACGGGATGGAGACCACGCGCCAGATCCGACGAGATCCGCGGTCCAAGGACGTCCCGATCATCGCGGTCACCGCCAAGGCCATGAAGGGCGATCGCGAGAAGTGCATCGAGGCCGGCGCCTGGGATTATCTGGCCAAGCCGGTCGATCCCGAGGAGCTGGCCGCCATGCTACGGGCGTGGCTGGTCCGCTAGTGGTGGCGGCAACGGGCATGCGAGAGCAATGAGCGTGGTCGAAGGGCCCGGCGGCGGCCCGGAGCCGCTCCTCCCGGCGGCGCGCGAGCGCGTCGACATCCTGATCGTCGACGACACCGTCGCGCAGCGCCTGGCGGTCGAGTCGGTGCTGGCCGAGCTGGAAGAAAACGTCGTCGTGGTCGATTCCGGCCGCGAGGCGCTCCGCTATCTCCTGGACCACGACGTCGCGGTGATCCTGCTCGACGTCAACATGCCGGAGATGGACGGCTTCGAGACCGCCGCCCTGATCCGTCAGCGTCCGCGAACTCGCAACGTCCCGATCATCTTCCTCACCGCCGATACCGACGAGCTGCACGCCGCCCGCGGCTACTCACTGGGCGCCGTGGACTATCTGTTCAGCCCGTTCTTGCCAGACATCCTGCGCACCAAGGTGAGGGTGTTCGTGGAGCTGGCGCGGATGCACGCCCAGGCGCGCCGCCACGCCGAAGAGCGAATTACCCTGGCCGCGGAGCAGGCCGCCCGCGCCGCCGCGGAAGCCAACAACGTCCGGCTGGGCGTGCTCGCCGAGGCCACGCGCGTCCTGACGCGGCCGCTCGAGAGCGCCTCGATCGCCGGCGATCTGCTCCGCGCCGTGCTCCCCTACGTGGCGGACCTGGCCGGCGTCGTGTCAACCGATGCGACCAGATCGCCCGAGGCCGAGGGGGTCTGGCTCCGCGTCGACGCCCAGGGGCGGCTCGGCCCGCCGCCCGCCGGCGCCGCCGTGCACCGCGAGATCCTCGACGCGGCCCTGCGCGTCATCGCCAGCCACAAGCTCGAGGCGCTGCTCGCGAAGGACGGCAGCGGGGTGTGGGCGATCGTCGCGCCGCTCCCCGCGCGCGGGGCCGCGCTCGGGGCGATGGCGTTCGCCATGCTCGATTCCGGTCGCCGCTACACCACCGCCGACATCGATCTCGTTCGCGATCTGGCGAGCCGCACCGCCATCGCCCTCGACAATCGCAGCCTCTATCGCGAGATCGAGGAGCGGGACCGACGCAAGGACGAGTTCCTCGCGATGCTCGCCCACGAGCTCCGGAATCCGCTGGCGGCGATCAGCAACGCGATGGCCGTGCTCGAGAAGCTGGGTGGCCAGGACGACGAGACCGCGCAGATCCGGATGATCATCGGACGCCAGACCCATCACCTGGCCCGCCTCGTGGACGACCTGCTCGACGTCGCGCGCGTGACCACCGGGCGGATCATCGTCGAACGCCACCCGGTCGCGCTCGCGGACGTGGCCCGGCGCGCGTTCCAGGCTTTCGAGGCGGCCGGCAAGACCGCCCAGCACGAGGTGGTGCTGAAGACCGACCCGGTCTGGGTGATCGGGGATGCTTCGAGGCTCGAGCAGGTGGTCGCAAATCTGCTGGACAACGCGCTCCGCTACACCGCGCGTGGCGGCCGTGTCAACGTCAGCGTGCAGCGGGACGGCTCGGAGGCGGTGCTGCGCGTCCGCGATACCGGCCGCGGGATCCCGTCCGCCTTGCTGCCGCAGATCTTCGATCTGTTCGTTCGAGGGGGCGGATCGGGCCACGCGCGCGCCGACGGCCTCGGCCTCGGCCTGACCCTCGTCCGGCGGCTGGTCGAGCTGCATGGCGGCTCGGTCGAGGCGCTCAGCGCGGGAGAAGGGCTCGGTAGCGAGCTCGTCGTCCGCCTGCCCGGAAGCGCCGCGCCGGCAGCGGCCGCAAAGCTGCCCGCGCCGTCCTCGCTTCGTCCGACGCGGATCCTCGTCGTCGAGGACAACGACGACGCGCGCGAGAGCCTGCGCCTGCTGCTCGAGCTGGACGGCCACGAGGTGCTGGCCACGGTCAGCGGCGAGGATGGTCTGGCCCACGCGCAGTCCGGCGACTTCACGATCGCCTTGATCGACATCGGGCTGCCCGGGATCGACGGCTTCGAGGTCGCGCGACGATTGCGGGCGATGGCGCGCGGCGCCGAGCTCCGGCTGGTCGCGATCAGCGGCTACGGCCAGCCGCTCGATCGCCAGCGCGCACAGGCCGCCGGCTTCGACGCGCATCTCGTGAAGCCGGTCGACACGGACCATCTCCGCACGGTTCTCGCCGAGCTCACGCCCGCTTGACGCCCTCCCGCCAATGGCGGTTCTCGGCAGGTGTGCTAGCATGCCACCCGAAGATTCGCCACTCCACATGCCTTCGAGGGAGGACACCGTGGCAGGATTGTCCCGCTCGGTCCTTTGGCTCGCGGAGAAGCAGCCGTCCCTCATGCGTGCCGCGGTCAGGCTGTGGCTTAACGCTCACGTTGCGCGGGCGCGTGGCGGACCGCGCGCGCCTCACTGGCTCTTGCTGGAGACGGCGAACCGGCTTCGCTACCGGCTGCCGGTCAAAGCAACGCTGGGGAACGGCCAACGGATCTGGGTGCCGTTGAACGACCTGATCGGCGAGACGATTTACAAGTCGGGATATTACGAACCCGATTGGGTCGCGATCATCCAGCGGCTTCTCGAGCCGGGGATGGTCTTCTTCGATGTCGGCGCCCATATCGGGCAGTACACTTTGTTGGCGAGCGAGGCGGTGGGATCGGAAGGCCAAGTTCATAGCTTCGAGCCGGATCCCGACACATACTGGTTCCTCGACGCCAGCGTCCACCTCAACCGATTGCGGAACGTCAAGAGCCACTGCGTAGCGCTCAGCACCGAACCGGGAACCAAGAGCCTGTACCTGGCTCCCGTCTCCAGCCTTGGTGACAGCTCACTGGCGCCTCCGAAAGGCTACGTCGGCGTTACCCGTACTGTCCCGTGCACAAGCCTCGATGCTTACGTGGCGACGCACCGCGTGCCACGAGTCGACCTCATGAAGGTCGACATCGAAGGCGCCGAGTTGGATCTTGTGCGCGGCGGCCGAGAGCTCCTCGGAGGGCACGAGAAGCCCCTCATCGTGATGGAGTTCGAAGAGACCCGCCAGCGGGCGTTTGGCACGTCGTGCCGGCTACTCGCCGAAGCGCTCCGCGCCCACGGTTACACGCTCCTGACCGGCGCCGGCGCGCACTGGCATTCGTACACGCCAAGCCCCGCCGATCCCGCGAGCCTCAATGTTCTGGCGGTGCCCGAGCATCGGCGCGACGCGGTTCTCGGAGCGTTGAAAGAGCTGGCGAGTCCAGCGTCGATCGCTTGACGCCCCTCCCGAGTTAGCCTAGCCTCGTTCGCGCGCGCCGACGGCGCGCCAAATTAGCGATGCGCGTTGCGGGCCGCCGCGGGACCGCTGTGCGAGCCGCAGGGCCGGCCCGGAGGCTGGGCCCCCACCCGAGGCGAGCATACGAAGAGGCCTCGCCGGCCGAGACGCGCGTTCCAGATCCGAGGAGAGTGTGATGGCTGACGTGCTCACGGTGGTCGCGAAGATTCGGGCAGCGAAGGGCAAGGGCGACGCGCTGGCGGCGCTCCTCAAGGAACAGGTGGCCGCGGTCATGAAGGCCGAGCCGGGCTGCATCGTGTACCGGCCCCATCGCTCCACGAAAGATCCCGACCTCTTCGTTTTCTACGAGCAGTACAAGGACGACGCCGCGTTCGATGTCCACCGCAAGGCGCCCCACCTCGCCGCGTATCGCGAGCGGCGTGAGAAAGAGGGACTCACCGAGGGCAAGGCCGAGGTGGAGATCTTCAGATCGCTCACCGACTAGCGGCTCGCCCGGCGAGCCCGGCGGCGACGGCCCGGCCCTCGACCTTCGCCGCCCTCAAGACGCCGAACTACTGTCTCTACTGGTCAGGGCTGGTCTTCTACGTCCTCGGCCATCGGGCGGAGTACGTCACCTTCGCGTGGATGACGTGGGAGCTCACGCGCGACCCGCTCCACCTCGGCTATCTCGGCCTGGCGCAGGGCGCGCCGCTGGTCGTGTTCCAGCTGGTCGCCGGAGTCCTGGCGGATCGGACCAGTCGGCGCCGGCTGCTGCTCATCACGACGACGTTGACCTCGTCGACTCTGATTCTCGCCTTCGGGCTGACCGTGCTGGGTCTGGCGCGCGTCCCGCACCTGCTCGTGCTCGCCGCGCTCGGCAGCACGTTTCGCGCGTTCGACGAGCCGAGCCGGATGTCGCTCGTGCCGCAGCTCATCGATCGGGAGCGTCTTCCGAACGCCATCGCGCTCGGCTCGATCCCCTGGCAAGCTGGCCGGATGATCGGCCCGTCGGTCACCGGGGTGCTGATCGCGGCCTTCGGCGGAACGGTCGGCTTCGGGCTGGCGGCGGCCGCGTCGTGCACCGCGCTCGCGCTCTACAGTCGTCTCGACGTCCGTGAGGAGATCAAGGCGAGCGATGGACAGCGCGTCCTCGCGCAGCTCGTCGAGGGGCTGAGCTTCGTCGGCGGGAACTTCGTCTTCACCAGCCTGATCAGTCTGGCGCTCTTCAATGCGCTGTTCGGCCTCTCGTACATCACGCTGTTGCCGGTGTTCGCCGACACGTACTTCGGGATGGGCTCGACCGGCTACGGCCTGCTGAGCGCGGCGCACGGCGCCGGCTCGATGCTCGGCACGCTCATCATCGCGACGGCGGCCCAGCGGATCTTGCGCCCCGGTCTGGTGATGCTGGCGGCCGCGCTGTCGATGGGGCTCGCGCTGATGCTGTTCTCGCGAGCGTCCGGCATGGGGCTCGCGAGCCCGATGCTGGCGCTCACTGGCTTCTGCAGCACGTTCTACCTGACGCACGTCACCACGATCATCCAGCAGACCGTGCCGGACCACCTTCGCGGCCGCGTCTTGAGCCTCTATTCGCTCTGCTGGAACCTGCTGCCGCTCGGCGGCCTCCTGGCCGGCGTCCTCGCCGCCGTCGTCGACGCGCGCTTCGCGGTGCTGGTCGGCGGCGCGCTGGTCGCCGCCAACGCCCTCGTCCTCTTCACCTCGCGGCGTCTGCGCGCGATCGACTAGCCGACAGGCCCCTAGACCGGCAGCGGCTCGGCGTCGGGCGGCGGCGCCATCTCGAAGGCGTTCAAGAGGCCACTCACCGATCCATAGTGGCCGATCAGCCCGGTCAGCTCCACGACCCACGGCACGCCGTAGCGCTCCTTGAGCGCGTCGAAGACCGCCTGGTCGATCCGATTCGTCCGGAGCAGCTGGCGCACGTATGAGACGATCGCGCGCTCGTCGGGCGCGAGGCCGCCGACGTCCTTGCGGTCGCGCACGGCGGCGATGGCCTCCTCGCGTGTGCCCGCCTTGCGCGCCAGCACGACGTGCGCCGCCCAGACGTACGGGCAGTCCTTCTCGCGCGCGGTCGCGATGATGGCGAGCTCGCCTTCCTTCGCCTTCACCGAGCACTCGAAGCGCAAGAAATTGCTCAGATTGAGGACGCGCTCGCAGAAGGTCGGGCTGAACATCATGATGCTGAAGGGCCCGCGCACGCTGCCGCGGCCTTCGGCGACGGCGTCGAAGATCGGCCGGTGCTCGGGGGCGACCTGCTCCTTGGTAGTGACGGGCGTGACTCGCGGCATGCTGGCTGGCTCCTTTCTACGGGTTGCCGGGATTCTACAGGAAGACGGCGGCTCGCTTGACGGCGAACCGGTGACGGCGCAGTATCGCTCGCGGTGAGCGCCGAGGGGTCGAGCGCGTTCGTCGACGTCAACACGCTGCTCGAGGAGCATGCGGGCCGCCGGGCGGACAAGGTCTTCATTCATAGCCCCGACCAGGGCTCGCGGATCACGTTCGGCGAGCTCGAGTCGCTGACCCGACGGTTCGCCAACTTCCTCGCCGGCGAAGGCATCGGCCAGGGTGATCGGATCTCGCTGATCTCCGACAACGGGATCGAGCCGCTGATCGTGTTCTGGGGCGGGCTGCGCGCCGGCGTGATCGTGAATGCAATCAACGTCGAGATCCGCGAGAAGCACGTGAGCCAGATCCTGCACGACGTGGCGCCGAAGGCGGTCTTCTGGAGCCGCGAGCTCGTGAGCGATCCCCGCGCGCTCGGCACCGGCGGGGCGCCGTGGTTCGCGTTCGGGGCGTGGAACGCGCCCGCCCCGGCGGCGGACGATCTCTTCGGCCGCCTGCGGAGGGAATCCGACGCGCCGGTCACGACGCGGCCGGCCCGGACGGACTGGTCGCTGATCAACTACACGTCCGGCACGACCGACGCGCCGAAGGGTGCCATCTGGACCCACGAGGCGTACTACGCGATGTGCGAGTCGCCCGTCGATCGGCTCGAGCTCGGCGAGGCCGACACGATCCTCGACTACCGTCACTTCAGCTGGTCCTCGCCCCAGATCCTGTCGGTCGGGCCGACGATGCTGACCGGCGCCACGCTCGTGCTCGCGCGCAAGTTCTCGCAGGCGCGCTTTTTCGACTGGCTCCGCGACTATCGCGTGACAGTCTCCGTCGGCATCCCGACCGTCATCAACATGCTGCTGGCCAGGCCGGTCTCGGTGACGAAGGCCGATCTGCCGGCGCTGCGTTTCATGACCTCGAGCACCGCGCCCCTTTCCGTCGACAAGCACGTGGAGTTCGAGAAGACCTACGGGATCCAGCTCGTCCAGCTCGCCGGCGGCACCGAGACGGGCTTCATGTGCGGCAACCACCCGGGGCACCGCAAGCTCGGCTCGATCGGGCGGCCGACCCTCAACATGCGCGTGCGCATTCTCGACGACGCCGGCCGAGAGGTCGCGCCGGGCGAGGAGGGCGAGATGGTCGTGAGCGGACGCCAGCTCGCCTCCGCGTACTGGCAGGGCCCGGACCAGCTCGTGCCGATTCCGCAGGACGGCTTCCGCAACGGCGATCTCGCCAGACGCGACGACGAGGGCTACATCTACATCACCGGCCGCAAGAAGGACATCATCATCAAGGGCGGCGTCAACATCGCCTCGCTCGAGATCACGAACTGCCTGCTCGAGCATCCGGACGTCGCCGACGCCGGCACGCTCGGCGTGCGCGACGACATCTACGGCGAGGTCCCGGTCGGATTCGTGGCGCCGCGTCCCGGGCGAAACCCCGGCGAAGCGGCGCTCCTCGAGCACTGCCGCGTGCGGCTCGTGGCCTTCAAGGTGCCGGCCGCCGTCCTCATCGTCGACGCCGTGCCGAAGAACGCCAACGGCAAGCTCGACCGCGACGCGCTCGCCGCGGTTTGGCAGCGAGAGGCCGGACACCGACCCGAGTCCTGAGATTTCCGTGGGGAATGATGGCGACAATCGCGGCGCCCGAGCACGCTCAACCCCAGGCGCTGACCGCTGCCGGCTGGCGAGCGCTGGAGCTGTTTCCAACCGCGGTGCGCGGCTCGGCGATCTCCCTCGTGTTCGACGTCACCCGATACGTCGCCGCGGCCGGGCCGCTCCTGGCCGGCTGGCTGATCGTGAACCTCGGCGGCGTGAGCGCGGCGGCGTCGATCATCGGACTCAGCTATCCGTTGGGGCTCATCGTGACCCCGTTTGCGGCGCCGGAGACGAAGGGCCGCCCCCTGCCCGCATGAATCCGTCGCGGCCTGCGCGGTACGGGCTCAGCCTCCCCAACCGGGGCGTGCTGTTCGGGGCGACCAGTGCGGACGAGCTGCTGGCGATTTCCGAACAGGCCGACGCGTCGGGCGCGATCGATTCGATCTGGGTCGGCGACAGCCTCTTCGCCAAGCCTCGCCTCGAGTCCCTCGTGCTGCTCTCGGCGATCGCCGCGCGCACCCGCAAGGTGCGGCTCGGAACCTGCTGTCTCTCGACGTTCCCGTTGCGAGACCCGTTGTTCCTCGCCGCCCAGTGGGCCACGCTCGATCACGTGTCGAGCGGCCGGATGATCCTCGGTGCCTGCGTCGGCGGAAGCTTGCCGCGCGAGAAGGCCGAGGCCGAGTTCGCGCCGTTCAGGGTGAAGCTGACCGACCGCGGACCCAGGCTCGAGGAGGGCATCGCGATCCTCCGGCGACTGTGGACCGAGGATCGGGTCAGCCACGAGGGCCGGTTCTATCAGTTCCGCGAGCTCACGCTCGAGCCAAAGCCAGTCCAGAAGCCGTGCCCCCCGATCTGGATCGCGACCAACCCCAAGCCCGAGCTGACGAAGCGGCACGTCATGGATCGGGCGCTCCGCCGCGTGGGGCTACTCGCCGACGGCTGGATGACCGACAACACGCCGGTCGCGCGCTTCAAGGAGCGCTGGGCGCTGATCCGGGACATCGCGCGGGAGGCCGGGCGTCCGACCGAGACGATGGAGTCGGCGCTGCACCTCATGGTCAACATCAACGATGATCGGACCGTCGCGTTCGAGGAGGCCGTCAAGTTCCTGCAGACATACTACAGCCCGGCGATGACGCGCGAGTACATCGAGGGCTGGCTCGCGTACGGGCCGCCCGCCATGGTCGTGGAGAAGCTGCGCGCCTACGTCGAGGCCGGCTGCACGACACCGATCCTGAGATTCGCGTCGTGGGACCAGAAAGGTCAGCTGGCCCGCGCGCTCGCCGACGTGATGCCGGCGGCGCGTGCGCTCCGTCTGCCGGCCTGACGCCCGCGGTCAGCTCGGGATGCAGGCGGTGACGGTGATCTCGACCAGGAGCTCGGGCGAGTTCAGCGCCGCCGACACCGTCGTGCGCGCCGGCTTGTTGGTCGGGAAATACTTCGCGTACTCCTCGTTGTAGGCCGCGACGTCCTCGCGCTTCGTCAGGTGCGTCGTCACGGTCAGCACGTTGTCGAGCGAGGTCCCGGCGGCCGCCAGGATCGTCTTGATCCGCTCCAGCACGTTGCGGGTCTGCTCGCGGATGTCCTTGCCCACCTCGCCGGTCACCGGATGCCGTCCGGTCTGGCCCGACACGAAGACGAGGTTCCCGAACCTGGTGGCCGGCGACAGGTTGGGGTTGGCCGCCGCCGGGTTGACCTGCACGATCTCCTTCTTGGGCATCGCGTCTCCTTCGCGGCTAACCCTGCCGCACTTTCGGAAATACTTCCTCGGCCAGCATGTGCAGCTCGTCCAGCGCGAGGCTCTGCGGCATGCCCGGCCACTGCACGCTCATGATGAGATGGTTGATCCCGGTCGCGCGGTTGAGCGCGAGCATCTGCTCGGCGACCTCGTCCGGCGAGCCGATGAGGAACCGGTCGTGGATCAGATCGTCGAACTCGGCGCCCAGGTCGTTGTCGCCCGCGGGCATCGCGCGGTCCTGGCCCCACTCGTGATACGCCCTGTACTTCGCCGACAGGAACGGCGCGCAGAGCCGAATCGCCTCGCTCCGCGACCTGGCCACGAACACCTCGCGCCGGGCCGGGAACTCGGCCGGGAACGGCTTGCGGCAGTCGTCGAGCGCGCGCTTGTACACCTCGACCTGCCGCACGATCGTGTCGATGCGGTTGTGCGGGTTGACGTACCAGCAGTCGCCGAGCCGTGCGGCGCGGCGAATCGCCGGATCGGCGTTGGCGCCGATCCAGATCGGCGGATGCGGCTTCTGCACGGGGCGCGGCGAGGACGAGGCGCCCTTCAAGGTGAAGTGCGACGCGACCATGTCGACCGAGTCGTCGGTCCACAGTCGCCGAACGGCCTCCAGATTCTCCTCGAACCGCTTCACGCGCTGGCTCTGCGTCGTGCCGAACGCCAGGAACTCGACGTCGCGGTAGCCGAGTGCCACACCGAAGATGACCTTGCCGCCGCTCATGACGTCGACGGTCGCGATCTGCTCCGCGACGTCCAGGGGCTTGTGGAGGGACAGCAAGATCAGCCCGAAGTTGAGGCGGAGGTGGGGCGCCTCCGCCATGACCCGCGAGAGGAACGGCAGCTGCTGGAGGCTCTGCCACGGGGCGCTGCTATAGTGCATGCCCTTGGTGATCGAGTCGAAGCCGAGCGCATCGGCGAGCCGCGCCTGCTCCATGAGCTCCTGGAAGCGCGCCGACAGGTCGTCGCCCCCCGGGAACTGCGCCCGGAGCATCAGACCGAACTGCATCGCTAGCCGACTCGCTCCGGCTCCCAGCCCCAGGGATGCGGGCCCCATTCCGGCTCGAACACGCGGCCGCGCTTGACGGTCAGCACGGGCACCACGGTCTTGTCGATCTTCATCGAGTCCCGCAACGTGTCGTAGACCACCCAGCGGCCGTCGCGGACCTCCAGCACCGAGATATCGGCCTGGCGCCCCACCGCGAGACTGCCGAGACGGTTCGCCTCACCGATCGCGCGGGCGGGATTCGCGGTGGACATGGCGATGACCTGCTCGAGCGTGAAGCCCATCCCGAGGAAGCGCGCCATGATCTCGACCATGCTGTGCACGGTGTTGGCGCGGCCCGGGATCGTCAGGTCCGTGCTGATGCAGTGTGGGGTCAAACCCTGGTCGAGGACACGGCGGCCGACGTTGAAGCCGAAGTTCATCCGGCCGTGGGCCGTGTCGAGCCACACGCCGCGGGCGGCGAGCTCCTTGGCTTCCGGCACGAGCTTGCCGTTCGTGTCGAGGACGCCGCCGGGATTGGCGGTGAAGAGATGCGTCACGATGTCGCCCGGCTCGAGCAGCGGGAGCAGCTCGCGAATCACGTTCGGGTCGTAGCGCTTGGTCGTGTCGCCGATGTGGACCATCAGCGGCACGCCGCTCTCGCGCGCGGCGCGCTTGGCCAGGCGCGGCATCTCCATCCCGAAGATCTCGAGCGCGGGCGAGACCATGCGCGCCTTGATCCCCTTGATCAGCCCCTTGTGCTCCCTGGCGACGCGCAGCGTGCTCTCGAGATCGATGCTGCTCTCGGCAATGATGTCGGGGTTCGTGGCGAGCCCGGTCTGGCAGATGTGCAGCAAGGGGATGACCTCGGTCTCGCACTTTGGCAGGATGTGGCGCGGAAACGCGCTGAACGTCGCGCAGCCGGCGCTCCCCGCGTCGACGACCGTCGTGACGCCGGCATGGACACCCGCGAGATCGGGATGGACGCCGTTGGCCGCCACGCCGTCGAAGACGTGCGTATGGAGGTCGATGAGCCCGGCCGTCACGGTCTTGCCCGGGACGTGAATGACCCGCCGGGCCTCCGACGGGGGGATGCTGGCGGCGACCCTGGCGATCCTTCCGTCCTGCACCGCGACATCGAAGGCGCCGCGCATGTCCTGCGCCGGATCGATGACCACGCCACCCTTCAGGAGCAAGTCGTACATGGGCGAGCCTCCTCTACCTCGACGAGGTGCCCGGAGAGTACACGCCTCGCCCCGACTCTTTCAAGCGCCGCCTCTGGCCTAGACGGTCACCGCCACCGTGCGCCCGAAGCGGGAGAGGAGCGTCGCGCCGGCGGAGAACGCGGCCACGAGGATGAGCGCCGCCGTGCCGATCCACGGCACCAGACCGACGAGGGCGAGCACGACGCCTCCGAGTGCGACCGTCTTGACCGGCGTCTTCTCCTGAAGGAGCGGCATCCGCTCGCCGAGCCATCCCGCCGAGACGGTGAACCCGAAGAGCAGCAGGGCCACGAGGAGCATGACCGCCACGGGGATGAGCGGGATGCCGATGATCGTCACCGCCAGCAGCACGCAGAGCGGAACGAATCCGAAAATGATGGCGAGCCCGCCGAGCGCCGAGAGACCAGGCCGATTGACCAGGTACGTCTTGATGCGGGAGAAGGCATCGGGAAACGCGACCGCGATGAGCAGCGCGATGACGTAGAGCAGGACGGCGCGCGTCATCCGCGAGGCGAAGCCGAGCATCGAGTGCAAGCCAGGCCGCCCGCCGACCACCCAGCGCGTGAGTGAGCCGACCCCCGTTGGGAGCGCGCCACCGAGGCTCACGTTGTCGCCCTCGAGCGTGGCGCCCTGGTCGATCGACACCGCGCCACCGATCGCGACCGCATCGCCCTCGACGCGGGCGCCCGGCAGGAGTGTGACGGAGCCGCCGACCGCCACCGCATCTCGTCGCACGTGGCCCGCGATGGTGACGGAGCCGCCGACCGCGACGGCTTTGTCGACGGTCTCCTCGGCGGCGACGTTCAGGGATTGGCCGAACACCACGCGCTCGGACCCGTGACGACCGCGCCGTTCACGCCTTCGCTCGCGCCAGGAATCCCCGGAGGCTGCGGCGCCGTCCGAGCGAACTCGGAGGACGCCCTCGGCGAACGACGCCCGGAGCGAGCCGGCCTCGAGGATCAGATCGAGCACCTCGCCGGCGGGGCGCTTTGAAACCTGGAGGGTGAGCGGGTGCGTGGTCGCGCTCTCGGGCGCGGTGACCACGAGGCTCCAGCCGGTCTGCTTTGCGATCGCGCTCAGCGCGTCGAGGACCGTGCCGCGCGGCTGATCGATGGAGACGGCGGGAGAGTTGTCGGGAAGTCGGCCCTCCAGCCGCCGGCTGTCCGGCGTGGCCGCCCAGGCGAGGCCCGGCAGAAGCATGAGAGCGACGGCGAGAACGACGATCAGCTTGGCTGCGGTCATGTCCGATCTCCCTTCGCCCGGGAGTACGGTCGAGCGCTCGGCTTATTTCACGAGCGCCAGCGATCGTGTCCGCGCGATGAGGACCAGTGACAGAACCGCCGCGGTGGAGCCCAGAGCCAATGAAGTCCAGATCGCGAGCGGCACGAGGGCGATGACCACGCCGACGCCGGTCGTCCATCTGGCGAGGTCGGCCGCTGCCTCCGCGAGGCCGGCGACGAGGGCGGCTGGCTCGATCGCCGTCGTCAGCAGAGTTGCGATCACCACCAGACCGACGAGGGCGGCCGCGAGGCCAGTGAGGACGGCACGCCGGTCGCGCGCCTCGACCGCCTCGAGATATCGGCGCCGCGCGCCGGCAAGAAACTCGGCCGATGGCTCCGGCGTTGCAAGCGCCTGGAGCAGCCTGGTGAGCTGGCCGTTCTCGTCGGGCCGCTGGCTCATGGGATGGGCGCGCCTTCCAGCGCCCTCTTGAGCTGGGCGCGGCCTCGATGGAGCCACGTCATCACCGTGCCCATCGGCACCTCGAGGGCGGCGGCGATGTCCCGGTACGACATCTCCTCGATGTGGAAGAGGACGATCGCCTCGCGAGGTCCCTCGTCGAGATCGCCGAGAGCTTGATCGAGGCGCGACAGCTGCTCCCGCAGCGAGGCTTCGCCCTCGGGGCTTGGCGCCGGCGGGCCTGTGCTCGTCATCGTCTCCGTCCTGGCCATCACCTTCCTCCGCCGCAGCAGGTCCAGGCAGAGCCGGCGAGCGATGGCGATGAGCCATGGGAGGACCGGCCGCTCCGGATCGAACCGCTCGAAGTGGACGAAGGCCCGGACGAACGTGTCCTGGGCGAGGTCCTCGGCGTCAGCCGACCGGAGCAGTCGCCAGCAGAACCGATGGACGGGCCGGTGAAAGCGAAGCACCAGCGCGTCGAAGGCCGCCGCATCGCCGTGGCGGGCGCGACGCGCAAGGTCAAGCTCTGCTCGCCGGTCGTCTGTCTCCGGGCTCGGGGCCGCTCCATGGCCGGTCTCTATGACCGTACGCTCCTCGCCGTCTCCCAAGAGAGTACGGGCGACGCCCGAGGATTATTTCGCCCGGCCGACGGATCACGCCACCGGCTGCTGCGCGCCGCGAGGCGGCCCCTTCTTCTCCTCGAACGACTGCGCGAAGGCCAGCAGCTTGGCGTCGGGCTCGTCCAGATCGATGTGCTCGCCGAACGGCTGACGCACCTTGTACGGAGTCGTGTAGTAGAGCTCGACCCGGTTGTCTTCGGGATCGTAGAAGTAGACGCTGCAGGCGATCCCATGGGTGACCGTGCGGTCGATCTTCATGCCCTCCTGCTGCAGCCGATGGTAAAACGCACGCACGTCGTCCAGCGTCTTCACCTTGAACGACACCTGCTGGACGTTGTGCGTCTTCTGTCCGGGCTCCTTGGCCTGCACCAGAGCCAGCTCATGGTGCTCGGCGTCGGGGGCGGCGCTCAGGAAACAGATGCCGCGCGCCATGTCCTCGTCGCTGATCGTGAGACCGAGGATCCGGGCGTAGAAGCTCCGCATCTTCGGCAGGTCGTTGCAGAAGAGGCCCACGTGTCCCAACCCGCTGATCTCAGGCATATCTCACCTCAAGTCTGCTTGTAGAACCTCGCCGCATTGTCCCACAGGAGCTTTTTCTTCGTGTCCGGGTTGAGGCTCTTCCACTTCAGGATGTTGTCCACCGAGTTCGGGAACTGGCACTCCGAGTGGGGATAGTCCGAGGCGTACATGAGGACGTCGTCGCCGAGGACGCTGCGGACGTAGTTGTACATGTCCTCGCCCTCGTGCTGCTCGATGCTGCAGAAGAAGCGCCCGCTGGTCATGTACTCGCTCGGGGCATGCTTGAGAGGCGCCACGCCTCCGACGTACACGGCTTGCTCGTCCATGCGCTTGGCCCAGAACGGGAGCCAGCCAGAGCCACATTCGAGGATGCCCATGCGAAGGCTGGGGTAGCGGTCCATGATCCCCGCGCCGATGAAGGCGGCCATGAACCGCATGCCACCCCACGGGTGGGAGGCGAGGCGGCCCAGGAAGATGTTGTCCCAGAGATCCTGGTAGCCGGGGAAATACGGGGGATTCCAGGTCAGGCTGTGATGCATGACCGCCAGGTCGTGTTCCTGGGCTGCCTTCCAGATGGGCTCCAGGTCAGGATGATCTACGGGCATGTCCTTGGCGAGCAGGGGCCAGACCGCAACCGCCCACTTGGACGTCCCCCACTTGCGGATCTCGCTCACGGCCTCGTCGACCGAGCGCGTCGAGGCGACGATCATCGTCTTGAGACGCGCCGGAAACTGTCCGCAGAAGTCGGCCGCGTGGCGGTGGTAGGCGCGAATCAACCCGATCTCGAGCTCGACATCCGGCAGGCCCACGACGCTCACCCAGGACGTCGGGATCAGCAGATGCGCGTCGGTGCCCTCGTCGTCCATGTCCTTGATGCGGTTCTCGGCCAGATCGTCTTGCACCCCTGCTCTCGGCTGTCTCGTCCCCCTCCAGTTGGTGCCTCTTCCGGTGAAAGTCTCGTGAGCGGTCGCCTCGCCGAGGATCCGCCGATAGAACTTCGTGCCCACACGGTACTGATGGGTCCCGGGCGTGCCCCCGATCTGGCCTGTCGCGTGCCGGTGCGCCGCAAGCTCGGGCAGCCGGGGTCGGAAGCTCGGATCGACGTACCGCTCGAGGACTTCGGCGGCAGGATTGACGTGCGTATCAGCGTCCCACGCGCGCAGGCCGTCTCTCATGGCCCCCTCCTTCGGTCAGCTCTCTCAGCGCACCATCAATTGCAAGCGGTGCCCGTCGGGGTCGCTAAAGTAGATGCACCGGTCCTCTCCAGGGCGGCCGCTCACCTTCACGCCGTAGCTCTCCAGATCGGCCTTGAGCGTTTCGTAGGTGCCGGCGGCCACGCTCAGGGCCAGGTGGTTGAGATCGTTACCCGCTGCCAGGGGGGTGTCTCCCTGCTTTTCGAAGAGGGCCACCCCCTGCGGGCCGGCGTGCAGAAAGGCCTGGCGGTCGCTCTCTCGGTAGACCGTCATGCCCAGGACCTCGGTGTAGAACTTCTTCGCCCGCGCCACATCAGTGACATGCAGCACGATATGGTCGATCCCGTTGGCCCTGACCATCTTCAGCCCTCCTCCCTGTTCTCCTCGCCCTCCTCGCCTGGGTTGAACGCCTCGCCGAGGGCACAGTCTACAGCGAATATGTGGCGCTTGACACTGGTCGCGGCCGGCGCTATGTCTGCGCGCGCCGAGGCCGGTGACCGCGTCCTGCACGGGGTATCTCACTGGGGAACGAGGAGGGCATCGTGAAGCTGGTCACGTTTCAGATCGCTGGGAAGCCCGAGCTCCTGCCCGGACTCTTCACCGACCGAGGAGTGGTGAGCATCGCCGACGCGGTCCCCGCGGGCGCGACGCCCACGGCGACGATGACCGGGGTCATCGACAACTTCGACCGCCTGCGTCCGGCGCTCGAGCGGCTGGCGCGCGACGGCAAGGTGCTGCCGTTCGCCGACGTCCGGCTGCGCGCGCCGCTTCCGCGGCCGGGCAAGATCCTCGCGTGCATCGCGAACTACTGGGAGCACGGAGCCCTCGAAGCCCGGCCGCTCAACATGTTCCTCAAGAGCTCGGACGCGGTGATCGGCCCGGGCGACACGATCGTGCTGCCGGAGTTCACCGAGCCCTGGATTTTCATGCACGAGGCCGAGCTGGCGCTGGTCATCAAGGGCCCGGCGAAATCGGTGAAGCGCGACAACTGGCGCACCGCCGTCTTCGGCTACACCGGCATGATCGACGTGTCGGCGCGCGGTGAAGGTCGGCGGACGTGGAAGACCGGCAGCTGGCTCGGGAAATCGTTCGACACGTTCGCGCCGATCGGGCCGTGCATCGCCACGATCGACGAGATCCCGAATCCCAACGATGTCCACGTGCAGTTCTGGGTGGATGGTCAGCTGCGCCACAACTACAACACCGACGACATGGAGCACCTGGTGCCTGAGCTCGTCGAGTTCGCGACGACGATCATGACGCTCAACTCCGGCGATCTCATCGCGTGCGGCACGAATCACGAGGGGCTCGGGCCGCTGCAGGACGGCGAGGTCGTGGATTTCGAGATCCACGGCATCGGGCGCATGCGACTCGACGTGCGCGATCCGCTCAAGCGGACGTGGGACAAAGGCATTTACATGGGGGCCGATTCGACTCACCCCGACGCCGTCACGCGCAATCGTCCGCCGGCCGCTGCGCGCTAGCTTCTTGACCGCGGCCGTCTGTTCTGAAGGTACGCAACAGATCCTAGTGCTCGCTACCGTCGGTCGGTAAGCAGAGCTCCGGCGGCGCGGATTTCGTCGACGTCGAATGGGGGCTCGATGAGGAGGATCAGGCGGGTGACGCCGATGCCCTCCAGCATCGGGCGAACGCGAGAGTCGGACTTGAGCCAGCGTTCGTCGAGGCCAGCAAAGACCGTGAGGATGAAGTCTGCGGCGTTGCGGCCTGCCTTCGTGTGCTCGTCGCGAGCGAGGCGGGCGAGGTCGGCGAGACGCGGGTGCATGGCCTGCGTGTTGAAGCCGTCGGCGTGGCGGCCCGCGATGGAGGCCATGCGGGGGCCGAAGCCGCCGACGATGATCGGCGGCGGTGGCTCCGGTCTCAGAAATCCGGCGTGACCCGACCAGAGTCGCCGTATGAGCTCGATCGCCTCGACCACCTTGCCGGCGCGCGCCTCGTCACGCTCGACCGATTGTCCGATCGCCCGTTGCTCGGCGGCGTAGGGCGTCCGTTGACTGCCGCCGGCGCCGATGCCGAGGAGCAGCCGCCCCCCTGAGACCGCCTGGAACGTGGCGGCCATGTTGGCCAGTACGCCGGGATGGCGGTTTGCGACGTTCAGGACCAGCGGCCCGAGCGAGATGCGCCGGGTCGCCTCGGCGAGCGCCGTCAGGACCGTCCACGCCTCGGGCACGCCCGGACCGCTCTCGGCGTCCGGATCACGCAGGTGATCCCAGATCCAGAGCCCGTCGAATCCCGCCTCCTCGGCGGCGACCGCGGCGGCGCGCATGTCGCGGTAGCGCGCGCTCATCGGAATCAGCAGCAAGTCCGTCTTCATGATCGCTCCGACCTGGATTATCCTCTACGCCTCGGAGCTGCCATGCGCGCGTGGACCGTGGACGCCGACGACATTCGCGTCGCCGAAGATTTCGACGACGCTCTCCTGCACCATACGCCGGAGATCGACAGCTTCCTGAATCTCGATCGCGATGACAAGTTCATCGTGATCGGGACGAAGGGCTTCGGCAAGACGCTCCTCCTCAAGGCCAAGCGCATCCTCTACCAGCGCGACGGACGGGCGGCCTGCCTGCCGACCGGCAATCTCCTCGACAAGCCGATCGGCGACAAGGTCTTCAGCAAGGACGCGCTCGCCTTCTTCGCCGCGTCGTCCCTGCCCTGGTCGAAGCTCTGGCTCACGGCGATCGCCGCGACGGCGCTCAAGCACCTCGGCCGGGCCGACGGCCTCCGGGTGACGGCGAAGCTGACCGGCCTGATGACCGACGAGCGCCTTCACGGCGTGATCGACCATTTCGTCCGGCTCCTCGATTTCACGCCCAGCGAGCTGCAGCGCGCCGCCGCCGACACCGACGGACATCTCCTGCCGCGGCTGCGCGCGGTCAGCTCGCCGGTCGCGATCTTCATCGACGGCGTCGACGAGTACTTCAACAAGCACATCGAGAGCCGCGCCAGCCTGCCGAGCGTCACCGGTCCGCTGTCGCCGAGCATATGGTACTTCGCCCAGCTGGGGCTCGTCGAGGTCGCCTACCAGCTCCGCCGCATCAACCACCACCTGAAGGTCTTCGCCGCTGTCCGCAAGGAAGCGTACGCGCGCCTGCAGACGACCGTCATGTCCCAGCAGTATCGCGGCAGCGCGGTCGACATCGTCTATCCGGTCGAGAGCCTGCGCGAGATCTTCGTGAACAACATCCGCCTGGAGAAGTCGGACCGGATGGTCCGGCCTGGACGGCTGCGCGCGGATCCGATCGAGGCGTTCCTCGGCCGCACGAAGATCAGCCACGTCTACACCGGCGAGGAGGAAGACGCCTTCGACTACGTGTGCCGGCACACGTTGCTGCGGCCGCGAGATCTGATGACCATCGGCGAACGGCTCGCGGCGCTGCGGCCCGACGAGCGGCGCCATGAGCACCGCGTGAAGGAGGCGGTGAACCTCGGGGCGACCGAGATCGCGCGCGAGTATCTCACCGAGATCGCCCCGTACGTCGGCGACCTCGACCTGGAGCGGTTCCTCGGGCGCATTCCGGGGCACATTCTCACGCGCGACGAGGTCGAAGAGCTGTTCCAGAACCACCGCCTCGAGGGCGCCGCCGTCGACGAGCGGCACGTGTTCTGCGCGCTCTACCGCGTCGGTCTCCTCGGCCATCTCCACCACGACCTGGTCAGAGGCGACTGGGTCCAGCGATTCCTGCGCCCGGGCGAGGGCACGCTCGAGCCCGACGGCGTGCTGCCGCGCGCGAGCCGCTACCTCGTGCACCCCGTGCTGTCGGACGTGATCGGTCGCCTGAGCCCAGGGTATCTCGCTCGTATCGACCGGGTCGATATCGTGGGTTATGGCCGCGGGTGGCGAGGGACACCGAGCGAAGACCGCGCCGTCACGACGCGCGCCCTCTGTATCCTCACGGGCGACGTCCAGGGCTTCGGCGGGCTGATGCGGGCCGGGGCCGACGCCGGCGTCCGTCAGGCGCTGGAGGAGGCCGTGAGGAAATGGGCGCGCCAGACGACCGCCGCCGAGGTCGGCGCTGGCGACACCGTGTCGGTCGTGCACGACGATCCCGTTTTGCTGGCGCAGATCGCCCGTCATCTGATGGACGAGG
>QHSP01000089.1 GCA_003220495.1 Candidatus Rokuibacteriota bacterium | reverse complement strand
ACCAGGGGGAGTTCCTCGGTATTCCAGCCACAGGGAAGAAGGTCAGTTTCTATACCGTCGACGCCATGCGGGTCGTCGACGGCAAGATCACTGAGCACTGGGGTGTCGCCACGCTGCTCGACCTGATGCAGCAGCTCGGTGTCGTCCCTCCTCTAGGAGGTCAGAGATGACGACACCGATCGCCGAACGGGTCGCCGGGCAGGCCGCTAGGGCTGCCTCGACGATCTCGTCGCACGTGGATTGCGGGCGCCGGTGCTCTGCGTAGTCGATACCTGCGGGAAGGCGGCAACGAGCCAGTGGTCCTGCTCTTCAGTCTCGTAGCGAGCGGGCAGATCAAGTTGCAGAAGATCGACGGCTGGCGGATGCCCCTGAGGGCGCCGCCAGATGAAGACCGCCCCCCGATGAAGACCGTTCATATCCCTTCCGATGGTGTACGCGGAGTTCTGGTGGCGTGGCCCGTGAATACTTTGTAGGCTGGTGTCATACCTCGGAGGCATGGGACATCCGTGATCAGCCGTCCCTTGCTGGGGGATGTACCCACGATTGATCTGGTTGTCGGCTACAGCAAGACGAATACGTCTCCGATCCTGAAGCTATTCCTCTCGAGGATTGATGACTTGATAGCTCGAGTGTCGAAGAAGACCCTTTGGAAACCAGGGTGTCACGCCGGCGCTGCGGCAAACTGCAAGATCGTCGTTCGCAAGCAGCGGCCGGAGAAGAAGAAGGCGGTGGCGTCATGAGCAAGGCCGCTGTGGGGCGGGGCATAACCCTCGTCGTGATCACGGTCCTGATGGTTCTGAGCGCTCGCGAGGTGGCTTCGCAGAATGTCCCAGTCGAGCCGAGTGGGTGGAATCGCGAGGGCGCGGCGAAGTATCTCGACGAACGAATGGACGTCTGGTTCGCCGAGACCAAGAAGCTCCAGACCAGTAAAGGCGAGACGGCGTGCGTCTCGTGCCACACGGTGATCCCGTACGCGCTCGCACGACCTGCTCTGAGGCAGGCGATGCACGTAAAGACCCCGACGCCCCAGGAGGTGCGGCTGATTGAGAACGTCACGCGGCGTGTGCAGACCTACGACGCTCACGAGCCCTACTATGACTTCGCCGACGCCAAGAAAGTCGAGTCGCGCGGCACGGAGGCGGTACTCAACGCCCTGATCCTTGCCAGCGCCGACGCCGAGCAACATCGGCGCGAGCCCAGCGAGCCGACGCGACGCGCGTTCGGACGACTGTGGGAGACGCAGCGCCCCGACGGGGTCTGGGACTGGCTCGACTTCGGCCTCGAGCCATTCGAGAGCGCAGACGCTACATACTACGGCGCCACCCTTGCGGCCCTGGCGATCGGTACTGCTCCCGCATTCGCCGCGGGCCAGGCTGCGGACGCGACAGCGCATATCGAAAAGCTGAGGGGCTATCTGACCGAGCGATATGCGGCGCAAAGCCTCTTCAACCGGGTGTGGCTATTGCTGGCCGCGACCCGGTGGAAGGACTTGCTCACGAAGACGCAGCGGGACGCGCTCATCGGCGAGGTGCAGCGGGCCCAGCGGGACGATGGGGGCTGGTCCCTGCGGGCGCTGGGCGGGTGGCGGTGGAGCAAGGCCGCCTGGCGCTCCCACCCACCGGGAACGGTGGACGCCGCATTCCTGGCGAAGTCCGATGGCTTCGCTACCGGGCTGATCGTATACACGCTCCGGCAGGCCGGCCTTCCTGGCGACGACCCGGTAGAGAGACGTGGCGTGCATTGGCTCAAGGCGAATCAGCAAGGCGTTCAAGTGGGCGAGCGGACACATCCCGCCTGGCGGTCGCACTCGCTCAACTATGACCGCGAGCACGGTGGGAGCAAAGGCGAACCCTGGCGGAGGCTGTTCATGTCCGATGCCGCGACCGCCTTTGCCGTCCTCGCCTTACTCGCGTCGGACTGATGAGGCTCCGGTCGTCGAGCTGCATTCAGCGCAGAAGCTCACAGTCACAGTGTTGCGGCTCTTGGACCGAGGGCCAGGGGTACGATCTCCAACATGGCCGACACTTGGTTGATCACGGGTATTCCCGGGGCCGGCAAGACCACGGTGGCGCGGTTCCTCGCCGAGCGCCTCGAGCGCGCCGTGGTCATCGAGGGCGATCTGCTCCAGGGCTGGATCGTGTCGGGCAACGTGTGGCCGGGCCAGGAACCGGCGGCTGAATCGTCCCGCCAAATCCACCTCAACATGCACAACCAATGTCTCCTCGCTCAGTCCTACGCTGCCGCTGGCTTTACGCCGATTATCGATTACGTCATCGTCAGCCAAGCCGACCTCCGCGAGTATCAACAAGAGCTTCGCGGATTGGCCGTTCACTTCGTGGTGCTGCATCCCGGTAAAGGTGTTGTGATCGCGAGGGAATCGGCGCGAGAGAAGAGCCAGCGACACAAACAAAGGCATGGCCTCACCATCGGGGAACACTTCGCCCACCTCGAAAGGCCTCTGGTCGAACAACTGACAGGCGTCGGGTTCTGGATCGACAACGCTGCGCTCGCACCGGTCGAGACGGCTGATCTCATACTAGCCAATCGCGCCCGGGCGCGCCTTGAGTAAGAAACGTCTCGCCGAGGGTGCGGGGTGGCCGCGAGCCGGATGACGCGGCGGCGTCTCCTCCAATCCAGCTTGGGCGCGATGGCGGCGAAGCTCGTCGTCCCGGTCGCGGCCCGCGCGGCTCTGCGAGACCGGGTCGTGATCGTCAACGCCGATGATCTCGGCTTGTCCGCGGAAATCGACCGCGGCATCTTCGAAGCCCACGACGGCGGCATCGTAACCAGCGCCAGCCTTCTCGTTGACGCTCCGGACGCGGAGGCAGCCATCCAGGAGATTCGCAAGCGTCCCCGGCTTGGGCTCGGAATCCACGTGGCCTTCGATTCGAGGTTGAAATGGCTCATCGACCCGCAAGATCTCGACATGGTCCAGCGCGAGCTGGATCGACAGCTCGAAGCGTTTATGCGCCTGACCGGCGGTCCTCCGGACCACATCGATTCGCATCACCATGTGCACCGGCGCTTCAACATCGCCCATCTGTTCCTCAAGGCAGGCGAGCGATATCACGCCCCGGTCCGAGGATTCTCTGAGGTGGTGTACATCGGCAAATTCTACGGCCAGCCCGAGTTGGGCAAGACGGATATGTCGAAGGTGAGTGTCGAAGCCCTCGTGGCACTACTGCGATCACTCAAACCCGGCATCTACGAAGTGTCGTGTCACCCCGGCCATCTCGAGACACGGCCGGACGCCCTCTACAACGAGGAACGCGTGGCGGAGCTGAGCGCCCTCACGGACCAGCGAGTCAAGACCGTGATGACCGAGGAGGGTATCCAGCTTGTCAACTATCGCGACTACGCGCGGCTCAGATCCCGATGAGCTCCGGAGGCGGCGTGAAGATCTCAGCCTCCAGAATCGAGCCCAGATTCTTCGACGAGCTTCGCCAAGACCGTCTCGGCCTTGAAGCATTCCTCCGCGATCGCCCGTGCCGCTCGCCGCTGTCGTTCGTAGTTGGCATCGACAGCTCGGAAGGCCGCCAACACGTCGTCGATGCGATCGAAGGCGAAGAGCCCCTCGCCGGTCGGGAGGTACCTTCCGAACGCGGTGTTCTGCGTAATCACCGGCCGCCCCGCGGCGAGGTAGCAAGCGCTGCGATCGCTGAACCATCCACTGCGCAGACGTACGTTCTGATCCTTGGCGACGGTGAATTCTCCGCGCGAGCCCAGAATGTAGTTGTGGTACGGCGCGAGGTGTCTGGAGAGTGATAGCGCGTCAATGACCTGCCACCCATGGGACGTCAACAGGCGGATCGATTCGGCATCCTCGTCGCTCAGCTCGACCCGCAGACGCTCTTCGCCTTTTACTTCACCTTTCATGGCGAGGGCCAACTCCAGCGGCTGCCCACTGCGGCGTGGGAGATCGAGAAACTTGAGGAATTCGTGGTGTTTGCTCCAGGTGTATTTCTCGCCCTGCCACTCGACGTCTTTGCCCGACTGACGCCAATTCGCGACAGTGGTGAAGGGCCATCCCCGCGCGGGACTCCGAAGAGTTGGCGACGCGGAGGTGGAAGTCCACCAATCGAGCACGACCGGTTGACGGGTGGCCCGGTAGGCGAAGCGATTGACCGGGATGCCACAATCCGGCGCGCCAAGGTTTTCACCGTACGAGAAGTGATGGGTATGCGCCTTCAGAAGGTCGACACGCGACGCGCTCCCTCTCTCCGCCTCGATCTGCGACAGTACGGGGTCTGTCTCCAGATAGATGCGTACTGGCACTTGCCGATGCTCGGGGCGTAAGACCGTCGACCCCGTGAGATTCACTATCGCGTCGGCTTTCTCGAAGAGCCGCTGAAGATCGGCTTCGGAGAGACCGAACGTGCACCCATCCCGTGCTGTGGCGCGATAGGCCCACCGGTCGGAGAAGCCAAATCGCGCCATCAACGCACCGAGATAGTTGATAGCGTACGTGGGATCGTCCGTGATTGTGTTCCGATCGGGATCGTACGGCCAATCGCCGGTGTCTTCGACGTAGTACACTGCGAAACCCAATCGGCGAAAGCCCTCGAGATAGTGAAGTACCTGCCATGCCACGCCTGCGAGGGGCATTTGCCCTATCGTTCCGAAGACGACCAGTCGCAGCCCCGGGGCGGTCATCACCTATGCGAGGCGCGCTTCATATGCGGCGCCACGCCGGCCGCCCGGGCGGCCAGCTCACGAGCACGCAGGGACCGGCGCAGCTGATAGCGGAGCTCGGCAAGCGTCTCGTAATCGATCGGAGGGTTAAGGGTACGCGCGACGAGCGAGCGTCGCATCACGGAGCGAGTGTATCATGACATGATGTACAGGATTGGGCGGCGTTCCCGACGCGACGCCGTCGTCACGAGGTGAAGGACGAGCGGAGTCCGAACGTCGTCCCGCGCCCCGGCGAAGCAATGGCGGTACTACCCCAAAAAGTCGAGCCCGGCCCCGGCCCCGCGCACCTCGTCAGAGCGGGTTTGGTACCGACGACTTCCCAGTGGTAGCGGTCGCGCAGCTGGTTGCGTTCGTCGTCGTTGCCGAGCGCGTGCTGCTCATAGCTCGCGAGCGTGTACTCCATCCATGCTTTCGTCTCTTCGGGCGAGCGCGGCCGGCCTTCGGGATACAGATGCTCCGCGACTTTCGGCAGTGCGTGGACGACCCGCCGCAGCACGAGGCGATCCGGCGCGCTCGGCGGCCTCCTTGGCCTCGGGCTGCTTGGAAGTCTCATCGTGCTCACCTGGGTTCTGATCGGGTGGCTGCGTCGAACGTCCGCACCGCCGCGCGGGGGCCGCGTAGGCACGGACGCAGGATGAGGAAGGCCGGCTCACCGACCGCTCACCACGAGCCGCGGAGGCTCGCCGAGCGGCCGGTGGTCCGATCTTCCCATGCTATGATGCCTGAGAATGCGTAGCCTCTTTCGGCCGCTCCTGATCACACTCATGCTGACGCTCTGGGCAGTCTCCGGTCCGGTCGGCATGGCATTCGATGGCTGCGCCATGATGGGCGCCATGTGCGAGGCGCCTTGCGGTGTCGTGTCGTACATCACGGGGCCGGCCGTCACCGGCCTCGCTGTCCTGCAACCGCTGGCCTATCTCGAATCGCCGATGACTCCGCGGCCGGCAATCACCAACGCCAGGCCCCTCACACCGCCGCCGAAGTCCCCGCTCTTCTCCGCATAGCGTTCTGAAGTTCGCGTTGCTGTCACAGTAAACATCGCGCTTGCGTGCGCCGATCTACGCGCTCGCGATGTCGCGGAGGAGTGCGTGGTCAACTGGCTCATCGAACTGTCGCTGAAGAACCGTTTCCTCGTGGTCGCCGTCTTTCTGCTCGTCGGCGCCTGGGGATATTGGGCGCTTTTGACGACGCCGATCGACGCGATCCCGGACCTCTCCGACAACCAGGTCATCGTGTTCACCGACTGGTCCGGGCGCTCGCCACAGGAGGTCGAAGACCAGATCACCTATCCGCTCACCGTCAGCCTGCAGGGCCTCCCCGGCGTGCGCGTCGTCCGATCGTCGTCGGCGTTCGGCTTCTCAATGATCAACGTGATCTTCGAGGACGAGGTCGATCTCTACTTCGCGCGGTCGCGCGTGCTCGAGCGCCTCAACCTGCTCGCGAAGTCACTGCCCGCGGGCGTCGTGCCGACGCTCGGCCCGGACGCGACCGGGGTCGGGCACGTCTTCTGGTACACCGTCGAGGGCAAGGGAATCTCGCTCCGCGAGCTCCGGTCACTTCAGGACTGGTTCGTCCGCTACCAGCTCAACTCGGTGCCGGGCGTCGCCGAGGTCGCGAGTATCGGCGGAACGGTGCGCCAGTATCAGATCGACGTCGATCCCAACCGCCTGCGTGCCTATAAAATCCCGCTCTCCGCCGTGGTCGACGCCGTCCTGCGGAGCAACCGGAACGTCGGCGGTAACGTCGTCGAAGCGAGCGGGACGTGGTCCGTCGTGCGCGGCCTCGGGCTCATCGAGAGCCCGCGCGACCTGGAGCAGGTGGTCGTCGGCGCCGAGAACGGCGTGCCGATCTTCGTGCGCCAGGTCGCCGACGTGAAGCTCGGCGATGCGTTCCGAGCGGCCGCACTCGTCAAGGGCACAGAGGAGGCGGTCGGGGGCGTCGTGGTCGCGCGCTACGGCGTCAGCACCGTTGACGTGATCAACCGGATCAGGGAGAAGATCCAGGCGCTCCAGAAGGGCCTGCCGCCGGGCGTGAAGATCGTGTCGTTCTACGACCGGTCGGCGCTCATCGAGCGGGCCGTCCAGACCCTCCGGCGCGCGCTGATCGAGGAGACGATCGTCGTCACGATCGTGAACGTTCTGTTCCTGCTCCATTTCCGGTCCGTCCTGATCGTGACCTTGCCGCTGCCGCTCGCGGTGCTGACGGCCTTCCTCTTCATGCGCTACCTCGGTATCACCTCGAACATCATGTCGCTGGCCGGCATCGCGATCGCCATCGGCGTGCTCGTCGACGCGGCCATCGTCGTCACCGAGAACGCCTTCCGCTTCATCGAACAGCGCGGCGTCGACCCGCGTAATCGCCGGCGCGTGACGGAAGCCGTGCTCGATGCGACGCGGCTCGTGGGGCGCCCGATCTTCTTCTCGATGGCCATCATCATCCTCGCCTTCGTCCCGGTGTTCGCGCTCACGGGCCAGGAGGGCAAGCTCTTTCATCCGCTTGCGTTTACGAAAACGTTCTCCATGCTGGGCGCCGCCCTCCTGTCCGTGACGCTGGTCCCGGTGCTGTGCAGCTTGCTCATCGGAGGCCGGATCCGCCGCGAGGAGTCGAACCCGATCATGCGCCCGCTGGTGTGGGCGTACCGGCCGGTGCTCGCCCTGGCACTCCGGCAGCGCCTGTTGACCCTCGCCGTCGCGGTGCTCGTCGTCGCCGGGGCGGTCGCGCTCGTGCCGAGGATCGGCAAAGAGTTCATGCCTCCGCTGAACGAGGGTGACCTCATGTTCATGCCGGTCACCGACCCCTCGATCTCGCTGGCCCAGGCGATCGAGATCACGACGAAGCAGAACGCGGCGATCCAGCAGTTCCCGGAGGTGGCGTCGGTGGTCGCGAAGATCGCGCGCGCAGAGACCTCCACCGATCCCGCCCCCGTCAACATGACAGAGACGATCGTCAATCTGAAACCGGAGGCGGCGTGGCGACCGGGTATGACGCGCGAGCGGCTGATCGGTGAGCTCGACATGGCCACGACCCTGCCGGGCGTCTCGAACATCTGGACCCAGCCGATCATCAACCGGATCAACATGCTGACGACGGGGATCCGCTCGGAGGTCGGTGTGAAGGTCTTCGGCAGCGACCTGGACATGCTCCAGGAGCGCGCGCGCGCCATCGCCGACACCCTCCGCCAGATCCCGGGCGCCGCCGACGTCTACCCCGAGCAGATCACCGGGGCGCCTTACCTCGACGTCCGTGTGAACCGCGAGGCGGCGGCGCGCTACGGCATCGCGGTCGGCGCCGTCCAGGACGTGATCGAGACGGCCGTCGGCGAAACGAACCTCACTCTGACGATCGAAGGGCGCCAGCGGTTCCCCGTTCGGGTGCGCTACGCGCCGCAATACCGAGCCAGTGGCGGGGCGCTGGGGAGCGTCCTGGTGACGGCCCCGAACGGCACGCAGGTGCCGCTCGCCCAGCTCGCCGACATCCGAAGCGTGAGTGGCCCGTCGATGATCTCGAGCGAGAACGGGCTACTGGTGGTGACCGTCCTCTTGAACGTCCGCGGCCGCGATGTCGGGAGCTTCGTGGACCAGGCGCGCCGGCTGATCGCCGACCGAGTCTCGCTTCCACCCGGCTCGTACCTGGAGTGGAGCGGACAGTACGAGAACGAGGTCCGCGCGCGCCAGCGGCTGCAGATCGTGATCCCGATCGTGCTGGTGGTGATCTACGTCTTGCTCTACCTGACGTACCGCTCGTTTCTCGACGCGGCGCAGGTGCTGATGGCCGTACCTTTCGCCCTCGCCGGGGGGATCTACCTCCTCTACGCGCTCGGCTACAACTTTTCGGTCGCCGTCTGGGTCGGCTTCATCGCCCTCTTTGGCACCGCCGTGCAGACCGCGGTCGTGATGGTGATTTATCTCGAGGAGGCGGTGGCCCGCAAGCGCGAGGAATTGGGCGGGCGCCTCACGAGCGAGGCGCTGCTCGAGGCGGTGAAGGAAGGTGCGCTGCTCCGGCTGCGCCCGAAGGTCATGACCGTCTCCACCGTGGTCGCCAGCCTCTTGCCCATCATGTGGAGCCACTCAACCGGCGCGGAGGTCATGAAGCCGCTGGCGACGCCCGTGCTCGGAGGCATGGTCAGCTCGCTCGGCCTCGTGCTGATCGTGACGCCGGTGATCTTCTACTGGCTGCGCGAGCGTGATCTCCGGCGTGCCGAGGCCGAGGAGGGCGGACGCGAAGCTCCCAACCATCGGCCGGCGATGGGGTCGGCCGACTAACCAAGACAAGGAGGACAGCATGCTGAAAGGTCTGATCGTGACGCTTTTGCTCGTGGTTCTGACGATGGTCGGAACTCCCGCCGCGACCGCGGCGGACATGAAGCCCATCTATACCCAGAAGGCGAAGGACGTCGCCGTGACGCTGCAGAACGAATCGGGCCAGTGGAAGCAGGGGAAGAACGAGTTCGTGCTGGAGTTCACGTCCCTCCAGGACAAGAAGCCGGTTGATGTGGGCAAGGTGTCGCTGAACACGAGCATGGCGATGCCGGGGATGGCACCGATGGTCGCCGGCGCGACACTGACGTCGGAGGCCCCGGGTCGTTATCGCGGCACGATCGACTTCCCCGATCGGGGAGCACGACAGGTGACCGTGACGTGGGACGGCCCAACGGGCAAGGGGTCGACCAAGTTCTCGGTCCCGGTCCGTTAGGGGCGCCGGCCATGCGAGGCGGCAAAGGGCTCGCGCTACTTCTGATCGGGCTCGTCGCGATCGTCCCTGGGCCCGCGCGGGCACAGGCGATCGGCGAGGTGACCGTGGACGAGCTTGTGGCTCGCGCGCTCGCCGACAATCCCGATCTCAAGGCGGCGCGGCTCGAGGTCGAGGCTTCGGCGGGGCGGCTCCAGCAGGCGGGCCTGCGGCCCAACCCGATGCTCGAGCTGGGCGGCCAGAAGGCGCTGAGCCCCGACAACAACCTGACGGTCGGCGTCTCGCTCCCGCTCGATCTGAACGGACGCAAAGAAGGACGCGTCGGGGTCGCGGAGCAGGAAATCGAGACGCGGCGCCGCCAGGTCGCCGAGCGTGAGCGGCAGGTGCGTGCCGAGGTGCGCATGAAGGCGGGCGAGCTGCTGGCGGCCCAGCGGAACCTCCAGGTCACCGACGAGCTTCTGGGCGTGAACCGGAACGCGCTCGAGGTGGTAGGGACACGGGTGCGCCAGGGAGCCGCTCCGTCGCTCGACGAGGGCCTGCAGCTCGTCGAAGTGAATCGACTGGACGCGAGCCGGCAGCTCGCTCAGAGCCGGGTCGAGATCGCCGGGCTCCAGCTGAAGCTGCTCGCCGGGATGGCGCCGGATGCTCCGCTCGCGCTGAAGGGAGAGCTGGCGCTGGCACCGTTGGCGCTCGATCGTGCGGACGCGACGCAGCGCGCGGTCAGCGACCGGCCGGACCTGGCCGTCGCGCGGGCCGAGGCGGCAATGGCGGCCGCGATGGTCAGAAAGGAGCAGGCGGAGGGTCGTTGGGACGCGACGATAAACGTCGGCTACCAGCGCCAGGATTTTGGCTTCGCGCTGAACGGGCTGACGGCGAGCGGCACTCAGCGGCCGATCCAGGACGTCTTCCACTATTTCGGCGGCGGCGTGAGCATCGTGCTCCCGGTCAGGAACCGTAATGAGGGCAACGTGGCGGCCGCGACGGCGGCGACTCGTGCGGCGGAGCGCCGGGTGGAGTTTGCCATGCTCACGGTGCAGCAGGAGGTCGGGGCTGCCTTCACCCAGTACGAGGCCGCACGGCGATCACTCGAAATCTACGAGCGTGGGGTGCGCGACGTCTCGCGGCGGAACCTGGACGTGATCCGGCAGGCCTACCAGCTCGGCCGTGGATCGCTTCTGGACGTCATCGCGGAACAGAGGCGCTTCATCGAGGTCGAGAACGGCTACACGGACGCCCTCAAGCAAGTCTACGACGCGGCGGTCGGGATCGAGCGCGCGGCAGGGACCCTGGCTCGATGACTCGGAGGCACATTGCGCAAGGCGTCGGCGCCGTCGCGCTGATCGCCGTCGGAATGGTGGCCGGCGTGGTGTGGACCGAGCGTCCCGGCCGTGGTCGGCCGGCTGGTGGCGGTGGGATTTCGGCGGGGCCGGAGGCGGTGCAGGCCAGTCGAGAAGCCGCGAAGAGTGACGAGAGCGTTGAGGTCGTGCTCACGCCTGAAGCGGTCGAGCGGGCCGGGATCAAGACGACGGCGGCTCGAAGCGTGCCGGCGAGCGCCACGCTGACGGTTCCGGGGACGGTCATGTCCAACGCCTACCGCGACACGAAGGTGAACGCGCTCGTCGGGGGCGTCGTCCGTCAGGTGACGGTCGAGCTGGGCACGGCCGTCACGCGCGGTCAGCCGCTGACCGTGATCTTCAGCGTGGAGCTGGCCGAGGCGCAGATGAAGTATCTCGCGATGCAGGCCATGCTGAACGCCGATCATCAGAAGCTCGAGCGAACGCAGAAGCTCGCGACGCTCGGCGCGGCGAGCCGTCAGGAGCTGGAAGAGATCACGGCGATCCACACCGGCCATGAGACCGAGGTCGCCGCGGCACGCCAGCGCCTCCTGTTGCTGGGGCTCGGGCCGGACGATGTCTCCCGTCTCACGGATGCGTCGCACGTGGTCTCGGAGGTCACGGTCCGAGCGCCCGCGGACGGGGTGGTGATCGCGCGAGGCGTGAATCCGGGCCAGGTGGTGAGCGCGGGGCAAGAGCTCTTCACGGTCACCGACCTCAGCACCGTCTGGGCGATCGGCGATCTCTACGAGAAGGACTTCCCGGTTGTCCGCGTCGGAAGCCAAGCGACAGTGACGGTGCCTGTGAGCACCGTGGCGCCACTGCGCGGGCGCGTCGCCTACATCGACCCGCGGGTCGATCCCGCCACGCGAACCGCCAGGGTGCGCGTGGAGGTGCCGAACAAGGGCGGCGATCTGCGACTGGGCATGTACGTGACGCTCAGCTTCGAGTCACGCTCCGGCGGCCACGTCACGCTCGTGCCGCGGGACGCCGTCCAGGCCGTGGGCAACCGCAACGTCGTCTACGTCCTGGTGGAGGGCGGCGAGGGGCGCTTCGCGGAACGGTCCGTGAAGCTCGGCGCCGCGCTCGGCGAGTCGCTCGAGGTGCTCGATGGCGTGAAGCCGGGTGAGCTTGTCGTGACCAGCGGAAGCTTCTTCTTGCGGGCGGAGGCCGGCCGCACGCGCTCTGGTGGATGAGCTGCTTGGGCGCGGTGAGAAACGGAGGCGCCGGGGCTCAACCCGACGCCTCCACGCCGATCACACCCGGTCGAGCCGGCCGGACTTGATGGCTTCGACTAGCACGTTCCATTCCGCTTTCTTGAGGACGACGACGTTCGTGTCTTCGCCGATGCGGATGGTATCGCCTTCCATGACGACCTCGGGGCAGGCCGTGCAGGCTGGGCAGAGTGAGACTCTCTCCATGACGTTTCACCTCCTTCGCCCTCGATGTGCTGGCAGACGACGCCCCGACGCTGACTCGAGGCATCCCAGGAATCGAGAATGCGCCGAAGCTCGCGCCGCAGGTTGTCCAAGTCCGCGACCTTTCGCTCCAGGAGAGCGCGCACGTGAACGCACGGGCCTGGCTTTGCGGACCGAAGCGCGACGACGCTCCCGATCTCGGCCAGGGTCAGTCCTAGGCGTCGGGCTTGCGCTATGAAGTGGAGCACGCCGAGAACATCCAGGGGGTACGTGCGGTAGCCGGACGGCGTGCGTCGCGATGGCGGGAGGATGCCTCGCGCCTCGTACAACCGCAGAGCCTTGCGGCTCAGGCCGCTGCGCGTCGCCACCTCTCCGATGAGCAGTCCGTCTCGCGCCACGAGAGTAGGATAAGGCTTGCCCCCTAGGGCAAGGTCAAGAAGGAGACCACCGGCAAGAGCGGTCATTTCACGGTGTCCTCACCTGCGGCCGTTTCACGTATCTCCAACACAAGGAGCGCCCCCGGTGCTTGACATGGCGCTGGGCGCTCATTAGTCTGACCATAATGAACGGCCGACATCTGTCGTCCTGGCTGCTCGTCAGTGTAGCTATGTTCGTCGTGTTCGGTCATATCTGCGCGGCTCCGTTTCACGCTCACGCCGGAGCGGTGACGACCCACAGCGAGGACCATCCCGAGAGCGGCAGTGACGAGGCCGCTCACGGCGGCTCCTGTGAGGCTCTTCGTGCCGACTCCGATGTCGATGTGCCGGCCCTCCTTCCGACCGGCATCGTTCTGCCGGTCATCGGCGACCTCGAGAGACTCCGTGCGCACCCAACGTCGGCACCGGCGCCGACGAGCTCCCCCCCGCTCTTCCTGTTGCACGCCGCGCTCCTGATCTAAGAGCCCTCTCCCTCACGCCGCGTTCGCTCCTGGCCGTTGCCCGGCACGCGCCCGCGTGTGTCGCGGCGTCCGTCCAGGTTCCAGGTGATAGGAGGGAGGGGCATGCTCAAACGCCTCACTGTGGTCGTGTTTATCGCGGCAGGTCTGCTCGCGCTGCTCGCAGGACTGGTCGCCGTCGCCGGTCCCGGGCGAGCGGAGGCGGTTCCCGCCTTTGCGCGACAGTACGACCTTCAGTGCAACGCCTGCCACACTCGTCCACCGAGACTGAACCGGTTCGGCGAGCAGTTCCACATGATGGGCTTCCAGATCCCGAGTGCCGCCCAGCCAGGCGGAATCGTGACGAACGTCAGGGAGGACGGCACGGTCAAGACGCTGATCGACAGCCTTGCCCTTCGAGTCGAGGGCGGGCTCTTCGAGTACAGTGCGTCTCCTCGAGAGACCGAGACGAAGTTCGCTCCACCTGACGAGATCACCCTGTTCGTGGCGCGGCCTCTTCTGCCCGAGCTGAGCATCTTCATCGAGATCGAAGGCGAGCCGAACGCGGTCGCGTTCGAGAACGGCCGCTACTTTCAGAGGGGTCAGTTCGGTCTCGGCAAGGAGGCGTTCTTCATGCTCAACCTCGGGCGCCTTCTCGGCGCGCTTGGCGCCCCGACCATGGAAATGGGCGGCCAGACGATGGTCGGGACGCACGGTGGCTTCTCTATGCATGGTCCGATGCTGATGGCCGGCAAGGTCGATCCGAACACGAACTTCTCCTACGCGACCAACCGCCAGCTCATCGCGCCGACGGAGCTCGAGGTCGCCCACGGTAAGGTCGAGCGCCTGCCCGTTGTCCCATACGCATTCGCCTCGAAGTTCTTCGGGCTGTTCAAGAATCGCGATGAGCGCGAGCCGCAGCTCGCGACAGACCAAGTCATGTACAACACGTCCGGCGCCCCGGGAGCCGATTTTCACGCCATGTTAAATGATGTCGTCCTCGGCCAGGTCGGCTTCCTCCGCGAGAACGAGGGGTTCAACACCTACATGGCGGCGCGTTTCGATCTCCTGGACCGCGGTGAGTTCACGTTCAACGTCTCCGCGCTGATGAACTGGGGGTTCGGCGTCGTCCGCGCGCCCGATCCAGAGGACCATAACCAGCCAGGTAGCAACCGCCTCGACCGATTGCGGTACGGCATGGCGGCCAACGTTCGATGGAAGCAGCTTGACGTCTACGGCGCGGTGATCTGGGATCGGCTCTACGGCCTGCCGGGGGAGCTGCGAGGGAGCTTCGACCGCTCAGCGACCGGTCTCACGATTCAAGTGGACTATCTCGTCCACGAGAAGGTCATGCTATCGAGCCGGTTCGACCAGCTCTGGGCCGGTGGCCTCAAGGACGAGAAGCGTGACGGCTCCGTGTTGTCCTTGCAGGCGAAGTTCTATCCCTGGCAGAATATCGCGTTCTTCGTCCGCGACAGCGTGAACCTCCGGAGCTTCGTCGAGAACAGTCCGCTACGGAACTGGCGCAATCAGCTCTTCGTCGGCATCGACTGGGGCTTCTGAGGAGAGGCCGACATGCGAGCCAAACTCTTCACATCGTTGGCGATCGGCGTGCTCGGGCTGCTCGTCGGTCTCTGGCTCGTCCCGCCGCCGGCCACGCGGGCGAATGGCGACAAGCACGAGGAAAAGGGCGGACACGCTCACATGCCAGCGCCGCTCGAGTACGCCGACATCCACGTGCCGACGAGCGTCTGGACGGACCCCGCCATGATCACTCGCGGCAAGGAGGTCTACGCAAGCCGCTGCGCAGTCTGCCACGGCGACCAGGGGGACGGTAAAGGCCCCGCCGGCGTCGCGTTACCGCTCAAGCCCCCGGACTTCCGCGACAAGGACGGCGTCGCGGAGATGCGCGACAACTACTGGTTCTGGCGAGTGAGCGAGGGCGGACAAGTGGAGCCGTTCAAGGGCAAGGGCTCAGCCATGCCTCCATGGAAGGGGGAGCTCTCGGTCGATGACCGATGGGCCGTGATGGCATATCAGCACACGTTCTCCGGGCACAACGGACCGCACGTGCCCTGGGGGCATCCCGAGAGTATCGCGATGGGCCGCGACATCTTTGTCATGGCGTGTGTCCCATGCCACGGCGTCACGGGCAAGGGCGACGGTTCGGTCGGGTCCATGCTCTCCCCTCGACGCGCGCCGCAGCCGCGAGACTTCACCAGCGCGGAGTTCAAGTTCCGCTCCACGCCGTCGGGCCAGCTCCCGACGACGGCCGATCTCTTCCGGACCCTGACGGAGGGCGTGCGCAGCAGCGGCGGTCCAATGACCATCGGCCTGCGCGGCCATCGCATCATGCCGAGCTTCCAGCACATGCCTGTGGCGCAGCGGCTCGAGGTCCTCGAGTACGTCAAGAGCCTGAACCGCGGCTTCTGGCAGCGGGGTGTGGTCAAGACCGTTACCGTGCCCGCGCCGCCCCCCCTGACGCCGGAGCGGCTGACCCGCGGCAAGCAACTCTACGGCGATGCCGAGTGCCTGGCGTGCCACGGCACGCGCGGCCGTGGTGACGGGCCCTCCGCGCCGATGCTCAAGGACAATCGCGACCTGTCGATCGCCGCGACGGATCTAACCCGGCCCGCGCGCTTCAAGAACGGCGCGCGGCCGGAGGACGTGTATCGGACGCTCGTGACGGGGCTCGCGGGCACACCGATGCCATCGTATGGCGACTCGCTCGAACCCGATCAGGTATGGGACCTGGCGTACTACGTGCTGTCGCTGTCCCGTGGCGGACAATCGGCGCAGACAGGATCTCGCTGAGCGGCCGAAGATACCGTGCACAGGAGAATGATGTGACCAAGGCAATGTTCGTAATCGTGGCGCTCGTGGTCGGCGCCGTCGTGAGCGCCGCCCACTCTGTTGCAGACGAGGGGCCGATCTCAGGCGCGGTGAAAGCGATTGACGCATCGGGCAAGACGCTGACGCTCCAGACGACGGCAAAGGGTGAGACGCGCGAAGTGACCATCGTCCTCAAACCGGAGTCAAAGATCGTTAAGTTCGCGCGCCCGCCCGAATCCGCGAAGACCGGGTTTGTCGAGCAGCCGCTCGCGTTGTCCGATCTCAAGCCGGGCTGGATCGTGAGCGTCACGACCAAGCACGAGGGCGGCAACGAGGTCGCCGAGATTGTCACGGTCGTGTTGGAGAAGCCGTAGTGAATGCTTGCGGACCAGTCGTCGCTATTGCCATCCTTGGTCCCGCGACGCCTAAAGGGTGGCGGTTCGCGTGGCCGAAGGGCGATCCAGCAGACCATCTCTTCCGAAGCGACGTGAACGACCGCGGCGAGAGGAGGGGCGCATGAAGGACCATCACGGTCATGCGCACGATCACGCCCACGGTCAGGCGGGAGGGCCCCGACCGCCCGATCAACTCCCACAGCATGAGCACCACGCCCGCCACGCGGCGCCCGGCCATCCGGGAGAGAGTGCGCGCCCGCTCACGAGCCACCACGCGCACATGGTTGCGGACTTCCGGCGGCGTTTCTGGGTATCGCTCGTCCTGACGGTGCCGGTGCTCGTTCTCGCCCCGCATATCCAGGGATGGCTCGGGCTCCACGACGCGCTGACGTTCCCCGGCGACAATCTCGTCCAGTTCGTCCTCGCCTCAGCCATCTTCTTCTACGGCGGCTGGCCGTTCCTGACCGGCCTGGTCGGCGAAGTCCGGACATGGCGCCCAGGGATGATGACGCTGATCGGCCTCGCGATCGCGGTCGCCTACGGCTATAGCAGCGCCGTGGTGTTCGGCCTCCGCGGAGAAGACTTCTTCTGGGAGCTGGCGACGCTGATCGACATTATGCTGGTCGGCCACTGGATCGAGATGAAGTCGGTGCTCGGCGCGTCCGCGGCGCTCGAGAGCCTGGTGCGTCTCATGCCGGCGGAGGCGCACCTGGTCCAGAGCGACGGCGCCACCCGCGACGTGCCAGTCACCGAGCTCCGGCGCGGCCATCGTGTGCTGGTGAAGCCTGGGGAGAAGATTCCGACCGACGGCGTGATCGTTGATGGCCACACCTCCGTCAATGAGGCGATGCTGACGGGCGAGAGCAAGCCGGTCGAGAAGGCGAAGGGCGCGGCGGTGATCGGCGGCTCCGTCAACGGCGAAGCGGCGATCACCGTGGAGGTGACGAAGACGGGCGATGAGACCTACCTCGCCCAGGTCGTCGCGCTGGTCCGACAGGCTCAGGAGTCGCGCTCGCGCTCCCAGGATCTCGCCAACCGCGCGGCGGTCTGGTTGACGGGCGTGGCTCTGGGGGGTGGCGCCGTGACGCTCGGGGCCTGGCTTGCGCTCGGCACGAGTCTGCCCTTTGCCGTAGAGCGCACAGTGACCGTCATGGTCATCGCGTGCCCGCATGCGCTGGGGCTCGCCGTGCCGCTGGTCGTCGCGATGTCCACGGCGCTGTCGGCGGCCAACGGCCTCCTGATCCGCGATCGCTCGGCCTTCGAGCGCGCCCGAGCGCTCGACGCGATCGTCTTCGACAAGACGGGCACGCTCACTGAGGGCCGCTTCGGCGTGACCGACGTGATTTCGCTCGGCGCTCGGAGCGAGCAGGAGTTGCTGCGCCTCGCGGCTAGCCTCGAGAGCCAGTCGGAGCACCCTATTGCGACGGGCGTGGTCCGGAGTGCCGGCGAGCGCGGAGTCGCGGTCGCGCCGCCTAAGGACTTCAGAGCGATCCCGGGCAGGGGCGCCGAGGCGCTGGTGGAGGGCGTGAAGGTCAAGGTCGTGAGCCCGGGCTACCTGAAGGCTTCCGGGCTCAGCGCGTATCACCCCCGAATGCGCGAAGTGGCCGAGCAGGGGAAGACCGTCGTCTACGTGCTGGTCGACGAGCGAGTGGAGGGCGCGATCGCTCTGGCCGACGTGATCCGTCCGGAGTCGCGCGAGGCGCTCGCCCGGCTCAAGGCGATGGGCATCCGGGTCATGATGCTCACCGGGGATGCCTCGGCGGTGGCGCGCTGGGTGGCGCGCGAGCTCGACCTCGACGAGTTCTTCGCCGAGGTCCTTCCCGACCAGAAGGCGACCAAGATCAAGGACGTGCAGGCACGAGGACTAACCGTCGCGATGACCGGTGACGGCGTGAACGACGCACCTGCGCTCACCCAGGCCGACGTCGGCATCGCGGTCGGTGCTGGTACCGACGTGGCGATCGAGTCCGCGGACATCGTACTGGTCCGGTCCGACCCGCGCGACGTAACGGCCATCGTCGAGCTCGCCCGGGCGACCTACCGGAAGATGGTCCAGAATCTGTGGTGGGCCACCGGGTACAACGTGCTGGCCATCCCGGTGGCCGCAGGCGTGCTCTACCCTGCTGGCATCTTGCTCACGCCAGCGGTCGGTGCGGTGCTCATGTCCGTCTCGACCCTGATCGTCGCGTTCAACGCGCGTCTGCTCCGGCTCCGGCGATAACGCCGGCGACAATAATCAGGCGGGCGCGGGTGCTGGCGTCCGTCGAGAGACGACCGGCTCTTCGCGGATCGCGAACACGAGAGCCGAGGCAACGAAGGCCAGTATCGCCGCGGACAGGAACGCCCCGGAGTAGCTGCCGGTCCACTCGAACACCCACCCCGCAAGCGCGGCGCCCAGCGCGGCCCCGACCTGATGAGAAAACGAAATCCAACCCATGAGCTCGCCGACCGAGTAGCGGCCGAAGATATTCGCCGTCAACGTGGTCGTGGGCGGGATCGTTGAAATATAGTTGAGCCCAAAGACAGCCGCCCACACATGGAGCGTGGGAACGTTCCAGACGTAGAGCAGGAAGACGAGGGAAAGGCCGCGAACGAAGTAGTAGGTCGCCAGCGGTCCTCGCCGGCCGACGGAGTCACAGATCCAGCCCGAGCCGACCGTCCCGACCATGTTCATCGCGCCCATCACGCCAAGCGCTGTCGAGGCCTGGATGGCGGTGAAGCCGTGCTCGAGCGCGTGCGGCATGAAGTGAGTGAGGATCATCCCCATCGAGGTGTAGCCGCAGACGAAGTATGTCGCCATCAAGAGCCAGAACTGCGGGACACGGGCCGCGTCGCTCACCGAGACGCGGCCGGCGCGCTGGAGTGTGGCGATCTCGGCGGCCGGGCGCAATGGACCCGTCGCGCCATAAGGCCGGAGCCCGCTCTCCTCGGGATCGCTCCGAATGAACGCCGCGCTGATCGGCAGCACCAACACCAGCAGAACCACTCCCAGCCCGAAGAAGCTCGCACGCCAACCCAGGGTGAGCATGAGCACCGTCGCGAGCGGGATGACCACGAGTTGGCTCGCTGACATCGCGCCTCCCACGATACCCAATGCCAGTCCTCGACGCGCCTCGAACCATCGTGCGATGACGGCGCTTGCGGTCGGCTGGACGGCGCCGGCACCGGCCGCCGTGAGCAGCCCGGCGGTCAGATACATATGCCAGAGGTGACTGACGAAGGCCGAGCCGACCGTGCCGATCCCGAGCAATGTTAGGGACAGCACGATGACACGGCGCGGACCCCAGGAGTCGGCGAGTCGCCCGGCGAGCGGCCCAACCGCGCCGAACACGAGCAGCGAGACAGCCGCCGCACCCGAGAGGGCGGCGCGAGACCAGCCGAAGTCGGCCTCCAGCGGTTTGATGTACACCCCGAATACCGACCGGAGCCCCGTGCCGCCGAGCATCGCGAGCGCGAGCGCCCCGAGGACGATCCAGGCCGGATGCACGCGAGAGCAGATCACGGCGTTAGGATGCCACGCCTCGGCCTCCTCTGCCTCTCACGGCAGGATCCTGGGCGAGGGGATTGTGAGTCGTGCGCCCGCCGGGCATTCAGTCACCGCTCCGGCGGTCGACCAGGCCGCCCCCGTAGCGTGCGGTGTAGACCAGTCGCCCGTCCGCATGAATAGTCTCTTGGCCCCAGAACCTCATGACGTCGCCCTCGTAGACATTCCGGTATGAAAATCGTCCTTCGGTAAAGACTTGGGGACCGCGGACAGGAAAGTCCGGCGGAGCATCGCGCAAGGCCCGCTGTAAGAACGAATAGACTGAGTCGACGTTTGCGTCGTCGACCTGTCCGTAATAGACCGCCATCCAGACCGGCTGTCCACCAAAGAACACGACTTCTCGTCCGCCATACGGCTCGCCGCCGAAGTAGTTGTCGTGGAACTTCCAATCGCCATCCTCGAGGACGATAGTCGTCGAGTGATCGGCTTCCCGCGTTTTCACGGCACTGCGGCCGGCCGCATAGCCACGCCGACTGGCATCCAGCAAGAACTGTAGAAGGGCTTTCTGATCCATATCGTGTCCTCCTCCCTTAGTCCTTTAGACACGCTGCGTGCAGGAGTGTGACAGGCGAGTGACCTCCTAATGGCGCCTTCACCGTCTTCGGATGGCCTTTGATCTCACGCGCGGGCGGGGATCGGCCTTGGGCTCGTTCTTCCCATGGCCCGGACGACGACAAGACCAGAAACGAGCGTTAACGCTGCGACCAGGTGAATCGCCGCCGCCAACCCGACGAGGTCCGCGACGACACCGGAGAGCAGCGCGCCGACGGCATAGCCGAGGTCACGCCAGAATCGGTACACGCCGAGGCTCGACGCGCGCCACGTCGGGTGCGCGTGGTCGGTGATGGCTGCCAGCAACGTGGGATACACCATCGCCGTGCCGAGTCCTTGCAGCGCGGCCCCAGCCAACCATGCTGCATAGGTCGGGATGAGGACGGTCAACCAGATCCCTCCGGCTTGGACGATCATGCCTCCAGCGATCAACTCCTTTCGACCGAAGCGGTCCGATAGCGGTCCGGTCGCGACCTGCAGAACGCCCCACACCATGGGGTAGACCGCCTTGACGAGGCCGATGCTGGCAACGCCCAGACCGTAGCTGGCGAAGAACAGGGGATAGAGCCCCCAGGACATGCCATCGTTGAGATTGTTCACAAGGCCCGCCTGGCAGGCCGCGAAGAGGCTCACGTTCCCGAGGCTCGTGACGTAAAAGACGTGGCCGAGTGATGGCCGGACACTACTCGCTGTCTGGGGCACAGCAGCCGCTTCCAGATATGCGTAGGGGCGTGTCTCTCGGACGAACAGCACGGAGACGGCAAGGCCGACGATCGCGACGACGATCCCGAGATAGAACGGCTGCGGCCGCAGCGCCGTTTGCGCGGCGATGTAGCCGGTCACCCATGACACCACGCCGACCGCGAAGTAGCCGGCGAACTCGTTCAGCCCCAAGGCGAGTCCGCGACGCTCGGGGCCCACGAGATCGACTTTCATGATCACCGTCATCGACCACGCCATCGCCTGGTTTACGCCGAGCAGGATGTTGGCGAGGTCGATCCACCACCACGCCGGCGCGTAGATGATCAGGAAGGGCACCGGCAGTGCGAACAGCCACCCGACCACCAGGATGGGCTTGCGGCCCATGCGGTCGGACGCACGGGCCGCAACGAGGTTGATGATCGCTTTGGTCACGCCGAAGCTCACGATGAAGGACGTGATGGCGGTCTTCGAGCTGAGGCCGAACTCCTGCTCGCCCAGAAGCGGCAGCACAGTCCGCTCCAGGCCCACCATGGCGCCGACGAAGGAATTGAGGACGACGAGCAGCGCGAACTGCGGGAGATTCTCCCGCAGTCCGAGCCGCATCTCGCTCATTCGCCCGTGAGGTTGCGCCGGCGATTCACGGCGAAGGCTTCGGGCTGTGGCGGAAGATCCTTCAGCACGAAGTCCACGAACTCCGCTCTCGAGGCGGCCCGGAGCGCCGGATTGAAACGACGCTCGAAGCCGATCGTGGAACCGGGCTTACCGCTCAGACCTTTCCCACACGCCGCGCCCCCGAAATGCGCGGGAAAGATTTCGAGGTGATCGGGCAGCGTCATGATCTTGCTGTGCAGGCTGTCGTGGAGCTGTTCGGCGAGCATCGCTTCCGAGCCAGCGCCAATGAGGTCTGGGCGACCGACCCCACCTGAGAACAGCGTATCGCCGGTCAGAACAAACCAGGGCTCCGACGCCCGGGTCTTGTCCGTGACCAGAATCGAGACGCTGTCCGGTGTGTGTCCGGGCGTGTGGAGGATCGAGAGCACCACATTGCCAAGATCGTGTCGCTCTCCATCCTCGACGTTGAGGTGTGGGAACTCGACCGGTGCCGACTTGTGGAAAATCACGGGGGCGCCAGTTGCTTCCGAGAGGCGACGAGCGCCAGACAGGTGATCGGCCTGGACGTGGGTCTCGAAGATGTGCGTGATCCGCATGGACTTCTGAGCGGCGGCTTCGAGATAGGGCTCGATATCGAGCTGTGGATCCACCACAGCGCAGGCAGCTGCGCCCCCTCAGCCGAACAGATAGCTGGCGCAGCCGGTCTTTGGCGACAGGAAGTGGCGAAAAATCATCGGGTCCTCCTTTCAGGTTCTAGGCTTGTCATACGCCAGGCTGTGCTATAGGGTCCAATACGAACTTTGGATTTTAAGCATAGGGAAAACCCGAAATGACACTACGCCAGCTCGAGGTCTTTCTCGCCGTCGCCCGGGAAAAGAGCTTCAGCCTGGCGGCGAAGAAGATCCATTCGTCCCAGCCGACGCTCTCTGAACACATCAGTGAGCTCGAGAGCGAACTGGGGAAGCATCTGTTCTTCCGTCGTGGACGCCGGCGGGTTGTCACCGTGACCGAGGCAGGCCGCGTTTTCGAGCAATTTGCGGAGCGTGCTGTTTCAGCGGTTGATGGCGCGCGCCAGGCGCTCGCTGAGCTGGATGGCTTGGCTCACGGGTCGCTCTTGATCGGGGCTAGCACGACTCCGGGGCTCTACGTACTGCCCCGAATCGTTGCGGCGTTTCGGACCAAGTACCCCGGCGTCGATGTGAAGCTCCAGATCGCGAATTCTCAGACCATCGAGGGGCGAGTCAGAGAACGTGAGCTCGATCTTGGGATCGTCGGCGGGCATGCCCTGAGGCCGGGCGAGGAATGTCTGACGGCCGGAATGCGCGATGAACTCGTTCTCATCGTCGCGCCCGAGCACGCATGGGCTCGACGTCGGGCGATCGCCCCCGACTCGCTCGCCGATCAGCCGCTGCTTGTCCGGGAGGAAGGATCAGCGACCCGCAGCGTCACGGAACGCGCGCTGCAACGCGCGCATGTCAAGTTCCGCGTGGCGATGGAGCTCGACCATACCGAGGCGATCAAGCAAGGCGTGATGGCTGGGCTGGGCGTTGCGTTTGTTTCACTCTACGCGGTGCGAGGAGAAATCGCCGCCGGGCGACTAAATGCCGTGCGGCTTCGGGGTGTTCGCATTCAGCGACACTTCCACGTCATTCACCATGAGGCGCGGAGGGTCACAGCGAGCGCCCGCGCCTTCATGGAGCTCCTCGACGAGACAGCGCGCGGAAGGAAGAATGCATGGCTATTCGAGAAGAAGATATCATCCGTCGGTACTTCGAGGCCTTGAGCAAACACGACCTCGAAGCCGTGATCGCGGCGTCACAGGAGTCTGGGATCTACAGCGACACCACCTTGTCGGCTGCAGCGGTTTTCTCGGCAAAGATTTTTGGTGTGATGAACTGGGCATTCTTGCTCTTGAGATCCACATCGGTAACCCCACGGGCTACCGAGCACTTCCCTCAGACGAAGATCGGCACTCTCTGAGCGATCACTGCTGCCAACATGTCCTTTAGCGGCGGCATCGCGACGGGCATGACAGCCCCGGCAACATCGTCCTTCATCAGGTAGGCGGCTTCGCCAGCGAGAAAGATCATCGGCTGGTGACCGGCTTCGACTGCGCCCAACGCGAAATTGAATGGCAGTCCCGCCCTCGTGGGATCGTCGCTGCCTGCGGTACCGACGTAGAGAATTGTGGCCATTGCTCTTCCCCCTTGTTCAGATTCCCGCTGTCGTCCCGGGAGCCGGCGACCGCTTTGATCCTACCTGCCGGAAGCAGGTTGAAAAACGTGCGTCGCGTCGGCCTCGTTACTCGTGTGGCAGTCGGGCCGAACCGTCAACCTGATCCTACCGACTGGCCGCTCTTGCCGCCTGGTCCTCGGCAAGCGTCTTCAGCGAATCCTGTTCCAGGGTGAGGACGTGCTTGGCGATAACCCGATAAGTCCATTGACCGGGGGCCGTCTCGCTGTTGAACTGCGCGTCTGTAAGGCCGATGAGTGATCCTATGAACCGCGCCCGTTCGGCAAGCCACTCGGCCACCAGGCGTTCCATCGGCGATGCCGTGTTCCGTGACTCGTAGCGCCCTTCGAGGACTTGCCCCGTATGGATCTTTTCGTGGTCGATATCGTTGGTGACCAGCGTCCACAGATCCTTCCCTTGTGCACACGCGTGCGACGATGACATCGCGAGTTCCCCATCCGACGCCTCGAGCAAGGCGTCCATTGTCGCCATCGTCTGCTCCATCAGTTCACGGATCGCCGCCCGGACGGTCGCTGCCATATGTTCCTCCCGGTCGCGCCAGCTGACCCATTTACGACTGCTGACGGTTCTCTTGCCGGGCATCGTAGCACCGACTCTCGGACGACAGAGCGCTGGGCGTTGACGGCCCCGGCGTCGGCGCAGGGTACTCACCCTGTCCGCCGCCGGGGATCCTCGAACTAGGCCTTGCGAACGTTCGCGGCCTGGAGACCCTTGGGGCCGCGTGTCACCTCGAACTCCACCTGGTCACCTTCCGCCAGACTCTTGAAGCCCTGCGCGGCGACGGCGCTGAAGTGGACGAAGACGTCCTCGCCGCCCTCCTGCGTGATGAAGCCAAAGCCCTTCGCATCGTTGAACCACTTGACTCGACCGTGTGCCATGACTCGAACCTTTCCTTCGGGGCGAACCCCGATTGTCTCGTATTCCGGTCACCGAAGGTGTTACCCCGCAAAACGCGAGGGCAAACAAAAACGCCGCGCGAACTGGATCCTCGCGCGGCGTGTGTCTCGCTCTTCTCTGAGGACGAGCTACCAAACCTTGAGCTAACCAGAACCAAAGCCAGTGTCGCACACGCAGCACCTCAGGTCAATCGATCCGGCCCCCCGTGCCGTCGGCGGCCGCGATGTACAGTCGTTCAGGCACGTCGCAGACGTCACTCACCGAGCACCTAGACTGGGCTGACGTGTCCTACATTGCCAACACGACCGGCGACGGGCGTCCCGAGGCGGATCATGCTGCGGACCATTGTTCACACATTCTGACCGAAGAACAGTTCCCGGCCACCCAACGCCGGGCGGGACGCGCCGGTCGTAGAGGTCACGCCAGAGGCACTGCTCAATGAAGGTGAAGCGGCCCACCTGTTGCGACTAAGTAGACGTTGACGACAGCTTCGGCCGGCTTTAGGTTGCCGCCTATGCGTAGTGGCCCATCAGCCGCGCCGGACGGCCTCGGTCGTCAACAAGGAGGGAGCACCTCATGATCGCGCCTGTCATCGCCCTGACTCTCATCGTGTTCGTGTCCCTGGGCGTAGGCCCCGTGGATGCCAGGGACTGTCGCGACGAGACGCCCCTTCCGGCGGACGTGAAGCTTGTTGCCCCTGGCTCGGACGTGCCGGCGACCGCCTCGCGCTTTGCCGGTGCGTGGATCGGCGCGTGGATGGAGGAGAGCGGCGACACCGTCTGCGCGACGCTGATCGTCGAGGAAGTTCTGTCGACGGGGCACGCGCGTCTGATCTACAGCCACGGCGCTTGGGAGCCCCGGCGGATCCGTCAGCCGAGGTTCTATCGGGCCAGCGGCCGCATCGTTGACGGTGTGCTCCACTTCGTGCTGCCTGTGCCCGATCGTCCGCCTCTCGCCTACAAGTTCGTAGACGGATCGCTGTCGGGAACATTTCGAGGTGCTGGGAACCACGCCGTGACGCGGGCGGCGGACCCGACCCGGATCGGCTGCCGTGCGCAGGTGATCGGTGTCGCCTCCCCACCGTCGGGTGTCGCCCCACGCGACCGCTTGACAGCCGCTGAGCTCCTAGGCTCAGGCACAGCCGGCCACGGGCCGATTCACAACGACTACTTCATGCCCCTGGGCTCCACGGCGCCGGCGCGACATTCACTGCGTGGCACTCTTGCCATCGCCGCCTCGTCGATGTCGAGCGCTTACCAGGAATGTCGGGGCCTCGCCGTGCGGACGCCGTCGGGCACGATTGACTTCTTCACCCACGGCGAGTACCTGGTGCCGGTGATCCGCGGTATCGTCGGCTCGCCGGGCGGGATGATCGTCTCGCCCGGCCGAGTCTGGTCCGAGCCTGGCGACCTGGGTATGTCGCGTGCATCCTTCCCATTCGTCCTTGTCAACGAATTCAACAACGGCACCCGCAACGGCCTCGCGACGTTTCTCTTTGACGACACGCGAGTGTCGGCGCTGCGGTTCCAGATCGTCCAGGAGACGATGGCGTGGGAGAAGTACGACTACTGGGGCCAGGCCCCGATGGTCTATACGCCCCGCACCATCGCCGACGAGACCGCGGCACGCGCCCGGTTCGACGAAGAATTGCGCCGGCAGGCCCCGATCCGGCCGTGGGGGGCACTGCCAGCCACGGCCCACGGACCGCTGCTCGACGGCATCGACGGCGAGGTCACGACCGACGATGTCAGCGCGAGCGGCCTGGTCGTGGACGGTGTCGTCTACGTCCGCGGCTGCAATACCCGCTACGGCGCCTACCCGTATTGCCGGGAGATGCGGCACGGCGTGTTCTCCGTCACCAAGTCACTCGGCGGCGCGGTCGCGCTGCTGCGGCTCGCCCAGAAGTATGGCGACGCGGTCTTCGACGCGAAGATCAAGGATTACGTGACCGTCACAGCGTCCCACGACGGATGGGAGCACGTCACGTTCGCCGACGCCCTCAGCATGGCTACGGGCATCGGAGAGCTGTCACCCCAACGCCAGCCGAACGATCCGACAGCCGACGAGAACAAGCCGCGGATGTTCGCATGGATGGCCAAGCGCTCAGCGACGGAGAAGCTCGATGCCGGCTTCGCCTATCCGAAGTATCCCTGGACGCACGGCGAGGTCTTCCGCTACAACTCGGTTCACACGTTCGTTCTGGCGGCGGCGATGGACGCGTACCTCAAACGGCACGCGGGTCCGAATGCGCAGCTCTGGGACATGGTCGTGCGCGAGGTGTTCGAGCCCATCGGGATCTTCCACGCGCCGAAGATGCACACGCTGGAAACGGACGCTAGTCGCGGCATTCCGCTCTTGGCCTACGGGCTCTATCCCACCATCGACGACGTCGCGAAACTCACCACCTTGCTTCAGTCCGACGGTCGATATGAGGGCCGGCAGCTCCTCAGCGCGACTAAGCTCGCGGAGGCGCTGTATCGCACGAGCGCAAACAGCGGCCTGCCAATCGGATGGCGCTACCGGGACGGCGAGGCCCGCTATCACCTGTCGTTCTGGTCAGTGCCGTATCGCACAACCACCGGCTGCTTCTTCCAGATCCCGTATATGTCCGGCTTCGGCGGGAATCTGATCGTGCTGCTTCCCAATCGCGTTTCCGCGTTCCGCTTCGCCGATGCGATGAGCTACGACGTCGAGGGGATGATCCTGGCCGGCGAGGCCGTTCGACCCTTCTGCACGTCGGCCGGCGCGGCGGTGATGGCGCCGCAACGAGCTCCATTGACCGCCACCGAGCTGCGTGCCGAGATCGTCGGCCGCACGTTCGACTCGGACTTCGCGCGGTTGGTTATCGAACGGAACGGCATCGTCTCCGTCGAATCGAAGGGCGATTTCGACATCGGTCGGTGGCGCGTCACCGACGACGGGCAGTATTGCCGAACCTGGAATGTCGGGGACCGCGGCCGTCCACGCTGCTACCGGCTGTATCGCGACGGAGACACCTTCGAGCTCCACGCGATCGACCGATGGGGTGTCACGAAGCTGCGGCGAATCGATTGAGACCCTGCGAGGCCTTCGCGATAGATGAGCGGCAAATGCAATGCGCCATGTCATCTCGGCGAAGGCGGCGCGTGACCGACTCCAGCACCCACTGAGTCGTAGTCGTAGGTGTGCTGCGGATCCCGGAGCCGTAGCCGCGTGTAGGGGCCAGTGGCGGCAGGCGCATTGAACTCGAACCCTCGGACACCCGGGGCGACCGAAATGAACGACGTCGTACCGTCCGGGTTCAGCTTGCTCGCCATTGGGCTCTTCCAGCCCCCGAACTGGAAGACGACCTCATGCTGCCCCGCGTGGACGACGATCTCGCCGAGCGCCGCATTTCGATACGACCGCGCGAGCCGCCTAACCTCGGAAGGATCGGGAGGCACCTTCCAGTCACGCTGCTCGCCCCTCATGTAGATCTCTGTCTCTCGCTCTCCCGCCAGCAGGTCCTCCTCCGCCTCCGGTTTTCCGTCGTACACCACCTCCAGAGTCCGCCGCATCACCGCCGTCGCGACGCTCCAGCCGGAGTCCGCGTTCGTGAGTATCACGCCGCCGATGCCGGCATCTGGCACGAAGAAGAAGTTGCTCTTATACCCGAACATCGAGCCGCCATGGCTAATGACCCGAATGCCCTTCACATCCTCGATCCAGAGCCCCATGCCGTACCACGCGTCCTCACTCACCCGCACTTGCGGGACGCGGCGCGCGAGCAGGGTCTTCTCGGTCACGAACGTCGAGCCATCCGGGAGCCGACCCTGAGCGAGCTCGAGGCGAACGTAACGCGCGTAGTCCCGCGCACTCGACCATGCCCCACCCGCCGGTCGAACCGGGATGATGGAGTGGTTCAGCGCCATCTCGATAGGCACGTTCTTGAGCGACATGTCCCAGGAGTGCGGCGATGCGTGACTCGTACCCAGCGCCTCATCGAAGGAGAACGTCGTGCGGCTCATCCCGAGCGGAAGGAAGACCTTCTCACGCATCACAGCGTCGTAGGCCTGTCCCAGCTCCAGGTCGGGTCTCAGTAGGCGCGCGCCGATGTAGCCAGCGGCCGAGGCCAGCGGGTTGCTGTACTGGAACAGCGCGCCGAACTTGGTGGTGGGCTTCATGGTCGCCAGCACGTCGAGCTGCCCCTGCGCCGACGAGCGGTCGAAGGTAAAGAGCCACTCGAGGTCCTGTCTGGGCAAGCCGGTACATGCGCAGATGAGGTGCTTCATTAGAATACGTCGGGTGGCGTCCGGGTCCCCGGTTCTGAAGCGAGGGTCGATCCGTGTCACGGGCGTGTCCCAGCCGAAGCGCCCCTCGTCGACGAGACGGGCCAACAGGAGCGTGGTGAGCGGCTTGGTGTTCGACGCGATCATGAAGAGGCTATCGGCGGTCACGGGCTCCGGCCGACCCCGCTCGCGAACGCCAAAGCCCTCGTCGATGAGCGTCGCGTTCGTGTCGAAGAGCACAGCTGACATGCCTGGAACATCAGCGGCATTGCGCATCCGCTCGATGAACGTCTTCAGCTCCGCGACGCGCGCGGCGTCGAGCGGCCGCGGGGCTCGACCCCGGTAGGTCTCGCGAACATAGCCGGCTGGGCGCAGACTTTTGTGCACGATCGCGACCTGCGAGGCGCGCCGCTGGACGGTTGCCAGGGGGCCATCGACGAGAACCACCGCCGCGAGCGGCCCCTTCCGCGCGCCAAACGCCGACACCCTGCGGGATTCCTCCGGAGAAGTCTTGTAACTCGACCACCGGAACAGCTCCCACCCCTCGCGTCCCGGCGAATCCGACGCGGCGAGCTCCTGCCGGTTGAAGCTCGGATATCGGCGGGACCAGGCCATGGCGATGGCCCCGCTCATTCCGCCGGTCGCGTCGACCTCCACGAGATCGATTCGCACGAGCTTCTCGGGGTCCCAGAGGATGACGCCGTCTGTCGCCGCTGTCGTCGTCCATTCAACGGGAACCTTGAGCGTGGCGCCCGACGGAAGCGTCAACGTACGGTCCACCCACGGTGTCTCCGTCGACGTGGCGGCTGGAGCCGCCATCCCGGACGTTCCCGGCGACCCTATGGCACCGGAAGGCGGTGCAGCGCAGCCTGACACCACCGCAACGGTAAGGGGCATCAAGACGCCCAAGCAGAACAAGGGGCGCAGCATCGCGTGCCGTCGCATCACTTTTCCTCCCACGAGAATTCGTTGACCGCGGCCACCGCCTCTCGGTGCGCGCGCGGGTGGTAGCCCACCGTCGCCCCGTAGGTTACGCACGCCGACCGAACTCGTGCACCTTCGCGTCAACGCCGGCCCGGGTGAGCCGCTCCACATACTCCCGGCACGGGCCGACCGGCGTCCAGTCGTCGGCGGCGCCGTGGAAGATGCGGAGAACCCCATCACCGCGATCCGTTTCCGATCGATGGCGGGATGACTGGCCAACAGGGCGAGCGCCCGGTACGCATCCACTATCATGGCCGAGGTAGCCAGCCGCGATTGGTCGGTGGCCGTTTCCTTGATCCCACGCCCGCCGAAGCTATCGACGATGAACGTCGCCACTCCCAGCCGATGAGCTCGGCGCGCCACCCCGGCATGTTGTTGACCACGGCGGGGACACGTCCCGGCTTCTCAGTGCCCGCCTCCCAAAGACAGGGGAAGAAGTCAGGATAGCCCTGCCAGCTCCCGGCGCCAGCGCGTCAGCGCACCAGGCGCTTGAAGCCCTCGGCTAGTGCGATGTGATGGGTGCTCGTGTGGCGTTCTGCCAGACGGTGCAGGAAACCCTCGAGGTCCGGATGCTTTCCGAACTGGCTAGCGTGCTCACGGACGGCCCGAATCTTGCGCTCGAAGGTCGCCGCGATGTCGACGACGTGATCAACGTGATCGCTCATGATCAGGAGAATTTCGCGAACGCGGTGCGGGCGAAGCCCGGCCGCGCCGTGGGCCGGGTAGAAGAGCGGTCCTGGGGCCCTGAAGTAGCAGGCCTCGACGACGGCTAGGCCGACGGCCCGGTGGTCGGGGTGAAGCTGCGGCTCCCAGTAGGCCGGCGCTCCGCCGTACGGGTCGTGAGTGACGACGATGTCCGGCCGCTCCTGGCGAATCAGCCGGGTCGCCGTCTCCGCGAGCCGTGGCCCGGTCCAGGCGAGCCGGAGAAGTCGAGGAAGGTCAACTGCGAGACACCGAGGATCGTCGCCGCGGCGCGCTGCTCGAGCTCGCGCAGGGCGGCGACGGCCTCTGACGTCATCGCGGGATCATCGTGCCCCTTATCGCCTCGCGTGAAGATCGCGGCGTGTACCTTGTGTCCTTCGTCGACCCATCGCGCCACGGTACCGCCGGCCATGATGTCCGCATCATCGGGGTGCGCGGTCGCGAGCAGGATGCGCTTGCCCTGCCCAGTGGTTGGGGCTGCTTCGCCGAGACTCATGCGGAAGCCTCTGAAACGGACGACGCTGCGAGCGCCTCTCGATGGCACAGCCAGGCCAGCACGAAAACAAGAAGAGCCGCGCAAACGAACGGCGTGGTGAGATGAACGGCGTCCGCGAGGGTCCCCATTACCAAGGGGCCGAGGAGCATGCCAGCATCGGTGATAGTGCGCAGCCAGCCTATCGCGACCCCGTGTAGCGCCGGCGCGACGCGGTCACCGACAATGGCGGTTGGTAAACCCGCGATGAAGCCAGCGCTCGCGCCAATCATCAAGCTCCAGAAACCAAGCAGGATAGGCTCGGTCACGACGGTGAGGCTGCCCAGCAACACGCCGTGGGCCCCGAGCCCCAGCGCAAGCAGACGCAACCGGTCCCGCATGTCCGAGAGGCTGCTGATGAGCCACAGCGCAACCAGCCTTCCGAGCACGCCGAGACCGACTAGGTACCCGACCGTCTCGGGCCGCAAGCCCCCTCGCTCCGCCAGGTAGAGAGGGAAGAGGAATACGAGCGTGCCGGTCTGGATCGCTGTCACGGCGGCGTTGGTCACACTCATGAGCTGGACACCGCGCGTGCGTACGACGCTGCGCACAAGACGCCAGTCTCGGACGGCCACGGGAGTGGCGCGAGGGTTCAAGGTCGCACGAGGCGCACTCCAAGCCACCACCGCGGCGCCTAGCACCATGCATCCAGCCTCGAAGACAAATGGTCCTGTCGGCGCGACGCGCTGGTAGATCGAGCCACCGGCGAGGCTCCCGAGCAGGAGACCGAGAGTCTCACTCATCAACAGGAAACTGATGGCACGACCGCGGGCAGCCGAGCGGTCCACCATTATCGTGGTGGCCACCGTGCCGAACATCGCCCAGCCCATGCCGGCGACACCGCGGACGCCGAGGAAGGTGGCGTAGATGGACACCACCACCGACGCAACATCGCTTGCGGCGATCACCAGGAGGCCAGCAACCATCAAACGTCCGCGGCCGAGACGGTCGAGGAGGTAGCCAGTCGGCAGATTCGCCGCCCACTTTCCTGCGCCGAAGACGACCGGGATCAACGTGACCATCCTGTAGTTCGCGCCGAAGAATTGCTGCAGGTAGAGGGGGAGGGACGGGCGGAGGACGCCCTGCCCAAGGTTAAAGAGGAAGGCTGCGGCGAGCACGCCGCGTGGCGGCCGGCTTGGCGGCGCGCCCTCTATTGGATCGTGCCGGTCTTGGCCTGCAACCGGTTCCATCTGGCCTTGATCTCCGGCCTGTCCGGTACGATTCGCGCCGTTGCGTTATGCAGGCAGGTGCAGTACCCAGGTCCTCTTTCCTCGTCCTGCCGCGACGCCAGGATTCGGCGCCGGCGCTCGAGTTCCCTGCGAAGGGCCGTGAGGGTCGTGATCTGGTGTGTCGTCTGAGCGATCCGCTCGCTGAGCATCCGGAGAAGACGCAACCGGAAGCGTGCGGTGCCGGGCACCCGGGCCGCCGCGACGAGGTCTCGGATGGCGCGAAGGCTCAGCCCGAGAGCCTTCGCTTGGCGAATGAACTCCAGCCGGTGGAGATCTGACTCACTGTAGAGACGGTAGCCGCTGGGTCGACGCCGGCAGGGAGGTAAGAGCCCGTGGCGGTCATAGAACCTGAGAGCCTTCACGGTGAAGCCGGACCGCCGCGCCACCTCTCCGATCGTCAGGAGCCCAGGCTCGTGGCCATTCGCGCTGTTGCCCACCGATCGGATTCCTGTGAACACTTGGGACCTCCTCGCACGAAACGTCCGGATCTCCTCGACGAGGCTAAAGCCTCCCCTGATGGGGAGAGTCAAGCGGCGATGTCAGAACCCGGCGACCCGCCCTTTCTTCGAGGCGATCGAGGCTCCCGGAGCTTCCGGTTTCAGATAGACAACCAAGCAACAAACACAAATTCCTAATCCAACGAGAGGATATTTCAGCGCTACGACCGCAGCCGCTCCGAAAAGACACAGAGTCGCGATTGATCGGACGCGCATGATCCTGCGCACCTTCGGCGGTACGTCATGGACGGGACGGCGGTCAACGAGCTCCCAGATCAGAAAGATGTAGGTCGCGTTCACTAGAAGGAAGACCGCCGCATAGAACGAAACCGGCTGGGGCGCCAATTCGCTCACGGCCATCCACGCGGTGGACAGCGGAAGCAGTGACACGGAAAACAGATGCGCGAAATTGAACCACATCAGGCGGGGCGTCGCCGTTGT
>QHSP01000088.1 GCA_003220495.1 Candidatus Rokuibacteriota bacterium | reverse complement strand
CTGGTCAGGATGCTCTCCCAGATGCGTGGCGGGCCGAAGAAGTAGGTCGGCGCGATCTCCCTCAGGTCGGCGAGGACCGTCGCCGCGCTCTCCGGACAGTTGATGGCGAACCCCGTGACGATCGCCTGCGCGTAGGAGAAGACGTGGTCGCCCACCCACGCCATCGGCAGATACGAGAGAACCTCCTCGTCCTCGCGGAGCCCCTCGAAGCGCGCGGCGTTGCGCGCCGTCGCGATCAGATTGCGATGAGACAGCATGGCGCCCTTGGGCGCGCCGGTCGTGCCGGAAGTGTAGCAGACGATCGCGATGTCGTCCGCGGCGCCCCGGGCGAGCTCGGCGTCGAAGTGCGCGGGATGGCTCGCCTCGAACTTCGTTCCGAGCTCGGTGAGCTCGGCCAGGCTCGAGAGCCCGGGCTCGCGGTAGCCGCGCAGCCCGCGCGGATCGTCGTAGACGAGGTGCTGCAGATGCCGGGAGCGCGTTCGCACGCCCAGGAGCTTGTCGACCTGCTCCTGATCCTCGACGACGGCGAACCGCGCCTCGGAGTGCTCGACGATGTACTCCATCTCGCGCTCGATAGAATCCTGATAGATCGGCACCGGGACGCCGCCCAGCGCCTGCGCGGCCATCACCGCCCAGTAGAGCTGAGGCCGGTTGTCGCCGACGATCGCGACCCGATCGCCGCGCGCGAAGCCGAGGGAGGCGAGGCCGAGCGCGATGTGACGCGCCTGCTCGAAATACTGCGGCCACGTGTACGACTGCCAGATCCCGAGGTCTTTCTCGCGGATCGCAACCTTATCGGCGAGACGCCGCGCGTTGTCCCGAACGAGCTTCGGAAACGTGTCGCGCTCGCTCTCGAGCGCCGACGCGCTGGTGCTCTCTGCGACTGGCTTCAAATCGCCTCCGCGACCCGTCAAGGTTACCGCCTCGAGGGAGGGCAGACCGGTGGCGCGAGTCTAGCCAAGCGCGCCGTCGGTGTCAAGAAATTGCCAAAATAACGAGGACTTACGCGACGCGTCTCCCCTGGGGGAACGTCGGGGTGAGCCGAGCGCGCACTACTTGACCGCGCCCTCGATCAGCGGCAAGCAGAAATAAACGACGAAGGCCGCGCAGGCGACGTAGACCATCCAGTGGAGCTGGGCGCCCCGGCCGCGGAGCAGCTTGATCGCGGCATAGGTCACGAATCCCGCGCCGATTCCGTTGGTGATGGACCAGGTGAACGGCATCACCAGCATCGTCATGAACGCGGGGATGGCTTCTTCGTAGTCGTCCCAGGGAATGTCCCGCGCGATCCCCATCATGAAAAAGCCGACGATGATCAGCGCCGGGGCGGTCGCCTGAGCCGGGATGACGCTCGCCAGCGGCGAGAAGAACATGGCCGCCAGGAACAGGAGCCCCGTCACGACGGAGGCGAGCCCGGTCCGGGCGCCCTCGGTCACCCCCGCGGCCGACTCAATATAGGTCGTGTTGCTGCTGCTGTTCGCGAGCCCGCCGAAGAGCGCGCCGAGGGAGTCCACCAGCAGCACTCGATTGGCGCGCGGCAGCTGGCCGCGACTGTCGAGGAAGCCGCCCCGTCCGCCCACGCCGATGATCGTGCCCATCGTGTCGAAGAAGTCGCTCAGCATGATCGAGAAGATCACCAGGAGCGCGGTCACGATTCCGAGCTTCGCGAAAAGCCCGAAATCGAGACGGCCGAAGGTCGACAGGTCCGGCGCCTGGATGATCCCTGCCGGGACGCGCGCCGCGCCCGGCGTCGGGAAACCCTGACCGGCGGCGAAGACCTCGTTGAGCACGATGGCGAATATGGTCGTCCCGAGAATGCCGAGCAGCAACGCGCCCCGAGTCCGGCGCGCCATGAGCCACGCCGTCAGGACGAAGCCGATCAGGAAGACCGTGATCGGCAGGCCCCGGAACGTCCCGAGCCCGACCGGCAAAGGGCCGGTCGCGGGCTTGATGACCAGTCCCGAGGTGAAGAAGCCGATGAACGCGATGAAGAGGCCGATGCCGACGCTGATCGCGCGCTTGAGCCCGAGCGGGACGGCGTCCATGAGCGCCTCGCGGAAGCGCGTCAGCACGAGCACCGTGATGATCGCGCCCTCGAGGAACACGACCGTCATCGCCTGCGGCCAGGTGAGCCCGCGACCGGCGACCAGGTCGAACGCGACGACCGCGTTGAGTCCCATCCCGGCGGCGAGCGCGAAGGGATAGTTGCTGGCCAGCCCCATCACGATCGTGAGGAGCCCTGCCGCGAGACACGTGACGGTGAGCGTGGCCGCGAACGGCAGCCCCTTGCCGTCGAGTCCCGGCACGCCGGTGAATCCGAGAATGACCGGATTCACGAAGATGATGTACGCCATCACCATGAACGTCGTGAATCCCGCGCGGACCTCGGTCACGAGGTCGGTCGAGCGCGCGCTGAAGCCGAAGTAGCGGGAGAGGAGCCCGGCCATGTGCCGGGCGGCAGTCTACATCGAGCGGGGCGCTATCGGTAGTCCGACTGAACCGGCGGCGGCTGGGGGTCGAACGCGGTCCCGAGGCTGATCTCGGGCGGATCCACCTGCTCCGCGGCGTCCTTGGCTTCCTGGAAGATGCGGAGCACATCGTCGCCGACGAGGACCGCCGGACGCACCGCCTGGGAGTTCTCGCCGCTCCCCACCCCCGAGGCCAGCGCCAGGGCCGCGGCCGCCGCGAGGCCCGCGGGAGTCAGGACGGAGGACCAGGTCTCTCGCCACGTCATGTCCCTGGATGGGGGCAAACCCCCTGCCAGGTACCTGAACCCCCGTAGGCTATTGAAAACACGTCGGCGATCGACGTCACGGCTCGCCGGCCGGGGTGTCAGCCTGACGACACGGAGCCGCCCCGAAAACCACTTTTGTCACTTGCGGAATTTCTTGAAGTCGACGGGTCGCTTCTCGACGAACGCGTTCCGGCCCTCCATGGCCTCGTCGGTCTGGTAGTAGAGACCGAGCGCGGTGTGCGCGAACTGCGCGACGCCGGCTCTCGGCTCGGAGTCGATATTGAACGACTGCTTGGCGAGCGCCAGCGCCGTCGGGCTCTTGTCGAGCAGCTCGGCGCACCACTTCTCGACCTCGGCGCGGAGGTCCTTGAGCGGGACCACTTTGTTGACGAGGCCCATCGCGAGCGCGTCGGCCGCCGAGTACTGACGGCAGAGGTACCAGATCTCCCGCGCCTTCTTCTCGCCGACGACTCGCGCGAGGAAGCCGGTGCCATGGCCCGCGTCCACGCTGCCCACGCGCGGCCCGGTCTGTCCGAAGATCGCGTCCTCGGAGGCGATGGAAAGATCGCAGAGCACGTGCAGCACGTGGCCGCCCCCCACCGCGAAGCCGTTGACCATCGCGATGACGGGCTTGGGAATGTGGCGGATCGCGCTGTGGAGCGCCTCCACGTCCATCGGCCGACTCGCGGCACCCGCCGCGCCCGGGGCGTAGCCGCCCTGCCCGCGTTCCTTTTGATCGCCGCCCGAGCAGAAGGCCTTGTCGCCGGCGCCGGTGAGCACGACGACGCCGATCGCCGGGTCCCAGCGGGCGTCGAGGAACGCGTCGGTCAGCTCGGCGACGGTCGTCGTGCGGAAGGCATTGCGGACCTCCGGTCGGTTGATCGTGATCCAGGCGACGCCGCTCTTCTTCTCGTAGAGGATGTCTGTGTACGCCATGGGGCCTCCGACCGATCTCAGAGCGATTTTCGCAGGAGGTTGCCGAGCTCGCCGACGACGCCGCGACGGAAGGTCAGCACGCAGACGACGAAGATGACGCCCTGGACCACGGTGACCCAGGCACCGAGCTGCGCCAGGTAGTTCTCGAGCGTGACCACGATGAACGCGCCGACCACCGGGCCGAACACCGTGCCGAGGCCGCCGAGCAGCGTCATCAGCACCACCTCGCCGGACATCGTCCAGTGCACGTCGGTGAGCGACGCGAGCTGGAAGACCAGCGCCTTCGTCGCGCCGGCGAGGCCCGCGAACGTGGCCGAGAGCACGAAGGCCAGGAGCTTGTACTGCTCGGCGCGGTAGCCGAGCGAGACCGCGCGCGGCTCGTTCTCGCGGATCGCCTTCAGGACCTGGCCGAAGGGCGAGTGGATCGCGCGGAAGATCAGGAGAAATCCGACCAGGAAGATCGCGAGCACGACAAAGTAGAGCGTCAGCGTGTCCTTGAGGTCGACCACCCCGAGCAACGTGCCGCGCGGCACGGACTGGATGCCGTCCTCGCCGCCCGTGAAGGCGGCCTGCAGGCTGAAGAAGTAGACCATCTGCGCGAACGCGAGCGTGATGTTCGCGAAGTAGATGCCCTTGCTGCGGATCGCCAGCGCGCCGATGACGACGCCGAGCACGGCCGCCGCGCCGGTTCCGAAGAGGATCGCCAGCTCCGGCGGGAACCCCCAGACCTTCGCGGAGTGCGCCGCGCCGTAGCCGGCCGCGCCGAGAAAGACCGCGTGGCCGAAGGAGAGGAGCCCGACGTACCCGATGAGCAGGTTGAACGCGCAGGCGAACAGCGCGAAGCACAGCGCCTTCATGAGGAACACCGGGTACACGAAGAACGGCGCCGCCACGAGCGCCGTCGTCATAATCAGGAAGGCGACCACGTGGGGCGGCGACACGCCGGTCACCGCGGGCAGGGTCGCGCCGACGTACCGGTCGGTCGTCGCCATCACGAGGCGCGTCCGAACAGGCCGGCGGGCCGCAGCAACAACACGACCGCCATGATCACGAAGATCACCGTGTTGGACGCCTCGGGATAAAAGACCTTCGTGAAGCCCTCCACCACCCCGAGGCCGAAGCCGGTGACGATCGAGCCCATGATCGAGCCGAGGCCGCCGATCACGACCACGGCGAAGACGACGATGATGAGGTCGGCGCCCATGAGCGGGTTCACCTGGTAGATCGGCGCCGCGAGCACCCCGGCCAGCGCCGCGAGGCCGACGCCGAATCCGTAGGTCAAGGTGATCATCCGGGGCACGTTGATCCCGAATGCCTGAACGAGCGCCGGGTTCTCGGTGGCCGCCCGTAGATAAGAGCCGAGGCGCGTGCGCTCGATCACGTACCAGGTCGTCAGGCAGACCGCGAGCGAGAATACGATGACCCACGCCCGGTAGTTGGGCAGGAACATGAAGCCGAGGTTCCGGCCGCCGGCGAGCTCTGCGGGCATCGCGTAGGGCAGCCCGGACGACCCGTACTGGTGCCGAAACAGCCCCTGGATGATCAGCGCGAAGCCGAACGTCAGCAAGAGCCCGTACAGGTGGTCGAGCTGATAGAGACGCTTGAGCGTCAGGCGCTCGAGCACGATACCGGTGATCGCGACCGCGATCGGCGCGACGAGCAGCGCCCACCAGTACCCGAGCCCCGCCCAGTTCAGGAGGAAGTAGGCCGCGAAGGCGCCCATCATGTACTGCGCGCCGTGTGTGAAGTTGATGATGTTGAGCAACCCGAAGATGACCGACAACCCCAAACTCAAGAGCGCATAGAACGCCCCATTGATCAGCCCGATCAGCAGCTGACCAAACAACGCCTGCGTCGGCACCCCGAAAATCGTCATCACCTACGCCAGGCCGCGACTATGCTCCAGCCGAGTCGGGGCCGGGGACGGGTCGGGGGACGGCGAGGGGTGCGCCGACCCGTTCCCTCTAAGCGAACGTCGGAAGCCCCGCGCCCGGATGGAGCCCAGCCGCAACGGGCAATGCGCAAGCGTGCCGCGTGGTCGCCGCACCCCTCGCCGTCCCCCGACCCGTCCCCGGCGCAAAGCGGCGTCTACTTCTTGACGAGCTCGCAACCGCCCTGGTCGAGAGGTCGGAACGCCTGCTCGGCAGGAATCGTCGCGCGGATCTTGTAGTAGTCCCATGGATACTTCGACTCGGCGGGCTTCTTGACCTCGACGAGGTACGCCGGGTGAATCTTGCGGCCGTCCACGCGGATCGTCCCCTTGCCGAAGAGCGGATCGTCGGTCGGCATCTCCTTCATCTTCGCGATGACCCTGGCGCCGTCGTCGCTCTTGAGCGCCTCGACGGCCCTCAGGTAGTGGAGCGTCCCCGCGTAGACGCCGGCGTGGATCATCGTCGGATGGATCTGCCGATTGCGCTCGGCGAAGCGTTTGGCGAACGCGCGCGTCTTGTCGTTCATGTCCCAGTAGAAGGTCTCGGTGAAGGTCAGCCCCTGAGCCTTCTCGAGGCCGAGCGCGTGGACGTCGGTGAGAAACACCAGGAGCCCCGCGAAGCTCTGGCCGCCTTTCACGATGCCGAATTCGGCGCCCTGCTTGATCGCGTTCGTAGTGTCGCCCCCGGCGTTGGCCAGGCCGATGACCTTGGCCTTCGAGGCCTGCGCCTGGAGCAGGAAGGACGAGAAGTCCTGCGTGTTGAGCGGGTGCCGGACCTTGCCGAGCACCTTGCCGCCGTTCTTGAGCACGACCGCCTCGACGTCGCGCTCGAGCGCGTGGCCGAAGGCGTAGTCGGCGGTGATGAAGAACCAGGAATCGCCGCCGGTCTTCACCACGGCGGTGCCCGTGCCGTTGGCGAGCGCCCAGGTGTCGTAGGTCCAGTGGATCGTGTTGGGCGAGCACGCTTTACCGGTGAGATCGGACGTCGCCGCCGAGGAGACGATGAAGGCCTTACCCTTGTCGCGCGTGATCTGATTGACCGCGAGCGCGACGCCGGAGTTGGGCACGTCGAGGATCAGGTCGACCTTCTCGGCGTCGTACCACTGGCGGGCGATCTGTGAGCCGACGTCGGCCTTGTTTTGATGGTCGGCGAAGATGACCTCCACCTTCAGCCCCTTGGCGGCGGCGCCGAAGTCCTCGACGGCCATCCGGGCCGCGACCACCGAGCCCTGGCCGGCGAGGTCGGCGTAGAGGCTCGACTGGTCGTTGAGTACCCCGATCTTGATGACGCCGTCCGAGATCTGGGCGAGCGCCGGGCTCACGCCGAGGCCGATGACGGCGAGAAGCGCCACGATGCGTGTGATGGTCATGCGCTCCGCTCCTTTGCGACGACGTGGGTTAGCGGGGACTAAACCCCGAGGTAGTCGTGCAGCTTGGTCATGTTCGCTTCGAGCTCGGCGTTCGGAATCATGTCCACCACCCGGCCGTGCTCCATCACGTAGTGACGGTCGGCGACGGTGGCGGCGAAGCGGAAGTTCTGCTCGACGAGGAGGACGGTGAAGCCTTCTTGCTTCAGGCGGCGCAACGTGGCGCCGATCTGCTGGACGATGACCGGGGCCAGCCCCTCGGTCGGCTCGTCGAGCAGCAGGAGCCGTGCGCCGGTCCGCAAGATGCGCCCGATGGCCAGCATCTGCTGCTCGCCGCCCGACAAGGTGGTCCCGCCGGCCCGGAGCCGCTCCTTCAGATTCGGGAAGAGCTCGTAGATGGCCTCGACGCCGAGACCGCCGGCACGAACCGTCGGTGGCAGCAGGAAGTTCTCCTCGACGGTGAGGCTCGCGAAGATCCCGCGCTCCTCGGGGCAGAACGCCAGCCCGAGCCGCGCGATCTGATTCGACGGCAGGCCGATGAGCTCGCGGCCCTCCAGCCGAACCGAGCCGCGCCGACGGCCCACGATGCCCATGACCGACTTGAGCGTCGTGGTCTTGCCGGCGCCGTTCCGGCCCAGGAGCGTCACCGTCTCGCCGGCGCGAATCTCGAAGTCCACGCCGTGCAAGACGTGCGACTCGCCGTACCAGGCGTGGAGATCGCGGACCGCGAGCGAGGGCTCAGGCATGGCCCGACCCCATGTAGGCCTGGATCACGTCCGGGCTCCGCGCCACCGTCCGGTAGTCGCCCTCCGCGAGCACCTCGCCGCGCGCCAGGACGGTGATCGTGTCCGAGAGGTTCTCGACCACGCTGAGGTTGTGCTCGACCATCAGCACCGTCCGGTTCGCCGCGACGCGCTTGATCAGCCCCGAGATGCGCTCCACGTCCTCGTGCGCCATGCCGGCCGTCGGCTCGTCGAGCAGCATCATCTCCGGGTCGAGCGCGAGCGTCGTCGCGATCTCGAGCGCGCGCTTGCGGCCGTACGGCAGCTCCACGGCCGGCGTGCGCGCGAACGGGGCGAGGCCGACCGCGTCGATCAGCTCGAGCGCGCGGCCGTTCAGGCCGTCGAGCACGCGCTCGGACCGCCAGAAGTCGAACGAGCCGCCGCGCGTGCGCTGCAGCGCGACGCGCACGTTTTCCAGGACGGACAGGTGCAGGAAGACGGCCGAGATCTGGAACGAGCGCACGAGCCCCAGGCGCGCGATGTCGGCGGGCCGCGAGCCGGTGATCTCGCGGCCGTTGAAGCGGATGCGCCCGCGCGTCGGGGTCAGGAAATGGGTCAACAGATTGAAGCAGGTCGTTTTCCCAGCGCCGTTGGGCCCGATGAGCCCGTGGATCGTCCCGCGGCGCACTTGTAGGTTTACGCCCTTCACCGCGACGAACCCGTGGAACTCCTTGGTGAGGCCCTCGGTCTCGAGGATGACGTCGTCAGCCATCTCGGGACGGGCCGCTCGACGGCGGATAGAAGCGTGCCTCGCGCTTCTCGCGCCACGCCCGGTTAGCTTCGTCCATCTCCCACGATCTCACGCACGCGTCCTGCGCGCTCAGCACCTCTTCGAGGGTCGCGCGCGGATCGCGATGAAACGACGAGTGGAGCAGCCGCTTCGTGTGGGCGGTCGCGGTGGGCGCGGCGGTGCGCGCCTTCTCGATGATCGACGCGAGCGTGCGCTCGAGGTCGGCCGCGGCGCACACCCAGTTGACGAGGCCGATCGCGCGCGCCTCGGCCGGGCTCACGTGATCGTTCAGGAGTGCCAGCTCCTTGGCGCGGCCGAGGCCGACCACGCGCGCCAGCCGCAGGACCGCACCGTCGGGGACGAGGGCGTGACGCGTGGCGCCGAGCCCGAGGACGGCATCGTCGGTGGCCAGGCGAAGGTCGCAGCCGAGCGCCAGCTGCAGCCCGCCGCCGATCGAGTAGCCGTGCAGGACGGCCACCGTGATCTTCGGCATGTCTTCCAGGCAGTCGAGCGCGCGGTTCCAGTGGCGATAGAACGCCTCGCCGATCGATCCCGCGGCGAGCGCGGTGCGATCCATCCCCGAGCAGAACGCTCGTCCGGCTCCGCGCACGACCACCTGCAGCGCGCGCGTGTCGGCGGCCGCGGTCTCGGCGTGATCGGCGAGCGCGGCCGCGAGCTCGGTGGACAGCGCGTTGAGGACGGCGGGCCGGTTCAAGGTGATCCAGCCGACTCCGTCCCGAGCTTCGTACGTGACGGGTGATTCGGTCATCTAGTTATCACGCTCGCGAAGTTGTACGATCACCGCGTGTTGATGGAAAGTCAAGGCGGTGCGCAGCCGCAGCGCGAAGCGCGAGGCGCGGCTGGACAAGGAGGCCATGAGCCATGCCCGTGATCACGCGCCGCCGGCTTCTCGCGACCGCCCTCGCGACGGGAGCGACGCCGCTGCTCGCGCGCGCCGTCCGCGCGCAGAGCACGGTCAAGATCGGGAGCGCCGTGCTCGGCGACTACGCGATGGCCGGCCCGGTCATCGTCGCCCTCGAGCAGGGCTTGTTCAAGGCCGAGGGCCTCGAGGTCGAGTACGTGCCCTTCCGCGGCGGCCCCGACCTCCTCAAGGCCGTGATGGCCGGCGAGTGCCTCATCGGGATCACCGGCAGCACCGACATCCTCGTCTTCCGCGAGGCCGGCTCGCCGATCAAGATGATCGCGACCCACACCGAGGGCAACCACTTCACCCTGAACGCGGCGCCCGACGTCCAGAAGGTCGGCGACCTGCGCGGCAAGGCGATCGGCGTCACGCGCGCCGGCGCGACCACCTGGGTCTTCGCTCGCATGGTCGCCAAGAAAGAGGGCTGGGATCCCGACAAGGACGTGCAGGTCGTCGGCCTCGGCGGCCTCGACGCGCAGCTCGCCGCGATGGCGCGCAAGGAGATCGCCGCCTACGTGTGGGGTGACGGAGGCGCCGTGACCGAGCTCCAGGGCAAGTCCAAGGTCCTCATGCGCCTGGACTCGGTGACGCCGAGGTGGATCAGCCAGATCCAGTACGCGTCCGAGGACGCGATCGCCAAGCAGGCCGATGCCATCCGGAAGAGCCAGCGGGCGCTCTTCCGCGCGCTCAAGCTGATGCGTGACAATCCGAAGGAGGCGGCGGCGCTCGTGTCGAAGAAGCTCGGCTGGAGTCCGGAGGCCGTCCTCGGCGCGCACAAGATCTCGGGTCCCCTGCTCCCGGTCGATGGGCGCATCAACGTCGAAGCGCTCGGCGTGATGCAGGAGACCCTGCTCGAGTACGGCCTCATCAAGAAGAAGCTTCCGCTCGACGCGTTCTACACGCGAGAGTTCACGCCTGTCAGGATTTAAGCGCGCGATCGTCGCGGCGCTGGCGCTCGTCGCGGCGCCGGGCGCCGCCCACGGGCAGGTCTTCTTCGCGACTCCGCCCAAGCCCGAGCTCACGATCGGGCCGCTCTTCGTCCGGGCCAACGTCGGACCCACGCTCGGACCGGTCGAGGTCAGCGTGCTCTTCAGCCTCGTCGTGCCGGCGACGGCCAGACCCGGCGCGATCGGCCAGGACCTCTATATTCTGTGGCCCGGCGAGGTGGACGGCGAGCCCGTGCCCGGACGGCCCGATCCCGAGATCCGCCGCACCGTCGAGGGGCGCGGCTTCCAGGTCACGCGGGAAGGGCGACTGCCGCTCGCCGCGCGCGCGATCTATTCCGGACGCGATCGGCCGAAGCCCGAGCCGATCGCCGGCGGGGCACCGTTCGTCACCTACACCCGCGAGGCGGGTCCGCTCGGCCAGGGCTCGCCCGGGAGCTGGATCCGGATCCCGTGGACGCCGCGGCTCACCGACCGCGCCTGGCTCATCGAGCTCCGGATGCGTCTGACCGGGCTCAGGCGGCCGAAGCAGGCCACCTGGCTCGAGAACGCGCTCTGGGGCGAGCGTCACGTCGTCACGTTGAGCTTCAACGACGTACGGACGCGCGCGACCTTCCCGATGTATCTGGCGTATCGCGATCGCGTCATCCACCTGGCCGACGATCCGTCTCAGCTCATCATCAACTTCGCGGACGCCGAGCACCTGAAGATCCACGAGGTCTATCCGGGCTCGAGCCAGCGGCGCTCCAGCGAGACACGGCGGGCGACCGAGATCGTGTCGGCCTATCTCGATCCGTCCGAGGGCATCCGGCCTCAGGTCCTGTCCGTGCAGTTCGGATACTTCACGGGCTGGAAGGCGTGGTCGCCGCTGCTCTTCGCGACGGTCTTCTTCGTCCTCGGCAATCTGGCGGGCCCGCTGGTCACGATGCTCGTCAAGACCGTCGGCGCGCGACTCCAGGGACGCATCCAGTTCGGGCGGGGCGGCGCGCCGGGTCGGCGCGAGACCGGAACGATCGTCCCCCGCGAGGCGCTCGCGCGCATCTCCCCGGGCGAGACGACGCATGCCGAAGTGCTCGACCTCTGCGGGCCCGATCCGGAGGAGCGCGAGCGCCTCCGCGAGCCCGGACGCCGCACCCTGGTCTATCGCGGGCGGCGCGTGGTCCCGCACCGCCGGCGGCGGTTCGGTTGGCTGGCGACCGTGAACCGCTGGGACGTCGAGCATCACGAGGTCGAGATCGAGCTCGAGGGCGACCGCGTGCTCGACGTCCAGGCCCAGGTCAATCGGACCAGGCTCAGCCAGCCGGGGCGGGCCTGAGGAGCTTCCGGGTGAGCCGCGTCGTCTGGATTCTCGCCCTGGTGGTCGCCGCGGCGACGCCCGGCGCCGCCCACGCGCAGGTCTTTCTCGCGTCTCGCTCGAATCCTGAGTTCACGATCGGTCCGCTCTTCGTGCGGGCGACGGTGACGCCCGAAACCGAAGTGGTGACGTTGGACGTCCTCTGGGCTCTCGCGATCCCGCCGAATACGGCCGGCGCGGCCATCGAGCAGGATCTCTACTTGCTCTGGCCGAACGCGGTCGACGGAGACACGTCCGCGGGCCCGCCCGATCCCGCGCTGGCCGCCTACGTGAAGAGCCGCGGCTTCACACCGATCGCGGAAGGGCGGCTGCCGCTCCTGGCCAAGAGCCTCTACCGGATCGGTGAGGACTTGCCGCCCGAGCCCGTCCGTGGGGGCGCGCCCTTCGTGACGTTCGTGCGCCAGGGCGGCCCGCTCGGGCTCACGTCGCCGGTGACGTACGTGCGCATCCCCTGGACGCCGCTCCTGGCCAACCGCACGTGGCAGATGAATCTCCGGATGGAGCTGACCGACCTCATGAAGCGGCGCAAGGCGACGTGGATCGAGGACCTGTTCTGGGGTCCGCAGCACACGATCTCGCTCACCTTCAACGACGTGCGGCCGCGCGCGCTGTTTCCCCTCTACTTCGAGCGCCGCGACCGCGTCGTTCGTCTCGCCGACGATCCGTCGCAACTCCTCGTCAACTTGCGGGACGCCGACCATCTGAAGATCTACGAGTTCTATCCGGGGGCGGCCCGCCGCCGGCTCAGCGAGACGCTCGATTCAACCGAGGAGATCACGCTCTTCCTGGATAGCTCCGAAGGCATCTCGCCTCAGGTATTGACGGTGCAGTTCGGCTACTTCCGCGGCATGCGGTCCTGGGCGCCCGTGCTGATCCCGATCGCGTTCTTCGCCCTCGGCAATCTGGCGATGCCGATCTTCATGTCGATCGTCCGGCGGGCGAGCGCCGCGCTGAAGGGTCGCGTCCAGTTCGGACCGGGGAGCGCTGAGCGCGAGACCGGTGCCGTCCTCTCCCGCGACACGCTCGCGCGCATCGTGCCCGGGCAGACGACGTCCGAGGAGGTCTTGCGGTACTGCGGGCCCGAGGCCGAGGAGCACGAGCAGCTCACGACGCCAGGGCGGCGCACCTTGATCTACCGCGGGCGTCGGGTCGTGCCGCAGGGGCGACGGCGTCTCGGGTGGCTCGCGACGGTGCGCCGGTGGTCGATCGAGGAGCACGAGGTCGAGATCATGCTCGAGCGGGACCTGGTCACCGACGTGCAAGCGCGCGTCCGACGCTCGCCGCTCGCCCAACCCGAGTCGGCGCCGGCCGCATAGCGGTGCTTGACAGGATCGGCAAAGCTCCCCCATATAGACCCGCAATAGACCCGCACTGATCCGCGAACCGTGATTGATAGCCGCGCCTCGGCTGGCGGGGCCCCAGCCCCGCGACAGCCTGCGGCGCGCACCATGATCTACATAGCCGCGCCTCGGCTGGCGGGGCCCCAGCCCCGCGACAGCCTGCGGCGCGCACCATGATCTACATAGCCGCGCCTCGGCTGGCGGGGCCCCAGCCCCGCGACAGCCTGCGGCGCGCACCACAGCCGCCGAGGAGGCGCAGACATGGCAGAGATGACTCGACGTGACGTGCTGAAGATCGCGGCAGCCGGCGCGGCCGCCGCGCTCCCGGGACTGCCGCATTCCGCTCAGGCGCAAACCACCCCGAAGCGCGACCTCGTCGTCGCCCAGGGCGGCGACATCGCCAACCTGGACCCGCACCTGAGCACGTCGTCGAACGACATCCGTGTCTCGTTCAACATCTTCGACAACCTGACGAGCCGGCGCCCCGACGGCAAGCTCGCGCCCGGCCTCGCGACGGAGTGGAAGCTCCAGGGCCAGACGACGTGGGCGTTCAAGCTTCGCTCCGGCGTCAAGTGGCACAACGGCGATCCGTTCACTTCGGCCGACGTGAAGTTCAGCATCGACCGCTCGCTCGACACCAATCTCAAAGGGAACCGCGTGAACACCGTCCTGACGACGGTCGAGCGGGTCGAGACACCCGACCCCGGAACCGTCGTCGTCCACACCAAGAAGCCCGATCCGCTGCTGCCGGCGCGCCTGGGCTTCTACGGCGGCCAGATCATCCCGAAGAAGTATGTCGAGTCGGTCGGCGGGGAGAAGTTCAACCTGAATCCGGTCGGCACCGGCCCGGTGCGCTTCGTGTCGTGGACGAAGGACGACAAACTCGTGCTGGAGGCCAACCCGGACTACTGGGGCGGCCGAGTGGATTTCGATCGCCTGACCGTACGGGCGCTGCCCGAGATGGCTCCCCGCGTGGCCGCGCTGCTCAAGGGCGAGGTCGACCTGATCACGCAGGTGCCGCCCGATCAGGGCGAGCGCGTCAAGGGCAACCCGACAACGACAGTGAGCGGCGCGCTCTACGGCGGCCTGTACGTCCTGGCCGTGAACTCGAAGCGGCCGCCGCTCGACAACCCGCTCGTGAAGCAGGCGCTCTCCCTGGCGATCGATCGTGACGCGATCGTGAAGGAGCTGTGGCGCGGCCGCGGCATCGTGCCGAGCTCGATGATCGCCAAGGGCGACAACCACTTCGACGCCTCGCTGCCGCCGCTCGCCTTCAACCCGGGCGAGGCGAAGGCGCGGCTGAAGAAATCCGGATACAAAGGCGAGGAGATCGTCATCGAGACGACCGCGGGCTACATGGCCGGCGACAAGCCGATGTCCGAGGCCGTTCAGGCGATGTGGCGCGACGTGGGCGTCAATGCGCAGGTGGAGCTCTTCGAGTACTCGGTGCGCGCGCAGAAGAATCGCGACAAGAGCTTCAAGGGACTCTGGTGGTCGGATCCGACATCCACCCTGCGGGATCCGGACGGCATGATGTGGCGCCTGCTCGGGCCCGGGGGACCTCAGGATTACTGGCGCCATCCGGAGTTCGACGAGCTCGGCAACGCGGCGCGGTTCTCGGTCGACGAGAAATTCCGCGGCGAGGCCTACAAGAAGATGACCCAGATCTTCCTCGATCATCTCCCGTGGATCCCGGTGATCCAGCCGTACGAGGACTACGGACTTCAGAAATACGTGGAGTGGACACCAGACCCGCTCCAGCAGCTCGAGATTCGTCGCTTCAACTTCAAGTTCCGCCGCGCGTAGAGCGGTTTCCGGGGGCGGAGCCCGCGAGGCTCCGCCCCATTGCCCATGCGCGGGCTCCTCCCCTTTCTCGCCTCCCGGCTCCTCCGCGCGGCGATCGCGCTGTGGCTCGTCTCGACCGTCGTCTTCGTCGTCATGCGCCTGTCGGGCGATCCGGTGCCGCTGCTCCTTCCGCCCTACGCGCCCCAGAGCGAATTCGCCCGGGTGCGCGCCGAGCTGGGCCTCGACCGCCCGCTGCCGGTGCAGTATGCGGTGTTCCTCGGCAGCGTCGTGCACGGCGACTTCGGCCAATCGATCCACTTCCGCCAGCCGGCCATCCGGGTCGTCGTCGGCTACCTGCCCGCGACATTCGAGCTGGGCCTGGCCGCGTTCGCGCTCGCGCTGCTCGTCGCGCTCCCCATCGGGATCGTCTCCGCCGTGAAGCGCAACTCCGCCGTCGACCAAGCGACGATGGCCCTCGCGCTCGTCGGCCAGTCGGCGCCGACCTTCTTCATCGGCATTCTGCTGATCCTCATCGTCTCGCTGAAGCTCGGTCTTTTGCCCACCTCCGGGCGCGAGGGGTGGCAGAGTCTGGTCCTGCCCGCGTTGACGCTTGGCGCCTTCACGATGGCGTCGATCGCGCGGCTCACCCGCTCCTCGGTGCTCGAGGTGCTGCGTGCGGACTACATCCGGACGGCCCGCGCCAAGGGCGTCTCGGACGCGGTCGTCGTCGCCAAGCACACCTTGAAGAACGCCGCCGTACCGATCGTCACGATCACCGGCCTCCAGTTCGGCACCTTGCTCGGCGGCGCCGTCGTGACCGAGACGGTGTTCGCCTGGCCGGGCATCGGGCGGCTCGCCATCCAGTCGATCTACAACCGCGACTACCCGGTCGTGCAGTGCACAGTATTCATCTCGGCCGTGCTGTTCATCGTGATCAACTTCTGCGTCGACCTGATCTATGGCCTCCTCGATCCTCGCGTCCGCTCGAGCTGAGCCGGCGCCGAGCCGCGCGCGCCGGACCCGGGCGCTCGCGGCCGGCGGCGCCGTGTTCGTCGCGCTCCTGATCGTGGCGGCGCTGGCCGCGCCCGTGATCGCGCCCGCCGATCCCATTCGCCAGTCCCTTCGCGGCCGGCTCTCGGCGCCCACGCTGTCCGGCGCCGACGGCCGGTCGCACTTGCTCGGCACCGATCATCTCGGGCGCGACGTCCTCTCGCGCGTGATCTACGGCGCGCGGGTGTCCTTGCTGGTGGGCTTCGCGGCGGTGATCGTCGGCGGGCTGGTCGGCGCCACGCTCGGTCTCGTCGCCGGCTTCCGCGGGGGCTGGACCGACAGCATGATCATGACGCTCGCCGACGCCCAGCTCGCGTTTCCGTTCATCCTGCTGGCCATCGGGATCATCGCGGTGCTCGGGCCGAGCTTTCACACCCTGATCGTCGTCATCGGGCTCTCGGGATGGGTGACCTACGCGCGCGTGCTTCGCTCGCAGGTGCTGGTGCTGCGCTCGCGCGAGTTCGTCGACGCCATCCACGCGCTCGGCGGCTCGGTCGCCCGCGTCATCGCCCGCCACGTCCTGCCCAACGTGCTCTCGTCGCTGGTCGTCATCGCCACGCTCGAGCTGGCGCGCGCGATCGTGCTCGAGGCGACGCTCTCGTTCCTGGGTCTCGGCGTCCAGCCGCCGACACCGTCGTGGGGCGGCATGGTGCACGAGGGGCGCGAGTATCTCGACTCGGCGTGGTGGATCTCGACGGCGCCGGGGATCGTGCTCATGCTCACGTCGATCGTCGTGAGCCGCACCGGCGACTGGCTCCGCGATCTCCTCGACCCGACCCTCCGGGGAGAGTAGCCTACCGAAGCCCGTACGCCTCGCCCGGCGGGCAGGCCAATGGTCCTATAGCATTTAGCTGCTGGGGTCGAGTATCGTGCCGCGTTGGGCCGCAACCGCACGAAAGGAGCAAGCCGGCCATGAGACATCGACTCGGGAACTTGATCGCGCTGGGAGGCGCTCTGGCCTGTCTCATGGGCGGGCTGGCCGTCGCGCAGGACAAGCCCGCCGACAACATGGACGTCCTGCGCGAGCAGCTGCGGGCGGACAAGAAGGCCGTGGTGGCCTCCGTGCTCGAGCTCACCGAGGGCGAGGCCAAGGCGTTCTGGCCCGTCTACAACGCGTATCAGAGCGACATGGTCGCCCACTACGACCGGCTCCTGAAGCTGCTCGACACGTACGCCAAGTCGTACGAGGCGTTGACCGACGAGACCGCGACGAGCCTGCTCAAGCAGTACCTGGCCCTCGAGCGCGATCACGTCGCGCTGCTGACCTCATACCTCCCGCGCTTCCAGAAGGTCCTACCGCCCAAGAAGGTCGCGAAGCTGTACCAGGTCGAGAACAAGGCCCGGGCGCTCGTGAACTACGAGCTCGCCCGCGGCATTCCGCTCGCCAAATAAGGAGAGCGAACGATGTTGAGGGCTCGACTCGCAGCCGGTCTGCTGGCGCTGGCCCTGACGGTGACGCCGCCGATGAACGCTCGACCCGCACTGGCCGCATCGGCCGCGCAGATCAACCGCGACGCCAACGCGGTGATCGTCACGCTCTACGAGAAGCATCCGGAGGCCAAGCAGCTGGCGGCTCGCGCCAAGGCGATCCTCATCTTTCCGAGCATCTACAAGGCCGGGTTCATGTTCGGCGCCCAGTATGGCGAGGGCGTCCTTCGGCGGGGAAACACGAGCGTCGGGTACTACAACACCGTCGCTGCGTCGTACGGCTGGCAGGCGGGCGCCCAGGCGTTCGGGTACGCGCTCTTCTTCATGAACGACGCGGCGCTCAACTATCTGGACAAGAGCGGCGGTTTCGAGGTCGGCGTGGGGCCGAGCATCGTCGTCCTGGACGAGGGCGCGGGAAAGTCAATGACGAGCTCGACCGTGACGCAGGACATCTACGCGCTCATCTTCGACCAGAAGGGCATGATGGCGGGAGCCGGGCTACAGGGGTCGAAGATCAGCAAGATCGAGAAATGAGCCCCCGCTAGCAGGCCGCGTCCGCGACCGGGATCCGCTCGACGACGCAGAACGGGATCGTCACGCTCTCGGTGCACGCCAGGCAGTAGAAGTCGAGCTCGAGCCCCGCGCGCTGCCCGTGAAGCGAGAGCCGCTGGTTGCACCGGGTGTGGTGAAGCCCCCCGTCGAGCGCCATGTACACGGTCATGACTTCTGTCGCCGTCGCCACGTCCGAGTCCGAGCTCATCGCCGTTGCCCTCCCTGCGCCATGAGAAGAGCAATCCGCATTCCAGCGAACCGGCACAGGGGTGCGAGCTAAGCTCTTGAAATACCACGCCGGCGTCGCGGCAAGCCGGGCAGGGTGTTCAGGAACTGGACAGCGGCTGGGAAACCCTAGACCGGCTGGGCGGTCAACCCCGCCAGCGCGAGAGCTTGTCGTTCAGGTGATCGAGCGCCAGGACGATCGCGATCGACGCGGCCGACACCAGCGCGGTCGCCGCGAATAGCTCGGGGGCCTGAAACCCGTTGGCGTACGAGCCCAGCACGTGGCCCATCCCGCGAACTCCGGCGAACATCTCGACCACGAGGACTCCCAGAAGGCAGAACACCACGCCGAGACGCATCCCTCCGAGTACCGAGGGGACGATGGCCGGCAGGAGCACCTTCCAGTAGAGCTGCCAGGTCGTCGCGCCGAGCGACCGCGCCACCGTCACCAGCGTCCGGTCCACGTCGCGCACGGCCCCCATGACGAGCACCATGATCGGAAAGAAGCCGTGCAGCACGCCGTAGAAGACCGCCGGCGTCGTGCCGTAGCCGAGCAGGAGCACGATCCAGGGCAGCACCAGGATCTTCGGGATGCCGTAGAGCGCGATCACGTACGGGGACAGGACGTCGCGCAGGAGTCGTACCGAGCCGACGGCGACGCCCGCCGAGACGCCGAGCACGACCGACAGGACGTAGGCGACGGCCGTCTTGCCGAGCGTGTCGGCGAGGCCGGCGAGCGCTCCTCGGCTGATCTCGAGGAGCGCGGCCGCGACGGCGCTCGGCGCCGGGACGAAGAGCGGGTCGACCCAGCCCATTCGCGCGACCAATTCCCACGCGCCGAGCGCCGCGATCACGGTCACGAGCTGGAGGATTCTCACCTTCATTCCGTCCACCGGCGCGCGCGGCGCTCCAGGAGGCTCGCCAGGACGTCGGAGCCGACGACCAGCGCCAGGGTGACCAGCACGAGAGCCACGTAGTCTCCCGTGCGCAGGAGGCCGTAGGCGTGGTTGATGAGGGCGCCCATTCCGGCCTTCGAGCCCAGGATCTCGCCCACGACCACGCCGATCACGCTCAGCGCGAGCCCGGTCCTGAGCCCGCCGACGAGCGTGAAGAGCATCGCGGGGAGCATGACGCGACGAAAAACGGTCACGGTGCCCGCGCCGTACGCGCGCGCGACGACGACGAGCTGCGGATTCACCTGCCGGATGCCGGCGAGCACCGCCAGCGCGATCGGGAAGAAGCCCAGGAGGAAGCCGAAGGCGATCTTCGAGGCCGCGTCGAGACCGAAGAAGAGCATGAGGGAGGGATACCAGACCACCGCCGGCACCGCGTAGAGCGCCGCGAGCATCGGACCCCACGCGCGCCCGACCAAGCGGTGCATGCCGAGCATGAAGCCGCAGCCGAGCCCGGCCGCGACCGCCAGCGCATACGCGGCGCCGATCTCGCGGATCGTCAGCAGCAGGCTCGCGGGAAGGTCGGGATAGGACCGCAGCAGGAGAAGATCGCGAAGCGACGGGAGGACCGCCGACGGCGGGACCCCGAGAAGCGGGTTCACCATCCGGCCCGCGACTTCCCAGATCGCGAGGAAGAGCGCGAGGAGCCCGAGCCGCAGGCCGACGACCGTCATCGGCGCTGCGCGGGACGTCATCGCATCGCTCTCAGCGACTCCTCGCGGATCTCGCTCCAGAGCTTGGCGCGGAGCGCCACCATCTCGGACGACTCCATCGATCGCGGGTACTCCATCGCGAGGTCGAGCGCCGCCTTGATCCGTCCCGGCCGCGCGGTCATGACGGCCACCCGGGTCGACAGGAAGAGCGCCTCGTGCAGGCTGTGCGTGACGAAGATCACGGTCTTGCGCGTGCGCCGCCAGATGTCGAGCAGCCACTCGCCCATGAGGACACGCGTCTGCTCGTCGAGTGCGCCGAACGGCTCGTCCATCAGGAGGATCTTCGCGTCGAGCGCGAGCGCGCGCCCGATCGCCACGCGCTGCTTCATCCCGCCCGACAGCTCGCGCGGGTATTTCTCGGCGAATCCGGAGAGCCCAAGCGGGCCCAACAGCTCGCTGGCCGTCCGGCGCCGGCGCTCCGCCGGCACGCCCTGGAGCTCGAGACCGAACTCGACGTTCTGGAGCGCGGTCCGCCACGGGAAGAGGCCGGCCTCCTGGAACACGGTCGCGGCGCGCCGCGGATCCGGCCCGGTCACCGGCCGGCCGTCGACCAGCACGCGGCCCTGGTCGGGCGTGACGAGGCCGCCGAGCATGCCGAGCAAGGTAGACTTGCCGCATCCGGAGGGCCCGATCAAGGTGCAGAACGCGCCCTCTTCGACGGAGAGCGAGACGTGGTGGAGGGCTTCGACCGGGCCCGAGCTGGTGAGGTAGCGCTTGGTCACGCCCTCGATGGTGATCAGCTCGGGGCGCGCGCTCACGTGAGCTGCAGGATCTCCCGGGCGATGACGAGGCGCTGGATCTCCGAGGTGCCCTCGCCGATCTCGGTCAGCTTCGCATCGCGGAAAATGCGCTCGACCGGGAACTCCGTGATGTAGCCGGCGCCGCCGTGCAGCTGCACCGCCGTCGACGCCGCCTTCATCGCGGCCTCCGACGAGAACAGCTTGGCCATCGCGGCCGCGTGCATCGCCGGCCGCCCCGTGTCTTTCAGGTGCGCCGCACGCAGGGTGAGCAGGCGCGCTACCTCCACCTCGGTCGCGACGTCCGCGATCATGCCCTGCAGGCCGTTGAACTCGGCGAGTGTGCGGCCGAAGGCGCTGCGCTGCCGCATGTACTTGACCGCCTGGTCGACCGCCGCCTGCGCGATGCCGACGCCCATGGCCGCCATCGCGATCCGGCCGCCCTCGAGAACCTGCATCGCCTGGATGAACCCGTCACCGCGCTGGCCGATCAGGTTTTCCGCCGGGACGCGGGCGTCCTCGAAGACCAGCTCGGCGGTGTCCGACGCGTGCAGGCCGAGCTTCCGGTACGGCTTGCCCCGGCCGAAGCCGGGCGTGCCCCGGTCGAGCACGAAGGCAGAGATGCCACGGGACTTCCGGTCCGGATCGGTGCGGGCCATCACGACGGCCGTCGCGGCGACCGAGCCGTTCGTGATGAACGCCTTGCTCCCGTTCAGAACCCACTGGCCGCCGCGAAGCTCGGCGCGCGTGGCAAGCGCGGCGGCATCGGAGCCCGAGCCCGGCTCGGTGAGGCCCCAGGCGCCGAGCACGCGACCGCTCGTAAGCTCCGGCACGTATTTCCGCTTCAGCTCCGGCGACCCGAAGCTCGCGATGTGGTTGGTGCAGAGCGAGTTGTGCGCCCACATCGTGATGCCCACCGAGGCGTCGCCCCGGCACAGCTCCTCGACGATCAGCGCGTAGGAGACGTAGTCGAGGCCGGCGCCGCCGAGCTCCTCGGGAATGACAACGCCGAGGAAGCCAAGCGGGCCGAGCTTGGCCACGATCTCGTGGGGGAACTCGTGACGCTCGTCGAACGGCGCGATCTTGTCGCCGAGCTCACCTTCCGCGAACTGGCGCGCGACGTCCCGGACTTGCTGCTGCTCCGGCGTCAGGTCGAAGTCCACAGCCTAGACCGCCGCGCGAATGTGCTCGCGGACGAAGCGGACGATGTCCTGGGTGGACGTGCCGGGCGTGAAGAGCTCCTTGACCCCCATCGCCTTCAGCCCGGCGATGTCCTCGGGGGGAATGATCCCGCCACCGAACACGGCGATGTCGTCCGCGCCCTGCTCGGCCAGCAGCTCGAGGACACGCTGGAAGAGGTAGTTGTGGGCGCCGGAGAGCACCGAGAGCCCGATGGCGTCCGCGTCTTCCTGGACCGCGGTGGCGACGATCTGCTCGGGCGTCTGATGCAAGCCGGTGTAGATCACCTCGAAGCCGGCGTCGCGCAGCGCCCGCGCGACGATCTTCGCGCCGCGGTCGTGGCCGTCGAGCCCTGGCTTGGCGACGACGACGCGGATCGACCGTTCGGTCATGACGTGCCTCCCGCGAGCGCTGCCCGGATCTGCTCGCCTGCCTTCGCGATGCGGTCCCGGTCGCCCGGGACGAGCTTCCAGTCGAATCCTTTGCCGTCGTTGGTCCAGCGCGGGATCAGATGCAGGTGGAAATGCGGCACCGACTGGAAGGCCGCCGGACCATTGGCCTGGAGTATGTTCAGTCCGTCGGGCTTCAGCGCGGTCCGCTGCGCGGTCGCGACACGCTTGGCCGTGGCCATGGCCGCGTGCAAGTCGGCCGGCTCCGCATCGTAGATCGTGGCCGCGTGCGTCTTGGTGAGCACCAGGCAGTGTCCGGCGTTGAGCGGGTTGATGTCCATGATGCAGAGTGTCCGCTCGTCCTCGTACACCTTCGTCGACGGGATCTGTCCGTCGCGGATCTTGCAGAAGACGCAATCGCTCATCGTGGTCGCCTAGACGGCCACCGTCCAGCCGCGCGTGTCGGGCGCCGTGCCGTACTGGATGCCGACGATCGAATCGTAGAGCTTCTGGGTCAGCGGGCCGATCCGTCCGCCGTTGATCACGATCCGCTCGCCCTTGTAGGAGAGCTCGCCGACGGGCGAGATGACGGCCGCGGTGCCGGTGCCCCAGACCTCCTGGAGCGTTCCGTTGCGTGCGGCGGCGGCGACCTCGTCGATCGACACCGGGCGCTCGGACACGCGGAGCCCCCGCTCA
>QHSP01000039.1 GCA_003220495.1 Candidatus Rokuibacteriota bacterium | reverse complement strand
TCACGATACTCCGGGTCGCGATGGCTCGGGTCCCAGAGCACCGCGACGCGCGTCAGCGATGGAACCGCCTCCTTCAGGAGCTGCAGCCTCTTGCCAGCAGTCTCAGAAGAGACGAACGCGACGCCGGTCAGGTTGCCGCCAGGCCGAGCGAAGCTGGCGACCACGCCTGCCTCCACGGGGTCTTGACTAGTGAGCATCACGACCGGGATTGTGCTCGTCGCGTCCTTCACGAACGGAACCATGTCCCCCCCGAGAACGACGATCACATCGGGCTTCTGCGTTGCGGTCTGAAGCGCAAGTTCGCGGACTCGCTCGGGGCGGCCCTCGGCACTGCGATATTCGAGCGTGAGATTCCGGCCCTCGACATAGCCGAGATCGCGCAAACCCCCGACGAAGGCGGCCAGGTTGGGATCGGTAGCGGGCGTACCGAAGAGAAGCACGCCAAGCCGCGCGACCTTACCGGCAGACTGTGCCTCGGCGATAAACGGTACAAGTGCAAGGCCGAGCACAAGAACGAGCCCGATCCGGCGCATGGGCACCTCGGTGAGGATGGCTGGCAGGGAGTCTAGCCTAGCGTGACGACGCGCACCAGCGCCCCGGCCGGGACTGCTCCGGGGCGCTTGGGTAACAACCTGCCGGAGGCTCGATGCTACTCTTCCACGAACGACCCGAGGCCCCCACTCACGATCCGCCCCGTCGAGGGGCGGCCCGGCTCCGCCGGGCCGCCTCCGAGCGCGGGGGGCTTGGGGGGCCCGTCGAGGCCCCCCATCATCTAGGTCGCGTACGCTGAGAAGCGGATCGTCGACGCGCGAGCCCTGTAGTCCGTGATCACGTTGACGACCGCCGGCTTCCCGGAAGCGGCCGCCCGATCGAGGGCGGGCCGGATCTCGTGCGGCTTTTCGACGTACTCGCCGTGCGCGCCGAAGTCTTGCGCCATCTTGTCGTAGCGTGAGTAGCCGAGATTCCGGCCCGGCTTGTCCTGCTTGGGGTCCGCGGTCCAGCCGCCGTTGTTGCTGATCACGCAGAGGACGGGGACCCTGTGACGAACGGCCGTGTCGATCTCCATGGCGTTGATGCCGAACGAGCCGTCGCCATGGAGCACGACCACCTGCGTGTTGGGCTTCGCAATCTTCGCGCCGACGCCGAACGGCAGGCCCACGCCCATGCATCCGAACGCGCCGGAGTTCAGCCGATGGCCGGGGACGTAGGTCGGGATCGACTGGCGCCCGTAGTTCAGGATCTCCTGGCCGTCGACCACGAGGATCGCGTCGCGCTTCAGGAAGTCGCGAACCTCCTTGCAGAGACGCAGCGGATGGATCGGGGTGTCCTCCGAGCTCATCTGCTTGTCCATCTCCGAGGCTTTCTCCGTGTCGAGGACCTTGAGCTTCGACACCCACCGAGAGTACCGGCTCTTGTCGATCTTGCCGCGCGCTTCTTTGGTGAGCTGCTCGAGCACGGCGCGCGCGTCGCCGGCGACCGGCACGTCGGCCTGCCGGTTGTGGTTGAGCTCGGACGGGTTGACGTCGACGTGGATGACCTTGGCGTCGGGGGCGAACCGGGGCGGGCGGCCGAACTGGATCACGAAGTTGAAGCGGGTGCCGACAGCCAGGAGCACGTCGACTTCACTGAAGGCCCTGGCGCGCGCGTTGAGGAACGCGAGCTCGTGATCCTCCGGAACGGTCCCGCGCGAGATCGGCGTCGTGTAGAACGGAATCCCGGTCGCCTCGACGAAGGCCTGGAACGCGGCGGCGGCATCCGACCACCACACGCCGCTGCCGCCAAGGATCAGCGGACGCTCGGCCTTCGCCAGCAGCGCGATCGCCTCGGAGATCGCACCCGGATCACCGTGCGTACGCGGCGCCTGGGCCCACGGCTTGGGATAGGTGATCGTCGACTCGTCGACCGCCTCACCGAGAACGTCGCCGGGCATGTCGATGTACACCGGGCCCGGCTTTCCCGTCGTCGCCTGACGATACGCGGTGGCGACGAGCTCCGGAATGCGCCTGGCGTCGTAGATCCGCGTCGCCCATTTCGTGATCGGCTTGAACACCGCGAGCTGGTCGATCTCCTGGAACGCCTCCATCTCGAGAAAGACGCGGGGGCTCGAGCCGCCCACCGCGATCAGCGGCGCCGCGTCGACGAACGCGTTGGCGACACCCGTGACAAGGTTGGTCGCGCCCGGCCCCGAAGCGCCCATGCACACGCCGGGCTTTCTCATGACGCGGGTGTAGGCGTGCGCCATCAGGCTCGCGGCCTGCTCGTGGCGGGTGTCGATCGCCCGGGCGCCGAGCTTGATGATGGCGGCCTCGGTCTCGATCATGGGACCGCCCATGATGTAGAAGAGCGTGTCCATGCCCTGCGAGACGAGCGATTTGGCGAGAATGTCGGACCCGGTCAGTGTGGCCATGCCGCGCCTCCCTGGATAGTCAGCCGGTGCGTCAGAAGATACCCGAATTTGCCGTTCCTGTCTCGCCCGACGGGCCGTCCCGTCTCGGCTGGCAGGGCGCCGGATCGCGTGTCAGACTGGAGGTATGAGTCAGGGCACAAGAGGCGCGCTTTTTCGCGTGGGGACGGCTCTCGTCCTGCTCGGCGCCGCCGGCGCGATGAGCGCTCCAGCCCGTGCCTCGGAGGTCTACGCACCGCAGACCCTGGACCGCTATTTCACCCTGGAGTGGTCTCGGGCCGGGCGGAACGTCAACGGCTACGTCTACAACACGGGGAATCGGCGCGCCGCGCACATGATCCTGCTCGTCGAGGGTCTCGACGGCTCCGGGACAACGGTCACGAAGACGACGACGTGGGTCCGCGACGTTCCGCCGAACAACCGGGCGTTCTTCGAAGTCGCGGTGCCGACTGCGGCCGCCTATCGGGTTTCGGTCCTGTCCTTCGACTGGGTCGAAGACCGCCTGGATCGCCGCAAGGCCTGGTAGCGCTCAGACCGCGGGCTCGCCGGCCGTGACCGCGATGCACTGGCCGGAGAGGTTCTTCGCGGCGTCGCTGCAGAGATAGACGGCCAGCGACGCGATGTCCTCGGCGGTCGACATGCGCCTGAGCGGCGATCGCTCGACGAGCCGTTGCCGCTCCTCCTCGAACGGCACCCCCTTCACCTGCGCCTGGCCCGCGATCACGCGATCGATGCGATCGCCCGCGACGGCGCCGGGGGCGATCGCGTTGACTCTGATGTTGTGAGGCGCCAGCTCGAGCGCCAGCCCGTATGTCATGCCGACCTGCCCCGCCTTGGCGGAGCAATAGCCGATGCGGTAGGCGAGGCCCCGGCGACCCGCGACCGAGGAGATGTTCACGATCGCTCCCCCACCCGCCCGGATCATCTGAGGCACGGTGAAGCGCGTGCACATGTACGAGCTCGTGAGACAGGAGTTGATCGTGTAGAACCAGTCCTCGGGTGTGTAGTCCTGAACCGGCTTGGTGGGGCCGCCGTCACCGGCGTTGTTCACGAGGATATCGAGCTTGCCGAAAGCCTTCACTCCGGCGTCGACGATCCGCAGGACATCGGCCTCGACGGCGGCGTCGCCCACGACCGCGATCGCCCGGCCGCCCTCGGCGTTGACCAGCGCCGTCGTCTCCTCCACCAGATCCTGCGATCGCGCGGCGCAGATCACCGCGGCGCCCTCCGCGGCGAACATCCGGCTCATCACGCGTCCAACACCTTTGCTCGCTCCCGTGATGAGCGCGACCTTACCCACGAGCTGCCCCATCGGCTTGCCTCCCGTGCATCATCTAGTCATAGGCGCGCCTCGGCCGGGCGGGGCCCCAGCCCCGCGACGGCCGGCAGCGTCACTGAAACGCGCGGATCAGCTCCTCGAGGGCGACCATCTGGCCCCCGCGGGTCGAGGAAACCACCACGATGAGCGTCCGCACCCCGGTCGCCAGCCATGCCTCGGCGCCTTCGCGAACGTCCGCCACGCTGCCGAAGAGCGTGACGTCCCGGAGCCAGCGATCGGACATGAGCTCGGGCACGCGCTGGGTCTCTCCGCGCGCCAGGGCCGCGCGGATCGCACGCATCTCATCCTCGTATCCCGCCTCGATCCAGTAGTTCTGGTAGTTCGGCAGGCGGACGTAGGACGCGAGGGTGCGGCGCATCACCGCGGCCGCCGCGGCGCGGTCGTCGTCGATGCAGGTCGGCACCATGTTGCCGATGAAGAACGCCGGATCGCTTCGGGCCGACGCGGAGAGGTGGCGGAGCGAGACCGCCATGTGGGACCGCGCGCCGTTCGCCCACACCGCGCCCTGCGCGATCTCGCCGGACAGCTCGACCATGCGGCGCCGGAGCGTCGCGAGGACGATCGGCGGAAGCCCGCCAACCTGGGGCGCCAGCGCGGCCACGTCGCCGACGAACTTCCGGATGTCGTCGAGGGGCTGGCCCGCCTGGAGCCCGAGCCGCTCATGGATAGGACCATGGCTCACGCCGATCCCGAATCTGAACCGTCCGCCCGACAGCTCGTGGATCACCGCAGCGGTCTGGGCGTAGTCGAAGGGGTGGCGTGTGTAGATGTTCGCGATGCTGGTGCCGAACGTGATCTCGCGCGTCGAAAGGGCCAGCGCCTCGCAGAGCGCCAGACCATCGCCCGGGCTCGGGCAATAGAGCCCGGTGAACCCCTCGCGCTCGAGCCGCTGCGCCATCTCGAGCGTCGCGCGCCGGCGTCCGGCCACTGCGATGAGACCGACCGCCGGTTTCGTGACCATCTGCGGGAGTATAAACGCTCCGGCCACTCTTGCCACCGGGCGGTCGCCTCACTATCATCGGCCCACCCCAGCTGAAACGGAGGAGGGCTCCATGAAGATCCATCGGCTCTACGCGGACAAGAACGGCGAATCGCACTTCCAAGACGTCGAGGTCGAGTACGCGGAGTCGACCCGCGCGGGGCGGCTCTCGAAGCGGATGCCGGCGACGGGCATCATCTTCCGTGAGGTCCAGCCCGACTACGACCTCGACTGGCATCCAGCGCCGCGCCGCCAGTACATCATCAATCTCGATGCCGGCGTGCAGATCACGGCGAGCGACGGCGAGTCGCGGCGCATCGGCGCCGGCGAAGTCCTTCTCGTCGAAGACACGCACGGCAAGGGACATCTGTCGAAGGCGCTCGACGGCAAGCTGCGGAACTGCATCTTCGTCACGCTCGAATAGTGTGCGGAACGGCCTCACTCGGGTCGCGCGCGCGAGCGCGCGTCAGTGCCAGAATGAGCAACGTCGAGTCCCGCGCGCGACGAGTTGTCACAAGATGTCGCGGCCACGCGCGCGCGAGGGCCGTGACGATGCGCGCCGCGAGGTCAGCCGAGTGGCCACGCGATTTCCAGATTTTCGGCCGCGTCGACGAATTGAATTTCGTTGTCGAATCGTTACGTGGCACCCGCCGTGCACCCCGGCCCACCGCAGCGAAGCGGCGGGTCTGCGCGAGTCGAGTTCTTACATGAAGTAGGACGGCTCGGGGACTTGGTGGTCTTCGCTCTCGAGAAAGGAAGACCGCCATGTTCAAATGGCCGCAGTTTGTTCTCGGTCCGGCTGTCGCGCTCACGCTGCTCGGAGCGGCGCCAACGTTCTCGGCCCAAGCTCCGGAGCGCCCGCGAGTGTTCCTCGACACGACGTACGCAGCGCCGGGACGACAGACCAGCGTTCCGGCCGGCGGCGATCTCCAGAGCGCGCTCAACTCGGCGCAGCCCGGCGACGCGATCGTCTTGCAGGCCGGCGCCTCCTACACCGGCAACTTCACTCTACCGGTGACGAGCGGCAGCGGCTGGATCTATATCCAGAGCTCGGCGCTCTCGAGCCTGCCGGCTGCGGGCACGCGGGTGGGCCCGGGTCAGGCGAGCCTCATGCCGAAGATCGTCAGCCCCAACACCGCACCCGCGATCAGCACGGCGGCCGGCGCCCACCACTTCCGGTTCGTCGGCGTCGAGATCACGACGACGTGGGCGTCGACGAGCGCCACCAACTACGGGCTGGTGGCGCTGGAGGCACCGGGCGGCAACACCTCGCTCGCGCAAGTTCCGACCGACATCGTCTTCGACCGCTGCTACATCCACGGCACGCCCACCGGTAACATCCGCCGGGGGATCCTGATGAACAGCGCCCGCACGGCGGTCGTGGATTCGTATCTGTCCGATCACCACGAGGTCGGCGCCGACAGCCAGGCGATCGCCGGCTGGAACGGTCCCGGACCGTTCAAGATCGTGAACAACTATCTGGAGGGCGCCGGCGAGAACGTCTTGTTCGGCGGCGCGGATCCGGGCATCTCGAACCTCGTGCCGTCTGATATCGAATTCCGCAAGAACTACCTCGTCAAGCCGCTCTCGTGGCGGGCGGACGGCTCGAGCTACGCCGGGATCCACTGGTCGGTCAAGAACATCTTCGAGCTGAAGAACGCCCAGCGCATCCTGGTCGACGGCAACCTGTTCGAGAACAACTGGACCGATGCGCAGAATGGATACGGCATCCTGTTCACCCCGCGCAACCAGGACGGCACTTCGCCGTGGGTGGCCGTACGGGACGTGACGTTCACGAACAACATCGTGCGCCACAGCGGGGCCGCCCTGAACATGATGGGCACCGACTACATCCATCCGAGCCAGCAGACGCAGCGCATCCTGGTCCAGAACAACCTGTTCGACGACATCGGCGGCGCCTGGAACGGGACGGGTGTCTTCTTGCAGGACATGGACGGTGGCACCGACATCGTCATCGATCACAACACCGTGCTCCAGACCGGCAACATGATCACCGCGACCTACGCGACGTCGCTGCACTCCGCGACAAGCTTCGTCTTCACCAACAACATCTTGTCCTACAACCTCTACGGAGTCTTCGGCGACTACGGCGTTGGGCTCGGGATGCAGGCGATCAACGCCTACTTGCCCGGCGCTTCGTTCGCGCGCAACGCAATCGTCGGCGGGCTGGCCTCCAATTTCCCGGCCGACAACTACTACCCGTCGGCCCTCTCCGCCGTCGGCTTCATCGACCTGGCCGGACGCAACTACGCGCTCGCCGCGGGAACGCCCTACGTCCGCGCCGGCACTGACGGCAAGGACGTCGGCGTCGACTTCACCGCGATGGCGACGGCCATGGCCGCGTCGTCGGCCCCGGCGGCGTCGCCGTCCCCGGCTCCCGCGCCGGCGCCGGCTCCAGCGCCCGCCCTCTCGCCAGCGCCGGCTCCCGGCAACGCCGCAGCGCAGAACGTCACCTGGACCAACCTCGTCAATGTCACGGCCAACGGCAATTCGGTGACCAAGACGGGAGGCTGCGACGGCTGCTACGATGCGGGCGCCATCTCGCAGCAGACGATCACCGCGGGTGACGGCTACGCCCAGTTCAGTCCCTCCGTCACCGGGCCGCTGCGTGCGACTGGCCTCACGCAGTCCTTCGCCTCCTCGAACCCGGGCACCATCGCCTTCGGCATCCGTTTCCAGGGCGCCACCGCCGAGGTTCGCGAAGGTGGAGCCTACCGCACCGACACCTCGTTCGTGGCCGGAGACGTGTTCCGTGTCGCCGTCCAGTCGGGCGTCGTGCGCTACTCCAAGAACGGCACGGTCTTCTATACGAGCCAGGCCGCTCCCGCGTACCCGCTCGTGCTGGCGGCCGCGCTCGCCAACCGGAACGGGGTGGTTGCCGGCGCTGTGATCGGCGGGTCCGCGGCAGGCCCGTCCGCCTCTCCCTCTCCCACCCCGGGCTCGGGCTCTGGCTCGGGCTCCGCGCCCGCGAGCATCACCTGGAGCAATCCCGTCAACGTGACCGCGGCCGGCAACTCGCTCACCAAGACCGCGGGCTGCGACGGGTGCAACGACGCCGGGGCCGCCTCCCAGCAGCAGATCAGTGGGGCGAACGGCTACGCGCAATTCACCGCCGGCGCCACCGGGCCGCTGCGCGTTGCCGGCCTCACATCAGGCTTCAGCGTCACGAACCCCGCCACCATCGCCTTCGGCATCCGCCTGCAGGGCAACATCGCCGAGGTTCGCGAAGGAGGGGTCTACCGCAGGGATGTCACGTTCGCGGCTGGCGACGTCTTCCGCATCAGCGTGCAGGCGGGCGTCGTGACGTACTCCAAGAACGGGACCGTCTTCTACACCAGCAGCCAGGCCTCGAGCTCGGCGATGGCGTTCGGCGTGGTCATCGCGAACGTCAGCGGCGCGATCGGTAGCGCCGTCCTGGCCGGCGGTCTCTAGGAAGCCGGCGCCGGGCGCTCCGCCTCGGGATGGAGCGTCCGGCGCTCCGGCGCCGCCGGGACCGTCGCGGCGCGCTCGGCGCGCTTGGGAAAGAGCAGGTGCTCGAGGCGCTGGCGCAGGCGCAGGGATGGGCGCTCGACGAGATAATACGAGGCCAGCGCGGCCACGATGGCCAGGGTGATGTTCAACGGAAAGCTCGTGGGCAGCGACATCGCGTCCCGGTTGAGGAAGAGCTGCTGCCACAGATAGATCGAGTAGCTGATCAGGGCGACGAAGACGAACGGCCGTGAGTTCAGGACGCGCCCGACCCGGTCGGAGGGGTAGTGACCCACCGATCGATGCAGAGAGCGACCACAACGTTGCGGAACGTGAAGCCGACGAAGAAGTCGATCCGCGGATGCTGGCTGAGAGCTCCCGACAGGACGACGACGACCGGAGCCAGGAATAGCCACCGTGAGACGAGCACCCGATGATAGAGCGGTTGGCGGTGCAGCCACGACCGTGCGCCTGCGAGCACACAGCCGACGGCGATCGAGTCGGCGATCGCCTCGAATCGGTGGCCGACGCCCTCCCGCGCCGAGACCGTGAGCTCCCACAGTCCAAGCCGCACCAGCCGCGCCGACGAACAGGGCGGCGAGCCAGATCGCCCGACGGCCTCCGAGGAGGACGAGCAACGCGGGCCACAGGAGATAGAACTGCTCCTCGACCGAGAGCGACCAGGTGTGGCCGACATTCCATGAGCGCGTGACGTGGTAGTTGCTCGTGTAAGTGAGCGTATGGAAGAGGTCGCCGGGAGCGAGCTGGATCCACCGCACCAACTCGGTGACGACGAGCGCCAGGATGAAGACGTAGTACGGCGGAAAGATCCGGAACGTGCGGCGGAGATAGAAGCGCCCGATGTGGATCCGGCCGGTGGCGGCCACCTCCGTCAGCAGGAGATTCGTGATCAGGAAGCCCGAGATGACGAAGAAGACGCGCACCCCGAGCTCGCCCAGCGCGAGGTGGTCATTGAGCGTGTGGGGGAGAAAGAAACCCGAGGTGCCCAGCAGATGACCGAACAGGACGAGCCCGATCGAGATCGCCCGGAATCCGTCGAGCGACGGGATCCGGTCGCCGCGCATCAGGGATCCCGCCGTCGTGTCGGAGACCGCAATGATCGCGTTCGAGCGTACGCGGCGCGAATGAGGGACCGAATCGGGCAACCGCCGCAAGCGGCTGTGGAAAAGCCCTGAACCCGCGGTCCCCGGGCCGCAATCCTCGACGTCAATGGCCGCCGCGATGCCAGTTTGATCTCCGTCCCGGCTCGGCCCGCGACGATCTGTCACGTCCCGTGGCGCGACGCTTCACCAAGCCCGCTCCGACCGCCAGCCGGGCTTCTGTGGGCGCCGCGCGATTTCCAGAGCTTCGGTTTTCACGACGGCACATCTGTGCGCCGTCGAGTCCGTGGCACCCGCCGTGCACTCCCGCCCGTGCAGAGAGGCGAATCCGATGAGAGGCCAGCGCTCCTGCATCTATTGCCGCATCGACTTCCGAGCCGCGGTGTTGACCGCCGAGCCCGTCCTTCCGGCCGCATTGGGGGGCCGGCTCGCGCTGAAGCGCGCCGTCTGCCCCGACTGCGCGGCGCGAGTTCGGGAGCTGACCGACGATTTTCTCTCGACGCGGTTCGCGCTCACCGCCGCGGCCATGGCGGCGCGGGGTCGCGGCAAGGTGCGCGCCGGTGCGACGTCCGATGCGCCGGCGTCCGACGCGTCGGCGGACGACTGGCGTCGCGCGCACCGAGCGGCCGCCAAGATCCTCTACTGCTATCTCCTGCTCGAGCTCGGCCAGACGGTTCTCTCGAGCGCGCCGTCCGAGACGCTGCGCCGGCACCTGATGGGCGGCGAGAGTGCGCTCTGGCCCCAGCGCTGGGAGATCACGCCACCGCTCCACTCGCCGTCGCCGGGCTGGCACGTGTTGATGTTCGACTCCGCGCACTCGGCGGCCGCGGTCGGTCTGTTCGGGACCATCTGGTTCAGGTTTCGCCTCGACCTCGGGGCCCTGGCTCCTCATGGACGGCTCGTCGCGTTCCACGCCTTCAAGGGCGCCCGGGGGTTGGCGGTGCTGCGATCGCGCCGAGGCTGGCGTCATCGCTCGGCGGTGCGGTGGGGGTGGAAGGTCTAGCCGGCCGACGGGCTACGGCGCGAGCAGTGCGCGCCGCACGACGCGCTTGACGCTTTCGATGGTAAAGGGCTTCTCCAGCTGAGGGGCTCCCGTCCGCGCGAGGAACGCCCGCGTCCTCGGATTCAGGATGTCCCCGGTGACGAAGACGAACCGCCGGGTCAGGTGCGGCTCGCGCAGCGCCACCTCGCGATAGAGCTCGGGCCCGTTGAGAACGGGCATGCCGCTGTCGCTGACGATGAGGTCGTAGTCGCGCGCTCCGAGCATTCGCAGGGCGACGGCGCCGTTGGCGGCCAGGTCGACGTTGTAGCCGTCGCGTGAGAGCGCTTCGGCTAGCAGCGAGGCGACGGCGGGCTCGTCGTCGACCACCAGGATGGACTTTCCGGCCACCGGGAGCGTGGTCCCGAGATCGTCGCGTTCGTCAGCCGCAGGCGGAGGCGTTTCCACCGGCAGCTCGATGACGAACTGTGCGCCCTCCCCCGGCGCGCTCTCGACGCCGATCGAGCCGCCGTGACTCTCGACGATCCCTCGGGCGAGCGCCAATCCGAGCCCTGTGCCCTCCCCTTCGGGCTTGGTCGTGAAGAACGGATCGAAGATGCGCGCCCTGATCTCGCTCGGAATCCCCGGGCCGCTGTCGGCGACCTCGACGCGCACCCGCCGGCTTTCCGCGTCGTGGCGCGTCCGGAGGCTCAGACGGTGGGGCGGGGACGCGTCCTGGAGGGCCTGGCGCGCGTTCGTCACGAGGTTCACGACGACCTGCTTCAGCTGGTGATCGTCGGCCCAGACGAGCGGCAGGTCCTTCGCGAGATCGAAGCCCACCTCGATGTTGGCGATCCGGAGCTCGAAGGACAGGAGCTCCACCGCGTCTCGCAGCAGGTGATTGAGCGCGACGTGGCCCCGCTCGGGCGGGTGCCGCCGGGCCATCGTCAGGAAGCTCCGCACGATCCGCACGCAGCGCTCGGCCGCCTCGCCGATGTCCTTGATGCGCGCCCGGGCGTTCGGGTCCTCGCCGCTGGGCGCGAACAGCCCGACCTGCCCGAGAATGACCGACAGCGGGCTGTTGAGCTCGTGCGCGACGCCGGCGAGCAGATTCCCCATCGTCGCCAGCTTCTCGGCCTCGAGCAGCTGGTGCGTGTGCTCCTGGATGCGGCCCTCGAGCGTCTCGTTCTGGCGTCGAAGGTCCTGATGGAGGCTCCGCATCTCGATGAGGTTGCGCACGCGCAGCAGCAGCTCGATCTGCTCGAAGGGCTTGGTGAGGAAATCGCTCGCGCCGGCTTCGAGCGCCGCCCGCTTGCTCTCGCGCGACACGTCGGCGGTGAGAACGAGCACCGGCAGGTACGCCTCGGCCCGCTGCTGCTTGAGCCGCCTGAGCACTTCGACGCCGTCGAGGTTGGGCATCCGCAGATCCAGCAAGATCAGATCGGGCTGGAACGTCGCGCAGAGCCCGAGAACCTCGCGAGAGTCGCTCGTACTCCGTAGATTCCTGTAGCCGGCGTGCGCGAGCAGCTCCTCCATGAGGCGCACCATGGACCGCTCGTCGTCGACGATCAGAATCGCGGCGTCGCGAAACGGCTCAGGCTCCATAGCATCTCCTCGAGGGCCCTCTCGTGAACCGGCTGTTCAACGTGGCGGCCCTCTGACGCCCCAGGGGCAGCATCGATGATGCCAGGCGAGCGATGCGGGGCGGCGAGACGGCTGAAGATCTGGAAATTGCGTCGCATCGGATCGACGGCGCCGACGCGCGGCGAGAGCGCGCACGGCCCCACAGCCCCGACGAAGGCCGAGAGGAGTCGGCGACGTGACAGTGCGATTCAGGAATCTGACAGCGACGTGGCGACTCGACTACCGCACCACCAGCGTCCAGCCGCGCGCCCGGAGCTCGCCGCTGACATCGTGCTGACGTCGACTCCCCCGCCGCCGGCCGCCTGACTCGTCGGCTCCGGACCGGCGGCGCTCGCCCAGCCGGCGATCGACGATCACCTCGGTCTCCGCGCCGGCGAACATGCTATGGAGACTCTCGTAACGCGCGGGGCCGTCGCGCGCAACGATGACGAGACTACCCCCGGCCGGCGCCGGCGCTCCGGTCGTGACCGCGGGCGCGGGCTCCGCCTCCGGCTCGCTCGATCGTCTGAGGTCCAGCATCGGGGGAAGCCCGGGAGATTCCTCGAACAGCTCGACGCGCGTCACGTGCCGCATGCGGGCGACGATCGCGCGGATCCGATCGGTGGCCTCGAGGATCTCCGTGATCCGGTGGCGCGCCGGCCCGACGACCTCGTCACTCAGCAGCTGGACCTGCCCCATGATGACCGCGAGCGGGTTGTTGATCTCGTGCGCCGCGCCCGCCGCCAGGCTGGCGACTGACCGCAAGGTATCCCGCTCCCGCGTCGTGGCCTCGCTGCGCTTGCGGTGCGTGATGTCGCGGGCGATCGACGAAGCGCCGACGATCCGGTCCCTCGGATCGCGGACCGGCGAGATCGTGACCGAGACGTCGATGTGCCGGCCGTTCTTCGCGACCCGCTTGGTCTCGAAGTGCTCGACCCGCTCGCCGCGTCTGAGCCGCTCGAGAATCTCCGGCAGCTCGTGGCTGAGCTCGTGCGGGATCACCAGTGAGATCGGCCACCCGATCGCCTCGGCCGCCGCGTATCCGTAGAGCCGCTCGGCCCCCTCGTTCCACGAGGTGATGACGCCGTCGAGCGTCTTGCCGATGATCGCGTCGTCCGAGAAAGCCACGATGGCCGCGGTGCGCGCGAGCGCCGCTTCGGTCCGCTCGTGCTCACGCACCACGGCCGCGAGGGGGAACGTCACGATCGTCAGGGTCATCAGGAAGGCCTGGAGCAAGAGAAGGGACTCGTTCTGGGAGTCTCGCGCGAACGGTCCGTGACCCGCCAGGGTCCCGATGATCGCCAGGAGGGCGAGCAGGGCCACGCACGTCGCCGCTTGGCGCGGGCCGAATCGAAACGCGGCGAAGAGGAGCGGCGGGATGCAGAGGAACTCGAGCGGATAGCCGCGCATCCACCCCGGGCCGAGCCCGTCAAAGACGACGCCGCCGACGAGGACGACCGACGCGAGCACCAGTGCGAGCTCCAGGGTGGCCGGTCGCGTGAGCGGCTTCATTCGATCCGTCGCCCACAGGAACAGGACCGGCGTCACGACCAGCGCTCCCGCCATGTCGCCCAGCCACCACGTCAGCCAGATCTCGCCGAAACGCGACCAGCTCGCGTATCCGCTGAGGGCCAGGCTCGCCACGCCGAGGGTCGCGCTCACGGCCGTCCCGGCGCCCCCCGCCAGCCCCGCGAAGGCGAAGAAGCTCCGGGCGCCAAGGAAGACTTCACGGCCGCCGGCCCAGCGATTCACGAGCCAGACGCCGATGACCATCTCGAGGGTATTGCCGCTGGCGATGCCCAGCGACGAGGCGACCGATCCGGCCGTCGTCACGTTCACGAGGAACGCCCCGAGGAAGATCGCGGGCCACACCGTGGGCCCGTACAGCAGGGCGGCCGCCAGCGCGATGCCCGTCGGTGGCCACACCGCCGTCGCGCTGGCGTGGACGAAGGCCAGCGACAGCCCCAGCTTGCCGGCGACGAAGTAGACGCCGGTGAGGGCCACGAGCCTCCACCAGGTCCACGACAGGGAGGGCCAGGCGACGCGGCGGGCTTCGCCGACCTCTGCGGGGGATTCAGCTCGCTGACCGGCTACTGTCGCCATCAAAGCTCACGCGCTCCAGGCGCGCCAACGCCAGAGGCAAAAACTCTGAAACTTCTACCGCGCTCGCTGTCCATGCTACGTGCCGTTCCCTGCGCCTTCAATGCGGGGAACCCCGGTGATCGGCGCAGGAAAGTCCGGAGTGGAGACTCAGCAGGGGGCGCGGGTCACCAGGCGGCTCTCGCCGCACTCGGAGCAGACGCCGTACTCCCGGACGAACCCGCCGGTACGAGCGATCCGCGTCGCCGCGCGGTGACCAGTTGACGGGTCGATCCCGACGGCGCGGCCGAGGCAGCGCTCACAGAAGAAGCGGCCTCGGTGGGCCAGCAGAAACGCCGCAACCTTGTCTCTCGCGATCATCGCTGGTGGGCCAGGGACGGCTGGAGGAGCGCCGCTCGGCTCCGGACGAGTCCAGCTTTATCGGCGGCCGTCTCCTCCTGGACGGATCGTCGGTCTCAGCGCGTTGTCGTCGACGCCGACGTCGGTCCCGTCCAGGCCGGCGCGCCGAAAGGGGCTGCTCGCGGTCAGTCGCACGCGTCCCTGGGACAGATCCTCGAACTTGACCTGTTCCCAGGAGCGCACGAAGAAGTTGTCGCGCGGATACTCGGCCGAGCTCCCGCCCACGATCACGTTGCGTCGCACGATCGCGCCCGGGAAGAGCGCGTCCAGGGCCTGCGTCCCCGTCCCGACGCCGGTGCCGGCGATGCCGTAGGTGTTGTGCGCCACGATGTTGTCGGTGAAGACGAAGCCGTGGTGCGGCGGTCCCTCGGCGGTGATGATGTTGCCGATGTGGATCGCCGTATTGTGGTCGATGACGATCGAGCTCGTGCCGTCCACGATCTGAAAGAGCCGGCCCTCGCCGCCCCAGCGCGGGCCGCCGATGTCGACGAACAGATTGTTCCTGATCACGATGCGTCGCGTCGGCTGGCTCGGGTGGGTGTTGTCGCGGCCATGGATGTTGACGCCCGAGGTCGCGCCCCGGATCACGTTGTTGACGAACGTCACGTCCTCGACGACCGCCCACGGCGCGCGCCCGTCTTGATTGCGCACGGTCAGGAGAACCGCGAAGCCGATCTGGGCCTGGACCCAGCTGTGCTCCAGGAGATTGCCGTCGACGCGCACGCGCCGGGCATTCTTGAGCTCGAAGATGTTCTTGACGGTCCACGCGGTGCCCGCGTACGCGGGGTCGCCCGGCTTCCAGGCCAGCGGCTTGGCCATGTGATTGCGGAGGATCTCGATGTCGGAGGGCACGAGATCGCGGATCGACGGATCGGCGCCGCCGAACATGACGTTCTCCCCGGCCCCCTCGAGGTAATTGTTGGCGATCTTGAGCGGGCCGGGCCCGTTCCAGCCGGCGATCGCCTGGGAGTCGGCGCCCACTTCCTTGATGTCCGCGATGTACGAGTCGATCACCGCGGCGTGCGCGCCGTTCAGCGCGACGCCGCGGCGGGCCCCTCGCCGCGGGTCGCCGCGGATGAGGCATCGCTCGACGATCACGTGGTGCGGGACGTCCTCCATCGCGGTCTCGGCCGAGCCGATCTGGACGAGGGTGTACAGGAAGGCGCCCTCGGTCGGCCGGATGTCGAGGCCGCTGAGGCGATAGTGATGCGCGCCCGGCGCGGTACGCACGACCGACCCCGACGACGCCACGAGCTGTGCGAGCGTGCGGGCCTGGCCCGGGTCGACCCGGGTCCCCGCCGGAGCCGTCGCCGCGTCGCCGCGGGTACGCACGACGATCCAGCCCGATCCGGACTTTTTCGGCAGCGTGAACGACCCTCGATAGACTCCGCCGGGCTCGAGCGTGACGACGTCGCCCGGCCGGGCGGCATCGAGCGCCGCTTGTAGGTCTCCGTCGCCGGGCACCGCGATGGTGCGGCCCGATGGTTCGACCGCCGCGGTATCGACGACCGCCGACGGCTGCTGCGCGACGGCTGGCCCTTCGGCCGGGCTGGCGGCCGACGCGATGAGAACCAGCAGCGCGCCGAGCGTGAAGGCTCTGGGGGTCGGCATCCGTCAGCTCCCCGCGCCACCTCGCCCCACCGATCGCGTCGCGTGGCCCCGGGTGAGGTCGATGGTCAGGTGCTCCGGCTGTGCCGCGGCCAGCACCTCGGTCGCGTCCTCGCACGCGTTGCCGATCACGATGACCTCGGCGTGGGCCAGCAGCGCTTCGGCGCTCGGGCACATCAGAGACGCGATGTGCGGGATCTCTTGCTCGATGTAACGGCGGTTGGCGCCCACCAGGCGCGCCGTCGCGACGTTGCGGTCGAGGATCCTGACGTCGCACCCCTTGCCGATCAACGTCTCGACGAGCCCGACGATCGGACTTTCTCTGAGATCGTCGGTTCCCGCCTTGAAGGACAGGCCGACCACGCCAATCCGCTGGCGTCGCAACGCCAGCACCGCCTCGACGCCGCGGCGGACCTGCCCCTCGTTCGACGGCAGGATCGACCCGAGCACCGGTGTCGACACGTCGGCGGCGCGGGCGGCGTGGAGCAGCGCGCGGAGATCCTTCGGCAGACAGGAGCCGCCGAACGCGAAGCCCGGCCTCAGATACGCTTCGGACACGTTCAGCTTGCGGTCCATGGCGAACACGCGCATGACCTCGTTGCCGTCGGCTCCGAGCGCGGCGCAGACGTCGGCCACCTCGTTGGCGAAGCACACCTTGAGCGCGTGGTACGCGTTCGCGGCGTACTTGACCATCTCTGCGGTGCGGATCGAGGTGTGGACGAACGGCGCCTGGACGCTCTCGTAGAGCAGGCGCAGGAGCGCCGCCGTCGCCGGGTCGCCGCAGCCGACGAGCGTCATCGGAGGCCTGGCGAAGTCGCTCAGCGAGGAGCCCTCGCGCATGAACTCCGGGTTCACCGCGACCCGCGTCGCCGCCCGCCCGCCGGCGCCGGCGAGCAGCGCCGGCACGAGGTATTGCTCGGCCGTCCCCGGCAGCACCGTGCTCCGCAGCACCACGGCGTGCGGCTCGGCGCGCTTGCGCACCGCCTGGCCGATGCTCTGGCCGGTGCGGACGACCGCGTCGAGGTCGATGCGGCCGTTCGCGCGGCTGGGCGTGCCCACGCAGATCAGCGAGACGTCGGACTCGGCGACCGCCTGGTCGCTCGACGTCGTCGCCCGCAGGCGTCCGGTCCCCACCACCTCGCGCAAGAGCTCGGGCAGGCCGGGCTCGACGATCGGCGGGGTCGCCGTGTTGATCATCGCGACCTTCTCGGCGTTCACGTCCACGCCGACGACCGCATGGCCGGCCTTCGCCAGACAAGCCGCCGTCACGCAACCCACGTACCCGAGACCGAACACGCTAACTCGCATGGCGAAGCACCTCTCCACATTGGTGTTCAAATTCGTCGACGACCCTGGACCATGAGTACCGCTCCTCGACGAGGCGGCGGCCCGCGGCGCCGATCGCGCGGCGCCGGGCGGCATCCCGCAGGAGCGATGTCACGGCTTCGGCGAACCCGGCGGGCTCATCGGCTTGCAGGAAATGCCGACCCGGCGCCAGCGGTAAGCCCTCGGCCCCCACCGTCGTGGAGACGACCGCCTTGGCCATCGAGAGCGCCTCGAAGATCTTGAGCCGGGTGCCGCCGCCGATCCGGAGCGGCACGACGTAGACGGCCGCCTCGGCCATGTGCGGCCGGACGTCGTCGACCAGACCGGTGACTCGAACGCCGGCCGCCGCCGCGGCGCCGCGAAGACGCGCGGACGGATTGCGTCCGACCACCGTCAAGGCGGCCGCCGGCACCTCGCGGCGAATGCGCGGCAGCACGGCGTCGATGAAGTGGACGATGCCGTCCTCGTTCGGGTACCAGTCCATCGACCCGGTGAAGACGAGCCGGCCCGGAATCTCCGCGACACCGTCGGGGGCGAAGTAGTCGACGTCGACGCCCGTCGGCACCGCGCGGACGCGCGCGCCCGGCGCGGCGGCGGCCAGCAGGTGGCGGTCGGCGTCCGAGACCGCGATCGTCAGCTGGGCGCGCGCGCACGCGCTCGCCTCGTAGCGGCGCATCTTGCGGCTTTCGAGCGCCAGCAAGATACGGCGCCAGGCGCGGGGCTCGACCTCGCGCATCCGCTGCCAGATCACGTGCTCGACGTTGTGGGCGAACAGCACGGTGGGAGGCGCGGCGGCGCGCGTGACGTTGGGCGTGGCCAGCAGGAAATCGGCGACGATGAGATCGACGCGCTCGTTGGCGAGCCTCCGCTCGATCTCGCGGCCGAGCGCCGGGACCCGCGCCTTGTAGAGATCGACTGGCAGGGACGACAGCCAGGACCGGACGAGCGCCAGCGCGAAGCGGGCGCTGCCCCGCTTGGCCAGGGCCCACGGGACCGAGACGACCTCGCAGCGCGGGAGCGCGGCCTCGAGCGCCCGGGGATCCTCCGATGGTCCGTGAGTCGTGAGGAGCGTCACCTCGTGCCGGTGCGAGAGCTCGCGGAGCATGTGAAAGCTGCGGATGCGGCCGCCTGTGTTGACCGGCCAGAGCCCTCCGACCTTCACCCAGATCAGGCGCATGACGCCTCGAGACCGTCCATGAGGCCGCCGGCGTCCTCACCGTCGAGGAACATGCGCTGCCAGAGCTCGAGGTTGATGAGGAGCCAGAGCCGGTCGCCGTGGTCGGCGAGGCCTGCCCGGTGCGACTCGGCCAGTCGGCGCAACGCGCTCCGGTCGAAGAGTCCGCGGCCGAGCGCTCGCGGCCCCAGCACGAGCTCGTCGACGAGGGGCCGGAAGGGTCCGCGCAGCCAGCGGCCCACCGGAACCGGGAAGCCCATCTTCCGCCGCGCGAGGATCGCCCGCGGCACCACGTCCTGGATGGCCGCGCGCAGCACGGCCTTGGTCTGCCAGCCGCGGAGCTTGAGACGACCGGGCATCACGGCGACGCGCTCCACGAGCTCGTGGTCGAGGAACGGCACGCGGCTCTCGATCGAGGCCGCCATGCTCATCTGGTCCTGCTTCATCAGGAGCTCGACGAGATAGGTCTGTAGATCGGCGTGACTCATCCGATCGAGGTGGCCGCCCGGCGCCGCGGCGTAGCGCTCGAGCGCCGCCTGGTACGGGTCGCGCGCCGCGAGGAGATCTGGATCCGCCAGCAAGTCCTGCTGGAGCGCGGTCGGGAAGACCGCGAAGTTTTCGCAGAAGAGCTGCCGGGGGCCGGTCTCGAGCCCGAGGAACGTGCGCGTCGCGTAGCGGCCGAGCCGGCGCGGCAGGCGGCTGAGCGATCGGCCGATGGTCCGGCGCAGGCCCGAGGGCGCCAGCCTTTCATAGACCCGGCCGAGCCGGTCGTTCCAGTGCGTGATCCGGTACCGGTGATAGCCGAGGAACAGCTCGTCGGCGCCTTCGCCGGTGAGCACCACCTTCACGTCCTCGGCGGCGAGGCGCGAGACGAAGTAGAGCGGCACGCTCGACGTGAACGCGATCGGCTCGTCCTCGTGCCGGATGAGACGCGGCAGGGCGTCGAAGAACTCGCTGGCCGTGACGACGACCTCGCGGTGCACGGAGCGAACGGCGCGCGCCACCAGCCGCGCGTAGCCGAGCTCGTTCGAGTCGGTGTCGGGCAGGCCCACCGAGAACGTGCGGATCGGGGCTCGGACCATCCGCGACATCAGCGCGGCGAGGGCGCTCGAGTCGAGCCCGCCGGAGAGGAAGAGGCCGAGCGGCACGTCGCTCATGAGGTGGCTCCGTACCACCGCTTCGAGGTCGGCCCGGACCCGGCCCGCGGCCTGCACCGGGGTCATGTCGGCGCCGTCCACCTCGGCCGGCAAGCTCCAGTAGCGACGCTCGCGCACCCCCTCGTCCGCCGACCAGGTCAGGGTTCGTCCGGGCAAGAGCTTCGTCACCCCTCGGAAGAACGTCTCGGAGCCGGCGACGAAGCGGTTGGCGAGGAACTCGGGGACGATCGCGCGGTTGAGGGCCGGCGTCACCGCGCCCCCCGCGAGGATCGCCTTGATCTCGGAGGCGAAGACCAGCTCGCGATCGGTGAGCGCGTAGTAGAGCGGCTTGATGCCGAGCCGGTCGCGAGCGAGGAGCAATCGCCGCCGCGGCCGATCCCACACCGCGAACGCGAACATGCCCTGGAGTCGCTCCACGCAGCGCTCGCCCTCCTCCTCGTAAAGGTGGACGATCGTCTCGGTGTCGCTACGGGTGCGATAGCGATGACCGCGGGCCTCGAGCCACGGCCGGAGCTTGGCGTGGTTGTAGATCTCCCCGTTGAAGACGACCCATACGCTGCCGTCCTCGTTGGGCATGGGCTGGGCGCCGCCCGCGACGTCGATGATCGCGAGCCGCCGGAAGCCGAGCCCCACGTGGCCCTCGGTCCACAGCCCCTCGCCGTCGGGCCCGCGGTGACGTAGGACGTCTCGCATGATCTTGAGCCGCGCCTCGTCCACGGGCTCGAGTGGATTCAGGCCGACGGTGCCGACGATGCCGCACATGGCGTGCGCCTCCTCAGGTCGCCCGCTTGCGGAGGGTCACGCACGCGACCTTCTTCCGCGAGGGCTCCTCTTCCCCGAGGCGTCTCAAGAAGAGGCGGTTGAGCGCGAAGTGCGCGGGGAGCATCGCGTACCGGGCGAGCCGAGGCAGGCGACGGTTGAGGATCGCGTCCTCGACCGCGATCCGGCGCTCGCCCCAGAAGCTCACGTCGACGACGTCGAGACGATGATGGCCGAGCAGACGCTTCTGCATCGAGTCGCGGTCGTAAGCGCGCTGGTAGAACACCCGCTCGTCGTCGCCCGGCTTCACCCAGTAGGCATCGGCGTCCGGACGATGGAACTCCTCGACGTAGCCCCGGTCGCTCCAGGGCACGGTGAGACAGACGATCCCGCCGGGCTTGAGCACGCGCGCGATCTCGTGCATGGCCGCGACGTCACCGTCCCCCGGGATGTGCTCGATGACCGAGACCGAGAAGACGCGGTCGAACGCGCCGTCCTCGTACGTGAGCCCCTGGGCGTCCTGCGTCTCCATGAGATAGCGTTCCCGGCGGGAGCCCAGCACGCTCGCGGCGTAGGCGGCATAGGCCGGGAAGAAGTAGTCGACGAGGTCCGTCGCCCAGACGCGCGCGCCGACGCGCGAGGCCAGGAACAGCGACAGCAGCTTCGGGCTCCCGATATCGAGGACCCGGTGCTCCGCGCCGACGTCCAGGTGCTCGAGCACGTAGCGGAACTCCGCGCAGCGGATGTATTCGACGGGCAGGACGAGCCGCTTGAGCGCGTCCCGCGGCGCGAGCGGGAGGGTCCGTGCGCCGACTCGGAGGCCGAACCGGTAGACGTCCCAGTCCGAGAGCTTCTCCAACGCGACGGCCGAACGGGACGGCGCCTTCGGCCTCATGCTCCCTCCACGCGAGGCGACGACGCCCCGGGAGCCACCACGCGCTCGATGAAGTCCCGCGCCGTCATGAAGCTGGCGCCGGCGCCCTCGAGCATCGCGATGAGTCGGCGCATGCGCGGCAAGGTGCGCGAGAGGCTCACGTAGTGCTTGGCCGTTCGGACCCGGCCGGCGCCGGGGACGCGCGGCTGCTCGGGGTCGAATTCCCACGAGTGCAGGTACATCAGATACGAGCCCAGCCGGGCGATCGAGCGCGCGACGAGCGTGCGATAGAGCGCGGCCGGGTACAGCCTGAAGTAGCCCCCACCGGACACGGGCAGCGCGAGCGGGCCCACGCGCTCGACCGGAAGCGCGAGCTCCACCATCCGCTCGCCGAGGGCATACACTCCGGGCACGACCGGTGGCCCGAGATCGCCGAGCCGGCCGTAGCGCTCGTGGAGGCTGAAGGGATGGTGGCTCGAGTCGTAGCGGAATCCGCAGCCCTCGAGGATCGTCAGTCGCTTGCGATCGATGCTGAACGACGGCGCGCGGTAGCCGACGACCGCCCGCCCCGAGACGTCCTCGAGCACCTTGCGTGACCGGTCGATGTCGTCGCGGAACTCGGTCAGGGTGAGCTGCATCGGCATGACGTGACTATGGCCGTGGCTCGCGATCTCGTGGCCGCTCGCGGCGATCTCGCGGACGAGCGCGGGCTCGCGCTCGGCCACCCAGCCCAGGACGAAGAAGGTCGAGCGGATCTGATGCTCCGCGAGCAGCCGCAGCACACGGCGCGTGGCGCTCGCCACCCGGCGCGGGATCGCCTCCCAGCTCTCGGGTGGAAAGAGCGGCCGGAGGTTCTCAACCTGGAACCAGTCCTCGATGTCGAAGGTCAGGAGGCAAGGAATCATACGAGGCGATACCCCATGTGGCGGAACCGTGCCGCCTCGGCGCGTCCCGGAAATGAGTGGTAGTGCTCCCGGGAGCGGTCCATGGCGACGGGCTCCACGGCCCCCGTGCGATAGCGCTCCAGCAGCTCGATCAGCGTCTGGGCGCCCTCGCGCTTCATCTTGCGGATCACGAGGTCGAGGCTGCGATCGCCGTTGAGCGGCACCTCGCGCTGCAGCAAGATCGTGCCCACGTCGACGTCGGCCGTCATCGTGTGCAGGGTGACGACGATCGACTTCCGACGGTCGTACATCTGCCAGAAGACCGGCATCATCCCGCGATAGCTCGGCAGCGGACCCGTGTGGACGTTCACGGCGGCGAGCCGCGGGACCGACAGGAGATCCGGCTTGAAGATCTGCGACGCCGCCACCGACACGAGCAGATCCGGCGCGAGCCGGCGCAGCTCGGCGACGTACTTGGGCGCGTTGACGTTCTTGACGACCCGGCAGGCGACCCGGTGGCGGGCCGCGAGCCGATTGATGGTGCCGCTCCACCAGCGACGCGGGGCGAGCAGGTCGAGCGTCTTCGAAGCCGCGTAGCGGCCGAGCAGGCGGACGAAGTCGAGCCCGCCGTAGAAGCTGTAGAGCTTTCGCGCCAGCGCGCGGCGCGTCGGTTGATTCAAGGGGGGCGTGATGTCGATGCCCAGGAGCTCGAACCGGTCCGGCGGGAGCTCGGCGAGGAACTCCCGGAAGAAGACCGGGAGGTAGAACGGATCCTCCTCGGTGATGATGTGCAGGCGGAGCGGTCGCGGGCTCATGTCCGGTCGATCCCCACCCGTCGCCACGTCACCGACGTGCGCCCGAGGTAGTAGGACGGCATCGCCCACAGCGCCGCCAGGTTCAGCGCCAGGAAGGATCTGAGCAGGGACACCAGACGCGGCGAGGGCCCGCGCCACTGCGTGAGGCCGATGAGGCCCACCGCGACGCCCGTGATGAGCGCCGTGCCGTATCCCAGGCCCTCGGCCATCGCGGAGCTCGCCAGCACGAGGAGCAGACCGTACGGGCAGGCCAGCCGAGAGAGCTTGTGCAGGACGAAGCGCCCCCAGACCGGGTTCTTCGCGGGATTGAGGCAGCCGTCCACGTGGTGGCAGATCTGGACGAGTCCAGCGAGCGTCCTCACCTTGCGCACGAACTCGTCGCTCGCCGTGCGGGTGGCGACGTCGAGGCTACCGGCGCCCTCCGCCATGACGATCCGCCGGCCGCTCAGCGCGACCTTCAGCGGCACGTACACGTCGTCCAGGATCGTGTCCGGAGGAATCTCCGGCAGATCCGCGGTCCGGACCGCGTAGAGCGAGCCGGTGACCTGCACCATCGAGCCGGAGCGTGACTCGCACTTGCGCACGAACCCCTCGTACGTCCAGTACGCGTCGCCCTTGACCCGGAGGTCGCCGGACACGACGCCGACGCCGGGGTCGGCGAGCTGCGCCACGAGCTCGCGGAGCGCGCCCTGCGTGAGAGCCTGGCGAACGTCCATGAGCACCGTGACGTCGCTCACGATGTGCCCACGCGCCAGGTTCAGCGCGGTGGGCTTACCGCTCCGGCGCTCCGTCCTCAACAGGCGGATCCGGGGATCACGACGGGCCCAGGCCCGCACGATGGCGTCGGTGGCGTCGGTCGACCCGTCGCTCACCACGATGATCGCGAGCTTGTCCGCCGGGTAGTCCTGCCGGGTGAGTCCACGGAGCTTGTGGCGAATGAGCACGGCCTCGTTCGAGGCCGCCATCACACAGGTGACGCTGGGCAGGAGCGCGTCCGGCAGATACCGCGCGGCCGTCGGAACCGGTCGCACGCGCGCGAGCCACGCCACCCACAGCGCGTACCCGCCGTACGAGACGAAAACGACGACGAGACCCAAAGCGAGGAATGCCATCCAGATCATGGGTCACCATTTGTTCTCCACGACGCCGGCGGCTTCGTGTCGCGCTCCCCCGGCATCGAATGGTTTGCGATTTCGGGTAGTCCGCGCTCGCCGAACGCGATGCGCTCGCCCGTGTCCCCGAGGACGAGGCCTACGGGCGCGCCGCTCGCGTCGTTCACCGCCGAGACGGAAGGCATCGCCGCGCGCGGGCCGGCGCTCGGCAGGAGCAGGGTCGCCACGCGCAGTGGAAGGCTCGTGACGGTGGAGTAGACCAGGAGCGGCGCGGGCTCGCGCCGTCCATAGATCGGCGAAACCCAGCCGCGGAGCGGCTCGAGCTCGCCGGTGTGCAGGACCGCCTTGAGCGACACGTTCGCGAACGGCCGGACGAGGAGCTCGCTCCCTCTCCGCCCTCGCGCGCACGCCCAGAGGGTGGGGTCGACCTGGACCTCGAGGGGCGCGAACTGGAACTGCAGGTCGACCTGGTGCTCGCCGTCACCCTCGAGGTCGTCGACGACCACCCAGTAGCGGCCCTTGACGAAGAGCACGCGGCGCCGGTGGATGGCGCCACCCCCAGGCAGCTCGGCGTAGGCGCGATGGTGCGCCTCGGCAAAGTCCAGATCCAGGGCCGAGCGCCACTCGAGGAGCTGCGCCCCCGGCCGCTTCGCCCACCGGAACGGCCCGACCGGCGCCGCCTGAGATTCCCCGTCCACCACCACGGCGCTGTGCGCCGCGGTCGACCGGAAGTAGTCGCGACTCGCGGGATCACCGGCGTAGCAATACGTGCCCGAGTCGACCAGGTACGGCTCGCCGAAGACGGCGCACTGCACGCTCAAGAGGTCGGCGTGGCCGTGCCCGCCGGTCACGGGACAGCCGAGCGGTCCGACGTCGAAGATCAGCTGATGGTCGTTGGGGCCCCAGCCGCTCCGCATGACCGCGTATCCGCCGGCCGCGAAGTGGCGCGACGGCGGGCCGGCCGGCGGCGCCGGCTGCAGGGCGTCGAAGGCGTCGAGTCCGGACGGGCCCAGGAGCCAGAGCACCTCGGGGGCCGCACCACCGGCCGCCCACGCGCTATCGGCGCGACCGAAGAAGGCGGCCGCGGTCGCGAGGACGCCGCGGAAGTCGTCCTGGGCGCGCGGCGCGAGCGGCAGGAGCGTGCCGCCGTCGGCGTCTCCGATCTGGGGCATCGAGCCGTCGGGGCAGCGCAGCGCCAGCACGAAGTCGAGCATCCCGGCCACGCGCTCGAGGACCGACGCCGGGATCGGCCGGCCGTTTCGTCTGGCGAGGATCAAGAGATGCAGATAGAACTCGAGCGTGTAGCGCTGGTAGCCCGTCGACAGCTCGAAGTAGACGCCGTCGGACAGGATGTGGCGCGCGCTCTGGTCCATCAGGATCCGCGTGCCGAGCTCGCGCCAGCGATCGGCGCGCGGCAGGTCGGGAAAGATCAGCCCCGCGTAGACGAGGCCGAGGGCCTCGCCGGTCAGGTGCGTGTTCGGCGAGAAGTAGTACGAGAGATAGCGCTCCACGTGTGCGGCGTGGTCCCAGATCGAGCGGACGATCCGATCGAACAGGGCTGACGACAACACGAGGGCTCCTCGGATGAGCACGAGCGCCCAGCACCATGCGATCAGCCTGAACGACACCTCGAGGCTGCTCGCCCAGTTGATCCCGATCCCCGGGGGGTTGGCATCGAGCCACTGCTCGACATACCGGGTGAAGGCGCGCGCGTAGCGAAGCTCGCCGGTCAGGCGATAGGCCTGTCCGAGCTGGACCATCCACTGGTGACGGTTCAGCTCCCAGACGACCTTGCTGTCGCCGACCGAGTTCCGGTCGAGCGGATTCACGAGACTCCAGTGAGTCCGGGGTGCGCGACGTCCGGAGACCGGATCCAGGCGCCAGTCCACCGGATCGCCGAACGACAGCCCCTCGTAGCCGAGCAGATCGAAACGGCCCTGGCACGCTGCCTCGGCGACCTTCACGATCTCGTCGACCGCGCCCGGCATCCGATCGATCAGGAGGCGAGGCGTCCGGTCACTCACCGCCCCGTCGAAGAAGTGGCGCGGCGTGAGGGCGCGGAAGCGCTCCAGGGTCATGCCGTGATCCGGTCCGAGTCCGGCGCGCGTGACCACGCCGGTGCGCTCGAGGAGCTTCGCGGCTTCCTGACGGCCCCGGCAGATCAGCTCGTCGGCCCCGGCGCGAGCGAGCCGTCGGATCACGCCGGCACTCCCGCGTAGGCGGCATCCCACTGCTCGCGCAGGCGCGACCACGTGAACGCTTCGACCTCGGACCGTGCCCGACGGGCCATCTGCCGGGCGCGGACCGGATACTCGAGCATCGTCGTCATCGCCTTGGCCATCGCGAACGCGTCGTCAGGCGGGATGACCAGCCCGGTCTCGCGGTCGCGCACGAGCGCCGCGATGTCCCCGGTGGCGGTCGAGACCACTGGAAGGCCCGCGGCGAAGGCCTCGAGCACCGACAACGGTTGGTTGTCGACGATCGACGAATTCACGAAGATGTCGGCCTCGTCGTAGAGCGCCGGCATGTCCACGGGGTTGACGCGCCCACGGAAGGTGATCCCGCGCTCGCCCAGCGCCGCCGCCCGCCGCACGAGCCGAGCGCGCTCGCTACCGTCCCCGGCAATGGTCAAGGTCGCCGACGGCAACCGCTCTCGCACCATCGCGAACGCCTCGAGCGTGACGTTCACGCGATAGATGGGCTCGAGGTTGCGGGCCGATACGAAGCGCGCGTGCGGCGGCATCCGGTCCCGGTATCGGAATCGCGTCGTGTCCACGAGGTTCGGCACGGCGCGCGCCGGGTAGCCGTGTCGCGCGAACACCGCGCGGAGATACTCGGAGGGCACGACGATCTCGTGGGCGAGCTCGAGCCAGGGATGGACGAGCGTGCCCCAGCGCTCGAGATGGTCGTCGGCCTGGCCGCTGTGGTAGTTCAACAAGATTCGCTTGCGATAGTGACGCGCCACCAGAAGTGCTGGCGCCACCGCGATCAGGAACGACCAGTACGACGCCGAGAAGACGTGGACGACGTCGGCTCGACGCAGCCGGTGGAGGCTCGGCAGATAGAGCGACTGGTTCAGCACGGTCCGCACGTAGGGGTAGCGCCGGACCCAGCCGAGCCCGCGCGGGAACCGCGGGTTGATCGGAACGAAGTCGACCTCGTAGCCCGCCTGCCGGAGCCCGGCGCAGAGCGCCTGCGCCTGGATCGACTGGCCTCCCAGGATGTCGAGGCTCGCCGCCACGACCGCGATCCTCATGGCTTGACCCTGGCGCGTTCGGGGACATCCCGTAACGCCGGTTCACGACGATCGACCCCGACACGCCGCAGCAGCGCCAGCCCGTGGCGGCGGAGGGCGTGGCGCTCGGCCGCGGTCGCAACGCCGAGCGCCGCGACGGACGCGACGTAGACGGCGGCCAGCGCCGCGGCGCCGGCGACGAGCACGATCAGCGGGCCCGCGCCCGCGACCAGCAGGCGCACCCCGGCGGCGATCACGCCGGCGAGCCCGGCCGCCGCCGCCAGCTTCGCGATGTCACCGAAGAGCCTCAGATCGCGCCACGTCACGTCGAGCACGCGCCCGAGCATCACGCTCACCGTGAACCGGTCGATCGCGGCGACCCCGACCATGACGACGATCGCGCCGAGCAGCCAGTGGTGCGCCGTCACGATCCAGAGCCCCGAGACCAGCACCGCGATCAGCGCGACGCGGATCCGCACGAGCACCGACGTGTAGGCCGGGTACGCGCGCAACACCGGGTCGCACGCGGCGGTGAGGATGCAGAGCGGGATCAGGGTCAGGTTCACCGCGAAGATCGGCCAGCTCGCACGGTAGCTCTCGGTGAAGAGCACGGTGACGAACTCCCGCCCGGTGACGAGCAGGCAGGCGTAGAGCGGAAAGTACAGGGCGGCGAGCTTGCGCATCATGCGGGCGACGAGCCGCACGATCTCACCCGGCTGGTTCTCGAGCTGGAGCCGGCTGACCGTCGGGATCATCACCGCGCCGACCGACTCGTTGACGATGTACAGGAACGGCAGCTGGAAGCAGCCGACCGCGTAGATCGCGAACGTCGCGGCATCGAAGGTGCGGGCGACGAAGTAGCTGTGCAGGTCGAGCTGGGCCATCGAGAGCATCGTCGCCGCGCCGAGCGGAAGCGCGTAGGCGAGCTGCGCGCGCATGAGCGGCCAGTCGCGCGTGGCCCAGAACCTCGGGAACCGCGAGGCGAGGTACCAGAAGACGAGCGGGGCCTGCAGGAGGTAGTTGAGCGTGGCGGCGGCGATGAGCGCCTCGATCGACGGGGCGAGCCACGCGGCGCCCAGGAACAGCAGGGTCTTGACGAGGTACGTCGCGACGATCAGGCGCGCCGCGAAGGCGACTTCCCCGTTCGCGACCGAGATGATCTCGAGCACGGAGGTGGCGACCGCCAGAAAGACGAGGAGCGCCAGGCCGTGGGCGTGGCCGACGAGCTCGGGGCTGCCGAAGATCAGCTCGAGGAGGTCCGGGTACACCAGGAGCGCGAGCCCGGTCAGCCCCGCCACCATCAGATGGAACAGCGCGATGTTCAAGACGACCCGCCCTTGCTCGCCCTCGCAGCGCGGCAGGAAGTAGAAGGCGCTCATGGCGAAGCCGAGCGGGAGGATGGTGGTGGCGGTGTTGACGAGCAGGAACGCCTGCTTGTACAGGCCGAACTCGGTCTGGCTCAAGCTGCGCACGAGGACGAGCGGCAGGGCGAAGCCGAGCCCGAACGCGACCGCCTTCGCGGACGCGAGCCAGATGACCCTCCGTGCGAGCGTCGCGCGCATCAGCGGCGCTCCGTCCCCGGTGTCGCGCCCGGCCGGCGGCGCCCCCCCGCGACCGTCTGGCGCGCGCACCACGCGGCCGCGGAATCGCGCCAGCCCGGCGGGTGCTTCACCGCTTGCGCGGCGCCGAGGGCCCCGGCCAGGGAGTCCGCCCCGTCCTCGAGGTCGCCGATCAGGCGAACCTCGTCGGACTCGAACGCGGCGATCGGCCACCGGAAGCGCCCGAACGCCTCGCGGGCGAGCGGGACGCGGCGCGGATCGTAGCTGAGCAGGTGGGCGCCGACCCAGTCCACCGCCGCCGGGTTGCCGCCGCCGAGCAGTAGCCCCAGGCTCAGCGGCTCGGGGGCGAGCGGGCCGTCGCCCTGCCCGGCGACGATCGCGTCGACGACGTGCAGGACACGGCGCTGCGGGGTCTCGGCGAGCGTCCCGTCGGGCCGCCCGTAGTGGAGGACCCGGTTCAGGTCGAGACACATCCTCCAGACCGTGTCGTTGCCCGACCACGCGCCCTCGACTCCGATCTCATCGCCCATTCGCTGCAAGATGCGGCCGAGCACGTCGCCGGTTGCGCTCCACGCGAACGCGCGGGGCCCTGGAGCGCGGGCGAGATTCGACTGATCGAGCGCGACCTCGATCGCCCGCTTGAGCACGCTGCCGCCGGGGTAGCAGTCGCCGCCGTGATGCGAGCCACCGACACGATGGTGGGGCAGGAATTCTTTGTTGCCGTTGATGCCGACGAGGTTCTTGAGGGCGCCGGTGATCCCGGCCTTGCAGTGGGTCTTCAGCTTCGGCACGTTGACGACGACGTCGGCCTCGACGATCGCCCGCGCGACGAGATAGCGGTGGCGGCCGTGGGCGTGCGTCTTACGGAGCTCGCGCGGGTCGTATTGCGTGACCCGGAACGAGCCCCGCGCGTCGGTGATCGGCTCGAGCAGGCTCTCGGCGCCGAGATCGAACAGCACGAAGTCCGCTTCGGGGATCTGGTCCTCGCGGGCCATCCGCACGCCGTAGCGAAACGCGCACGTGGTCCGCCGGAAGTCCTGCACCCCCCCGAAGCGCGGCTCGCGCGCTCGCAGGTCCGCCGCCCAACGATCGAGGGCCGTGTCGCGCAACAGCCGCTCGAAGTCGCAGCCCTGAAGCGGCGCGTCGCCGACGATCACCCGCGACGGTCCCGCGGCGAGCACGCCGGCGACGACGGCGCGGATCAGCATGGGGTCGGTGACGAGGGGCTCGAGCCCCCACGGTCCGCGGTTCTCGTGAATCACCCAGTTGGGCTTCACGACCACGCGCGCCCCGCGCGGGATCGCGCCGCCGAAGGGCCCCCGGCCCTCGCGGCTCCAGCCGAGCAGCGCGGCAAGACGGCCGAGGCTCTCCGAGAGCGCGCCGGCGTCCTGGGGCCCTCGCGGGGGCTCGGGCGTCCGGACGGCGGCCACCTGCCGATCTCGCGTAAAGTCTCGGTCCGTCATCGCTGGGCTCGCCGGCGCTCGTCGATCTCGCTGATGACGGCGCGGACCTTGTTCGCCCGAGTCCGCGGCAGGGCTTCGCAGAGCTCGAGGCTCACGACGAGGCCGTCGAGGTTCGCGCGGAGCGTCCGGAGAATGCCGGCGCGGTTGTCCGCGCCGAAGCTCGGGGCCGGAACCACGCGGACCGTCACCCTCGCGTCGTCGGTCTGGACGACCTGGAACTCGCGGACCGGATGGTCCTTCATCATGTGCGGGAACTCGATGCCGTGGATCCAGCGGCCGCCGGGCAGCCAGATCCGGTCGAGGTCGCGGCCCAGGACCTCCTCGAGCGCAAACGCGGGATGTCCCGGACGGCTGCCCGCCGGAAACCGGGCCACGTCGCCGATCCGGTAACGCAACATGGGCATGCCGTCGCCGTGGAGCTTCGTGACGAGAATCGAGGAGACGGGCTCGCGCGTCTCCGGCTCGATCAGCACGTTGGCCCAGTCGACCTCGAGCTCGAGGCTCCGATCCGGATTCATCTGGAAGGCGATCAAGCCGACGTCACGGCTTCCGTAGCGCTCGTGCACGGGCCGGCCGAACACCGACTGAACCAGGTCCCGGACCATCGGCGTGAGCTTCTCCGCGCCCGTCACGAAGCACTGCGTCGGATAGCGCGGGCGCCAGCCGCGGGCGCCGACCTCGGCCGCCAGCGCGCCCAGCGCGTTCGCGTAGGCGAGCAGGTAGCGGGGTCGCCACCGTTCCAGGGTCGCGTGGTACTCGGCCAGCGCCGACGGCGAGAGACGGAAGCACTCGAGCTGGTGCGAGTTGTCGACGAAGGCGCGCACGCGTTCGCCGACGCTGTCGCTGGCCTTGGGATCGAGGTTGTGGCCCCAGAGGGACGCGGCGCGCGTGCCGGACGGCAGACCGATTCGTCGCATCGAGTGCTCGATCCCGCTCTCGCGCCAGCCCCGCTCGCGCGGCCCGAGCCAGACGACGGTGGGCACGCCCGTCGAGCCGCCGGTCGCGTCCTGCCTGAGCTCGTCGGGGCGTACGGCGGTCGACACCAGGGCATGCCCGGCCCGATGAACGTCCGCGCGCTCGAGCGCCGGAAGCGCCGCGAACTCGTCGAACGTGAAATTGCTGCGCGGGTCGAATCCGACCTCGTCGAACAACGCCTTGTAGTAGGGCGTCGTCCACCACGCCCGCCGAACCATCTCGCGAAGCCGGTCGAGCATCCACTCGCGCCGCTGCTCCAGGGGCCATCCCGCGGCCTGCTCACGGAAGCGCAGCCCCTCGCCCGACGCCAGCGCCGCCGGTCGCAGGGACGGCCGCGCGAGCCGGTAGGCCCGGCGCAGCGGCTGCAGGAGACTCATCGAGATCAGGTCGTGAGCCGCCGAGCTCATGGCTGAGCGCCGTCGTCAGGTTGCGCGGGCGGTGCCGCGCCCTCGTCGCCTTCGGCGATCGCCCGGGCGGCGATCGCCAGGCCCGCGAGGTAATAGAAGTGGAAGTGATAAGCAATCGGCCCGAAGAACGCCGCGACCGCGAGGGCCAGGAGGCTCGTCCGGATCCCGTTGGCCAGGATACTCAGCTCGCGCCCATCCGGCCGATTCGCCGCCAGGCGCGCGGCGCGGCCCGCGCTACGAACGCTCGCGACGAACAGGAGGACGAAGAGGATCAGGCCGAGTAGCCCGAGATCGATCGCGTATTGCAGATACGCGTTGTGCATCATGAGCCAGGCCGGCCCGAGGGCCTCGTTCATGGCCAGGATGTTCTGGCCGATCCCGGCGCCGATGAGCGGATGGCCGGCGACGTAGCCGATGGCCGCGATCTGCTGCGCCCATCGGTCCTGGGCCGAGCCCGTCGGATCGCTGTCGATGTCGGTGATCGTGAACAGGTGACTGACGTAGTCCGCCGGCAGGAGCGGTATGCAGACGATGGCCAGGACGAGTACGGCCCAGGTCCAGCGCCGGTCCAGTCGCCCGGCGGACGTCAACGCGGACACGACGAGCGTCGTGGCCAGGGTCAGAAAGCCCGCGCGCGAGAAGGTGACCACGATGCCGACCACCTGGAGGGCGACGATGCCGAACAGGCCCATGCGCCGGGCGGCGGACGGCGTGATCAAGAAGAGGGCGACCGTCAACGGCAAGATGAGGTTCAGCAAGAGGGCCAGGTCGTTCGGATTCTGCGTGAGCGCCGCTTCGTAGCCGACGATGCGCTTCACCGCCTGGTCCATGCCGCCGCGCACGTAGACGCCGCCGGCGAAGTTCTCCGCGCCGGTCAGCGCGATCGGTATCGTCATGAGCGTGAGCGCCCACGCGACCTTCCGGAGGCGGTCGACCGTGCTCACCACGTTGGCGATCAGGAGGAAGATCGCCAGAGTTTTCAGGTACAGGTCGGTCAGCACGCCGATGGATCCACCCGGCCAGTACGAGAAGGGAACCGTCACGATCGCCCACGCGAGCAGGGCGGCGGCGAGCTTGATCTCGCGCGTGACCCGCGTGATCGGCAGGCCGCGGCCGAGCCGGTCGATCAGCAGCGCGGCGAGGCCGGTCCCGGCGGCCAGCATCCCGACGCGAAGGGGCCGCAGTGCCGGGAAAATGTTCTGCGGCGCGATCAGGAGCACGAACGTGAACCCGATCAGCGCCCAGAAGGCCACCGGCGCGCCCGCGGCGTCCGGGACGATCGGCTCGGCGCGCACCTCGTCGGCGACCGCACCCGCCGTCTCGGGCTCGGGGCGCCACCACTGCGGATCGGGCACCGAGACGAGGGAGAGATTCGGCTCGGTCATCGAAGCACCATCGGCGCGACGGGCCGGGGGGTCACACCGTGGCGGTACCGGCAGCCCGATGCGAAATGAAAGATACCGCTCGTCACGCAGCTCGCGACCGCGGCCGAGAAGCGGCCGGCGGGATCGAGGCACGAGTTCTCCCACAGCAGCGAGCGCGGGATCGTCAGCAGCGGGTGTCGCCGGTCACGGTGGTGGCAGGTCGTGTAGGCGAACCGGTAGCCGGCGCGCGCCACCGTCTCCACGGTCTCGGCGTCGAACGCGCCGTCGGGATAGGCGAAGTGTTTGATCGGGGTCCCGAGCCGGTCCTCCAGCGCGAGGCGCGCGCCGGCGGTCTCCTCGAGCATCCGCGACGCGCTCTCGCGGGTGAGAATGGCGTGGGTCCGCGTGTGCGAGCCCACCGTGATGACGCCGCCGCGCTGCATCTCGGCGAGCATCGCCCAGCTCAGCGGCCTGAGACCGTCGAGCCGGCCGCTGTCGATCCCCAGCTTTTCCTCCAGCGCGGCAATCACGCGCGCCAGCCCTTCCTGGGACTGCGTCGTCAGGACGTGTCGCAGAGCGGCGAACGGCTCGTTCGACCCGCGCGCCATCAGGACCTGCTCAGGGCGCATGACGCCCAGGTCGATCAGCACCTCGCGCGACGCTGGCCAATCGCGCGTGAGCAGGAGGTAGAGCCGGTCGTGATACAGGGCGCTCGCGCGCCCGATCCAGTCGGTGACGACGAAGACGGCGGCCGGAATCCCCTTGCTTTTCAGCACGGGATACGCGTGCTCGTACATGTCGCGGTAGCCGTCGTCGAACGTGATCGTCGCGGTCGGCGTCTCGAACGGCACCCCCGACTCGAGCCGCGAGCCCAGCTCGTCGAGCGAGACGAACCGGAAGCGCCGGCCGATCCAGTCGAGCTGGCGCTCGAACATGCGGCGGCTCACGAGCATCGGCGCGATGATCGACGCCCGGCGTGGGCGCCCGTCGTCGACCACTCGGTGATAGCCGACCACGAGCGGCAACCGGCGTGTGCCGGACATGAGCCGGATGAGCCGGTCGGTGCGCGTCACCCCGAGCACGAGGGCCAGGCCCGTCTTGAGGTGAGCCCGTCCCATCGCGTTCACCGGGCCTCCGATCCCTTCGACGAAGATTGGATGGATCCCGCGATGCGCTTGCGGCGCGGCGGGCTTTCGAGCAGCCGCGCGTACAGACACTCGGTCTCGCGAATCATGCGCTGGAGCGAGAACTCCTCGGCCACGCGGGCGCGCGCGCGACGCCCCATCTCGCGCGACGCCTCCGGATGCTCGAGCACCCAGGCGATCGCCCGGCTCAGCGCCGCCGAGTCTCGCGGCGGAATGAGCAGCCCGTCCACGCCGTCCTCGAGCGCCTCCGGGCTTCCGCCGACCCGCGTCGCGACCACCGGCGCGCCGGCCGCCATCGACTCGAGGATCGTGTTGGAGAGACCTTCGCTGAGCGACGGCAGGACCGATACCGTGACCGCCGACAAGAGGCGCGGCACGTCGAGCCGGAAGCCGGTGAAGGTGACGCGCTTCTGGAGTCCGAGGCGAGCCGCGCGGTCCTCGAGCTCGCGCCGGTAGCGGCTGCCGTCGGGGTCGATGGTGTCGCCGATCACGAGGAAGTGAGCCTCTTTGAAGCGCTCGGCCACGGTGGCCGCGGCGTCGAGGAAGTCCTCCACGCCCTTCATGCGGCTCAGGCGCGACAGCATCGCCACGACGGGCACCCCGGCTGGGAGCCCGAGCTCCCGGCGCAGCGACGCGTCGTCGCCGGGCGGCGTGAAGCGCGACAGGTCCAGACCGTTCCGGATCACGCTGATCCGGGTCGGGTCGTAGCCTTCGGCGGTCAGCCATTGCCTCACGGCCTCGGCGTTGACCAGGATGTGGTCGGCGAGCCGGCACGCGAGGCGTTGCACGCGGCGCTGGCGCGGCGTGAGGTAGACGCCGGTGTCCCTGATCGAGGCCAGCACGACCGGTGTCCGCGCCAGACGGGCCGCCGGAATCGCGAAGACGTTCGGATAGAAGTTGTAGCTGTGCATGATGTGGATCCGCCGGCGCCGGAGGTATCGAGCGAAGCGGATCTGCTGGGCCACCGTGTGCGGTCCGTAGAGGCGCGCCACCGCGTACTCGTTGACGGTCAGCCCGCGCGCCTGGATCTGCTCGAGGAACTCGCCCGAGCGACGCAGGCATCCGAACTCGAGCTCGAACCGCGAATAGTCGAGCCCGTCCGCCAGGCTCACGACGTGGCGCTCGGTGCCGCCGATCGCGAAGAGGGTCGTGAACGTGAGGAGCCGGACCCGCTCCACGGCCGACGCCGACGGAGGCCGCGACTCGAGGGTCGAGCGCGTCGCCATCAGAGCGCCACCACCCGATCCGCGGGCGCCCCGAGCGCGTGGGTCGCCCCGCGAGTGTCCACGACGAGCGTCGAGGCCTCGACGATCCTCGTGTAGTCGAACTCGGGATGGTCCGTGAGGATCACGACGCAGTCCGCCTCCGCGAGCCGCTCGTCGGTCACCTCGACCGCCTTCAGGGCTCGGCCGTCGAAGGCGATCTCGGGCACGTGCGGATCCGCGTACGCCACGGTCGCCCCGCGATCCATGAGCCGCGCGATCACCTCGAGGGCCGGCGATTCGCGCGTGTCGCCGACGCCGCGCTTGTACGCGATGCCGAGCGCCAGGATGCGGGCGCCGTTGAGACAGCGCCGCCGGCCATTCAGGGTTTCGCTCACGAGGTCGACGACGTATTGCGGCATGGCCCGGTTGATCTCGTCGGCCAGATGGATGAAGCGCGCCTCGTAGCCGTTCAGGCGCATCCGCCACGCGAGGTACGCGGGATCCACGCCGATGCAGTGCCCACCGATCCCCGGTCCCGGATAGAACGGCATGAAGCCGAAGGGCTTGGTCGCGGCGGCCTGGATGACCTCGCGCGTGCTCACGCCGAGCTGCCGGCACATCAGGGCGAGCTCGTTGGCGAGCGCGATGTTGACGTTGCGGAAGACGTTCTCGTAGAGCTTGGCGAGCTCGGCGACGCGCGGGCTCGAGACCGTGAGGACGCGGTCGACGATCTGGCGGTAGAGCACCGCCGCCAGCGCCGCGCACTCGGGCGTGAGACCGCCGACGACCTTGGGAATGTCCTTCACGGCGAACGTCGGGTTCGCGGGGTCGATCCGCTCCGGCGAGAAGGCCAGGAAGCAGTCGACGCCCGGCCGGCCGCCGCGCGCCTCGAACATCGGGGCCAGCAGCTCCTGCGTCGTCCCCGGATACGTGGTCGACTCGAGGATCACGAGCTGGGCGGGTCGGAACCGCGCGGCCGCTTCCTGGGCGGCGGCCGCGACGAAGGAGATGTCGGGATCCTTCGATTTCCGCAGCGGCGTCGGCACGCAGATGATCACCGCGTCGCACTGGGCGAGGCCGGCGAGGTTGGTCGTCGCCTCGTAGCGGCCGACCTCGATTCGCGCCCGGAGCACGTCGTCCGGCACGTCGGGGGTGTGCGATCGGCCGGCGTTGAGGTTCGTCACGCGATCGACGCTCGTGTCGAAGCCGGTCACGGCGAAGCCGACCCGCGCGAACTCGACGGCGAGCGGAAGGCCGACGTAGCCCTGACCGATGATGCCGACGCGGGCGGCGCGGTCGGCGATACGGCGGGTGAGGTCGGCCGCGGTCACGGCCGGTCGCTCCATCACGCGCGCTCCCGATGGGCCTCGACGGTCTCTCGAGGCGCCTCGACCTCGGCCGGGATGGTCCGGTGCCCCGACACCACGATCCGAACCGTCTCGAGCAGAATCCTGACGTCGAGCCAGACCGAACGATGTCTGAGGTAGTAGAAGTCGTAGCGGATCTTTTCCACTTCTTGCTCGAGCGAGTTCGCGTAGCGGTACCGCACCTGGGCCCAACCCGTGATGCCCGGCCGCACCGAGCAGCGGAGCGAGTAGTACGGGATCGCGTCGCCCGACACCTCGCTCAGGTTGCGCGCGGTCAGGACGAGCAGCTCGACGTTCGTCATCGGATGGGGCCGCGGACCCACGAGGTTCATGTCACCGCGGAGCATGTTGATCAGCTGGGGCAGCTCGTCGAGCCGGAAGCGCCGGAGCCACCGTCCGCACCGCGTGATCCGGTTCGAGTTGTCCCGCTCCCACTCGGAGTGGACGCCCTCGACCGGATGCATCGTGCGGAACTTGATCAGGTTGAACGGCAACCGGTAGAGCCCTGCACGCTGCTGGACGAAGAAGACCGGACCGCGGGAGTCCAGCTTGATCGCGAGCGCGATCACGGCCATCACGGGGGCCAGCACGATCAGGCCGGTGACGGCGACGAGGAGGCTGAGCGCCCGGGCGAACGCGGGCTGGAAGCGCGCCGTCGCGTACTCGTGCGAGAAGATGACGCGGCTCGGCGGCATCAGCTCGAGGGCGAGCTTGCCGGTCAGGCTTTCGTACGTCTCGACGGCGTCCTCGACCCGGATGCCGCGCGCCCGCGACTCGACGAGATGGCAGAGCGGCACCCGCCCGCGCCGGTCCGCGAACCCGACGACGATCCGGTCCGGTCGCCGCTCGGCGACGAGGCGATCGAGTTCGGCCCCGTCCTCGACCACGCCGACGAGGGCGTAGCGCTGGGGGCGCCGGGCGATCTCCTCGACGACCAGACGCGCCAGCGGGCTCGTCCCGACGATCAGCAGGCGCTCGCCGAATCCGCGAAGTTGTCGGACGCCGCCGTACACGCGGGATCCGAGGACGAAGGTCAGGACGAAGAGGCACGCGAGCAGCGCGCCGTCTCCGAACCGAATCTCGGGCAGGAGCTGGTGGGCGAAAGCCAAGGCGTTCACACCCGCGCTGCCATCCGCAACGCGCGACGGGTCTCGACACGGCGCGCCGCCAGGTCGCAGAGGACCGGCCCCAGCTTGTCGGGGTCGTGCCGTACCACCGGTCCGAGCTCGAGCAGGTCGGCCCGGACGGTCACCGGTGACGCGCTCGGGGGCACGAAGTCGGCATCGACCGGCACGGCTCCCTCGGAGAGGTAGCGTCCGAGGACCTTCGCCGGAATCGGCGTGGTGGGCGTGACGACGTAGTGGAGCTTCTCGAGCGGCAGACCGTGCGAGGCGAGCGCCTCGAGGTGCTCGGCGATCCCGTAGCCGTCGGTCTCGCCGCGCTCGGTCATCGCGTTGGACACGAAGATCCGGGTCGCCGACGAGCTCGTCACCGCCTCGACCACGCCGGGGACGACGAGCGTCGCCAGCAGGCTCGTGTAGAGGCTGCCCGGCCCGAGGATCAGCGCGTCGGCCTCGCGCAAGGCCTCGAGCACGACGGGCGTCGCCACCGCGGTGGCCGGGTCGATACGGACGCGCTTGATCGGCGCGCCGCTTCGCGGAATCGACGACTCGCCGTAGACCGAGCGCCCGTCCGCGAGCTCGGCGACCAGGTGCACCCGCTCCGTGGTGGAGGGCAGGACGAGATCGTTCACGCCCAGGAGCTGGGCGGCGAGCTTGATCGCGGTCAGCCCGTCGGTCGCGACCATGTCGAGCGCCGCCAGCAACAGATTCCCGACCGGGTGCTGCGCGTCGCCCCCATCGAACCGGTACTGGAGCGCCGCCGACACCTCCGGCGCGACGCGGGCGAGCGCCAGGAGACAGTTGCGGATGTCTCCGGGCGGGATCACGCCGTACTCCTTTCGCAGGGCTCCCGAGCTTCCGCCGTCGTCGGCGGCCGTCACGACCGCCGTGATCCGGTCGCTCGATGCGAGATGGCGGCGCAGCGCCGTGAGCACAACCGGGAGCCCGGTCCCGCCGCCGATCGCGACGACCCTCACGAGTTCTCTCCTTTGCGGTGCCACGAGCGCGTCCGCCCGTGACCGTTGCCGTCCTCGTAGTACGAAGTCGGGGTCCAGGGGTGGGCGTTGAACACGTAGCCGACCGCCTTCTCGGAGTCCATGGCTTTCAGCGCTTCGGCCAGGACGCCGCGCGGCGTCCGATTGGAGGCGACCACGAGGACGAACCCGTCGACGCTCTTCGCGATCAGCCGGCAATCGGGGAACGGCACGAACGGCGGCGTGTCGATCACAACGTAGTCGTACTGCCGCCGCGCCTCGGCCAGCAGCGCCTCGAGCTTGGGCGATCGGAGCACCTCGTACGGCGCGGCGGTCGACACCGGCGCCCGCAGCACCGAGAGGTTGAAGCGGGGTATCCGGACGACCGCATCCTTGAGCTCGGGCCCGGACGCCTCCAGCGCGTCGGCCAGGGTCGGCCGGGTCGCGCCGAGCGCGAGATAGCGCGCGATCGAGGGGCGGCGAAGATCCATGTCGATCAGGAGCACGCGCGCGTCTTCCGATTGCGCGAGCGCGCCGGCCAGGTTGATCGAGGTCACGGTCTTTCCGTCGCCGACTCCGCCGCTCGTCACGGCGATGACTTGCAGGTTGGCCCGCTTGCGCAAGGTCTCCACGAGATGGCGGAGCACGCGGTACTGCTCGGCGGCGGGCGTGGCCGGCGCCTGGAGGCTCACCAGGTGCTCGTCCAGCAACGCCGGCGCAATCCGCGGCGAGTCGACGGGGACCCGCGACTCGATCACGGCGCGCGGCGCGCGCGGGGGCGGCGGCGTGAACACCGGGGGCTGCTCGGCGGCCGGCTCGGGCCAGTGAGGAACGACGGAGGCGCGCTCGCTCGACGCCTCCGCCGGAATCACGGGCTCGCGCTGCGCGTGATCGCGCTCGGCTTGCTCGAGCGCCTTGAAGAACTTGCTCATGGCATCACCGCCCGTCGCAGCGACGCGAAGAGGTTCACGACGCCCGTGTCGTAGCTGAGCGCGAGGCCCGCCGCCGCCACCGCGAGCGCGAACATGGAGGTTTTGACGAACCACTGCGACCGGCGCCGGGGAATCACCCGGCTGCCGAAGGAGAAGATCCGGCGCTGCGTCGGCATGCCATCTTCCATGTACTCGATCGTCTCGTTGACGGAGGAGCGGTCGATCCGCCGGATCTGGTCGGCGTACCCGAAGAGAAGGCAGTGGTCCCCGAGGATGTTGATGATCCGCGGGATCCCGCTCGAGTACTCCGTGATGCGCTCGATCGCCGCGTCCGTGAAGATGCCGAGATCGCGCGCGCCGGCGATCCGCAGCCGGTTGCGGATGTACTGGCGCGCCTCGTCCACCGTCAGCGGCGGAATCTGACACCGCAGCCCGATCCGCTGCTTGAGCTGGCGAAGTTCCGGCAGGTCGAGCTTGGCCTTGAGCTCGGGCTGGCCCACCAACAAGATTTGCAGCAGCTTGGTGGTCGCCGTCTCGAAGTTGGAGAGCAGCCGCACCTGCTCCATCGTCTCGGTGGAGAGGTTCTGCGCCTCGTCGATGATGAGCACCGTGTTCTGGCGGGCGCGCTCGCGCTCGATGAGGAAATCGTTGAACGCCATGATCCGCCGCGCCCTCGACTCTTCTCGCTTGCTGATGCCGAGGTCGACGAGGACGTACTCGAGCATGTCGTCGAACGGCATGGTCGAGTTGAAGATGAACGAGACCGCCGTCTGGCCGTCGAGGCGCTGGCGCAGGGCGTGGAGCAGGGTCGTCTTGCCGGTCCCCACCCTCCCGGTCAGCACGATGAAGCCCTTGCGCTCCTGGGTTCCGTAGTGGAGCTGGGCGAGCGCCTCGCGATGGCCGGGGCTCATGTAGAGGAACCGGGGATCTGGCGTGGCGTTGAACGGCTTCTCCAGTAGTCCGTAGAACTTCAAATACATGGTGGTGGCCCTCAGGATCCGGTTCGTGTCAGCAACGAGATCAACAGATCGTGGTGTGCGCCGACGTAGGCGACGCCGACGATCAGAAAGAGGCCCACCACGCCGGCGCACGCCGCCAGCCGCATGCGCCACCGCCGGCGCGTACGGTCAGCGTGGGTCGTGATCTCGGGAATCGTGACGAGCACCGGGAGCTTGCTGAACGACCGGAGATCGTCGACGCCGTGGAACGAGGTGTCGAGCTGCTCGGCCAGCATCACCACCGCCCCGGTCAGCGCGCAGGCCAGCACCACGCCGAGCAGGACGAGCTTGGCGCGGTTGGGCGCCGCCGGCTCGCGCGCTGGGACCGCCCGCTCCAGGATCTGAAACTCCGCGCCGGCCCGAAGCCGCTCGACGTCGACCGCCGCCTCCGCGTCGTGATACCGCTTCAGGACGGCGTCGTACATCTCGCGGGTGGCCCGATAGTCGCGCGAGAGCTGCTGGAGCTCTTGCTCCCGCTCCGGCGCCAACTCGACCCGCGTCTGGTACGCGGCGATCATCTCGCGTAGCCGCTTGTCCTCGGCCTTGAGAGCGGTCATTTCGCTGTCAACGGCGGTGCCGCGGGGCGCCTGGGCCGGTGCGGATTTCCCCGGCCTCGGCCCCAGCTCTGCCAGCTGCTTCTTGGTGTTCTCGATGTCCTGCTTGGTGGTGATGATGTCCGGATACTTGTCGCTGTACTGGCGCTGGAGCTTCGCCAGGTCGAAGTTCAGCTGGTTCAGGCGCATCGTCAGCGCTTCTTCGGGCGTCGCGGCCGCGTGCATCTCGCCGTCGCCGGATCGGCGCATCGCGGTCCGCCGCTCCATGGCGACGACCTGGTTGTGGTTGTTGAGGGCGAGCTGGGCGTTCAACCGCTCGAGCATCGCCAGATTCGCGCCGACCTGCTCGGGAAGCTGGCCCATGTTGCGTCGCTTGAACTCGTTCGTGCGGCGGTCCTGCTCGTCGAGTCGCCGCTGGGCGTCTTCCACCTCACGCTTCACGTCCTGGAGGGCCTCGGCCGCCCGCCGCTCCCGGATGGTGGAGTTCTCCGACACGTAGAAGGCCGCCAGCTCGTTGGTCACCTGAGCGACCGTCTCCCGATTGGAGCCGCGGAAGCTCACGGCGAACGCGATCGGCGTTCCACGCTGCTGCACCGGGTCGACCCCCTTCAGCTCGATCCGGATGTCGCGTCGCAGACGAGTCACGCTCTGCTCGTCTTCTTTCGCGCGGGGGCCATAGAGTCCGTGGCGCTCGATGAGCGACTCGAGGCGGGCGCGGCTCAGCGCCTCCTCGCTGATCCGATTCACCCGAGCCTCGAGCTCACTGGTGAACGCCGCCCGGGCCGACGGATTCGCCATCTCCGGCCGTGCCACCAGGACGGTCGCGGTCGAGCGGTAGATCCCCGGCATGGTCAGCGCCACCGTGAGGCCCGCCGCCAGGGTCGCGGCCAGGACGCCGAGGGCCAGATACTTACGACGGGCCCAGATCGCCGAGAGCGCCGCGAGGTTCACGGGACGACCACGATGTCGCCGGGCTGAAGGAAAACGTTCTCGTCCTCTTCGGCGACGATCCGGTTGTAGTTGACCGGGATGCGCTTCACCGTATTGCCGTCATGACGCATGATCACGAGCTTCGAGCGCCGCGCCCAGTCGTTGAATCCGCCGGCGAGTGCCACCGCATCCAGCACGGTCGCGCGCTGGGTGATCTCGTAGCGTCCGGCCTTTCGCACCTCGCCCAGCACCGAGATCTTGTTGCTGTGCACCTCGCGCACGATGACGGACAGCTCGGGCGTCGGCATGTACTCGACGAGCTTGGCCATGATCGAGGCCCGCAGCTGGGACGGGGTCAGCCCCGCCGCTTGCACCTCGTTGATCAGCGGAAGGGTGATCTTGCCGTCGGGGCGGACCGGCACGGTCCGGCTGACCGTGGTGTTGTTCCAGACGGCGATGTCGAGCACGTCGTCGATCCCGATCTTGTATTCGGGGCCGACGGGAATGCCCCCGGTGGCGGGCGCTGGTGTGGCTGCGGCGGGTGCTGCAGCGGGCGCCGCGGCGGCCGGCGCGGGCGGCCGCTTCGTCGCGTCTTGCGCGGCGGCGAGCCCCGCGATCATCAGTGAGACGACGACCGAGGCGACGATGGGCTTGTACAGGATCATGATGACTCGTCCCCTTTCCTGATCTCGTGAGCGCTGTGCGATTTCGTGGGGCTTCGCGCTCCTCCGCGGCCAGTGTTCTGCGCGCGTCACGTTGCGATGCACGACTTCGACGTTACGTTCTCCGGAACGCGCACTCAATTCGCCGAACCCCCAAAGGCGCATTCGGAAAATCCCGCAGACGGCGATCGGGACTTTGACACGCGGCCTCGAGCGGCGGGTGCGACGACGGAGCGCGGCGCGAAGGCGCCGCTCAGACCTGGATCAGACCCTGACGGATCGCGTAGCGAACGACGCCGGCGGTGTTCGACGTGTCGAGCTTCTGCATGATGTGAGTCCGGTGGGACTCGGCGGTCTTCACGCTGATCCCGAGCAGCTCGGCGACTTCCTTCGTGGTCTTGCCGGCCGCGACCAGCTGAAGCACTTCGCGCTCACGCGGCGTGAGCGGATCGGGCGGCAGCTCCGATTTGGCCAGGTACGCCTGGACGACCGTGCGCGAGACGCGCGGGCTCAGGTACATCATGCCGTTGAGCACCTCGTGGATCGCGCGCACCAGATCGGTCGGCGCCTGGCTCTTGACGACGTAGCCCTTCACGCCGAGGCGCACGGCTTCGAGCACGTAGCGGTCGTCGGCGTGCATCGTCAGGAGGATCAGCTTCGCGCGCGGGCACGTCGCCATGATCTCGCGGGCGGCGGCGAGGCCGTTCATGACCGGCATGCCGTAGTCGAGGACGACGACGTCGGGGACGGTCTCGGTGGCCAGGCGCACCGCCTCCACCCCGTTGGCCGCCTCGCCCACGACCTCGAACCCCTCGCGCTGCAGCAAGATCCTGAGGCCCTGCCGCACGATCGTGTGGTCGTCCGCAAGCAAAACGCGCGTCGCCATACTGGCATTCTAGAGACCCGCACGCGGGCGCAAATCAGGCAAGCGCCGTAAAAGGGGGGCGGTAATCCCCCCGCGTCGTCCGCGCTGCCGGCGGTCGCGGGGCTGGGGCCCCGCCGGCCGAGTCGCGCCCCAGCGATCAGGCGGCGGGGCCACGCGATCAGGCGGCGAGGAGGATCAGGGCTGGATCAGGCCGCGGCGAACCGCGTAGCGGACGAGCCCCGCGGTTTCGTGGATGTCGGTCTTCTTCATGATGCGCGTGCGGTGGGACTCGGCGGTCTTGAAGCTGATGCCCAGGAGCCGCGCGATCTCTTTCGTCGACTTCCCCTCCGCGACCAGCTGGAGCACTTCGCGCTCCCGCGAGGTCAGCGGGTCGGGCGGCATTTCCGACTTGGCCAGATAAGCCTCGACCACGGCGTGCGAGATGCCGGGGCTCAGGTACATCATGCCGCGCAGGACCTCGTTGATCGCGCGCACCAGATCGGCCGACGCCTGGGTCTTGACGACGTAGCCCTTGATGCCCGCGCGGACCGCCTCGAGCACGTAGTGGTCGTCGGTGTGCATCGTCAATAAGATAGCTCGGGCGCGCGGACAGACCTTGAGGATCTCTCGCGCGGCATCGAGCCCGTTCAGGAGCGGCATCGAGAAGTCCAGGACGGCGACGTCCGGACAGCGCTCGCGGGCTTCGCGCAGCGCCTCTTGCCCGTCGCCGGCCTCTGCGACGACCGCGTAGCCCTCGCGCTCCAGCAAAGCCTTGAGCCCCTGCCGGACGATCGCGTGGTCGTCAGCGAGGAGAATCCGATTCGGCATTGTCTGCCTCCACCGGTACGGTGAGGATCAATTGAGTTCCGGCACGCGGGGTGGCGATGATTTCGAGGTTGCCTCCGACGGCGTGCAGCCGCTCGCGGATCCCGGTGAGGCCGAGCCCGCGCGCGCCCCGTCGCGTCAGGACGGCCGGCACGTCGAACCCCACGCCGTCGTCCCGGATGACGCCGCGCAGGAGGCGGCGGTTGCGCATGAACTTGATGTAGACCCGCGTCGCCTGCGCGTGCTTGGTCACGTTGGTCAGCGCTTCCTGGACGATGCGGTAGAGCGCCGTCTCGGTGGGCGCCGGCAACCGCTTGCCCGGCGATCCCTCGACGGTGATCTGGAGCCCCGTGCGTTTCGAGACGCCGTCGGCCAGGAACTCGAGCGCCGGGCCCAGGCCGAGGTCGTCCAGGATCGTCGGCCGGAGCTCGTGCGAGAGGTGGCGCAGCTGCTCCTCGATCTTGTCCAGGAGCCCGCGCATGTCCTCCAGCCGCCGCGCGGCCGGGGCCGGCAGGTCGCGGGCGATGTCGGCGAGGCCGATGTGGACGGAGGCGAGTAGCTGGCCGGCCTCGTCGTGCAGCGCGTGGGCGATCCGCTTGACCTCTTCCTCCAGCGCCTCGTTCAGGTGACGCAGCGCCCGCTCGGCGCGCTTGCGATCGGTGATGTCGCGCGCGACCCCGAGCACGCCGACGATCTGCGAATCGCGTGCCAGCGGCGTGGCGACGAACTCGCCGGGGATCGTGAAACCGGATTTCGCGCGCACGCCCAGCTCGAAGAGCGGCGGCACCTGGCCCTTCAGCACGGCCTGGTAGATCTCCGCGGCGCGCGGCCGATCGTCCGGATGCACCAGGGGCAGGAAGTCCTTGCCGATCCATTCGGTGCGGGACCAGCCGGTGACCGTCTCGAAGCCGGGATTCATCGACATGATCTTGCCGTCGGACGAGAGCGTGAAGATGATGTCGCGCGCGGTGTCGACCACGCTCCGATACCGCTCCTCGGACTCGCGCAGGGCGGCGTTGACCTCCTGGCTGCGGCGATGGGACATCTCGAACGGCAGGAGGCTCTCCACGATGAATCGGCTGGCCGCGCGCAGGGTGCTCGAGCTCTCCTCGCGTGTGCGCACGCGCATGAGCGCCTTCAACAGGGCGCGATGCTGGATCGCCGCCATGTCGTGCACACCGACCCCGTCGCCGAGCGCCTTGCGACCCATGTCGCAGGCCTCCTGCAGCGCGGCCTCCCCGCGGCCGGCGACGTACTCTTGAAGCGCGCGCGCGTACTGCTTGGCCAGGTCGCGGAGCTCGGGATTCATGCGGGCCCGAGATAGCGGACGACGAGCACGAGCGCGTCGTCAGTACGTGTGCCCCAGCGCGCCAGGACGTGATCGGCGAGCGCCCGCGGCTCCTGGTACGGCAGCGGCGCGTCGAGGAAGTCGCTCCGGACGCCGTCGGTTGCGAGGACCAGCGTATCCCCTCGACGGATGGGGACGACCTGCGCCGGGAGCGGAGGCAGATGGATCCCGACGACGCCTCCACGCACGAGGAGCGACTCGGTCCGCGCCCCCCCGGAGGCCGGCGCGCGAAGCAGGAGGCCTTCGACGTTGCCGACGCCGAGCCAGGTCATGGTCTCGTCGTGGCAGGCGAATGCGGCGGCGCTGATGACCGCGCCGCGCGTGCCGATCAGACTCTGGTGACACTCGCGGAAGAGCCGGACCAGCGGACGATCCGCGCCCTGCTCGAGCGTCCGCACCGCGACCTTCGCGGCGCTGGCGGCTTCGGCCCCATGCCCCAGGCCATCCACGACGGCGACGAGGCCGCCGTCCGGTGTCGAGAGGGCGAGATAACAGTCGCCGGACTCACGCTCGCCCCGCTGAGCCAGCTCGGCAACGGCCCACTCGATCGGCGGCTTGATCAGCGTCTCCACCGCCGGACCGTGACCTTCGTGCCCTTGCCGAAGTCGGAGGTGATCTCGAAGTCGTCCATCAGGCGCCGCGTGCCCGGCAGCCCGAGCCCGAGCCCCCCCGAGGTGGAATAGCCGTCCTGCATGGCCAGGCCGACATCGGGAATGCCCGGGCCGTCGTCGGCGGCGACGACCTCGATTCCCCGCTTGCCGTTATTCTGCACGAGGCGGAGGATGATCTCGCCGCGCACCGCGTAGCGGACGATATTGCGCGCCAGCTCCGAGATCGCGGTGGCCACGACGGCCATGTCGGTGGACGGAAACCCGCACTGGGACGCCAACTCGCGCCCCTTCTGCCGGGCGGCGACGACGTCGGAGTCGCAATCTATCGGGACCCGCACCTCATCAGCGATGAGCCCGAACCTCCCGCTCGTGAGCCTTCGCTTTGCGGTCGAGGTACGCGAGGCCCTCTTCCAGATCCAGCGAGGTCGCGACGCCCTCCAGAGTGAGCCCGAGCTTGACCATCGAGAAGGCGACCTCCGGCTGGATGCCGACGATGACGGTCTCGGCGCCGCGCAGCCGGATCATGTAGGCGACGTCCCGCAAGGTGCGGGTGGCGAACGAGTCGATCACGTCGAGCGCGGTGACGTCCACGATGACGCCCCGGGCGCGCACCTTGCTCACCTGCAGCACCAGGGTGTCGCGCAGCTGCTTCAAGTCCTCGTCGGTCAGCGCAGACTGCACCGTCGCGATCAGGTAGGCGCCCTGCTTGAGGATCGGAACCTGCACGCCCTCATCCCCCTAAGCGGACTGCGCCACGGACTCCTGCATCAGGACGACCTTGTAGCCGAGCAACCGCTCGGCCTCCTCGATACCTCCCTGGAGATCGCCGACCGTGTTCATCTTCCCCAGGTCTACTCCGATATTAACAAGGGTCTGGGCGATCTCGGGGGAAAGGCCCGTGACGATCACGGTCGCACCGAGGAGCCGCGCGGCCTCGACCGTCTGCACCAGATGGTTCGCGACCGGCGAGTCGATGTACGGCACGCCGGTGATGTCGAGCACGACGACCTTGGCCCGATTGGTCCGGATGCCGCGGAGCAGCTGCTCGGTCAGCTGCCGGGCGCGCTGCGGGTCGATGACGCCGATGATCGGCAGGATGAGCAGCCGCTCGCGAACCTGGAGAACGGGCGTCGACAGCTCGCGGATCGCTTCCTGCTGCTCGCGGATGATGCGCTCGCGCTCCTGCACGAAGCCGACGGCCACCGTGGCCGCGATCCGGTTGGCCGCGGGCTCGTAGGCGTCGAGGATGCGGTTCAGCTTGTTGAAGTCCTCGTGGTAGGTCGCGAACAGCGATCGGGCGAGCACGTCGCGAAGGAGGAGCACGATCCCGACGACCTCGTGCGTCTCGACGCCCCGCGGAATGATGCGCTCCGAGAGATTGCGCGCGTAGGCCTGCAACGCTTCGTACGTGCCGGTCTCGAGCGCTTCCACGTAATTGTCGTACACCGACGTGGCCTCGGCGAAGATCTCTTCCTTCGTCATCGCCGTCAGCAGCTTGGCCTCGGTGATCAGCCGGGCCCACTCTTCGCGGAGCTGTGCCCGCTGATGTCGAAGGTGCGCGACCAGCTCGCGCAGTCGTGAAGCCGTGGTCTCGAGGCGCGCTTGCGTCACGGTCGCCACATCCTGGCTGCCACTCATCAGGCCCTCCTGGCCATGCGCGACATGCTCGACGGTGTCGAGGACGCCTGCGTATGCTCTAACAGAACAACCTTAGGGGTTATATGCTGACGCTCCTATCAGGTGTTTACCTGATCATCGCGCGGAAATCCCAGGACGGGATTGCGCGAGCCTTCGGCGGGCGAGCGGAAAGCGACTAAGGTCCGCGACGATCGAGCGCGGGCACGGCGGTCTTCGTCTCGCGCACCTCCTCGAGGAAGAGCCGAGCGTGCTCCTCACAGATGCCATGCGAGATCGTTGGACGGTCGAACGGCTCCTTCTCTCGGAGCACCGTCGTCCGTCCCTGGTCTTGACACCACGCGCACACAACCTTCATCGGCTTCTCCTTGGCTCCTTCGCCACTCTGAAACACTTTCGCGTCGCAGCCGGCCCGTCTCAATCAGGCCTTTCCCCCAAGCGACGCGTGGAAGAACCCGCCCCGCCGGCGCGCGAAAGTCGCTTGCGCCAAGCCTTCCGCGGCGTTATTCATGGGCGGCGGCCGCGCGAGCCCGGGCCCATGTCTGGTCAGGCCGGGTGATCGACAGATCCGCGAGAACGCATGGGAAGACTCGACGGCAAGGTCGTGGTGGTGACGGGCGCCTCGCGCGGAATCGGCGCCGAGATCGCGCAGCTCTTCGCGGCCGAAGGGGGCCTGGTGGTCTGTGGGGCGCGCACCCTGCGCGAGGGCGACCACCAGCTCGCGGGCTCGCTCGAGACCACGGTGGCGGCGATCCGCGCCGCGGGCGGCGAGGCGCGGGCCTTCACCGCCAACATCGCCGAGCCCGCCGAATGCGAGAAGCTGATCGGCGCCGCGCGCGCGAGCTACGGCCCCGTCGACGTGCTCGTCAACAACGCGGCGCTGACCTACTACGTGCCGACCAAGGACTTCCCGCTCAACCGCTGGTTACGCTCGTGGGCCGTAAACTTCCACGCGCCGTTCGTCCTGAGCCAGCTGGCGCTCGCCGAGATGATTCCGCGGCGCACGGGCGCGATCGTCAATATCTCGTCCGGTGCCGCCATCGGACCCGGACGCGGCCCCTATCCGGACCCGGCGATCGGCGCGCGCGGCGGGACGTGCTACGGCGCGGAGAAGGCGGCGCTCGAACGCTTCTCGCAGGGCCTCGCCGCGGAGGTCTATCAGTACGGCGTCTCGGTCACGTGCGTGTCGCCCTCACAGATCGTGCCGACGCCGGGCACCGTCTATCACCGTCTCGTCAAGAGCATCGACGACCCGCGGGGCGAGCCGCCGGACCTGATGGCGAAGGCGGCGCTCCTGCTCGCGACCGAGCCGCTCGAGAAGGTCTCAGGGCGCGTGACGTACAGCCAGCAGATTCTCAAAGAGTTTGGCTGGATCTCTGATGCCCGCGGGCGCGGCGTCGAAATGCCGGGTAGCGGTTACTCGCAGATCTAGCTCGAGTCTATTCTTCTCGCGTGAGCGCGTGTGAGCCGAGCGGGTGGCGCCGGGCACGCCCCGCCGGGGCGGCTCCGTCGCCTGCTCGCCCGATTCGCAGCTCTTTCGAGCTGCGCGCGGGACGAGGGGGTCCCACTCCGCCGCCCCGGCGGGGCGTGCCCGGCGCCACCCGCTCGGCTCCAGATGCTTCCGCGCCAGAATGGTTTCGGGCTAGCGATGCGACTGGCGCCCGGAGTGCGCCAGCTTCGGCGCGCATCACATTTCAGTTAACTGCTCGGGGGATGACGAGGTTGCGGGGGTACGTTTGACGCGCGCGATCGACGGCTGAGAGGTCGATCTCGGCGGTCAGAAACGGTGAATCAGCGCTCGTCTCCAGGAGGATCTCGCCTTCGGGGGAGACGAGCCAGCTTCGGCCCGCGAACGCGTCGGTGTCGTACGAGCGGCGATTCGTCGAGGCGACGAAGCAGCCGGCCATGATCGCGGCCAGGCAGGCTGCCATGGGCCACCGCCGGTGCCCGCCGGTCGCCCGCGGCGCCGCGATGAGCTGACCGCCCTGCTGGCCGATTTCCCAGGCCGCCTGACTGAACAAGAGCTCGGTACAGAGCTGGAATCCGACCTTCACCGACCCTGCGCTCTCCGGCGGAAATTCGCGGTCGCCGCGATCGAACCAGCTGGCCTCCCAGCCGTCGGGCTCGTCCGGCAGGTAGTACTTCGCGCGCGCGCCTCGATATCCGCCGTCCTGCGTCCACGCGAAGGCCTGGTTGAGACGTTTGCCCCGGAGCTCGACGGGACGTGACGCGAGCACCGTGCCGGTGTGGAGCTCGCCGAGCCGCGCCACCATCGTGTCGTGAGCGGCCAGCGCCGAGCGCCAGGCGGCGAGATCGACCGTGCGCTTCCTGAACATCTCCCAGTCGCAGAACGGCATCTCCGGCAGCACCACGACGTCGGTGGGGCTCGCGCGCAGATAGCGGACCAGGTCCGTCCACGCGGCGTCTCTGCGCGCGGTCTCGTCGGGGAGCTCGCACACCGTGATCCTCAATGGGTCTTCGCTCGCTACCGCCGGGAGCCCCCGAGGATCCCGCCGAGGACGCCGCGCAGGATCTGCCGGCCGATCTGGCTGCCGACGGTGCGCGCGGCCTGCTTGGCCATCGCTTCCACCATGCCCTGGCGACGCGTCGTGCCCCAGAGGATGTCGCTCACCTGCGTGCCGAGCGTGGACTCGTCCTTCGCCGGAGCCGGCTCCTGCCTCGGGGCCCGATCCTGCGAGGGCGCGGCTTCCCGCGGCGGAGCCGCGCTCGGGCGCGCGGCCGGCGCATCGGCCGAGACGCTGCGCTTGCCGAGGATCTCGTACGCCGACTCGCGATTCACGCGGGTGTCGTACTTACCGGCGATCGGGCTCTTCGCGCGGACCGTCGTGCGCTCGTCAGGCGTGATCGCGCCCATCCGGCAGCGCGGCGGGCAAATCATCGTGCGCTCCACTGGCATCGGCACGCCCTTGTCCTGGAGCATCGACACGAGCGCCTCGCCGACGGCGAGCTCGGCGATGGCCTTGGCGACGTTGAGCTTGGGGTTCGCGACGAACGTCTCGGCGGCGGTGCGCACGGCCTTCTGGTCGCGCGGGGTGTAGGCGCGCAGCGCGTGCTGGACCCGGTTGCCGAGCTGGCCGAGGATCTCGTTGGGGACGTCGTCGGGGAACTGCGAGCAGAAGTACACGCCCACACCCTTGGACCGGATGATCCGGACGACCTGCTCGACGCGCTGGCGCAGCGACGTCGGCGCGTCGTCAAAGAGCAAGTGGGCCTCGTCGAAGAAGAACACCAGCTTGGGCTTGTCGAGATCGCCGACCTCCGGGAGATTCTCGAAGAGCTCCGAGAGGAGCCAGAGAAGGAAGCTCGAGTAGAGCCGTGGCTTCAAGATGAGCTGGTCGGCCGTGAGGATGTTGACGATGCCGCGGCCGCTCGTATCTGTGCGCATCAGGTCCTTCAGGTCGAGCGCCGGCTCGCCGAACAGCGCTTCCCCGCCCCGCTCGAGCCCGAGCAGCGCGCGCTGGATGGCGGCGATGGATTGGGTGCTGATCAGCCCGTATTTCGTCGAGATCTCCTTGCGATTGTCGGCGACGAAGCCGAGGAGCGCGCGCAGGTCGTCGAGATCGAGCAGCAAGAGGCCGCGGTCGTCTGCGAGCTTGAAGGCGATCTCGAGCATGCCCTCCTGTGTGTCGTTGATCTCGAGCATGCGACCCAGCAGGCTCGGGCCGACCTCGCTGACCGTCGCGCGGACGGGATGTCCCGCCTTGCCGTAGAGATCCCAGAACACCACCGGGCTGGCTTCGTTCGTGTAGCCCTGGATGCCGATCTGCGCGACGCGCTGCTGAATCTTCTCGTTCGGCGTGCCGGCCATCGCCAGGCCGGCGACGTCACCCTTCACGTCGGCCATGAACACCGGCACGCCCCGGCGCGAGAAGCCTTCCGCCATCACCATCAGCGAGATCGTCTTGCCGGTGCCGGTGGCGCCCGCGACCAGGCCGTGACGGTTGCCGTATCTCGGCAGCAGATGGACCGGCCGTTCACCTTTCCCGATGAGTATGTCGTCCACGCCGGGCCCCTTTCTAGAGCCGCGCCTCGGCCCGCGACGGCCTGCGGCGCGCACATCTGTTCGCTCTGCCGCCGCACATCCATCCGCGCCAATCGGCTCGAGATACGCTCGCGCTACATTGGTAACACAGCGCCGGCGCCGCCACGCGTCCCGTATAATGGCGAGGCCCTGGGGGAGGTGTGACGTGTCCGAGAACGCCGATCGTGACGACCGCCGTGACGCCAGGAGCTGGCTCGACGCCCTGACGAAGAAAGAGGAGCAAAAGCTCATCGAGCTCCTGCGCCAGAGGTACCCGGAGCGCGGCGACGATCGTCGCCGCAAGAAGGAGTAGCCGAGCGCCGGGCATGGACTGGCAAAAGGAGCTGGACGAGCTGAGGCGCCGCGAGGAGCTCGCCTCGCAGCTGGGCGGGCCCGAGCGCGTGAAGCGCCAGCACGACGGCGGGCGTCTGACGATCCTCGAGCGCGTCGCCAAGCTCGCTGATCCCGGCAGCTTCCACGAGATCGGCAAGATCGCCGGCAGCGCCCGCTATGACGCGAACAACGACCTGGTCGCCTTCACGCCGTCGAACTTCGTGTTCGGCCGCGCCGAGGTCGACGGCCGGCCGGTCGTGATCGGCGGCGACGACTTCACCGTGCGCGGCGGGTCGGCCGACGCGACCATCAAGGGCAAGCACAACCAGTGCGAGCGAATGGCCCACGACCTGCGCCTGCCGCTGATCCGGCTCGTCGAGGGCTCGGGCGGCGGTGGGTCGGTCAAGACGATCGAGACGACGGGCCGAGCCAACGTGCCCGGAGTCGATGGCTGGGAGTGGGTCGTCAATAATATGGCGACGATCCCGCGCGTGGCGCTCGGCCTCGGCTCGGTCGCGGGCCTCGGCGCCGCCCACCTCGCCGCCGCGCACTACTCGGTCATGGTGAAGAACCTGTCGGCCCTGTTCGTCGCCGGCCCGCCGGTGGTCGAGCGTCTGGGTCAGAAGCTCACCAAGAACGAGCTCGGCGGCTGGGAGATCCAGCTCAAGGCCGGCGCCGTGGACGACGCCGTCGACAGCGAGGAAGAGGCGTTCGCCTGCGCGCGCCGCTTCTTGTCGTACTTCCCGTCGTCGATCGACGACCTGCCGCCCCGTGGACCGCGCGGGGACGACCCGCAGCGTCGTGATCCGTGGCTCTTCGAGGCGATCCCGCACGACCCGCGAAAGCCGTACAAGATGCGGCGCATCGTCGAATCGGTCGTCGACCGGGGCTCGTTCTTCGAGGTGGCACCGCTCTACGGCCGCTCCGTCATCACCGGGTACGCGCGGCTCGACGGCTGGCCCGTCGCGCTGATGGCGAGCGATCCCTACTTCTACGGGGGCGCGTGGCCGGCCGACACCTGCCAGAAGGTCGAGCGCTTCCTCGACATCGCGCAGACGTTCCATTTACCGGTGGTCTACCTGGTCGACTGCCCCGGATTTCTGATCGGGCTCGACGCGGAGAAGTCCGGGACGATCAAGCAGGGCGTCCGCGCGATGTCTGCGATGTGGCAGACGACGATCCCCTGGTGCGCCGTGATCGTCCGCAACTCGTTCGGCGTCGCCGGCGCCGCGCACAGAAACCAGAGCCGCTACTGCATGCGCTACGCGTGGCCCTCGGGCCGCTGGGGCTCCTTGCCGCTCGAGGGCGGCATCGAGGCCGCCTATCGCGCCGACCTCGACGCGGCGCCGGACCGGAAGGCGAAGATGGCCGAGATCGAGGAGCGGCTGAACAAGCTCCGCTCCCCGTTCCGCTCGGCCGAGACCTTCTGGATCGAGGAGATCGTCGACCCGCGCGAGACGCGGCCGCTCCTCTGCGAGTTCGCCAACCTCACCGCCCCGCTGAGGCGGACGGGCCCCTCGACCTTCGGCATGCGCGGGTAGCTTCGGAGTGGCCTGATGGCCGACAGCAAGCGCAAGCCGCACACGCTCTCTTCCGAGTTCACGCGGATTCTCTGCATCTCGGCCCACCCGGACGACAACGAGTTCACGATCGCCGGCAGCGTCGCCCGCTGGGCGCGTGAGGGACGCGACGTCGTGTTCTGTCTGGTCACGACCGGCGGCTCCGGCACCAACGAGCACACGCCCGACAACACCGGGCTGATCCCGATCCGCGAGCGCGAGTCGTGGGCCGCCGCCAAGATCCTCGGCGTGAAGGACATCGTCTTTCTCGGGTATCAGGACGGCATCGTCGAGCCGACCATCGCGCTGCGGCGCGACCTCACGCGTGTCATCCGACGGATCCGGCCTCACGTGGTCATCTGCGGCGACCCGACGATGCGCTGGTACGGCAACGAGTACCTCAACCATCCCGATCACCGCGCGGTCGCGAGCGCCGCGCTCGACGCGGTCTTCCCGTCTTCAGAGACGCGCGTGATCTTCCAGGAGCTCCTCGCGGAAGGCCTCGAGCCGCACAAGGTGAAGGAGGTCTTCATCAGCGGCGCCGTCCCGGCCGACACCTACGTCGACATCACCGACACGCTCGCGCTCAAGTGCCAGGCACTCAAGGCGCACCTCTCGCAGGTGGGAAAGGGCGAGTGGGTCGACGAGCTCTTGCGCGCGTGGGCTCTGCGCGATGGCAAGGAAGTCGGCGTCACCCACGCCGAGGGTTTCAAGCGCATGGCGCTGTGGCGGGGGGACGTCTAGGCGGCGCACCACCTACACGTGAAGCCCGGAGGCGTCGAGCAGATCGCGCAGCTCGTTCACGTTCACCCAACCGCCGCGGCTGTAGACGATCCGGACCGGGTGGCCGGCGTCGAGGACGCGCGAGAGGAGATCGGATAGCCGCGCGGTCGCCAGGGTGCCGTCGGCTCGGGCGGCCGCGATCGCGGCGCGGAGCCAGCGGGCGCCGTCGGGGCCCAGGTGGAGGAGCCCGATCCAGACGCCGTGGCTCTCGCCCGGGGTCACCCCGTCGCCGATCGCGCGGAGGATCACGCCCTCGAAGGTGAACCGGCCCGTGTCCGGACGGTCGCCGCGCACGCGGTCCGGCTCGTCGGCGCCGGCCAGCGCGCTGTCCACGGCGAGCGTGATGCCTTCCCCTGCCTCCTCCAGGATGGCCTGCACGATGTAGCGTTTCAGCACAATGTCGCCGAAAGGCGACGAGGGTGCCCGCACCGAGCTCTTCCTCCGCCAGCGACAGCGAGTAGGCTTCACCGGTGGTCGCATAGTCGGGGTTGTCGACGAAGCGGGCGCCGGCCACGTCCACGGCCTCCGCGCGGTGGCCGCGCACGACGACCGCCGCGCGGCTGCCGAGGCTCGCGAAATCGTCGAGGAGACGAGCGAGGATCGGCCGGCCCTGCACCTTCAGCATCGCCTTGGGGAGGGCCGCAGCGAGGCCGCCGAAGTCGTCGCCGGCGCCGGCCGCCAGAACGACCGCGGTGAGTGACGCGGTGCGGGCTGCGGGCAGGTACCGGCGCTCGGCCTCTTCGAGCTCGTGATCACCCTGGAGTCGGAAGACCTCCGGGAGCGGCGCCACCCGGGGCTCGACGTCGAGCAGCGACTGCTCCCGGGCGAGCTGGCGTGCCGTCGCCTGCATGCCGCCGATCGACGCGCGCACGAGGTGATTGGCCCAGATCACCACGCTCACGCGCCGGGCCCGAAAGTCCTCGGTGGGTGTGCGCCAGTACTTCGTCGGCACCAGCGCGATGGGTGAGCAGTCGGAGTCTTGCTGACTGTCCTTGCCCGCCTTGATCTTGCCGCAGAACTCGTCGACGTCGGCCAGGGGCTGGAGCTCGGCACGCAGGAAAGAGTTCGTCTTCGGGAAGAGCTTGTCCTCGATGGTGACGCCGGCCACTCCCGCCTGCTCGAGCTTGCGCACGAGCCGGCGCATGTTGTTGAAGTTTCCGTAGCCGGTGTCGCCGTCCAGCAGGATCGGGATCGAGGTCGCATCGGCCATGAAGGCGACGTGGTCGGTCACCTGCGACCACGAGAGCTCGTTGTTGTCCCTGACGCCGAAGGCGGCCGAGATCGAGAGCCCGCTGCCCCAGATCCCCTCGAACCCAGCCTCCTCCGCGATACGCGCAGAGAGCCCGCTGTGGGCCTCCATGAGGAAGGCGATCTCGGGACGGGTGACGAGCTGACGCAGTCGTGTCGTCTTGCGCATCGAAGACTCCTGACTCGGCCTCAGCCCGCGAGGACGCTCGCGCGGAAGCGGTCGCGGATCGCCGCGGGCGTGAACGGGATGCGCGGCGCCTCGGCCTCTTCGCGGGTGACCTTGACGAGGATGAAGTGCGGGCCCTCGCTCGCGAGGGCGGCTTGCATGGCGGCCTCGACCTCGCCGGCCGCGACGACGGCGACGGCGGTACGATAGCCGGCGGCGACCGCGAGACGGTCGAGCCGGACCTGGTGCGAGAGGGACGCCTGGTTGCCCGTGGAGCCGTAGACCCCGTTGTCGAACACGCAGTGAACCAGGTTCGCCGGCCGGCGGGCCCCGACCTGGGCGAGGATGCCCAGGTTCATGAGTAGGTTGCCGTCGCCGTCGAAGACGACGGCGCGGTGATGTGGCCGGGCCAGCGCGAGACCGAGGCCGATGGCGGACGCCAGGCCCATCGAGCCGATCATGTAGAAGTTCTGGGGCCGGTCGCCGAGCGAGAACGACTCGCGGCAGATGTAGCCGTTGGCGTGGACGAGTGGCTCACGGCCGAGCGGCTTGAGGGCGGCGCCGAGCGCGGCCAGGCGCGAGATACGCGGCTCGAGCGCGACCGATCGCGACGGCACGCCGCCGCCCTCCCGGGTCGCCGGCTGGTCGGCCGCCCGAGCGTGGGCGCGCCCCATCTCGACGACGCCCGGCGGGACCAGGAGCGCGACGGGCTGCAGGCGCTGCTCCATCTCGGCGACGGCCCACGCAAGATCGGCCTCGAGCGAGGCGGCCGAGAGCACGCGGTGGGCAACGCCGCAGAGCGTGAGGAGGTTCGGCGAGATCTCGCCCATCAGGATGTGCTCCGGGGCGTCCTTGCCCTGGTAGCCGCGCCAGGTCACGAGGAGCAGCACCGGCAATCCGTACATCAGCGACAGCGAGGCGAGCGCGTTGAGGCTGGTGCCGAGCCCGGAGTTCTGCATGAGGACCGCGGGGCGGCGCCCCGCGAACCACGCGCCGGCGGCGAGCCCGACCGCGACGTCCTCGCGCACGGCCGCCACGTACGGGAGCCTCGGATGCGTCTCGAGCGTCGCGATGAGATCTTCGATGAGCGAGCACGGGACGCCCGCGGAGAAGTCGATGCGGTGACGCTCGAGCAGATCAGCGAACCGCGCTCCGGAGACGCTCACGACGATCTGAGTCTAGCAAAGCCGTCGCGCGGTGGTCACGAACTACGGCGCGCCCCTCGAGGCGGTTGACGCTACTCCGCCGCGACTCGTCCGAGCGGCCCGAGCGCCTTTTCGAGCTTCGGCTTGACCTCGCCGATCATCAGCTCCATCGAGCGCATCGCCGCCGTGTGCGGCGTGTTGCCGACCTTGAACGAAAAGCACACATGCACGGGCTTGGTCGCGCGGATCTCGGCGACGAGCTTTTCGGCAACCGTCTCGACATCGCCGATCAGCAGATCGTTGTAGATGGTTTCGAGCGGCGGTTCGTCGGGGAACGGCACATCAACCAATACGGTCCCGCGCATGACCTCCTTCCGGCGCCTGAGGCTCGACGCGAGCCGCGACTGATAGCGCGCGTTCTCGGCAAAGCGCATCCCATCCTCGCGGCTGTCGGTGATGTGGGCGAACCGATTGACCGTGATGTGCGCCCGCGACAACTGCGCGTTCTCGGCGGCAAACGCGGCGACGATGTCGGCATACTGCTCGGCCAGCAATTGGGTGCCGCCGACTCGGCCCGATGTCAACACCCGATAGCCGTGCCGCGCGGCGGCGCGGAACATCGCCTGGGTGTGGCCAGCGACGTAGATCGGCAGCGGGTTTTGCACCGGGCGGGCCGGGACATGAGTGTCCGGCATCTGGTAGTGCTTGCCGTTGTAGCTGAAGAAATCCCGGCTGAAGGCCAGGTCGAGGATGTCGCAGAACTCGTCGGTCATTTCGAGGTTCTGCGCGATGTCGACACCGAACCGCTCGAATTCGTATGGCTGATAACCGGCGCCGATGCCGAGCATCAGTCGGCCATGCGACAATGCGTCCGCAGTGGCGATTTCGGCGGCGAGCCGAGCCGGATTGTACAGGGGCAATACGACGACCGCGGTGCCGAGCCGGATCTTTTTGGTGATCGAGGCGCAATGCGCCACCATCATCAATGGCGACGCACACAGGCAATAATTGGAGAAATGGTGCTCGGCGAACCAAGCGATCGTGTAGCCGAGCGCGTCGGCCAGCCTCGTCTGCTCGGCGACTTCGCTGAACACCTGCGCCGTCGGCTTGTCCGTTTCGCGCGACCCCATCAGATTGAAGATCCCGAAATCCATCGCCGCCTCCTCCGCTTCAGCCCGTGCCGCATTGAGGGTAGTAACTTTAGCACCCTCCGGCGGAGGTCTGGGGGGCGGGAAGAATGGGTGGCGACCGCGAAAAGGCGTTCCCACAAGTTTGCTGCGCAGGATCCGGCTACGCGGTAGGATTCAGGCACCACGCGCTCTCGACGGAACGAGAGGAGAGAGATCATGCATACGCCCGTACGGTTTGCCGATGATATCGAGCCGCTGGTGCAGTTCATCGAGGAGACCGAACCCAGCCGGATCCTCGAAGCCACCCTGGGCAAGCTGCGCGAAGGCCTGTCGGTCAGGAAGCTCCTGACCGCGTCGGCGCTGGCGGTCACTCGTTCCTCGGACTTGCCACCCGGCCACCACGGCGGGCCGCTGCACCCGCTCGTCGGAATCCATGCGCTCCACAACACGGTCGAGCGCGTGTCGGGCGAGCAGCGCTTCCTGCCGGTGCTTCAGCACGTCGCGCTGTCGAACAAGCACGTCAATCATCCCAACATGGGCCCGTACATCCTGGCGGATGCCGAGCCCCTGGATTCGGGCGGCGTCGAGGCCACCAAGAAGGCATTCTTCGCCTGCGTGGACCGCGGCCTGTACAACGGTGCGGATCGCCACTTCCTCTGGCTCTGGGACAACATCCCCCATGGCGAGGCGCTGGATCTGCTGCTGACCGTGGCGATCCCGAAGAACACGCTCGACGATCACTACTTCATCTTCCCCATGTTCA
>QHSP01000087.1 GCA_003220495.1 Candidatus Rokuibacteriota bacterium | reverse complement strand
GTGACGGCGACTGACCCGTCGCTACGCACTGACACTCCAGTGACGATGTCCTTGGGCTCGCTGCAGTGAGCCTCGAATGGCCCCTGGTACAAACTCTTCCCGCCCCTCTCGATCCTGAGAAGAGCTGTGGTTCTATATCCGCAGTTTCCTGCGGGATCGGCATTCCAAAAGAACCCCTCAATGGAGATTCTGTAGATCCCGCTGCTCAGAGCGCATTCCCGTCGAATCATCTTGTGTCCCGTACGACGCTCCGTCTCGCGGTCGAAGATCACAAGATCATCGGTGCTCCAGGCATCGGGCCCCGCGTTCTCCACCATCGCGCGGTCATATTCACCGGTGTAGCTCACGATGAGCCGATCAGACTCTTGACGACACTCGTAGCGAACGACAGCGTAGAAATCATCAGCGGCGGCCGCGTTTGCCCACGCGAGAGCGGCGATCAGCAAAAGTCGGATCATCGATCCTCGGCGCGGCGAGAACGTGTATAGAAAGTCGATAGCGATCCCGAAAAGCTTCTTTGTCTTAGCTACTTAAGCCTGGAAATCGGTTCTGCTTCCAGTCGAAGCTCGACCACGCCACTTCCATCCGATCGGCGATGCCCTGGAACTTGTGGCGGCCGTCGCGGTGGGCGGTCATCAGCTCGTCGAGCGAGGAGAACTGAGCCAGATAGCCGAGTCCATACTCGCCGGGCTCGGCCATCTTCATCTCGCCGGAGAGATAGCGCCGGTAGCCCTCGCCCGGGAAGATCCAGAATCCCTCCGACGTCTCCTCGGTGAAGAGCCGCGGCTCCTGGCCGCTCGGCAGCCGGCTCAGGAAGAATCGCGCGGTGAAGCGGATCGGGCTCGAGGTCGGCGTGATGAAATGCGAGAGATAGTGCAGAGGCCGCAGATCGCAGTACCAGCCTTCGCGGGTGATCAGCTCGGCGAACGGCGCCTCGCCGGCCATGAGCGACCTGCGACAGCGTTCGATCCCGTCCTTCACGCGTGGCGCTGAGAGATCGAGCCCGCGTCCACCCTCGTCGCACGCGAGTAGGATGCCGCTTTCCTCGAGGAGCTCACGGACCGCGGTGACCCAGAACGCCAGTGCGGGCACGCCCTCGCGCTCCGTGAGAAGCACCTCGGCCTCGTCGGTGCGAACCCCGCGACAACGCGCGATCGCGTCGGGAAGGCCATCGCCGGGATCCACCTTGCCGCCGGGGAACGCGTAGTACCCACCGAGGAACTTCATGTTGCGGTTCCGCCGGATCATGTACACCTCGAGGGGCTCGGGGGATCCGGGCGGCGCGTCCCTCACGAGAACGACCGATGCCGCCGGCTTCGGCACCGCCGGCGTAGTCGGCGCCTCCGGCCTCGGAGTGCTCATGGCCGGGACAAACTACAGATTGATCAGCTGCGCGACCCGCTCGCGATGATACGTCGCATCGCCGAACGTGAACTCGGACGACTTGGCGCGCTTGAAGTAGAGGTGCAGGTCGTGCTCCCACGTGAACCCGATGCCGCCGTGGAGCTGGATGCCGGCGCCGGCGACCTTTCTATAGGCGTCGGTCACGTACGCCTTGGCCATCGACGCCGCCAGCGGCGCCTCGGGCGAGTTCTCGTCGACCGCCCACGCGGCGTAGTACGTCAGCGACTTGGCGTTCTCGACGTCCACGAGCATGTCGGCGGCTTTGTGCTTGACGCCCTGGTACGTGCCGATCGGCTTGCCGAACGCGATCCGGATCTTCGCGTAGTCCGTGGTCATGTCGAGCACGCGCTGGGCGCCGCCGCACATCTCGGCGCAGAGGGCCACGGTCGCGCGCTCGACCACGCGCGTGAGGGTCGGCCACGCCTTGCCCTTGACGCCCATCAGCGCGTCGGCCGGGACGGTCGCGTTCTGGAAGCTCACCTCGCACAGTTTGCGGGTCTGATCCATCGTGGGCAGGAGCTTCACCTGAACGCCGCGCGTCTCCTTGGGAACCAAGAGAAGGCTGACGCCATCCTCCGCCTTGCCCTCGCTCGTGCGCGCCACGACGACGATCGCGTCGGCCAGATGCGCGTCGGGGACGAAGAGCTTCGTGCCGTTGACGACGAAGCTGCCCTTCTCCTCTTTAGCGGTGCAGGTCACACCGGCGGCGTCCCAGCGGGCACTCGGCTCGGTCCAGGCGAGCGTGGCCTTGGCCTGGCCGGCCGCGATGCGCGTGAGCCACTCCTTCTTCTGCGCCGCCGAGCCGGCCTCGCGGATGGCGAGACCACCGAGCAGCAACGTGGAAAAGAATGGCCCGGGCATCACGACGCGGCCCATCTCTTCCATCAACACTGTCAGGTCGACGAAGCCGAGGCCCGAGCCACCGTGCTCTTCGGGATAGATCAGGCCGAGCCAGCCTTGCTCGGCGAGCTTGGCCCAGAACTCGTCCGTGACGCCGGCGGGCTCTTCCATCCGCGCCCGCACGAACCCGGAGGTGCACTCGTTCTCGAGGAATTTGCGCGCGGTCGAGCGGAGTAGCTCTTGCTCCTGGCTGAATCCGAAATCCATGGCTAGTCCTTGGGAAGGCCGAGCAACCGCTCGGCGATGATGTTCTTCTGGATCTCGGTCGTGCCGCCCTCGATCGAGTTGGCGCGCGACCGGAGGAACGAGTGAGGCCACACGCCGCCCTCGACCGCCCAGTCCGAGCCCTTCACGAGCTGCGAGTACGGCCCTTCGATCTCCATCGCGATCTCTTGCAGCCGCTGGTGCGTGTCCACCCACGCCATCTTGCCGGTGGACGCCTCTGGGCCCGGCATCTCGCCCCGCAGCAGCTTGGTGATCGCGCGCGCGCCCGTGTACTTGAGGCACTCCGTGTCGATCCAGAGCTGCGCCAGCTTCTGGCGCATGACCGGATCCTTCGTCACGACGCGGCCGCTCTTCTCCATTCCCTTCGCGAGATCGAGCAGGCCTTCGAGCGCGATTCGAAGACGCATCTGCAGCCCGAAGCCCAAGGTGAGCCGCTCGTACATCAAGGTCGTGAGGCCGACCGCCCAGCCGTTATTGACGCCGCCCAGCACCTGCGACTCGTGCACGCGGACGTTGTCGAAGAAAACTTCGTTGAACTCGGCCTCGCCGGTGATCTGCCTGAGCGGCTTCACGGTGACGCCCGGCAGCTTCATGTCGAGCAGGAAGTAGGTGATGCCCTTGTGCTTGGGCACGCTCGGGTCGGTGCGGGCGAGCAGCATCATGTAATCCGCGACGTGGGCGAACGACGTCCACACCTTCTGCCCGTTGATCACCCAGTGCTCGCCGTCCTTGACGGCGCGTGTCTGCAGAGAGGCGAGGTCGGAGCCCGAATTCGGCTCCGAGTAGCCCTGACACCAGATCTCCTCGCACGAGAGGATCTTCGCCGGATAGCGCTTCTTCTGGTCCTCGGTCCCCCACGATCGTGGGACCGCCCATCCCGACGCCGAGCACGTTGAGGATCGGGGGCGCCTTCGCCAGCGCCATCTCCTGCTGGAGGATCAGCTCTTCCATGAACGTGAGGCCGCCGCCGCCGTATTCCTTGGGCCAGGTGAGGCCGATGTAACCGGAGTCGAACAGCGTACGCTGCCAGCGGCGGAGGAACTCGTACTGCCCGGCGCGCGGGATCTCGGAGCTGCCCGTCGGCTTCCACTCGCGCGGCATGTTCGTCTTGAGCCAGGAGCGGACGGTCGCCCTGAAAGCTTCCTGGTCCGGAGTCAGTGAGAGATCCATTTCGCCTCCTGAAGGTGGGCGAGCCGAACGACTGAACCGTGGTTCATTTTCGGGCCATTCCCGGAGTGAAGTCAAGGCTTATACTCCGTCCACGGTGATCTCGATCTCGCTGCCGCGGCTCACTTCTCGTATCAACGCGCTTGCTCGCTTTGGGGCTCTGCCCGGCGGCGGCGTGACGCGCATGTGCTGGTCCCCGCCCCACGAGGAAGCCCGGGCGTGGCTGATCGGCGAGATGCGGGGGGCAGGGTTGGAGACGTGGGTCGACTCTGCCGGTAACACCTTCGGCGCGACCGGCATCCGCGCCCTTCGTCCGGAAATGCCGGTCGTCCTCACCGGCTCGCACATCGACACCGTGCCCGAGGGGGGCATCCTCGACGGAGCGCTCGGCGTCCTCGCGGGGCTCGAGTGCATCCAGGCCATCACCGAGACGCGCACCCGTCACGCCAGGCCGTTGGTCGTCGCGGCGTGGAGCGACGAGGAAGGGCGCTACGGGAGCCTCTTCGGCTCGCGGGCGTTCTGCGGCATGCTCGACGGCGCGAAGCTCGACGAGATGGCGGCCGTGGACGGCGTGCGGCTCGTCGACGCGATGGCGAGCGCCGGGTTCGACGCGCACCGCGCGCCCGAGGCGCGAGTCCCGGCGGGCGCGGTTGGCGCCTACATCGAGCTCCACATCGAGCAGGGCGCCAGGCTCGAGGAAGCGGGCATCCCGATCGGCGTCGTGGAGACGATCGTGGGCGTGCGTCGCGCGCGCGTCATCTTCGTGGGCCAGGCCGATCACGCCGGCACGACGCCGATGGATCGCCGGCGCGACGCCTTTCTGGCCTCCGCCGACTACGCGCTGCGCGTGCGTGAGCACGTCGTCACCCGCGGCGGCCGCGCGAGCGTGACCAACTTCGGCGTGGTCCGCGTGCATCCCGGCGCCTCCAACATCGTCCCGGGGCGCGCCGAGCTCGTCCACGAGATGCGCGACCCTGACGTCGCGGTGCTGGAGCGTCTGGCCGGAGAGACCGCCTCTCTCGCGCGCGAGGTGGCCGGTAAACACCGGGTCGGCGTCGAGATCCAGCCCATGTCGGCAACGACGCCGGCGCTGTGCTCGCCGCGGATCCAGGCGGCGACCGAGAAGGTGTGCGCGACGCTCGGGCTCGCGACGCGCCGCCTGTACTCGGCGGCCGGACACGACGCCCAGAACCTCGCCCGCGTCACCGACTCCGGGATGATCTTCATCCCGTCGCTGGGCGGGCGCAGCCACCGCGTGGACGAGATGAGTGACTCGCAGGCGATCGAGCGCGGCGCGAACGCGCTGCTGCACACACTCCTGGCTCTCGCAGACGCCACCGCCTGACGGCGGCGGGGGAGCTCGAGATGCCGATCGACCGGGCTCGTGGCACCTTGGAAGATGTCATGCGGTCCGTGAGCCCGGCGCTCCGCGGGGCACTCGCCCTCACCCTCGGGCTGGGCGGCTGCGCGTGGGACGCTCCCATGAGCACCGTCGCGCCCCGGTCCGACCTCGCGCGCGACATCCTGCACGTCTACGGCATCATCACCTGGATCGCCGTCGCCATCGCGCTGATCGTGGGCATCACGCTGGCGTGGGTGATCGTCCGCTTCCGCGACCGCCCGGGCGCGCCGCGGATGCCCCCGCAGACGCGCGGACACACCGCGCTCGAGATCGGGTGGACGATCGCGCCGGCGATCGTGCTGCTCGTGATCGCGATCCCGACGATCCAGGTGATCTTTCGGACGCAGGCGGCGCCCGCGCGCGACGCGCTGGAGATCCGCGTGCTCGGGCGGCAGTGGTGGTGGGAGTTCCGCTACCCGAAGCTCGAGGTCGTCACCGCGAACGAGCTGCACGTGCCGGCCGGGCGACCGGTGGCGCTGACGCTCGACGGCCCCGACGTGATCCACAGCTTCTGGGTGCCGGTGCTCGGAGGCAAGCGCGACGTGGTTCCCGGGCGCCTGAATCGGCTGACCTTCACCGCCGAGGTGCCGGGCGAGTATCGTGGCCAGTGCGCCGAGTTCTGCGGCGCCTCGCACGCCAACATGGGCATGCGGGTCATCGTCGATGCGCCCGATGCGTTCGCGCGCTGGGTCGCCGCGCAGAAGGCGGATCCCGCCGAGCCGGCGGCCGGCCCCGCGGCGGACGGCAAGGCGATCTTCGCGCGAAGCGCCTGCGTGGGCTGCCATACCATTCGAGGCGTCTCGGGCGGGCTGCTCGGCCCCGATCTCACGACGTTCGGCAGCCGCCGCACGCTCGCGGCCGGGCTCTTGCCGATCACCGTCGACACCGTCGCCGCGTGGCTCAAGGATCCGTCGACCCTGAAGCCGGACGCGAAGATGCCCGCGCTCGGCCTCACGGACGCGCAGGCGCGTGCGATCGCGACCTACCTGATCGGCCTCAAGTGATGAGCGCGCATCCCACGGGTCGCGTTCTGCACGCGCCGACGGCCGCCCTGCCCGGGGCCGGCACGATGGCGACCGTGCTCGGCTGGCTCACGACGGTCGACCACAAGCGGATCGGCATCCTCTACGGGGTGAGCGGCTTCGCGTTCTTCCTGCTCGGCGGGCTCGAGGCGCTCGTGATTCGCTTGCAGCTGGCGGTGCCGAAAAACACGGTCGTGAGCGCGCACGCCTACAACGCGCTCTTCACGATGCACGGCACGACGATGATCTTCCTGGCGATCATGCCGTTCAACGCGATGTTCTTCAATTATATGGTGCCGCTCTTGATCGGCGCCCGCGACGTCGCGTTCCCGCGCTTGAACGCCCTCTCCTACTGGATCTTCCTCGCGGGCGGCCTCCTCCTGAACGCGAGCCTGCTCGCCGGCACGCCGCCCGACGTCGGCTGGTTCGGCTACGCCAATCTCACCTCCAAGCACTTCGCGCCGGGTCTGGGCGTCGACTTCTGGATCCTGAGCCTCCAGATCCTCGGCGTCTCGTCCGTGATCGCGGCTATCAACTTCATCGTCACGATCCTCAACATGCGCGCGCCGGGCATGACGATGATGCGCATGCCGGTCTTCGTGTGGATGACGCTCGTCGTGCAGTTCCTGATCGCCCTCGCCTTCCCGCCCATCACGGTCGGATTGATCTACCTCATGTTCGACCGCTTCTTCGGCACCCACTTCTACGACGTGGCGGCCGGCGCCGACCTGCACCTCTGGCAGCATCTCTTCTGGATCTTCGGCCACCCGGAGGTCTACATCCTGATCCTTCCGGCGTTCGGGATCGTCTCCGAGGTGCTTCCGACCTTCGCCAGGAAGCCGCTCTTCGGCGCGCCCATCGTCATCTATTCGGGCGTGCTCATCGGCTTCTTCGGCTTCGGCGTGTGGAGCCATCACATGTTCGCGGCCGGGATGGGGCCGGTGGCCGACTCGGCGTTCTCGATCGCGACGATGCTCATCGCGATTCCAACGGGCGTGAAGATCTTCAACTGGCTCGCGACGCTCTGGGGTGGCTCGATCCGGACGACGACCGCGCTCCACTTCGCCATGGGACTGGTCGGGCTCTTCACCATCGGAGGCCTCTCGGGTGTCATGCACGCCTCGCCGCCCGTCGATCTCCAGCAGACCGACAGCTACTTCGTCGTCGCGCACCTGCACTACGTGCTGATCGGCGGCAGCCTCTTCGGGCTCTTCGCGGGGATCTACTACTGGTGGCCGAAGATGACGGGCCGCCTGCTCGGCGAAGGGCTCGGCCGGCTGAACTTCTGGGTCATGTTCGCGGGCTTCAACCTCGCGTTCTTCCCCCAGCACTACCTCGGCGCGATCGGGATGCCTCGGCGCATCTACACCTATCGTCCCGATCTCGGCTGGAACGCCGCCAACTTCGCCTCGACAATCGGAGCGTTCGGCATCGGGTTGGCCGTGCTCATCTTCATGGTGAACGCCTGGCGGAGCCTGCGTCATGGCGCGCCGGCGCCCGCCGATCCGTGGGACGGGCGCACGCTCGAGTGGCGGACCTCCTCGCCGCCGCCGGCGCACGACTTCGACGCGATCCCGCCCGTCTACAGCCGTGACGCCTTCTGGCGCGAGAAACACGGTCCCCGTCGTGGCCCCGTCGTCGCCGGCCCGCGGGCCGAGGGCGCCGCGGGAAGCCATGGATCGATTCACTTGCCCGCTCCCTCGTCGTGGCCGTCGATGGTCGCGCTCGGGATGCTGATCGCGGCGGCAGGCGCCCTCACGCACGTGTCGCTCGTCGTGCTCGGCGTCCTGTGGACGATCTGGGCGATCGTCCGCTTCGCCGTCGAGCATCACCGGACGCCGGAGCACGCGGACCAGACGGGCGGGCTGGAGCTCGATCACCGCAAGATGGCGATGTGGGTCTTCCTCGGCTCCGAGTGCTTCTTCTTCGGCACGCTCGTCGCGACCTACCTCGCGTACAAGGGGCGCAGCGTCGTCGGGCCGGCGCCGCACGAGATCCTCAACATCCCGGTCACGTCGGTCTCCACCTTCGACCTCTTGATGTCGAGCTTGCTCATGGTGCTCGCGCTCGCCGCGGTCCAGCGCGGCGACCGGCGGCAGGCACGGCTCTGGCTCTTCGGGACCGCGTTCTTCGGCCTGATCTTCCTCGGCTTCCAGGCCTACGAGTTCGCCGAGTTCGTCCACGCGGGATTCACGCTCCAGCAGAACCTGTTCGGCTCGACGTTCTTCGTGCTCACCGGGCTGCACGGCACGCACGTCGCGATCGGTGTGCTCTGGCTGCTCTCCCTCTGGATACTCGACCTCCGTGGACGGCTGGGCGCCGCCGACGCCGTCAAGGTCGAGATCGCGGGGCTCTACTGGCACTTCGTGGACGTCGTGTGGATCGCGATCTTCACGCTCATCTACCTGATCCCGTGACGGAGACGCATGCGTGAGTGACGAGCCTCGAGGCCACGAGCCGCCGACGGTCGGGACCTACGTGCGGGTGGCGCTCGTGCTGACCGTCGTGACGGCGCTCGAGGTCGGCGTGATCTACGTCCGGCGGCTGGCGCCGATCGTGGTGCCGCTCTTGCTGGCGATGTCGGCGGCCAAGTTCGCGCTCGTCGCGCTCTTCTTCATGCACCTCAGATACGAGTCGCGCGTGCCCACCTTGCTGTTCGTCGGGCCGCTGCTCCTCGCGTCCGGACTCGCGGTGGCGCTGATGACGCTGACCGGGGCGTTTCTGGTGTTCGGCCGCTGATGAGCGCGCCGCCCTTCGCGTGGACGTCGGGCGAGATCCACGCCGACGTGGTGCTGCTCGTCGGCATCGTGGCGCTGATCTACGCGGTCGCGTGGCGGCGCGGCCCTCGCGCCACGCTCCGGCGACCGGCGCTGTTCATGGCCGCCCTGCTCGTGCTGCTCGGCGCGTTGAACGGTCCCTTGCACGATCTCAGCGACTACTACCTGTTCAGCGCTCACATGGTGCAGCACCTCCTGTTGACGCTCGTCGTCCCTCCCTTGCTGCTCGCCGGCACGCCGCGGTTGATGGCCGACGCGCTCGTGCGATGCCTCGAACGCGTACGCGTGCTCGGCGCGCTCGTCCGCGCCGCGACGCGTCCGGTGCCGGCGCTCACGCTCTACGCGGCGGCGCTGATCGGCTGGCATCTCCCGGGCCCGTACGGCGCCGCGCTCGAGCATCACCGCCTACACGTCGTCGAGCATCTGGCGCTGATGGCGACCGCGCTCGTCGCGTGGTGGCCCGTGCTGTCGCCCTCGGTCAGGCTCCCGCGCCTGCACTATGGAACGCAGATCCTGTACCTGTTCGCGTTCGGGATACCGATGACGGTCGTCGCCGCGATGATCACCGGCGCCGAGCACACGCTGTATCCGTTCTACGCGGCGGCGCCCCGGCTCTTCGAGCTCACGCCGCTCGCCGACCAGCGGCTGGGCGGACTCATCATGTGGGTCCCGGCTGGCCTGATTCCCCTCGTGGCGTTCACGATTGTCTTTTTCCGCTGGGTCTCCGTCGAAGCGGAGGAGGAAGATTCAGGCCCGCGCGCGACCTCTGCTATGATGATTGACCCATGAACATTCGCGTCGGCGATGTCGGCTGCGTCGGCCGCAAACCCTTTCGCCGGACGTAAGGTTCCCGATGCGGGTGCTGGTCACGGGCGGAGCGGGATTCATCGGCTCGCACCTCTGCGAGTTTTTCCTCGGCAAGGGCTGGGACGTCGTCTGCATGGACGACTTCGTCACCGGATCCCGTGACAACCTCGCCGCCATCGAGTCTCGGCGCGGTTTCACCCTCATCGAGCACGACGTCACCCAGTACATCCGACTCGACGGGCACCTCGACTGGGTCCTGCACTTCGCGAGCCCCGCATCGCCCCTCGACTATCTCGAGCTGCCGATCCAGACGCTGAAGGTCGGCGCCCTCGGTACGCACAACGCGCTCGGCGTCGCCAAGGCCAAGGGCGCGCGATTCCTGCTCGCCTCGACCTCCGAGGTCTACGGCGATCCCCTCGTGCATCCCCAGCGCGAGGATTACTGGGGGCACGTCAATCCGGTCGGGCCGCGGGGCGTGTACGATGAGGCCAAGCGCTTCGGTGAGGCGATCACCATGGCCTACCATCGCACGCACGGGGTCGACACGCGGATCGTCAGGATCTTCAACACGTTCGGTCCGCGCATGCGGCTCAAGGACGGGCGCGCCATCCCGGCGTTCATGGGCCAGGCGCTGACCGGCGCGCCGCTCACGGTCTTCGGTGAGGGCGCGCAGACGCGCTCGTTCCAGTACATCTCCGACCTCGTCGACGGATTGTGGCGGCTCATGCAGGCGCCGGTGAACGATCCCGTCAACATCGGCAACCCTCAGGAGATGACCCTGCTGGAGCTGGCCAAGCGCATCATCCGACTCACCGGATCTCGCAGCGAGATCGTCTTCCGACCACTGCCCGTCGACGACCCCAAGGTCCGGCAGCCCGACATTGGGCGCGCCCGCGCGCTCCTGGGGTGGGAGCCGCGCGTCGAGACCGACGAGGGATTGCGGCTCACCGTCGACTGGTTCCGAGAGGAGCTGCGCGCGTGAAGGTTCTGGTCACGGGCGGCGCCGGCTTCGTCGGCTCTCACGTCGTCGATCGTCTCCTCGCGGAGGGCCACGCGGTCGACGTGGTCGACAATCTGGCCACGGGCCGGCGCGAGCGAGTCGCCTCCGCGGCGCGACTGCACGTCTGCGACTTGCGCGAGGCCCGGCTCGACGCCGTGCTCACCTCGGCGCAGCCGGGCATCGTCGTTCACATCGCGGCCCAGGCCGCGGTCTCCCGCTCGGTCGTCGATCCGCTCTTCGACGCGAGCGTCAACGTGCTGGGCACGATCGGGCTGCTGGAGGCGTGCCGTCGCGCCGGGGTGCAACGGGTCGTCTACACCTCGACCGGGGGCGCCGGGTACGGAGATACCAACGTCCTGCCGACCCCGGAGGATCATCCCCTCAGACCCTCCTCGCCCTACGGCGTGTCGAAGATCACCGCCGAACGGTACCTCGAGTGCTGGGCCGGGCTGACCGGCGGCCGCGCCCTGACGCTCCGCCTGGCGAACGTCTACGGCCCGCGCCAGGACCCGGCCGGCGAGGCGGGCGTCATCGCGATCTTCACCTCGCGACTCCTCGCGGGCGCGCCCTGCGTCGTGAACGGTGACGGCGAGCAGACGCGCGACTACGTCTACGTCGGTGATGTCGCCGACGCGGTCGCGCGCGCGGTGACGTCCAAGGACGTCACCGGTATCGCGAACATCGGCACCGGCGCCGAGACGACCGTCAACGAGCTCTATCGGCGGCTCGCTCGGCTCACGGACGTGCGTCGCGCCGCCGAGCACGGCCCGGCCAAGCCCGGCGAGCAGCGCCGCAGCCTGCTCGACGCGGCTCGCGCCAACTCGCTGCTGGGGTGGAACGCGACGACATCGCTCGACGAAGGCCTCACCCACACCGTTGCCTGGTTCCGAAAGGAGCTGAAACGATGATCGACGAAGAGCTGAAAGCGATCCTCGCGTGTCCGGCGTGCAAGGGAGACCTCCTCTTCGAGGAGACCCGGATCATCTGCCCCGCCTGTCGCAAGGCCTATCCGATTCGCGACGGGATCCCGGTGATGCTCATCAGCGAGGCCGAGGCCTGGTCGCCCGGTAGGTAGTGGCCGGACCCCATTCCCTGCAGGCGGTCATTCTGGCCGGCGGCCAGGGAACGCGTCTGCGTCCCCTGACGCTCGCGCGCGCGAAGCCCGTGGTTCCGCTCCTGAATCGCCCCTTCCTCGCGTATCAGCTCGCCCTGCTGCGGGCCCACGGCGTCTCGGACGTCGTCCTCGCGTGCTCCTACCGCGTCGACGACGTGCGCGCCGCCCTCGGTGACGCCGAGCACCTCGGCGTCCGTCTCCGGTACGTCGTCGAGCAGGAGCCGCTCGGGACCGGCGGCGGTGTCCGCAATGCCGCCGACCTGGTCTCGGGGACTCTGTTCGTCCTGAACGGCGACATCCTCACCGACTCCGATCTGACGGAGATGCGGCGCCTGCACGAGACGCGCGGCTCGCGCACGACGATCTATCTGCAGCCGGTGCCGGACCCGCGTCAGTACGGACTCGTCGAGACCAGGCCGGACGGGCGCCTCCGGGCGTTTCGCGAGAAGCCGGCCGCCGACGAGGAGATCACGACCAACACGATCAACGCGGGCATCTACCTGATCGACGCGGAGCTGCTCGCGCGGATCCCGCGCGACCGCCCGAGCTCGATCGAGCGCGAGTTCTTTCCCGCGCTGATCGCCGACGGTGTCCCGTGCTTCGGCTGGTGCCCGACCGCGTACTGGCGCGACATCGGCAATCCGTCGGCGTACCGCGCCGCCCAGCTCGACCTGCTCCAGGGACGCGCGGCGATGCCGCTGGCGCCGCCCGGACAGCGGCGCGACGGGATCTGGCTCGACGGCGGCGGCACCGTGGACCCGGCCGCCCGGATCGTGGCGCCCGCGGTGGTCGGTGCTCGTGTCGCGCTGGGCGCGCGGTGTCGCGTCGGGCCCGGCACCGTGATCGGCGACGGGGCGCGCATCGGCCCGGACGCGCGCGTCGAGGGCGCGATCCTGTGGGAGCGGGTCGAGGTGGGCGCGGGCGCCGTGCTCCAGGACTGCGTGCTCGGTGCGGACGTGAGGATCGGCGACGGCGCGCGCGTGGGCCCCGATGTCGTGCTCGCGTCCGGCACGACCGTTCCCGAGCGCGCGACGCTCACCCGCTGAGACGAAAACGGGTGCCGCCGCCCACGCCGAGCGCCGCGACCTCGCGTGTTAGACTGAGCCGATGGTCCTGAGTCGCATCCGCAATTTCTCGATCGTCGCCCACATCGACCACGGGAAATCGACCTTGGCGGACCGGCTCCTGTCGCTGACCGGGACGATGGACGCGAAGAAGGCCGTCGACCAGGTGCTCGACTCGATGGATCTCGAGCGCGAGCGCGGGATCACGATCAAGGCGCACACGGTGCGCCTGCTCTATCGGGCCCGCGACGGTCAGGAGTACACGCTCAACCTGATCGACACGCCGGGCCACGTCGACTTCTCGTACGAGGTGTCACGGGCGCTGGCGGCGTGCGAGGGCGCCGTCCTCATCGTCGACGCCGCGCAGGGGATCGAGGCCCAGACCCTGGCGAACTTCTACCTCGCGAGCGACGCCAACCTCGCCATCATCCCCGTCATCAACAAGATCGACCTACCGGCCGCCGACGTCGAGACCACGCGGAATCAGATCACCGAGACGCTCGATCTCGACGGCAGCGAGGCGCTCGCGATCTCGGCCAAGCACGGAACCGGCGTGCCGGAGGTGCTCGAAGCGATCATCGCCCGGGTGCCCCCGCCGCAGGGCGACCCCGACGCGCCGCTCAAAGCACTCGTCTTCGACTCGTTCTACGATTCCTATCAGGGCGTGGTCGTCTACGTGCGCCTCACCGACGGCCGCGTGCGTCCGGGCACGCGCGTCTTGTTGATGTCGAACGGCCGCTCGTACGACGTGCAGCAGGTCGGCGTCTTCAGCCCGGACATGCGGCCGGTCGAGGAGCTGTCGGCCGGGCAGGTCGGCTACATCACCGCGTCGATCAAGAGGGTCGCCGACGCGAAGGTCGGTGAAACGATCACCGAGACAGCGCGGCCCACCGCGGCGCCCTTCCCCGGCTACCGCGACGCCAAACCCATGGTCTTCGCGGGACTCTACTCGATCGAGGACACCGACTACGAGGCGCTCCGCGACGCGCTCGAAAAGCTCCGCCTCAACGATCCGGCCTTCACCTACGAGCCCGAGACCTCGCTGGCGCTGGGCTACGGCTTTCGGTGCGGGTTCCTCGGCATGCTGCACATGGAGATCGTCCAGGAGCGTCTCGAGCGGGAGTTCGACCTCTCGCTGATCGTGACGGCGCCGAGCGTGCAGTACAAGGTGCTCACGACGGCTGGCGAGGTGCTCGACATCGACAATCCGTCCAAGCTGCCGAGCCCTGATCGGATCGAGCAGATGGACGAGCCCTACGTGAAGTCCTCGGTCTTCGTGCCGACGGAGTTCATGACCGCGATCTACAAGCTTGCCCAGGAAAAGCGCGGGGAGCACCGCTCGCTCGAGTATCACGGCAAGCGCGTGCACATCCGGTTCGACTTCCCGCTCGCCGAGATCGTCGTCGACTTCTACGACCGACTCAAATCGATTTCGAAGGGCTACGCGTCGTTCGACTACGAGCTCTCGGAGTTCCGGCCGTCGGACCTGGTGAAGCTCGACATCATGCTGAACGGCGATCCGGTCGACGCGCTTTCCATCATCGTGCACCGCGACAAGGCGTACGAGAAGGGCAAGGCGCTGGTCGAGAAGCTGCGCGCGGTCATCCCGCGCCAGCTCTTCGAGGTCGCCATCCAGGCCGCGATCGGGAGCCGGGTCATCGCCCGCGAGACGGTCAAGGCGATGGGCAAGAACGTGACGGCGAAGTGCTACGGGGGCGACATCACGCGGAAGCGGAAGCTGCTCGAGCGCCAGAAGGAAGGAAAGAAGCGGATGAAGCAGGTCGGGAAGGTGGAATTGCCTCAGGAAGCGTTCCTCTCGGTGCTCAAGAGTTGACGATGGACGACCGGAAGATCGAGATCGACGCTCCCCCCGCGCTCCAGACCGAAGCGGTCGAACCGAAGCGCCGCCGGAAATCCATCGTTCGTGAATACGCCGAGGCGATCGCGATCGCCGTGCTGCTGGCCCTCGTGATCCGGTCGCTCGTGGTGCAGGCGTTCACGATTCCGTCCGGCTCGATGATGGACACCCTGCTGGTCGGCGACTACATCCTGGTCAACAAGTTCCTGTACGGCCCCGAGCTGCCCCTGACCGAGTTGCACTTGCCGGCGCTCCGCGACCCGCAGCGGGGCGACATCATCGTGTTCCGCTACCCCCAGGACGAGAAGCGCGATTTCATCAAGCGGATCGTCGCGACGGCGGGCGAGCGCGTGCAGGTCCGCGGCCATCAGGTCCTGGTCAACGGCAAGCCGCTCCGCGAGCCCTACACGAAGTTCGCCGACTCCGGCGTGCGCGGTGGCGACGGCTACTGCGGATACGCCTACGGCTGCGAGCCCACGATCGTCCCGCCCGATTCGTACTTCGTGATGGGCGACAACCGCGACAACTCTCAGGACAGCCGCTACTGGGGGTTCGTCAAGCGCGACAAGATCAAAGGAAAGGCCTTCCTCATCTACTGGTCGTGGGATGGCGACCGGCACTGGCTCCGCTGGTGGCGGTTGGCCAACTATATTCCGTAGGGCCTCGGTGGGGATTCCGGTTCGCGGATCGCGCGAACGCCGATCATTTGTAGCGGGGTCCATGAGCCCGGCTCCGACCGAGGGTGGCCTGAAACAGGCGCGACCCGGCTCCGGGTCCGCGGACAACCGTCAGATGCGACCCGGCTCCGCATTTGCGGACAACCGTCAGATGCGACCCGGCTCCGGGTCCGCGGACAACCCTTCCGAGAGTCAGTTGTCGGCGGCGCTGGTGGACAATCCGCCGGCGGGCGCGGAGCTGGGGTTCTACGTGCACGTGCCGTTCTGCGCGAAGCGATGCGGCTACTGCAGCTTCAACACCGCGCCGCTCGAGGACGGCGCGATGGCGCGCTACCTCGAAGCGCTCCATCGCGAGATCGACCTGCTCGGCGCCATCGCGTGGTCGCGGCGTGTGCGACTCTCAACGATCTTCCTCGGGGGCGGCACCCCGTCGCTCCTGCCCGCCCAGGACCTGGCGGCGATGCTCGAGCGGATCCGCTCCCGATTCGAGATCGCGGCCGACGCCGAGATCACCCTCGAGTGCAATCCCGAGAGCGTGACGCGCGAGAAGCTCGCGGGCTACGGCGCCGCCGGCGTCAACCGGCTGAGCCTCGGCGTACAGTCGCTCGACGACTCGATCCTGCCCCGGCTCGGGCGGCTCCACGACGCGCGCGGCGCGCGCGCCGCCTTCGAGGCGGCCCGCGCGGCCGGGTGCGACAACCTGAGCGTCGACCTCATGTACGGCCTGCCGGGCCTCGATGCCGACGGCTGGACGCGGGCCGTCGAGGCGGTGCTCGACTGGAAGCCCGACCATCTCTCCGCCTACGGCCTGACCCTGGACGCCGGCAGCCTCTGGGGCGCCTCCGGCGTCGAGGGCCTACCGACCGAAGACACGCAGATCGATCAGTACTGGCGGCTCGCGCGCGCCGCGGCGGCGCGCGGCCTGGAGCACTACGAGATCTCCAACTACGCGCGGCCGGGCTGCCGCTCGCGCCACAACCAGATCTACTGGCACGCGGCCGAATACCTCGCCGCCGGACCCGGCGCGTGCGGCTTCGTCGGCCGGATGCGCTACGCGAACGTCAAGGCCACGCCGCGCTACTGCGAGACGCTCGCCGGCGGCGACCTCCCCATCGCGTCCTCCGAGCATCTGTCGGAGCGACAGCGCCTGGCCGAGCGCCTGATCCTCGGTCTGCGAACCGCCGACGGCGTTCCCACGGCGCTGCTCGAATCGCGGCTCGGTGGCGATGCGCGCCTGCGCGAACTGGTCGACGCGTGGCGAGCGCGAGCCGTGCTGGTCGACGCCGACGACCGCGTGCGGCTGACCGAAGCCGGGTTCCTCCTCTCCGACGCGCTCTTCGTCGAATTGCTATAATTCCGGCACGATGGATGCGCGACATCGCGACGTGCTCGTGGCGGTCATTCGTGAGTACGTCGACTCGACCGAGCCCGTCGGCTCTCGCGTTCTGGCCCAGCGCCACTTCCCGAATCTCTCGGCGGCGACGCTCCGGAACGTCATGGCCGAGCTCGAGGAGATGGGCTACCTGGTTCAGCCGCACACGAGCGCGGGCCGCGTGCCGACCGACAAGGCCTATCGCTTCTACGTGGAGTCCTTCCCGCCCCCGCAGAGCTCGAAGGGCGCCAGGTCCGGCGACACCCTGCCGCAGCGCCGCTCCGGGATCGACGGCTTCATGGAGCGGACGTCCTCGCACCTGTCGACCGCGACGAAGCTGACGGGCCTCCTCCTGGCGCCGCCGCTCAAGCAGACGACCCTCGCGCGGGTCGACCTGATCCCGCTCGAGGACGATCGCGCGCTCGCCGTGCTCGTGACCGATGCGGGCTGGGTCACCGCGCGGGCGGTGACGCTCGATCCGCCGCTCGGCAGCGAAGAGGTGCGCGCGATCGGGCGCGAGCTGAACCGGCGCTACAGCGGCCGCACCGTGCAGGACGTGGTCGACATGGAGGCGGAGCCCAGCGATCCGCTCGACACGCTGCACACCCGGGCCCGCGCGGTCACCGAGCAGATCGTCGCGGTGCTGCGGGGTCGTACGCTGTACGTCAGCGGCGCGATCAACATGCTCGACCATCCGGAGTTCCTGAACCTCGAGACGACTCGCGAGCTGCTCCGGACCTTCGAGCAGAAGGAGCGGCTGGCCGACCTGATGACCGAGCTCGCCGGCGGCGAGGGCGTGCACGTGACGATCGGCGAGGAGAATCCGGTCGCCGAGATGCGCGAGTGCACCCTGATCACCTCCACATATCTCTACCGTGACCAGGTCATCGGGATCCTCGGCGTCGTGGGTCCGAGGCGGTTGCCGTACCCCGAGGTCATCTCGATCGTCAACGAGACGGCTCGCCACGTCACCGACGCTCTTTCCCGCGTCCGCCAAGACTTGTACTTACCGTCGTAGCGCCCGAGCCGGCGGGCGGGCGGCGCCGGGGCATGCGGGGCCTCCCTGGATCTGACGGCTGATATCACTGTGAGTCAAGCGCGACTTCTGCGCGCGGGCGACGCTGCCTACACAGATCCCGGGAGGCCCCGCATGCCCCGGCGCCGCCCGCCCGCCGAGATCGCGCCGGGGCGCTGCTATAATTCATACGTTATGGACGAGTCGAACATTCGTGACCGTGAGCCTCTCGAGTCCGATCCGTCTACGGAGGGTCCGGCGGAGACGGTCGAGGAGCTGAAGAAGCAGGTCGAGGAGAAGCAGGATCGGTTGCTGCGGGCCCTCGCGGACGCGGAGAATTTCAAGCGGAGGACGCAACGGGAGCGGGACGAGTCCATCCGCTACGCCAACGAGTCGCTGCTCCGCGATCTCATCCCGGTGCTCGACAACCTGGACCGGGCGCTCGGGGCGGCTCGCGCGGCCGGCGGCGCCGAGGGCGTCGTGGGGGGCATCGAGCTGATCCAGCGCGAGCTTCTCAAGGTGCTGGAGCGCGCCGGCGTCACGCGCTACTCGGCGCTCGGTCAGCCGTTCGACCCGACACGGCACGAGGCGATCGCCCGTGTGGTGAGCGCGGACGCGAAGCCCGGCACGGTGGTCGGTGAGGCGATGCCGGGCTACCTGCTGCACAACCGCGTGCTCCGCGCCGCGCTCGTGTCCGTCGCCGCCGCGCCGGACGAGGACGACTGAGTCCGGTGGCGCGCGACTATTACGAGGTCCTCGGCGTCTCGCGCACCGCCGGCGAGGCCGAGATCAAGAAGGCTTATCGCCAGCTCGCGATGCAGTTCCATCCCGACCGCAACCGCGGCAACAAGGAAGCCGAGGAGCGGTTCAAAGAGGTCAACGAGGCGTACGCCGTCCTGTCCGATCCCGACAAGCGCGCTCACTTCGACCGGTTCGGAACCGCGGGGCCGGGCGCGGGGCCCGGCTTCGGCGACACGGGATTCGGAACCCTCTTCGAGGACATCTTCGAGAACTTCTTCTCCGGCGGGGGCCGCGGGCGTGGGTCTCGAGCCGCGCGCGGCGAAGATCTCCAGTACGAGCTCAAGATCACTCTCGAGGATGCCGCCGCCGGCCTCGACACGAAGATCCAGATCCCACGTCTCGAGCGTTGCGAGGCCTGCTCCGGGGCCGGGGTCGAGCCGGGAAGTCGCCTGGAAACCTGCGACATGTGCCGCGGCGCCGGCGAGGTCCGACGCAATCACGGCTTCTTGACGGTGGCGCAGACCTGCCCCAAGTGCCGTGGCGCCGGTCAGCTCAATCGTTCGCCGTGCAAAGAATGCCGCGGCGAGGGCCGGCGCCGCGCCGAGCGCCTCCTGGGCGTCAAGATTCCCGCGGGGATCGAGGACCGGATGCAGCTGCGCATCAGCGGCGAAGGTTCCGGCGGTCTGGGCGGCGGGCCGCCTGGCGATCTCTACGTCCTCGTGCGCGTCCGCGAGCACGAGATCTTCACCCGTCAAAGCGCCGACCTCCTCTGCGACCTGCCCCTGTCCTTCACCAACCTGGCCCTGGGCCACGAGGTCGAGGTGCCGGTGCTGGGCGGCGTGACCAAGCTGAAAGTGCCCGCGGGAACGCAGCCCAACGAGGTGCTGCGCATTCGCGGGAAGGGCATGCCGCACCTCCGCCAGCGCGGGCACGGCGACGCCTGCTATCGCGTCGTGCTCGAAGTTCCGCAGAAGCTCAATTCGCGGCAGCGCGAGGCGCTCGCGAGTTTCGAGGCGGCCTCGAAGGACGAACGGGGGCCGCTCGCGGCGGCGTTCTTCGAGCGAGTGAAGAAGCTTCTCGGCTAGTCTGATGTCATCCTCGATTGATCGTCGCGCCTCGGCCGGCGGGGCCCCAGCCCCGCGGCGGCCTGCGGCGAGCATCCCCCGCTACTGGGAGCTCACCGTCGGCGTGCCCGGCGATCTCTCCGAAGGGCTGACCAACCTCGCGTGGGAGCTCGGCGCCCTCGGCGTCGTCGAGGAGGAGCGGCCGGGCAGCGGCGCCACGCTTCGCGCCTTCTTTCCCGAGACGGTCGCGGCGAGCGCGCTCGAGGAGAGCGTGCGGCGATACCTCGACGGGCTCTCCGAGCTGGGCTTCGCGGCCGCGAGCCACCTTCACGTCGCGGCGCTCGCCGACGAAAACTGGGCCGACGCCTGGCGCGCCCACTTCACGCCCCGGCCCATCGGGCGCCGACTCCTGATCGTCCCGCCCTGGGACGAGCCGGACGCGAACGGACGGATCGTGATCACGATCGAGCCCGGGCGCGCGTTCGGGACCGGTCATCACGGAACCACCGCCGGCTGCCTGGAAGCGCTCGAAGCGGTCGTCGACCGTGACCGGCCCGTGCGGATGCTCGACGTCGGCACCGGATCGGGCATCCTGGCGATCGCGGCCGCGCGGCTCGGGGTCGGCGAGGTTCTCGCGGTGGACGACGACCCCGACGCCGTCGCGAGCGCGATGGCGAACGCCGCCCGCAACCACGTCTCCGACCGCGTGCGCTGTGTGCTGGCCGACGCCGCGGGTCTTCGCGAGTCTCGGGTGCCGCTGCTGGTCGCCAATCTGCTGTCCGCCGCCCATCGACGGCTCGCCGCCCAGTACCGACGCGCGCTGTGCGCGGATGGAACATTGTTGCTCGGCGGCATCCTCGACGCCGAGGCGGCGGACGTCGTGGCGGCGCTGGCCGATCACGAGCTCGTCCACCGCGCGTCGCTCTCGGTGGAGGGCTGGACCACGCTCGAGCTCCGTGCGCCGCTTCACGATCGCGCCTGAGCGGATCCGCGACGGACGCGTCGTCTTCGACCGCGACGAGTCGCGCCATCTCGCGCGCGTGCTGCGACTCCGGTCGGGGGACACGGTCCTCGCCGCGGACGGCGCCGGGCACGAGTACACGGTGCGTCTGGAAACGGTCGGCGACGAGGCGACCGGCGTCGTGCTCCGGCTCGGCACGAATGAGCACGAGTCTCCGATCCAGCTCACGCTCTTCCAGGCTGTCCCCAAGGGCGACAAGATGGAGTCGATCGTGCGCGCCTCCACGGAGCTCGGCGTGACGCGGATCGTCCCGGTGCTGACGGCTCGTACCATCGTCACGCTCGAGCCCGGCCGCTGGCGAGATCGCGCTCGGCGCTGGCAGCGCGTCGCGAAGGAAGCGGCCAAGCAGTGCGGCCGGGCCGTCGTCCCGCCGGTCGACGTGCCGCGCCCCCTCGGCGAGGCGCTGGAGCTCGCCGACCCCGATCTCCGCCTCTGCCTGTGGGAAGGAGCAGTTGACGGCGCCGCCGGCGGGCAGGGCCGGGGGCAGGCTCGCTTGCTCGGAACCCCACTCGCCGCGAGCCTGCCCCCGGCCCTGCCCGCCGGCTCCCACATCGGTCTTCTCATAGGGCCGGAGGGCGGACTCGCGTCGGAGGAGGTCGAGGGGGCGCGGACGCGGGGCTGGGCGATCGTCGGGTTAGGGCCGCGGATTCTGCGAACCGAGACGGCTGGGCCGGCGATCATCGCGGTACTCCAGGCGCGCTACGGCGATCTCGGGGTCGCCGGTTGAGCGCGAACGATGCCGGCTGGGAGCATTTCGAGACGGAAGCGGACGTGGGTGTGCGCGCCTGGGGCGCGACACGGGCAGGTGCCTTCGCGCAAGCGGCGCTCGGCGTGTTCGCTCTGATCGTCAGGCCCGAGGAGGTCGAGGAACGCGAGCATCGGGAGGTTCGTGCGCAGGCCGACTCGCCCGAGCGCCTGCTCGTCAGCTGGATCAACGAGTGCCTCTACGTGCACGAGATCGAGGGCTTCGTGGTGCGGCGTGTGGAAGTGGACGCGTGCACGGAGACCGTGGTCCACGGCGTCCTTCGCGGGGAGCCGGTCGACGGCAGTCGCCACCAGCTCGGGACCATCGTCAAAGCGGCGACGTTGCACCAGGTGTCCGTGGTCGACTCGGCAGGCCGTCACGAGGTCCGAGTCATCGTCGACGTCTGATGTCTCGCATCCGAGACACGGGGTCGCCAAACCCGTGTCATCCACACCACCCTACGGTGCTTCGGACCCACGAGAGGCCTTAATAACCAGATACTTGCCAACCTAGTGGCTCGTGGCACTCCAGTTGCTAATTTCCGGCTTCGGTCTACTAATGCGTCAGCACACCATTCGAAAGCCGGTCAGTATCGAAGGAGTCGGCCTGCACTCGGGCAAGGTCGCCCGTGTCACCGTCTCCCCCGCGCCTCCTGATGCGGGCATCGTGTTCAAGGTGCGCGCAACCGGCGAGCGGATTCCTGCGAGGCCCGAGAGCGTCGTCAACGCGCACTACGCGACGACCCTGGGCCTGAACGCGGCGCGCATCCAGACCGTCGAGCACCTCATGGCGGCGGCGGCCGGGCTCGGCATCGACAACGTCGAGATCGAGGTGGACGGGCCCGAGATCCCCGCGCTCGACGGCAGCGCGAAGCCCTTCGTGGCGCTGCTGGCGTTCGCGGGCCGCGAGCAGCAGTCCGCGCGCCGCCGGATGCTGTCGCTTCCGTGCCCGCTTCGAGTGGGCAGCGCCGGGCGGTGGATTCACATCGTGCCGTCGGACACGTTGCGGATCAGCTACACGCTGGACAACGACCACCCTGCGATCGGGACGCAGGTCCTCTCCTGGTCGCCGAGCGAGCGGTCGTTCGTCGAGGAGTTCGCCCCGGCCCGGACGTACGGCTTCCTCCGCGACCTCGGGCTCATGCGGAAGAACGGTCTGGCGCGCGGGGGCTCGCTCGACAACGCGATCGTGCTCGGCAATAGCGGCGCGCTGAACGGGCTCCGCTACCGCGACGAGTTCGTCCGCCACAAGATCCTGGATCTGCTCGGCGATCTGGCGCTCCTCGGCCGGCCCGTCCGCGCGCACGTCATCGCCCGCAACGGGGGCCACGCGCTCAACCTCGAGCTCGTGCTCGCGGTCCAGCGCGCTGTCGGGCTCGAGCGGCGGGCCGCGGCGACCGTCCCCGCGACGGCAGCCGACCGGGCGGCGAGAGACGCCGCACGGCGCGAAGGCTTCGTGCCGGCGCCCGGTCTCGTCACGATTTAGCCCGCGATTCGAGCGGCTCGCCGTCTCGGATTTGCCACGCTTGTCTCGCTTTTGCCACGCTATAATTGCGCGTCCGCCGTATGCGTGCCTTGTGGTTCCAGAGCCATTTCGTTGCGGCGGCGCTGGCGCTGGCTGTCGCCGCGCCGGCGCGCGCTGAGCTGCGCATCAGCGACCTGGACGTCTACCTCAACGACCATGAGGTAACCGTCCACGTCGTGCTGCTCGGGGCCCTTCCCGAAGGTCTGAACGAAGGGATCCAGAGCGGCATCCCGGCCCACGTTCGCCTTGTCATCGAGCTCTGGCACTACCAGCGGATGCGCCCCGATCGGATACTGATCACGAAGACCATCGAGCGCACGCTCGCCTACAACATCGTCACCCGGGAGTTCAAGGTCGCGGCACTTCAGGGGGAGACCCGCCCCGTCTTCACCACCCGCGACCTGCGCGACGCTCAGCGGGTCCTGTCTGAGATCCGTGGGGTCAAGATGACGCCCGCGGCGACCCTCGATCCCACCGCGGTGATCTACGTCCGTGTCCAGGCCGAGACGGCGCTGAACGGCGAGAACACCTTCGTGGCCCGGATGAACGGCACTGCGGAGCAGACCGAGCGGCAGTCCGACTACCGCACGATCCAGCGAGTGCACTAGTGCCGCTCCTGAGCGAAGAGAACCGGCGCAAGCGCAACCTGGTCATCCTGGCCGGGTTCGTCCTGCTGGTCGGCACGGCAAACCTCCTGGACGTCGGGGTCTACGCGCCGGAGCTGCCGCTCGCCTCCAACATCGCCGTCTTCGCCCTGCTGAACCTGAACCTGATCGTGCTGCTGCTGCTCGTGCTGCTTCTGCTCAGGAACCTGGTCAAGCTCTGGTTCGAGCGGCGCGAGAAGGTGATCGGGGCTCAGTTCAAGGCGAAGCTCGTACTGGCGTTCCTTTCGCTCTCGCTCATCCCCTCGACCCTGATCTTCCTCATCGCCTCCAACTTCATCAACAAGTCGATCGAGGGCTGGTTCAAGCCGCAGGTCGAGCGCCCGCTCGATCAGGCCCTCGCGGTGGCGCAGACCTACTACGGCAACCTCGAGCGCACGGCACTGCGTCACGCGCAGCAGATCGGCCGCGTCGTCGATCGCGAGGGACTCCTCGCCGACGATCGGCGCCAATCGCTGGCGGCGTACCTCGTCGAGCAGCAGGATCGCCTGGGCCTCAGCGCGATCACCGTCTTCGGCGCTCAGGGGCAGGAGCTGGTCCACGTCAAGGATCCGATCCTCGGCGACCTGGCGACCCGGGAGGTGAACGAGGCCCAGCTACGTCAGGGCGCCGCCGGCCAGGAGCTCACCACGGTCCGCGAGCTCTCGTCCGGTGACCTCGTCGAGGCGGTGGTTCCGATCTGGGCGACGCGCGGCGGGCAGCGCAGCGTGGTGGGCGTCGTGGTCGTGGGCACGCACGTCACCGAGCGTCTCGAGGCCCGGGTGCGCGCCATCTCGCAGGCGTTCCGCGAGTACAAGCAGCTCAAGCTCCTGAAGACGCCGATCAAGGGCATCTACATCCTGCTGTTCCTGCTCATGACGCTCATCGTCGTGTTCTCGTTCACGTGGTTCGCCCTCTACCTCGCGCGCGGGATCACGGGCCCCATCGCGCAGCTCGCGGAGGGCACGCGGGAGGTCGCCGCCGGCAACCTGGCCTACAAGGTCCAGGCGCACGGCGACGACGAGATCGGCGTCCTGATCAACTCGTTCAACCGCATGACGGACGATCTGGGGCGCTCGAAGCGCCAGCTCGAGGAGGCCTACCTCGACCTGTCCGACAAGCACACGGAGCTCGAGGATCGGCGCGTCTACATCGAGACGGTCCTCGAAGCCATCACCACCGGCGTGGTCTCGTTCGATCCGCTCGGACGCCTCACGACGATCAACCGCGCCGCCGCCCGCATGCTCGGCGTGAACGAGACGACCGCGCCCGGCCGCCTCCTCGAGGAAGTGTTCGCCGGACCGGCCTTGCGGCCCGTGGTCGTCCAGGTGCAGCGCATGCGGCGCCCCAACGCGGCCAGCGCCGAGCTCGCGGTGCAGCTGCGGCGCGGCGGCGCCACGCTCTCCCTCGTCGCCTCGGCGACGGCGCTGCGCGCGCCCGACAACGAATACGCGGGCACCGTGGTGGTCCTCGACGACCTGACCGAGCTCCTGAAGGCCCAGCGCGTGGCGGCGTGGCGCGAGGTCGCGCAGCGGATCGCCCACGAGATCAAGAACCCGCTGACGCCGATCCAGCTCTCCGCCCAGCGGCTCCGCCGGCGGTTGGCCCGCACGCCGGGCGAGGAGCGGCTCGTGCTCGAGGCGACCGAGACGATCATCCACGAGGTCGACGGGCTCAAGCGCCTGGTCGACGAGTTCTCGCGCTTCGCGCGCATGCCGGTGCTGGCCCCGCGCCCGACCGACGTGCGCCAGCTGGTCGACAGCGTCGTGAGCCTCTACCGCGAGTCGCATCCGGCGCTCTCGATCACGACGCGTCATCCCGACGACCTGCCGCTGCTCGAGGTCGATCCGGATCACATCAAGCGCGCGGTGCTGAACCTGGTCGACAACGCGGTCGAGGCGGTCGGGGGCACCGGCGACGTTCGGGTCGAGACGGTGCACGTGCCCGAGACGGGACACGCGCGCATCATCGTGGCCGACAACGGGCCGGGCATCAGCGCCGAGGACAAGGAGAAGCTCTTCATGCCTTACTTCTCGACAAAGGTCGCGGGGATGGGCCTCGGGCTCCCGATCGTCCACGAGATCGTGAGCGAGCACGGCGGCACGATCTGGATCGAGGACAACGACCCCAAGGGCACACGCTTCGTCATCGAAGTCCCCGTCTCCCGCGCCGGCGTGACGGTGGAAGCCTGATATGACGCGAGAACAGATCTCCCGCGTCGTGCCTGGGGCACCCCTCCGAGGACGGACATGGCCGGCGAGCATATACTGATCGTCGACGACGAGCCGGCCATCAGGTCGACGCTCCGCGACGTCCTGGAGGACGAGGACTATCGCGTGTCGGCGGTCGGCGGCGGCGCCGACGCCCTGCGGTTCTTCGCCGACGAGCTGCCCGACGTGACGTTTCTCGACATCTGGATGGACCGGATGGACGGCCTCGAGACCCTCGCCGAGATCAAGCGGGTGCGGCCCGAGGCGGTCGTGGTCATGATCTCCGGCCACGGCACGATCGAGACGGCCGTCAAGGCGACGCGTCTGGGCGCCTACGACTTCGTCGAGAAGCCGCTGTCGCTCGAGAAGATCCTGGTCACGGTCAGCCGCGCCCTCGAGCACGCCCGGCTCGAGCGCGAGAACGCGGCGCTCCGCGCGGGCTTCGAGCAGCGGGCCGAGATCGTCGGCGAGAGCGCCGCGATCCGGGTGCTCCGCGAGCAGATCACGACCGCCGCGCCGACCACCGGCCGCGTGCTGATCCACGGCGAGAACGG
>QHSP01000080.1 GCA_003220495.1 Candidatus Rokuibacteriota bacterium | reverse complement strand
GATTGAGTGACCGGACGCGCGGCGACAGGATCGGCATCGCGACAAACCGATCGCGATATCGCTCGTGAAGTGCGGCCGGCAGTCCGCCGGTTTCGCACCCAAAGACAAGTACGACACCATTCGATGCACCGAGCGGCGCATCCCAGACGAGCCGCGTCGCTTGTGTCGAGAAGAAATATGGCTCGCCGAGCGTCGGCAGCTCCCTCTCGAACGCATCCCAGCTTGACCACACCCGCAGGTCCAGGTGCACCCAATAGTCGAGGCCCGCGCGCTTCACCTGACGCTCGTCGAGCGAAAAGCCGAGCGGCTCGATGAGATGCAATGTGGCGCCGGTAGCGAGGCACGTACGGCCAGCGTTCCCGGTGTTCCAGTGAATCTCTGGATGCACGAGTACGACGTGGGTTGCCGCCAAGAGTCGGGTGCTCTGTCAGGCCGGCGGGTCGATCGCACAGTCAGGCGTCATTCTGCAGCACCGGGCCCCTCGAGGTATCCCAGCGAGTGTTGCAGATTGCGACGCGCCCGTGCTTCGTACCGCTCGCGAAAGTAGACCGTGCAATATAGGTGACGCCTGCCCAGGAATTCCTTCAGAATCCTGGCTCTCGTAGGCCGGAACGTTGCGTCCGGAACCCACGCATACTCCCTCCGAACTTGCGCCTCATACTCCTGGAACCTCGCGGGTGGCGCACCCAGGATGGACAGGTCTGCGTCAACGAGGACCTGGGCATCGATGCCGGCCGGCTCGGCGGCATGGCGTGTGAACATGATGAGATCGTAGATCCTCTGTGCGCTTTCAGCGCTGGCGCCCAATTCTCGCGCGGCGGAGCGCGCCCAGTCCGCGCTCCGCTCCTCATTATCGTGACGTTGAGTATCGTAGATCACATCGTGGAACCAGAGCCCAACGTGTACCTCGGCTGGATGTTCCGCCAGCGAGATGATGTCTTGGACCTTCTCGAAGCACTCAGCAAGGTGCTGAGACGTGTGGTAGTGGCGATGTGGCTCGGAATACCGACCTAGCACATCGCCATGGAGGCGCCTGAGCTCCGCGGAATCGCCGACTCCTAACTCGCGCCAGGTTTCAACCCATTGGCCAATCTCGGTCATTTCATCGGCAGGTTAGCCGGCAAACCATCGGCGTTCCAGCGTCCCGCGGAGAAGATCCCCGGTCTTCCAATCTCGCGCAACAATACCTCCTCCGGGTAGCGCGACCACTTCCAGCGGCTGCTGGCCAACCTTTGCGGAACTTTTCATCCTCAAAGAGGGAGAACGGTAGTTCCTTCTGGATTCGAAATCATGTCCGCGGCGCACCCGAAGCTTCCGGTGCGCGCCATTTCTTATGTAGCGACTGCATCTGCGGGGTCAGCACGTGCTCCCACCTCGTGTGCATGACGCGATCGATCCAGAGCTCGAACGCGATCTCCGAGGCGTCAGCCATGTGCGCGGCGTCTCGAAGGATGTCAGCACGGACCGCAGAATCATTGACGACCATGGCCTTGCCTGCGATGAAGAACTCGTCGCTTCCGGCTTTCGGCTGAGGAAAGCTCTGAAGAGCGTAGCGGCCGTCCCGCAGCAGATCGTGCCGCTTTGGCGAGCGTGGGGTGATGAGCACGAACAGGCGGTCGTTGGATAGAACGGGACACACCGGATGCAGGCGAGGCGCGCCATCTCTCCGCACGGTCGCGAGGAACGCCAGCCCGACTTTGAACTGGAAAATCAATGAGCGGCCGGCGTCGGCCAGATCGGGCTCGGCTGCAGCAAACTCCTTCCAGGTCACCATGAGAATCCCGCGATCGTCTCCATTTGCCCAGCCGACGCTACTCCAAACCACGGAGGATCGCCCTCTCGACCGCGCATACGCCGGGGCCGTCACGCAGAGCAAACGGCTCGTGCTGCGCGATCCCGGGCTGGGCGACCATGCGTGGTCCGGAACCGAGATGTGGCCACGTCGCGCGATGAACCAGGAATGGGTGGCACAGATACACGTCGCCGGCCCGGCCAGTTGCACGTGCCCGCGGGCGTTCGAACGTTGAAGCAGGCAGATTTCCAGCGACGTCGCCGAAGAACACGCCCCGCTCGCCAAACGGGGCGAGCACGCGCGGGACATCGAGGTGAGATCCTACGAGAATCTCCGTGGGTGCGTCGACCGCGCCGACATCCGTGAAGAGGAACAGCGCCAAGAGACCCCGACGGCGACTGTGCACGTTCACCCACCACTTTCCGTCCACGTCGTAGCTGCCATCGATGTGCCAGCCCGCGTCTCCCGGATCCCTCATGCTGGGGAACCGAACTGGAAGGGTTCCACCCACTCCGGCGCGCTGAACCCAATTGCCTCGTCCGAGTAGCGCGTCGTACATTTCCCCGAGCGCTGGCGACGTGCCCGCGGCTGCGAACGCGGGGCCTTCGGGGCAAGGGAACCGAACGACAGGTTCGGTCCAGGTCGCGGGATCGCGAGGATCGACCGCGCGGTCGCGCAGTTCTTTCTCGATGACCTCCACGCAAGCGCACACGATGTCTGGCGCGACCGCGCCACGTAGCACGAGAAATCCATCCGCGCAGAAGTCCCTGATGGATGCCGCCACGCCTTCCTTAGGCCTCTTCCCCATCGTGATGAGCCTTCTCGTCAATTTCTATCACCACGCCGCCCGGCCTGAACGTGGTTCTCACACTGTCACCAACCCTGAAGGAGCAGACGACGCCCCGTGTTTTCATTCGGCGATAACAATCCGGTTCCCCTCGGGATCCACGACCATGCTCTCGTAGTATCCGTCGCCCGTCCGTCTTGGCCCATCGAGAAGCGGAAACCCGTCGCCCTGCAGTCGTTTTGTCAGGGCGTCGACGGCGGCCCGAGAGCCCAGCTCCACACCCAAGTGGGCGTACCCAATGAACTCGCACGAGCTCTGTGACTCTGGGATCCTTTGGATGTCTGGTCGGTGCATCAGCTCCAACCGCCCGCCTCCAGGAAACGTCAGGAAATACGAAGTGAACCTCTTACGCTCATTCTCATACTTCAGATTCGACCGCGCGTCGAAGTACTTCTCGTAGAAAGTGCGCATCAGCTCGATGTCCACAGCCCAGATTGCGACATGGTCAAGCTTCATTGGATTCACCTGTCAGACGGCGACCCGCCGGCCTATTGAGCGGTGAAGAAATAATAGACTGCCGTGTAGTTGACGCGAGCCGGCGTCCCAGCCGCGGCTTGAGAGCAACCGGCATTAGGCGCGACGCTACCCACGGTATTTATCTCTTTAGACTCGCTCTTCGATTAGAGAGGACGCGGATCGAAATAGACAATGAGGTCCAGGTCCCCCGGAGAGTGCCCTAGCTGTGTGAGGGCGAGCGCGACCTCGCTCCGGTGCTGCGTTCCGTGGTGGGCCAGGTGAGCCATCATCTGCCACAGGGGAATAGCGTATCGCCGACCGCTAAGGCTCGACTCATATTCGACAACCTCGAGGAGCATGGGATCCGACAAGCGCTGCAGGAAGGCTCGCATCTTCGTCTCTTCTCGGGACCAAGCCTCACACAGAGTTTCGAACGTTGGCAGCTCTTGCTCGCCGAGAAGCTGATCTGGCCTCCCCTCCCAACGCGCCAGCCACGTCGCCTCTCGTTCGAGGATATGGACGAGCGTTCCCCGTATGCTCCCGTAATCGAGCTTGGCGTCGGCGACGTAGGCGCCACGGTCGAGCCGAGACACTTGGGTCAGGATGCGATCCCGGGCCCAGTAACCATAGTCATACACGCAACGCACGTAGTCGGCAGTCAGCATCGATCTCGAGCTCATGCCTCAGCGGCGTATTGACTCCATGTATCCGCGCTGTGCTACTAACGTCGGCGTGGAGCTCCGGTGCGAAGCGCCGTCAGCTCGATGGCCTCGTCAGACGATGCCCGGTCGGAAAGAAGATATAGCACTACAAACCCCACAGTGCCCAACTGGACGGGAACTCCCTCCCGAGCAGTCGCACATAGACTACGAACATGCCGTGGTGAAGGATCTCATGGTCCGCCAAACGCATGAGGTGCGTGTCGGCATCGATAGTGCTGCCGAACCAGTCAATCTTCCGTGCCGCTTCGAAAGTCTTCAGTTTCTGCTTGAGACGTACGTCGAGGCGGTCAAGGTAGTCGAGGAGTGGCTTCTTCGAGGCGTCGCCGCTGTAGCTCGCGCCATCGAAGCCGAAGACGATCTTCCCAGTTTCAAGAGCCCGAAGGTAATTCTCCTGAACGCGGCCGAGATGACGAAAGTGCTTCCAGAAGGGACCAAGATGACTACCGGGACTGAAGGCGAGTTCGGAGGTTTTAAGGGATTCCAACAGATCTCGCGTTAAGCCACGAGCGAACCTCCACCGTGCTTCGAAGCGGTCGCTCAGCTCGTTCTCCATTTATTCGTGCCGTTTAACGCCCACGCTCACCGGCCGGGTGCGAAGGGCAGCACGCCGGTCGGGCAGTCAGCCGAGCGATTGCCGGTGCCATCGGGAGCCCGACAAGATGGCCGGGGACGAACTCCGCCACCAACGGGAGCCGCGTCGTCTTGATCGTCGGACGCGCGCGCACGTTCCGAAAGCCAGCCGACGCCACGAGGCTGTGCGACTCTTCGGCGTCATGCAGCGCACATGGCGTTAGGGCCGCGGAGCCGGCCTCGGCACCTACGTGTCGCGCCAGCGCGTCGGCGAGGGCTGCGAGGTTGAGCAGCCGCGGCGAGCGCATGCGAGCCAGCGGTCTGTTCGAACGTGCTGTTGGGCTGCCTTCTTTCTCACGCGATGATGGCAACAGCATCCAGGGCTCTCGACGCCAGGGCCTTGTCGCCTATTAGCTCGGCTTGGCTGAGCGCCTGCTCGCGGTGGAAGCCCTTGGTGAAGAGCCGCCACGCGGTTTCCTCGTCGATCACGACTTCCGCGCTCGGACGCGTTGACGCTGCGACGTAGAGCGCCCAGGCGTGGCGTTCTCTTCGCAGAGCCCAGCGGCCTCCGGAGCGGCCCGTGATCGTCACCACGACAACGGTCCCTTCTTCTGCAGTGGCATCGCGATACGTGACCGGCAGCGCTCGCACGAAGGTCTCCAGCACAGGAGCGAAGAATCTCGGCTCCTTCAGGCCAGGCTTCCCGACCGCGTCTCGGATGTGCTGCTGATGATGCCACCGTTCGGTGTATTCCCGTGCGAGATCAAGCCAGACGGGGGCGGGATCGGGACCAGCCCAGCTCACCACATTACCGGTCGCGTAGGGATCGAGTGATTCGAAGTGAGCACTCACCTGCGGGCCGGTAAACGCCAACAAATCGGCGAGTAGGCGGGGACTGAGTCTCTGTGACGCTCGTACCCACAGGTCGTTGACCTCGTTCAACCGGGCAACAAGTTCCGGCCAGTTCCGGGCGGACACACCCGATCGAAAGTTGTCGCGCTGTCCCGAAAGGACAGCAATGTCGTCTCCCAGTAAATGCAAGGCGACGTCCTTGACGGACCACGTCGGGCAAGAGGTGGGCTTGTGCCAATCCTCTTCAGACAGGCCAGAGATGAGAGCCAGGAGTTCCGCGAGAGCCGGCCGGAAGAGATCGACGACGAGGACAGGGCGGGCCGGGTCCAAGTTACGCCCTCGTCCGCATCATTCAGGGTTCTTCACTTCTATCGCCACGATCAGCACGTCAGCCCAACGCCCGCGGTCAGCGGCCGGGGCGAGCAGCGCGAGCCGCGGTCCGCTGCACTGCGTTGTTGGGCAGGCGGACGAGAACCGTGGCCATCCACCCGTACTCAACGAACCCGACTCGCCGCGCCAGCGCGAGACTCGCCGCATTGCCATCTCGCGCCCGATATTGCGGCAGCAGGTTGTCGGCCAGAGCGTGGCTGATCGCGGCCTTGAGCGACTCAGCAGCCAGACCGCGCCGCCGGTAGCCAGGGTGACAGAACACTTGGAGTTGCGCGATTTCACCGGACCAACGCTCATAGCCGGCCACCGCAACAATCTGACCCTCCGCGCGCAACCCGAAGACTCGCGAGTCGGGCCCAATACCGGCCTCCTCCCATTCCACGGGCGCTACGTCGCGGAGTGACCGGAGCGACGCCAAACCATCGCCCTCCAACAACTCTGCCTGCCCCCGCAGTGGCGGTTGCGAGGATGAAATCGGCCAGTATGCCAGGCAGGCTGGACCTCGGACCTCTAGAGACTGGATCGAAGCGCACGAGGCCACGTAGCGCCGTGGCGCGCGCTCCATCTGTTTGAGGCTAAGACCGGCATTCTCAAACGCGTGAGCCAGGCCTTCGGGAAGAGACACGACAGTTGCTGACGACGTCCCGACCATCGGCGCGCGGGGTTGTGGCGACGCATCAGGGCGTTCACACACATGGAACCCCTCGGTTCTGAGGGCCCGAGGGGCGACACCCAGCTCACTTGCCCAGAAACGATCGGCCTGGTCCACCCAGTCCACCCAATCCCCGCCTTTGCTCCGCTGCCTACCGCTCGGCATGAGCCGCGCGCTTCAGCGCGTCGGCTCCATGCCTTGGTGAGGCGTAGCTGCAGCCAGATCTTTGCGCAACGGCCATGCCCCATCAGAATCTGCCGGGCCACATCGTAGGTAACCCCTCCGAAGGTAGTAGTCGAGCGCGTTCTGGCTGGACTCGAGACGCGCAGTCGTGTAGCCGGAGCTCCGTATGGAGGTTTCGGCGAATGTCAGAAGGACCGAGCCGACCCCGCGGCGGGAGCAAGACGGCGAGACATACAGCGCCGCGACGCGGTCTCGGTCCACTTCTACCCAGCCGATCGCGGCCCCTTCGACGGCCACCCACACGTCATGTTCCCGCATCGCCCGCGCCACGCGATCTGCTGCCCCTCGCGTGGCCCATCTTTCGGCCTGTTCCCTCGACATCGCTGGTACAGCCAGCGCGAGAATTGCACGCCGCCGTATGCTTGCGAGCGCTTCCTCGTCAGCGGCCTCGGCACGCCGAATCTGCATCAAGTCGCTACCACGTAGCCTAACGCCACGCATCAGCCGCCCGCCAGACAGGCGACAAATTTGCGTATGCAAATTTGATGACTGGCTGGTGGGTCGGCTGCATGCGTTTGTTAGGCGGCGACGTTCAGGAACCGTATACGGACCGCCCCACGCTGTGCAGGTAGAACTCCGCAGTGTACGGACCCACGTGCCTGAAGCGCTCCTGCAGAATC
>QHSP01000079.1 GCA_003220495.1 Candidatus Rokuibacteriota bacterium | reverse complement strand
CGAAGGTCCTGAAGGCGGTCGCGGCCAGCGCTTGTACGGACGTGAGGTTGGTGACGTCGGTCGGGACACCCAGCGCCTCGCCGCCCCGGGTCCTGATCGACTCGACGACCGCGGCGAGGGCGCGCTCGTCGATGTCGGCGACGACGACCTTCGCGCGCTCGCGCGCGAAGAGCTCGGCCATCGCGCGGCCGATCCCACTGCCCCCGCCGGTCACGACGGCAACGCGCCCTTCGAGCTCGTTCATCATAATAGGCGCGCCTCGGACGGCGGGGCCCCAGCCCCGCGACGGCCTGCGGCGCGCGCTGCCATCCAGCCGATCGTGTCCGCTCCTATCGGTGGTCTCGCCGCGGCGGGCCGCCGAGCATCGGGCCGAGCACCGCCCCCAGCTGCTCGGCGCCCGCCGGCGCACGTAATGCCCCGGCGATGCCCAGCGCCTCGGCCCTCAAGAGGGTATCCGGGCTCATCTCGGAGGTCAACGCGACCACCGGCACGCCCGGCGGCGCTCCCTCCCGGCAGAGACGCTCGGCCGCGGAGAGGCTTGCCAGCACGACGCTCGCGCCCTCGCGCGCGACGACCTCGAGCCGGGCATCGTCACGCGCCGTCACCACACGCGCCTGCGTGAAGAGCCTTCTCAGTGTCTCGACGAGGCCGTCGCGCGCCGCGCCTTCGTCGTCGAGAACGAGGATCACCGGCATCGCGCAAGTGTACTCCGGCGCCGAGCGGCCGCAGCGCCCCGTGGTAGGATGCCTGAGCATTCGTGGTCGTGCGCGCTGCAGGCCGTCGCGGGGCTGGGGCCCGCCGGCCGAGGCGCGACCACATCGAGGATGTCGATGACGAAAGAGATCTCGATCGTCCACCACGCCGACCGCCGTACTGACGTGATGATGCCCTACGCACCGGGAATCGTCGTGCGCCGCGGCAAGCTCGTGTTCCTCTCCGGGGTGACCGCGGCGGCCGTCTATCACAGCCATCCCCATCGCGACGAAGAGTTCGACCTGCCGTCGACGATGCGTGAGCAAGCGGTGCTCACGATGGAGAACCTCAAGAAGACCCTCGAGGCGGCCGGCTGCACATTCACCGATCTGGTCTCGGCCACCCGCTTCCTGACGAACGTGGCCGAGCAGGACGACCTGAATCGCGTCTGGGCCTCGTACCTCGGCGGCCATCTGCCGACGACCACCACGGTCGAGGTCTCGCGCCTGGCCACCCACGCGCGGTGCAAGCTCGAGATCAGCGCGATCGCCGTAGTCGACGACGGCGGCAGCTGATGGCGCCGGTAGGCTTCGTCGGGCTCGGCACGATGGGGAGCCGCATGGCGAAGCGGCTTCTCGCGTCGGGACGCGCGGTCGTCGGCTACAACCGCACGCCCGAGAAGGCTCGCGCCCTCGTCGAGGCCGGGCTCGTGCTCCAGAAGTCGCCGCGTGCCGTCGCGGAGGCGTCGGACGCGGTCCTCAGCATGGTGACGGACAGCACCGCGCTGCGCGCGATCGCGCTCGGTGCCGACGGCGTGATCGCCGGGCTCCGGCCGGGCGCCGTCTGGGCCGAGATGAGCACGGTGAGCCCCGACGTGACGCGCGAGCTGGGTCGTGCCGTCGCCGAGCGCGGCGCCGCGCTGATCGACGCGCCCGTGTCCGGCAGCGCGGTGACGGTCGACGCGGGCCAGCTCTCGTTCATGGTCGGCGGCGATCCGGCGGCGCTCGAGAAGGTCCGCGCCCATCTCCTGGCGATCGGGCCGACGATCACCCACGTCGGGGCGCTCGGGCTCGCCGTGACGATGAAGATCGCGACGAATCTGGGGCTCGCCGTTCAGATGCTCGCGTTCAGCGAGGCGGTGGCGCTCGCCGAGAAGGCCGGGATCGCTCGCGAGCGCGCCGTCGAGGTGCTGCTGAAGTCGGTCATCGCCTCGCCGATGGTCAAGTATCGCGGCCCGTTCGTCCTCGGCATGCCGGCGGAGGCGCTGTTCAAGGTCGACATGATCCAGAAGGACCTCGGCCTGGCGCTCGAGATGGGCAAGGCCCTCGGTGTTCCACTACCCAGCGTCGCGCTCACCGACGAGCTCATGAACGCCGCCCGTGGGCTCGACCTGGCCGACTACGACTTCGCCGTCGTCTTCGACGTGATCGCGCGAATGAGCGGCCTGCGCCCGAGCGTCAAGACCCGGCGCTGACCGGACCGCGCGGGCGTCCGCGGCGCGCCGGCGCGTGGAGCGATCAGCGCGGCGTGAGCGTGGCGCGGCCGGAGGCGGTGTCGACGCTGAGCGTGAAGACGTCGAGCACGTCGCGGCCCAGGAGCCCGTCGATCGCGTTTCCGCCCGGGCCACCGGCTCCCGATCCGCGAAACGTCTGCGGCAGCGCGTGGGCCACCACGACGATGGGCCCGATCCGGGCCCCCGCGACGTCGAGGAGCGGGACGGTGATGAGCGTCGCCGTGGACGTGCCCGTGACCCCGACGACCTGCACCGGCCGGCCGGCCTGGTTCCCCAACCCCGCGCGCTCGATCGCCTCGGGCGAGATCACCGTGCGGTCGGCGCCCGTGTCCACGATGAGGGTGAGCGAGACGCCGTTGAGACGCGCCTCGACAGTGATCGGCGCGCCGGGCGTCACCTCGAGCGCCACGGGCTCGTTGGTCGTGGGCGGTGGAATCGGGCGCGCCTGCGGCGCGTTGAGAAGCGTGGCCGAGTCGCGGAATTTTGGCGGGATCGTGTTGAGGTCCGCGGTGTAGTGCTCGGTTCCCTCGGCGTCGATCCAGCGATAGAGCTGGGCCGCGGCGGGAGTCGCCAGGAGGCAGCCGGCCAGGATGAGGAGCCCGAGTCCCGTGTGTCGCGTGGTGGCCTCGGTGCTCTAGCGGACCACTTTTTTCGCTCGGAGCTCACCGATCGCCTCGGCGGAGTACCCGCACTCGGCCAGCACCTCGTCGGTGTGCTCGCCCTGGAGCGGAGCCGGCCTGCGAACGCCCGGGCGCATCCGCGAGTACTTGGTCGGCGTGCCGATCACCGGGATCTCGCCGAGCTTGGGGTGGAGAACCCGCTCGATCATCTGGCGCGCCGCGGTCTGCGGGTCGTTCATCACTTGCTCGACGGTATTCACGGGCGTCGCCGGGACGCCGGCGTCTTCCAGGAGCTTCAGCAGCGGCTCGCGGTCGTACGTGGCGATCGAGGCCGCGACGGCTTTTTCGAGGTCGTCGCGATGGCGCACGCGTCCGAGGTTCGTTGCGAAGCGCTCGTCGCGCAGCGGGGCCAGGTCGAGCGCCTCGACCAGCCGCTGCCAGAAGCGGTCGTTGGCCCCGGCGATGAACACCCACTGGCCGTCGCGGCAGCGGAAGTTGCGATAGGGCGCGAGCGAGGGATGGGACGAGCCGAGCGCCGTCGGCACGTTGCCGGTGAGGAGGAACCCCTCGGCGTGGTAGTTCAGCAAGGTCACCGCGGTCTCCAGCAGCGAGCCGTCGACGCGCTGGCCGAGGCCGGTCTTTGCCCGGTAGAGCAGCGCGTTGCAGATGCCGAGCGCGGAGAAGATCCCGGTCGTGAGGTCGAGGAACGAGACGCCGGCTCGGACCGGCGGACCGCTGGGCTCTCCGGTGATCGACATGATGCCGCTGAACGCCTGCATGAGGGCTTCGTATCCGGCGCCGTCCTTCCGAGGCCCGGTCCGTCCGAACGCCGAGATCGAGCAGTAGACCAGCCCCGGGTTGAGCGCGGACAGGGCCTCGTAGCCGAGACCGAAGCTCTCCATCGTGCCCGTCCGGAAATTCTCGATGAGCACGTCGGAGCGCTTGACCAGATTCCGAAGGATGTCAGCGCCTTCCGGAGCCTTTAGATCGAGGGTGAGATCCCGCTTGTTGCGATTGATGACGAGGTACGCCGCCGACTCCCCGCCCTTGTGAGGCGGCCAGGTGCGCGATTCGTCACCCGAGCCGGTGTCCTCCACCTTGATGACGTCGGCGCCCATGTCGGCCAGAAGCATGCCGCAGAAAGGGCCCGCCAGGACGCGCGAGAGATCGAGAACGCGGACACCGTCGAGCGAGAGGGCGCTGGTGACCATGTGCGCTACTATAACGCTATGTCTCGACTCCGCGAGGCGGTCACGCGGCGGATCCTCGTCCTCGACGGGGCGATGGGGACCATGATCCAGGCCGCGAGCCTGACCGCCGAGGACTTCGGCGGGGCCCAATACGAGGGCTGCAACGAGTACCTGAATCTGACCCGGCCCGACGTCATTCGAGGCGTCCACGACGCCTATCTGGAAGCCGGCGCTGATATCATCTCGACCAACACGTTCGGCTGCGCGCCGTACGTGCTCGCCGAGTACGGTCTGGCCGAGCGCGCCCACGAGATCACGCTCGCCGCCGCGCGCCTGGCGCGCACCGCCGCCGGCGAGCGCTTCGTCGTCGGCGCCATGGGGCCGTCGACGCGCTCCATCAGCGTCACCCGCAACGTGACCTTCGACCAGGTCCGCGAGGCGTACGCGCTCCAGGCGGCCGCGCTCATCGCGGGCGGCGTGGATGCGCTGCTGCTCGAGACGGTCCAGGACACCCTGAACGTCAAGGCGGCGGCGCTCGGCGTGCGCGCGGCGATGCGCGAGGCCGGCCGCGCGCTGCCGCTGATGATCAGCGTCACGATCGAGCCGATGGGGACGATGCTCGCGGGCCAGGGCGTCGAGGCGCTCTACGTGGCGCTCGAGCACCTCGATCTCTTCTCGATCGGGCTCAACTGCGCCACCGGCCCCGAGTTCATGACCGACCACCTGCGCTCGCTGGCGGCGCTGTCGACCCGCTTCGTGAGCGTGTACCCGAACGCGGGCCTCCCCGACGAGCGCGGCCAGTACGCCGAGACCCCGGCGAGCCTGGCCTTCAAGATGACGCGCTTCGTCGACGAGGGCTGGGTGAACTTCGTCGGCGGCTGCTGCGGCACGACGCCGGCGCACATCCGCGCGTTGAAGGCGCTGGTGAGCGGACGGCCGCCGCGCGTCCCGGCGGCGCAGGAGGCGCAGGCGGTCAGCGGGATCGAGGTCTTCTTTCCTGCCGACGACAACCGCCCCCTGTTCGTGGGTGAGCGCACGAACGTGATCGGCTCGCGGCGGTTCAAGGAGCTGGTCGTCGCCGACCAGTTCGAGGAGGCCGCCGAGGTCGGGCGCGGGCAGGTCAAGAACGGGGCGCAGGTCCTCGACGTGTGCCTGGCCAATCCCGATCGGGACGAGCCCGCCGACATGGACCGGTTCATGGCGCACGTCACCCGCAAGGTGAAGGTGCCGCTCATGATCGACTCCACAGACGCTGGCGTGATCGAGGCGGCGCTCCAGCATTGCCAGGGCAAGTCGATCGTGAACTCGATCAATCTCGAGGATGGCGAGGAACGGTTCGAGAAGGTCGTGCCCCTGCTTCGCGACTACGGCGGGGCGGTCGTCGTCGGCTGCATCGACGAAGACAAGCGCCAGGGCATGGCGGTCACCCGCGCGCGCAAGCTCGCAATCGCCGAGCGCTGCCACGATCTCCTTACTCGCAAGTACGGCTTGCCGGCCCGCGACCTGATCTTCGACGCACTCGTGTTTCCGGTCGGTACCGGCGACGCGAACTACGTCGGCTCCGCGGTCGAGACGATCGAGGGCATTCGCGCGATCAAGGCGCGCTTTCCGGAATGCAAGACGATCCTCGGGATCTCCAACGTCTCGTTCGGCCTGCCGCCGGCCGGGCGGGAGGTCCTCAACTCGGTCTTCCTCTACCACTGCACCAAGGCCGGCCTCGACTACGCGATCGTGAACACCGAGCGCCTCGAGCGCTACCCGTCGATTCCGGAGGACGAGCGGCGGCTCGCCGAGGATCTGATCTACGGCCGGGGCGACGACCCCGTCGCGGCGTTCGCCGCGTACTTCCGGGAAAAGCGCAAGGCGCCGCCGCCCGTCGAGACGCTCTCGCTCGACGAGCGGCTCGCGCGCTACATCGTCGAGGGCAGCCGCAACGGCCTGATCGACGACCTGAACGCGAAGCTCCGCGAGGCGGCGCCGCTCGAGATCGTCAACGGCCCGCTGATGCGGGGCATGGACGAGGTGGGGCGCCTGTTCAACGACAACCAGCTGATCGTCGCCGAAGTGCTCCAGTCGGCCGAGGCGATGAAGGCCGCCGTCGCGCACCTCGAACAGTTCATGGAGAAGGCCGAGGCGGCCACTCGCGGCACGATCGTGCTGGCCACGGTCAAGGGCGACGTCCACGACATCGGCAAGAATCTGGTCGAGATCATTCTCTCGAACAACAGCTATCGCGTGATCAACCTGGGCATCAAGGTGCCGCCCGAGGAGCTGATCGCGGCGTACCACACTCACAAGCCGGATGCCTTCGGGCTCTCCGGGCTGCTCGTGAAGTCCGCCCAGCAGATGGTAACGACGGCCCAGGACCTGCGCGCCGCGGCCATCGAGATTCCGCTGTTCGTGGGCGGCGCCGCGCTCACCAAGAAGTTCGCGGCGACCCGGATCGCGGCCGAGTACGGCGGGCTCACGCTCTATGCCAAGGACGCGATGGAGGGGCTCGACCTCGCGAACCAGCTCTTCGCGGCTCCGACCCGGGAGGCGCTCGTGGCGCGGATCCGTCGCGAGCAGGCGGCGCTCGCCGCGAGCGCGGCCGGGCTGCCCGAGGCGGCGACCCCGTCGACGCCGGCATCGGCGTCGCGACGCCTCGAGGGAGTCGACGTCCCCGCCCCTCCGGACTTCGAGCAGCACGTACTGCGCGACGTGCCCCTCGGCCACATCTATCCGTACCTGAACCTCCAGATGCTCTACGGCAAGCACCTAGGCATCCGGGGCCTCGTCGAGCGCCTGCTCGAGGCCGGAGACCCGAAGGCGCTCGAGGTCCAGGAGATCGTCGAGGGGCTCAAGCGCGACGCCGTCCGCGACGGGCTCTTCAGTGCCAGCGGCGTCTACCGCTGGTACCGCGCCCGGGCCGCGGGCGACACGGTCGTGCTGTTCGACGGGCCCGGTCGCGAGGCGGCGAGGTTCGAGTTCCCGCGCCAGAAAGACGGGGAACGTCTCTGCCTCGCCGACTACGTGCGGGACGACGTCGATGACGCCGTGGCGCTGTTCGCGGTGACCTGCGGGACGGGCGTCCGGGTGCTCGCCTCAGCGTGGAAGGAGCGGGGCGAGTATGTTCGCTCTCACGCGCTCCAGGCGCTGGCGATCGAGTGTGCGGAAGCGTTCGCCGAGATGCTCCACTCCCGGCTGCGGACCCTCTGGGGATTTCCGGATCCGCCCGAGCTGTCGATCGGCGAGAAGCTGAAGGCACACTACCGCGGGATCCGTGTCTCGTTCGGCTATCCAGCCTGTCCGAACCTTGCCGATCAGGCCAGCCTGTTCCGGCTGCTCGAACCCGAGGCGCTCGGGCTGACCCTGACGGATGGCTTCATGATGGATCCCGAGGCCTCGGTGTCGGCGCTCGTGTTCCATCACCCCGCTGCGAAGTACTTCAAGGCCGACTGAGGGGAGTCCACCCGAGAAAGGCGGAAGGGTCCGAGCCGAGTTTGCGGCTCGGACCCTTGCGCGAGGCGCGAGGAGTCGTCCGAGAGCTAGAACTTGATCTCGAGGCGCACCGTCGGGACGCCGAGCGACCGCTCATTAGCCTTCACCCAGACGGGCAAGCCGCTGTCGTTCACGTAGTAGGCGTCCAGTTGCAGCAGGTCTCGCGTCGTCGTCGTCGTATTCAGCTTGATCGGCAGACGGAACGTGCCGGTGAAGCCGAACTTCTGGCCCCCGCCGTCGACCGTAACGACGCCATTCTTGATGTACCCGAGCGGCGCCCGACCCGCGAACGCGGGCGAGAGGTCGGCGTCGCCCTGAAAGCTCCCGGTCATGATCACGAACTCATCCCCGTCCACCGGGTTGTCGCCCTGGACCACGACCGCGAACGTTCCGGCGACCGTGCCCTGGCCGGTCGCGAGGCTCAGGTCGTCGGCGCCATTCGCGTTCACCGCGCACTTCTTGGCCGCTGGCGAGACCAGCGCCACCCACGCCGGGCAGAGCGGGGTCCCTAGCTTGGACCAACCCGCGAGCCGAGCGACCGCCATGCGGCGGCCTCCCGGAACAGGGCTCGTCACGAAGTTGCCCACCCCGTCCTTGAGGTACATGTCCTCGTTGACCTCGTAGAGGACCGTGTCCGCGGGGAGCGAGGTCGTGTCGATCCAGAGCTGTCCCAGATCCCACGCCAGCGCGGGCGGCGGCCCGACTACCGGCGCGAACAGCAGGAACATCAGCCCGAGAAGGCTCCATGTCACTGCGCTTTTCCAAAAGATGCTCGTCATCGCTCTTCTCCTCGTTCGCCGTTGTCAAAGGGTTGAACAGCTACAGCCAACGAGAGTAAGTGCAATGACGAGACCAGCCGGTTTTGGCTCGTAAGACCCTGATTACGTTGACTTATGTCGCTCTGGTTTCCGGAGTTTCAAATCCGTAAGTGATTGATTTATTGTCGCTTTTCGTCCGGAAATCCGAGCCTTTGCGGGAAGGCCAAATAATTCAGGGGCTTGGGGAGATTTCTCGACGAAGCTCGGCGCGACTAGAAACTTAACG
>QHSP01000038.1 GCA_003220495.1 Candidatus Rokuibacteriota bacterium | reverse complement strand
CGCCTGCGTGGACCGCGGCCTGTACAACGGTGCGGATCGCCACTTCCTCTGGCTCTGGGACAACATCCCCCATGGCGAGGCGCTGGATCTGCTGCTGACCGTGGCGATCCCGAAGAACACGCTCGACGATCACTACTTCATCTTCCCCATGTTCACGTGGCGCGCCCTCGACTGGCTGGGACGCGAGCACACCCCGTTCCTGATGCGCCCGGCCGTCCGGTACGTCAGCCGGTTCCCCACGCCGCCCGTCCTGAATCACATCGAGCCGCTGCTCGAGGAGTACGAGCTCCTGAAGCGCCCCTTGGGATTCCACACGAGCCCGGAGGAAACGCCGGCGATCGGCCTCCTGGGTGAGGCGATCACCGGATGCGACAACTATCAGGAAATCCCGCGGATGCTCGCGAAGGCCCTCGCGGACGGCCTGTCGCTCCTGGGCACAGGCGAAGCCTTGTCGATCGGGGCCGCCGGCCTGTTCATGCGATCGCTCACGGGGAATCCGATGGACGTGCACCTGCACACGGGCGCGAACCTGCGCCGGTACCTCTTGAAGCTGGAAGGGGTGAGCCTGCGCAACAAGCTGCTGGCGCTGCTGACGTGGCACACAGGCCCCGAGGTGCGCTCGACACAGAACCGCATGGAGCCACCGCCCCAGCCGAATCCGGAGGCCGTCGCGGCGCTGCCCCATCGCACCCAGGCCGCGTTGCTGGATGCGCTCGAGGAGAGCGTCTACACGCAGCCGCCAACCGACTGGTCGAAGGTCACCAACCTCGGTCAGATGCGCGCGGTGCCTGAGGTGAAGAACACCGTGAACCTGGCGCAGCAGTATGCCGACCTCGGGTACGACCCGGATGCGCTCATCAGCCGCCTGGCCACGATTGTCGTGCACGACAACTTCACCGAGATGCACGCCTTCAAGCACCATCAGGCCACCTTCGAGGAGTTCCACGCCACTCGCCTTCCGTGGCGCTGGCGCCATCTCGTGAGCGCGGCTCAGGCGTCGGCCATCTCCTTCGGCAAGAACATGGAGATCTACGAGGAGGCGATCGAGCTCCTCCACGCGTAGCCACGATGTCGAAGAGGATCAGAGGGCTCGCAGTCGTCACCGCGACCTGGGCGATCGTCGCGCTTTGGGCTTCTACCGCCGGCGCTCAGGCCGGCGCGCCTTCAGGCGTCTACGATTGGTCCGGCTTTTACATCGGCGCGAATCTCGGAGGCGCTGCGAAACAGCTGAGCACTTCTCTCTCGATCGAGAACAACAATCCCAACAACTACTTCAACCCAGCTGCCATTCCCGGCGTCGAGGACACTGGATCGTTCAGTCTGGATGATAACGGCGTCACGACCGGGGTGCAGGCGGGGTACAACCGTCAATCCGGACACTTCGTGTGGGGCGTCGAGCTCGACTTCAACTGGCTCGACCTGAGCGCCAAGCGTGGCGGCACGTTCCGCTACCGGACGGACAATTCGCCGTACAACTTGACGATCTCGGAGTCCACGGACTGGTTGTTGACGGCGCGTCCCCGAGCCGGCTGGGCCATCGATCGCTGGCTTGTCTACCTGACCGTCGGTATCGCGGCGAGCCACTCGGAATTCAAACAGACCTTTTCCGAGCCCCCCTTCACCCCCAACCCAGAGAGTGTTTCGGTCTCCAGGACAACGGTCGGCTGGGCAGTCGGGACCGGCGTCGAATTTGCGCTGGGCCGCAACTGGAGCACCAAGGCCGAGTACCTGTACGCCCGGTTCGGCGGGACCGACGTGGTCGGACGGCTCGGTGGAGCCGACGGCCAAAGCCCCACCCCCGGCTCGGTCGACGGCGCCAAGTTCACCAATGCCTTGGGTCCTCTCGGGCTTCACCTCTTCCGCATCGGAGTGAACTACCGCTTCTACTAGGGCTCGGGCCTCGAGGCGCAGACGGTCGCCTGCCCGTCGCCTGCCCTCGGGGAGTTTCTCCCCTTACTTTGAGGATTCTCCCCATTGTCACCCCTCCGGGTCCCTGCCACAGTCGGGGACCACACGGGCTCCGGGCCGGACGGCAAATGGGAGAGAGAACCATGCCTCGGTATCGCCGCGCTTCGCGCTCTCGCGCCCTGGATCTCGCGCACGTGCTGGTCTTCTTGTCGATCCTCGTCTCCATGGAGTTCTCATCCGGAGCCCCGGGGGCGTTTGCGCAGGGCGGGGGCGGGGGAACGAGCGGTGGCGGCGGGAGCGGCAGCGGGAGCGGCGGCAGCAGTGGCGGTGGTAGCGGGAGCGGCGGCAGTGGCGCGAGCAGCGGCACCGCAAATAGCGCCAACAACGGCGGGAGTGGGGTCAGCGGGGCTAGCGGTGCGGGCGCTGGCGCGCCCGGGCCGAGCGGAACCTCGAATGCGGACGGACTCAGCCCCGACATCTCGGTCGCCGGTGAGACCGGCGGTATCGCGGACTTCTGGGCGCCTCGCCGACTCCTCCAGACCGCGGGGAAGGCTGCCGCCGACGCGGCTCACTACGCTGCGCTCGCGGCAAAAGCAGCGGAGCGCACTGATGGGGGGCCGGCGGGCCGAGGTCAGCCCGGCTCGCAGCCCGGGCTCGCCGACGACCTGGCCGACTCCGCGAGGGATGCCGCGCGCGCCGCGGGGGATGCAGCTCGCGAGGCAGCACGGGCCGCGACGGAGGTGGCCCGCACGCCGAGCGCATCGGGCGCTGACGCCAACGGCGCCGTCCGCCGCCTGGCGATTCGTGCCGGCGACGCCTCGGAAAGAGCCCGGGAGGCGTTCGAGGAGGCGAGCGATCGTCCCGCGCAGTTGGCCGCGGCATCGACGCCGGCGGCGCTCGCGACCACATCGGAGAACCCCTTCCAGCGCTTCCGCCGCAGCATGCAATCGCAGGCGAGCTTCGTCCGCGGGCGCGCGCTGCTGGAGGCGCGAAAGTATCATGAGGCGCTCGAGCAGCTCGCGGAGGCGACCGCCTTGGCGTCGGATCATGACGACGCCCGGGCGCTCCTGGGATGGTCACAGTATTTCGTCGGCGAATCCCGGGAGGCGATCATCACGTTCAAGAGTGCGCTTCGCCGTCAGCCGACGTGGGAGGGTCTGTACAACGGGCTCGGGTGGAGTCGGCTCCGACTCGCGCGATACCACCTGGCGATCGTGGCGTTCCGGCAGGCGATCGATCTCAATCCGAACTATGTCGATGCCATCAATGGCCTCGGGTCGGCGCTCTTCGAGTTGGGGCAGTACGATGCCGCTCTCCCGCTGCTCGAGAAGGCGCTTCGTGGGACCCGGCCTCTGGTTGGACACGACCCCCCAGAGGCGACCCCGCTCCGACACAAGGTGGCCTGGACCCTCTACTACGTAGGGCGTTACCGGGAGGCGCTCGCGAGTTTCATCCGGGCCAACCTGGCGGCTCCGAACTCGCACCAGTCCCTCGTGGGCATGGGGTGGTGCTACATGCAGCTCGGCCAAAAAGAGGACGCGCGCGCCGCCTTCCAACGAGCCCTTCAGCTCGGGTCCACAGACGAGGCCGCCCGCGAAGGGTTCCGGCGCGCCGGCAGCTGATCGCGCCGCCGTCGCGCAGGCCACGGCGCCCGTGCGCTCGACGGCCCGCTCGAGGGCCGCGTTTAGAGCGTACGCGAAATCCGCTGAAAGGGGGGACGGATGCGCTCCCGAGAAGAGATGGTGTCTCTTGTCATCAAACGTGCGGCCGTATTCTGCCTTCCCTCAGTGCTGCTGGCCGTTCTCGGGTTGTCGGGGTGCAAGACCGCGCCGCCCCCCGATCCTCAGAGTCAGCTCATCGCGAAGGGAAGAGACATCTTCTTCAATGAGACGTTCGCCGGGAACGGGCGTACCTGCGGTACCTGCCACCCGGCCGAGAACAACTTCACCATCGACCCGGCGTTCATCGCCGCGCTCCCGAAGGACAATCCCCTGTTCGTCGCCGAATTCAACCCGGCCTTGAAGGAGAACTTCGAGAATCCGGCGCTGATGCGGGAGTTCGGGCTCATCCAGGAGAATCTGGATGGATTCGACGATCTCAAAAACAAGTTCGTGATGCGGGGGGTCCCGCACGTGCTCGGCCTGCGAACCTCGGTAGCCAGCCCGGGCGGGCCCCGTACGGGGTGGTCCGGGGACGGGGCTCCCGGCGACGGATCGCTCCGGTCCTTCGGGGTCGGCGCGGTCATCCAGCACTTCACCAAGACCCTGAACCGCGTTCCCGGGATCGATTTCCGTCTGCCCACCGAGGACGAGCTCGATGCCCTGGAAGCGTTCCAGCTGTCCCTGGGGCGGCAGCAGGACCTAGTACTGCCTCTGCGGCTCAAGGGCACGGTGCCGAAACGGGGCCAGGCGATCTTCCTCGACAACTCGCTCGGCAAGTGCAACCTCTGCCACGTGAACGCCGGGGCCACGGCCAACTTCGGCGGGGGCAGCCTCGGGAACGCCAACTTCAATACGGGCGTCGAGGACCTGCCCGATCAGCCCGCTCGGCTGACGACCCAGACGGTTCCCCGCGATGACGGGTTCCACACGCCGGGCGACGGGACGTTCAACGTTCCGCCGCTGGTGGAGGCGGCGGATAGCGGGCCATTCTTCCACAACAACGCCATCGAGACCATCGAAGGAGCGGTCGCGTTCTACGACGGCGATGCGTTCAACAGCTCCCCGGCGGGCCTCGCGCTGAAACAGGCCGACCCCCGGGGCGTGGGCATCGAGCTCGACGGGACGCAGATCGTGGCGATCGCCGCCTTCCTGCGGGTCATCAACACGCTCGAGAATATCCGCCAAAGCATCATGCTGCTGGAGAGCAGTCTCTCGGTGTCGTCCCCCGAGGAGAGAAAGAGGCTCCTCCAGCGCGCCGCTGCCGAGACGGGAGACAGCATTCGCGTGCTTGAAGGCGGCGGTCTCCACCCCGACGCCGTCGCCCACCTTCGGGACGCCCGACGGATGGCCGAGAAGGCCGTCCGCAGCGTATTCTTCAACCGGAAGCACACGGAGGCAGCCATTCGCGACCAGAAGAAGGCGAGGGCAGTTCTCGTTGACTGAGGGAAGCGAGGAGAGGCGCATGAACGTCATGAAGTTCGTCGTCGGGGTGGTCGGGATGAGCGCGCTCCTGGTGGGCGGCCAGCCCCCTGCCTCCGCGCAAAAGATGACCGAGCAGTTCATTCCGATCGGGCAGTCGCCGGGACTGTCCGGGAAGGCGACGGTCATCGGGAAGCTTCAATCGGTGAACACGCCGCAGAAAACCTGCGTGATCGCCGGCCCCACAGGCGCTTTGAACGTCACGGTCACGGAGCAAACGAAGATCTGGCTAGACCGGAGCAAGCTTCAGCAGCCGAACCTGAAGGGGACGTTCGCCGACCTGCGGCCGGGCGCCACGGTCGAGGTGAAGCCCGAAGGCCAACAGCGCGGGGTCGCAAGCGCCGCCGCCGAGTGGATCAAGGTTCAGGCCGCATCTCCTTGACCCTTCTACCGGCAACGGAAAGGCCACCGCCCAGGCGGTGGCCCCTCGCCGAGACCAGGCCCTCACAGAAGGACGCCAAAGCGAGTCCCCCGAGCGATCTCTTTGGGAGAGAGCGGCACGGCCCGATGGTCGGCGCGAGATCGGCCGCCGTTCACGCACGGCTGGACCAGCACCGATCGCCCACGCACGCTCACGAGACCCCGATCGGGCGCCGACGTGAAACGCCGTCGAGGGCTACTTCGTCTCGACGATCTTGTGGCGTTGGGTGCCGAGACCTGTGATGCCCATTTCGACGACATCGCCTGGTTGCAAGTAGCGCGGCGGCTTCGCGCCGTGGCCGACGCCCGCCGGTGTGCCCGTCGAGATCACATCGCCGGCGCGCAGCGACATGAAGCGGCTCACGTACGCGATCAACGATGCGACCGGGAAGATCATCTTGCCCGTGTTGCCGTCCTGCCTCCGCTCGCCGTTCACCGTCGTCCAGACCGAGAGCGCCTGCGGATCGCCCACCTCGTCCGCGGTGACGAGCCACGGGCCCGTCGGACCGAACGTGTCGGCGCTCTTGCCCTTGGTCGTCGTGCCGCCGTGCTCCATCTGGAACTCGCGCTCGGAGACGTCGTTGATCAGGCAATAGCCGGCGACGTAACGAAGCGCCTCGGCCTCGCTGACGTAGCGGGCGTCGCGTCCCATCACGACGCCGAGCTCGACTTCGTAATCGAGCTTCACCGCGCCGCGCGGGCGCACGATCGGATCGTCGGGGCCGCAGACCGCGCTCGGCGCCTTGATGAAAAGGGTGGGCTCCCTTGGCAGCGCCATGCCGACCTCGGCCGCGTGGTCGGTGTAGTTGAGGCCGATACAGACCATCTTGCCCATGCCCGTCACCGGGCAGCCGAGCCGCGGGCGGCCGCGCACCACCGGCAGCCGCGCGAGGTTCACCGCGCGCAGCTTCTTGAGCGATGCCGGTGCGAGCGCCGCGGGCGTCAGGTCCTTGATCACGCGTCCGATGTCGTGCAGCTTGCCATCGGCGCCGATCGCGCCGGGGCGCTCGGCGCCGGGTCGGCCGTACCGTACGAGCTTCATCTCGCATCCCTCCAGGCGTGCCTCACGCTCTCGAGCCTTCCAGACGTCGCTCAGGCGTACCGGACGCCGATGATCTCGCCGACCAGGGCGGGCTTGTCCTGGCCCTCGATCTCCACCGTCATCTCGGAGCTCACGCGCACGCCGTTGCCGGCGACTTCCTCGGCCCCGGTGATGCGCTGGCGAACCCGGATGCGCGCGCCGGCCGGGACGGGCGAGATGAAGCGGATCTTGTTCGAGCCGTAGTTGATGCCGCGGGTCCGCTTGGTGACCTCGAGCAGGCCGGCGGCCATCCGCGGAACGAGCGACAGGGTGAGATAGCCGTGGGCGATCGTCTTGCCACCGGGCATCTCGCGCTTGGCCCGCTCGACGTCGACGTGGATCCACTGGTGGTCGCCGGTGGCCTCGGCGAACTTGTCGATCATCGACTGATCGACCGTCATCCACTCCGACGGGCCGAGCTCGCGTCCGACGAGCTTCAACAGATCCTTGGGATACTCGACTTTGAGCGTGGGCATCGCTTCCTCCTGGAATCAGGTGCTGGCGCGCGGGGGCACGGCCCAGGCCATCTCGCGAGCGTGGCGCGCCTCGAACTCGACGATCTTGGTCTCGAAGCCGAGTGTCAGCCCGATCTCGTCTCGGCCGGTCAACAGCATCTCCTTGCGAAATGCGTCGACCTCGAACCGGTGCTGGGCGCCGTCCGGCGCCGTCACCGCCTGCGTCTCGAGGTCGACCGTGAGCGTGGCGCCGGGCCGGTCGTGGAGCTGGCGCCGCAAGCCCGCGGCGGCTTCGGCCGGCAGGATCACCGGCAGCACGCCGTTCTTGAAGCAATTCTGATGGAAGATGTCGCCGAGGCTCGGCGCGATCACCGAGCGAAATCCGTTGGCCGCCAGCGCCCACACCGCCGCCTCGCGCGAGGAGCCGCAGCCGAAGTTCTCGGCCGCGACCACGATCCGGGCGCCCCGGTACGGCGCCTGGTTCAGGATGAAGTCCGGGCGCTCCGCGCCGTCGGCGGTGAAACGGACGTCGTGAAAGAGGAAGCTCGAGTATTCCGGCACGCTCCGGTCCTTTCGGAGGAAGCGCGCCGGAATCACGCGATCGGTGTCGATGTTCGGGAGATCGATCGGCACGGCGACGGCGGTGACGCGGGTGAACGGCTCCATCCTAGGTGCCGAGCGTCCGCACGTCGGTGAGCTTCCCGGTGACGGCCGCGGCCGCCGCCATTGCGGGCGACATCAGATGGGTCCGCGCGCCCTTGCCCTGGCGGCCTTCGAAATTGCGGTTCGACGTCGACGCGACGCGCTCGCCCGCGGCCGCCGTCTCGCCGTTCATCCCGACGCACATCGAGCAGCCCGCCTCGCGCCATTCGAACCCCGCGTCCATGAAGACGCGGTCGAGGCCCTCCGCCTCGGCCGCGCGCTTGATCAGCCCCGAGCCCGGCACGATCCACGCCGGCACCACCGCGCGCCGTCCCTTCGCGATACGCGCCGCCGCCCGCAAGTCGTCGAGCCGGCTGTTGGTGCACGAGCCGATGAACACGCGATTCACCGTGACGTCGCTGAGCGGCGTACCCGGTTCGAGTCCCATGTAGGCGAGCGCGCGCGCCATGCTCTCGCGCCGTCCGGGATCAGCGACGGCCGCCGGGTCGGGGACGCGCGCGCTGATCGGCAGCGCGTCCTGCGGGCTCGTGCCCCACGTGACGGTCGGCGCGATCTCGCTCGCGGCCAGCTGCGCCTCGCGATCGAACACGGCGCCCGGGTCGCTGGGCAGCGCCTTCCACTCCGCGAGCGCCGTCCGCCACGCCTCACCGCTCGGAGCCAGCGGCCGGCCCTCGATGTAGGCGAACGTCGTCTTGTCGGGCGCGATCATGCCAGCGCGCGCCCCGGCCTCGATCGACATGTTGCAGACGGTCATGCGCTCGTCCATCGACATGCTCCGGATCGTCGAGCCCGCGTACTCGATCGCGTGGCGCACACCACCGCCCGCGCCGATCTTCGCGATGATCGCCAGGATCACGTCCTTGGCGTTGACGCCGGGCCCCAGACGACCGTCGACCGAGATCCGCATGGTCAGCGGCTTCTTCTGCCACAAGGTCTGGGTGGCCAGCACGTGCTCGACCTCGCTCGAGCCGATCCCGAACGCGAGCGCGCCGAACGCCCCGTGGGTCGCCGTGTGCGAGTCGCCGCAGACGAGGGTGATACCCGGCACCGTCAGCCCCTGCTCCGGGCCGATGACGTGGACGATGCCGCGGCGGGGGTCGCCGACGCCGAAATAGAGGATGCGCTGGTCGGCGGTGTGGCGCCCGAGCGCCTCGACCATGCCGCGGGTCTCGGCGTCGCTCGTCGGCAGGCCCGGCGAAGTCAGCAGGTAGTGATCGGCCGTCGCGAAGCTGAGGTCCGGGCGACGCACTCGCCGCCCGCGCCGGGCGAGCCGGCCGAACGCCGCGGTCGTGCCTTCGTGCAGCAGGTGGCGGTCGATGTAGAGGAGCACGTGGCCGCCCGGCCCTTCGGCCACCACGTGCCGGGCCCAGATCTTCTCGAACATCGTCCGCGGTGTGGACACTGGCGGAAGATTACTCGGTGCCCCCCGACCACCTCAACTACTAATTCCGCTTGGTCTCCTCGGCCGCGACGCGCATGCCTTCCTTCAGTCCGTCCGGCGGACTCAGGACGAGCCGCTCATTTCCGCTGAGCCCGGCGACGACCTCCACCGACTGACCGAGGTCGCGCCCGAGCTGCACGCCGAGATAGTGCACGGTCCCGTCCCGCCGCACGTCGACGACCTGCGGCCCGGCCGCGCGCGCGATCAACGCGGTCGCGGGCACGACCCACACCGCGTCGGCGGGCACGAGGCCGAACTTCACCTGCGCGTACATCCCCGGCATCAGCGCGTGGTCGTCGTTCCGCAGGCGTACTTCCGTGAGCAACGTGCGCGACGTGGGATCGAGGGCGCCGGCGGTGCTCGCGATCTTCCCGACGAATGCGCGCTTGGGAAACTCGGGGACGAGGATCTGCGCGTCCTGGCCGGGCGTGATCGAGCGCACGAACGTCTGCGGCACGTTGACGAAGATGCGCAGGTTCTCCACGTGGGCGATCCGGAACATCCACGTCGCGCCGTTGCCGCTGCCCGACGTGATCAGGGCGCCGCGGTCGATCCCACGCGCGGTGATGATCCCGGCGAACGGCGCCTCCACCCGCTGGAAGGACTGCAGCGCCAGCAGCCGCTGCACGTTGGCCTCGCTCGCCGCCACGCTCGCGCCCGCCGCCCCGACGCTCGCCTCGAGCGCCCCGAGGTTCGCCTGCATCGCCTCGACGTTGGCCTGGGACACCGCGGTGGTCGCGCTCGCGGCCGCCAGCGCCGTCCGCTTCTCGTCGGCGTCCTGATGGGCGACCAGCTCGTCGCGCTCCAGCTTGCCGAAGCGGTCGGCGGTGACCTTGGCGAAGCTCTCGTTCGCCTTCGACTGCTCGAGGCCGGCGCGCGCCTGGTTCAGGTTCGCCTGCGCCTGCGTGAAGCTCGCGCGCGCCTGCGCGAGACCTGAGCGCGTCTGGGCCAGCGCCGCGCGAGCCTGGCTGAGCTCCTGATCGAGCTCGGGCGTGTCGATCTGGGCCAGCGCCTTGCCGGCCGCGACGCGATCGCCGATGTCGGCGTAGCGTTCGCGGATGTAGCCGTTGGTGCGAGCGTAGATCGTGGCTTCCTCGATCGCCTGGATGTTGCTCGGCAGCACGAGGTCGACCAGCCCGTCCGCGCGTCGCGGCGGCGCGACGCTCACCTGGACCAGTCCGGCGTCGGGCGCCGTCGACGCCGCGACGAGCTCGGCGTTCTGGCGCACGCGCGGCAGCACGCCGATCCCCAGCAGGACCACGAGCAGCACTACGCCAATGAGGACACTCCAGGTCGTTCGTGACTTGGGCATCGTTCACTCCTGAGGTGTGGGCGATACCGCGCCGTGGGGCTCGGCATCGGCCAGAAAGTCCCGCTTCGGCGGCCGGCGCCGCAGGACGCTGTAGACGAGCGGCACCAGGAAGAGCGTGGCGAAGGTCGCGAGCGTCAGGCCGCCGATCACCGCGCGCCCGAGCGGCGCGTTCTGCTCGCCGCCCTCGCCGAGGCCGAGCGACATCGGCAGCATGCCGATGATCATGGCCAGCGCGGTCATCAGCACCGGGCGCAGGCGCGTGGCGCCGGCCGAGAGCGCGGCGCTGCGCGAATCGTGGCCTTCCAACATTTGATCGTTCGCGAAGGTCACCACCAGGATGCTGTTCGCGGTGGCCACGCCGACGCTCATGATGGCGCCCATGAGGGCGGGCACGCTGAACGTCGTGTGGGTGACGAAGAGCATCCACACGATGCCACAGAAGCCGGCCGGCAGCGCGGTGATGATGATGAACGGGTCGAGCCAGGACTGGAAGTTGACCACCATGAGCATGTAGACGAGCAGGACGGCGAAGATCAACCCGAGGCCCAGGCGGAGAAACGCGGAGTTCATGCTCTCGACCTGGCCGCGCACCCTGATCGTGTGGCCCGGCGGCAGCTTGGGCTTGAGCTCGGCGACGATCCGCTGGACGGCGGAGGCGACGCTGCCGAGGTCGCGATCCTGCACGTTGGCGTAGACGTCGAACACCGGCTGCACGTTCGAGTGGCTGATGACGGCCGGGACTTCGCGCCGCTCGAGCGTCGCCAGATTGCTCAGGAGCTGCGGCGGTCCGGTCGTCGCCGGGGTCACCGACGTGTTCATCAGAGTGTTGACCGAATCGACCCGGCTCTGGGGCGTCTGGACCGCGACGACATAGTTGATGCCGCTGCGCGGATCCGACCAGTAGTTCGGCGCCACGACCGCGCTCGAGCTCAACGTGACGAGGACGTTGTTGGCCACGTCGCGCTGGGTCAGCCCGAGCTCGGCCAGTCGTGACCGGTCGACGTTGACCAACAAGGACGGCGCGTTGACGACCTGGTGCAGGTGCACGTCGGCCGCGCCGGGAATGCGCGCCATGCGCGCGGCGGCCTCCAGCGCGATCTCGTGGGTCGCTGCCTGATTGAACCCGGTCACCTGCACGTCGATCGGCGCCGGCAGCCCGAAGTTCAGGATCTGGCTCACGATGTCGGCCGGCTGGAAGAAGAACGTCACGCCCGGGTACTCGCGCGGGAGCGTCTCGCGAAGCGTCTTCATCCAGCGGGCGGTCGGCTCGTGGCCCTCGGGATTGAGCGCGACGAGGATCTCGCCGTCCGAGGGTCCGATCGTGACGCTGTCCGTGAAGGCCAGGTTGATCGGCTGGGGCTGGCCGATGTTGTCGATGACCAGCTGGATCTGGTCCCTGGGGATGATCTTCCGGATCGTGGCTTCGACGTTGGCGAAGATCTGCTCGGTCTCCTCGATCCGGGTGCCGGCCGGCGCCCGCACGTGGAGGCGGAACTGTCCGGTGTCGACCTCGGGGAAGAAGTCGCGCCCCACGAACGGCAGGAGCGAGAGTCCGCTTACCGCGATCACGCCGAAGGCGACGAGCACACGCGCGCGCCGAGATAGCGCATTCTCCAGGGCGCCGACGTACGCCGTGCGGAGCCGTTCGAACTGGCGCTGGAAGCCCGTGTGGATCCGGCCAAAGATGCTCGACGGCTCACGAGGGTCGGTCTGGCCGTGGGCCTCGCTGCCCAGCAGATACCGCACGAGGGTCGGGACGATCGTGCGCGAGAGCAGGTACGAGGCCAGCATCGCGAACACCACGGCCAGGGCCAGCGGCGTGAAGAGGTATCTCGCGGGGCCGGTCAGGAACACCACCGGAACGAACACGATGCAGATCGAGAGCGTCGAGACGAAGGCGGGCGTGGCGATCTGCTGGGCGCCGTCGAGGATCGCCGGCACGAGGCGCTTGCCGAGCCCGAGGTTGCGGTGGATGTTCTCGATCTCCACGGTGGCGTCGTCCACGAGGATGCCGACCGCGAGCGCGAGCCCGCCGAGCGTCATCACGTTGAGCGTCTGACCGATCGCGCTCAGGATCGCCAGCGAGGTGAGGATCGAGAGCGGGATCGACGTGATCACGACGAGCGTGCTTCGCCAGCTCCCGAGGAAGAGCAGGATCATCAGGCCGGTGAGGCAGGCGGCGATCGCGCCTTCGGTGAGCACGCCGGCGATGGCGGCGCGCACGAAGAGCGACTGATCGAAGAGCTCCTTCACCTCGAGCCCTGGTGGCGCGGCGGCGCGGATCGACGGAAGCAGCGCCTTCAGCTGCTTGACGATCGTCAGGGTCGAGGCGCCGCCCTTCTTGATCACGGTGAGCAGCACCGAGCGGCGGCCGTCCTGGCGGACGATGTTGGTCTGGACCGCGAAGCCGTCGCGCACGTGCGCCACGTCGCGCACGTACACGGTGGCGCCGTTGACGACCTTGATCGGCAGCTCGTTGAGCGCGGACACGGCGTCGGGGCTGCTGTTGAGGCTCACCCGGTATTCCTGGGGGCCGAGCTTCACGCTGCCCGACGGCAGGGTCAGGTTCTGGAGGTTGACGGCATTGCTGACATCCGACGCCGAGATCGACTTGGCCATGAGCGCCTGCGGGTCGAGGTCGACCATGATCTGGCGCGGCTTGCCGCCGTACGGCAGCGGCAAGGTGATGCCCTGGATCGGCGCCACCTGCTGGCGGATCCGATAGATGCCGTAGTCGTAGAGCTGCGCCTCCGGGATCGACTTGCCACTGAGCGCGAGCTGGATGATCGGCACGCTCGAGGCGTTGTACTGGAGGATGAACGGCGGAACCGCGCCGGGCGGCATTCTTCTCAGAATCGTCTGCGACACGGCGGTGACCTGGGCCAGCGCCGCCTCGACGTTCACGTTGGGCTGGAAGTAGATCTTGATGACACCGACTCCCGGGTACGTGTGCGACTCGATCGAGCGCACGTCGCTGACCGCCGACGAGATCGTGTACTCGGAGAACGTGGTGATCCGCGAGGCCATGTCCTCCGTCGTCAACCCATCATAGTTCCAGATCACCGAGACGACCGGGATCTCGATCTCCGGGAAGATGTCGGTCGGAGTCGTCACGATCGCGAAGACGCCGAGCAACAAGATCGCGAGGCCCATCACCACGAAGGTGTACGGCCGCCGGAGTGCCAGTCGAACGATCCACATGAGACCCCGTTCCTCCTTCCTCTCTTGATGCCCGCGAGTCCCTCCACGATTCGTCGTGGGAGCGCATCATCGGAGATCGGGGCGCGGCGTCAGCAGAATGACGAAGTGTTCGGGCAGAAAGCCCGAGCGCCGCTCGTGACGGGGTCGACTTCAGGGCTGCGGTGACGAACCGCGCAGGCGCCGGGCAAAGCCCGCCAGCCAATCGAAGAGACGAGCGAACAAACGCTCGCCCGCGTCGATCGCCGCCGACCGAGGCAGCGCCGCCGCGAGCGACTCGACGAACATCACGATCTCGCGGTTCACCCGGCCCGCCGCTTCCAGCGGCAACATGTGGCCCGCGCCATCCACGACCCGCAGGCGCGATCTCCTGATCAGCGCGCTCAGCCGCTCGGCCAACGCCGGCGGGATGAGCCGATCGTGGCTTCCCGTCAGGACGAGCGTGGGAACGTCGAGCGTGGCGGCGTGCGCCGTCAGGTCCATCGCCCGGGCGGCGCGCACGTCGGCCAGCATCGTCTCCGGTCGACACGCGCGGAGCTCTCGCATCGTGATCGTGATCGCGTCCGCGGGCCCTTCCGACGCGAACAGAACCTTCTTGGCCATCGAGAAGAAGACGAGCCGGCGCACCGGCCCGGGGAGATAGGCAACGAGACGCTCGCCCACGCTGTCGACGAGCGGGAGCTTCACGCAGCTCGCGATCAGCACGAGGCCTCGGACGAGGGCAGGCCGCCGCGCGGCGAGCGCGATGGCGATCGAGCCGCCCAGCGAGTGGCCGACGACGATGACGGGGCCGCAATCGAGCGCGATCAGAAAGTCGGCGGCGGCGGCGGCGTAATCGTCGACGCTCGCGCCCGGCGCCGTTTCGGACTCTCCGTGTCCCGGCAGATCGAGCGCGATCATGCGCAGCGCGCCCGGCAGGCCCTGCAGCTGGCTCGCCCAGGAGCGCGCGCTCATGCCCGAGCCGTGGATCAGCAGCGCCGTGTGGGCGCCACTGCCCTCGCTCAGGTAGGAGACGCGGCCCCGACCTGCAAGCTCGACGAAGCCGCGAGGAATCTCGCCTCCGCGCTAGCCGGACGTTCGCGCAACTCGCAGGATGGTGATTCTCCCCTCCTGGGCGAGCCGTCCGAGCAATGACGTGACTGCGTCGGTCGACATGCCGACCTTTTGACTCAGCTCTCCGGGCGTCAACGACTCTTGATCGATAAGATAGTTTACGATTTCGTCGTCGAGCTCCCGCCACCAATCCGTCATCGCCGCCTCCCGCCTGCGCTTGGTCGGACCGTCGCCGGCCCGAGCACGGCGCATGCCAACAGCGTCGACCCGAGAAATGTCGCGCTAAGTCAGGTCAGGAGTGAAGATTCGCGGCGGCGGCCTGCCGAGCGGTGTGTGTCTCTCGCGCGCCGGCGTGGTGACTAAACAGGCCGGTGGCCGAGCTCCGAGCCTCGCGCGTCACAAACGTGGGCGGACTCCCCGACCACGCGCTGGTCGGCGATGGCGGCTCTCTCGAGCGCGAGCTCGGTCGAAGAGAGAAGGTCGTCCACCCGATTCTCCGCCATCGTCGCGATCAGGACATACTCGTTCGCGTCGAACCAGCCCATTACTCCCCTTCCATCTGGTAGGCCTCGCGCGCGCAGGTTGGACTCGCGCGGGGTGTGCGCCCTGGAACGCCGTGCCAGGCGAGCGAGAACACGAGCTCGCTCGCCCGGCCCGGCCGTCAACCCCGCGGAGCCTGGATGTCTTCGTTGCGGTCGTGCGCCGCCTGCGGGCCGCGCGGCGCCTGGATGTCCTGCGAGCTCGTACGCGGCGCCTGGATGTCTTCATTGCCGGTGCGCGGGGCCTGGATGTCCTGACTCGACGTCCGGGGCGCCTGGATGTCCTGGCTGCTGGTCCGCGGAGCCTGGATGTCTTCGGCCGGCGCCACGGCGGCGCTCGCTGCGCCCGCGAGCAGTGCGGTCCCCAAAAAAATTGCGAGTGCGCTGGTGCGCTTCATGTCTTCGTCCTCCTTCGCAGTGTTGTTCGAGCCGCACTGCGCAAGAGCAGAGGACGTGCCAGACGCGAAGCCGGTGAAATCGTTGAAGACGGGCGCGCGAAGACCCTGCGCGCCGGTTCCAAGCCGAAACGCCGGGTTCACGCTGCACCAGATGCGCCGATCGTTGGCCCGAGCGACGCGGGTTCCGCAGTGGAACGTCGTTTCGAAGTGAAACGCGCGCGTCGTGATTTCACGTGATTCGACGCGGTGCTGCCGTGGCACACGATTTGCGGCGCAGCGTAGACTGAACTGGAGGTCGTGATGCCGGCGCCGCTGATCCTGACGTTCGTCTCGACGATTGCCTTCGCGGTCCAGCTGATGATCTTCGCCTACCTGTATCAGTCGCACCGGGTGCGGTTCTTCCAGTACCTGCTCCTGGCGTGGGGCGCCTACACGCTGTCCAAGGGGCTCAAGCTCGTGGACGTGCTCGTGCTGGGCGTCGATCATCCGAGCTTCGTGACCGATCTGACCACCGTCGGCGCGGTCGGCCTCACGCTGGCGGCCGGATTCGCGCATCGCTGGGCGTATCGACTCCACGCGCGCGACATCCTGATCGGCGCCGCCGTCGCGGTGGGTTCGACCCTCGCCGGCGACTTGGCCGCCGACGACACGCAACGGGCTGTCGGCATCGCGCTCGGCCTCGTCCAGATCGTCGCCGGCCTGCTGTTCTGGCCTCCGCAGGCGCGCATGACCGGATTTCGCGGCGAGCGCCTCCTGGCCGGATTCCTCACGCTCTGGGGCATTCACCGCATCGCGACGCAGTTCGTGAGCATCGTCCCCGGATCGACCGGTTATCTCGTGGTGCACGCGGTGTTCATCCTCCTCTACTTCCTCTCGACCTTCGCCGTGATCATCATGGTGCTCGAGCGTGCGCGCAGCGACAGCGAGCGGCTTCACGCGCGCCTGCGCGAGGCCGAGCGCCTGGCGACCGCGGGCGAGCTCGCCGCGGGAATGGCCCACGAGATCCGCAACCCGCTCGCGGCCATCCTCAACGCCACCGCGCTCCTCACCGACGACACCGATCTCACCCCCGAGGAGCGCGCATCGACGCTCGCGGCGCTCCGGACCGAGACGCGGCGCCTGAACCGCATCCTGTCCGATTTCCTCCAGTTCGCGCGGCCCCAGGAGGCGCGGCGGACCACGGGCGACATCCGCGAGGTGGTCCAGCACGTGAGCTCGCTCATCCGTGGCGATCGCTCGCGCGCGCCGCGCGTGGACGTGCGGGTGGCGGTCGACCCGGCCGTCCCGCGCTTCGCGTTCGACCGCGATCAGGTCATCCAGGTGCTGTGGAACGTCGCGCTCAACGCCGTCGAGGCGATGCACGGGCGCGGCCGGCTCTCGCTCGAGGTCAACCGCCAGAACGGCGACGTCGCGCTCTCGGTGAGCGACACCGGAACCGGGATCGCCGCGGAGAACCTGCCCCACGTGTTCGAGCCGTTCTACACGGGCAAGCCAAACGGCAACGGGCTGGGGCTCACGATCGCCGAGCGCATCGTGGGCGCGCACGGAGGCCGGATCGAGATCGATTCGGAGGTCGGCCGCGGCACGCGCGTGACGCTCTTGTTTCCGCTCGAGGCCGCGTGACATGGCGCACCTCCTGGTGGTCGACGACGAGCCGTCGGCGCGAAGCACGCTGGCGCTGCTGCTCCGCAAGCGCGGCCACCGCGTCCTCGAGGCCGACGGCCTCACGTCGGCGACGGCGCGGCTCTTGGAAGAAGTGTTCGATCTCGTCGTGACCGATCTGCGCATGCCCGACGGCAACGGGCTCGACGTGCTGCGGGTCGCCAAGGCCCACGCGCCCGAGACCGAAGTGATCCTCCTGACCGCGTACGCCGAGTGGAAGTCGGCCAAGGAGGCGATTCGCCTCGGGGCCCTCGACTACTTCGAGAAAGGGCAGGAGCCCGACGAGCTCTACCACCGCATCGACAAGGCGCTCGCCGGGCGCGCGCTCCGCCGCGAGAATGAGAATCTCCGCGCCCAGCTCCGGGAGCGCTACGGCCTGCCCGGGCTGGTCGCCCAGTCGTCGGCGATGCAGACCGTGCTGGACCTCGTCGAGCGCGTGGCGCCGACGGACGCGACGTTGCTCATCCAGGGCGAGTCAGGCACCGGCAAGGAGGTCATCGCGAAGGCCGTGCATCACGCGAGCCCTCGCGCGGCGCGCCCGTTCGTGGCCGTGAACTGCGGCGCGGTGCCCGAGACCTTGCTCGAGTCCGAGCTGTTCGGGTACATGCGGGGCGCCTTCACCGGCGCCGCGGTCTCCAAGCTCGGCCTCTTCGAGGAGGCCGACGGCGGCACATTGTTCCTGGACGAGATCGCCGAGATGCCCGCCGCGCTCCAGGTGAAGCTCCTGCGCGCGCTCCAGAGCGGCGAGGTGCGCCGGCTCGGCGCGACGCAGTCGACGACCATCGACGTGCGCGTGATCGCGGCCACCCACGGCGACCTGACGGCGCTGCTCGCGCAGGGCACCTTCCGCGAGGACCTCTTCTACCGGTTGAACGTCATCCAGGTGGTGCTGCCGCCGCTCCGCGATCGCCGCGAGGACATTCCGGCGCTCGCCGAGCATTTCCTCGCCCGGTCGGGCGGCAAGCTCGGCCGCGAGCTGCGCCTGTCGCCCGAGACGATCGAGCGGCTGCTCCGCTACCCGTGGCCCGGGAACGTGCGCGAGCTCGAGAACGCGATCGAGCGCGCCGCCATCCTGGCTCGCCGCGACACCCTCGAGCCCGACGATCTGCCGCCGCACGTGTCAGCAGGTCTCCAGCTCGGACCCTCACCGCAGCTACCGCGGCAAACCACGCTTGCCGAGACCGAGCGCGTGCACATCCTCCAGACCCTGGAGCGTTTCGGGCGCAACCACTCCAGTGCCGCCGAAGCGCTCGGGATCGGGCGCACGACGCTCTGGCGGAAGCTCAAAGAGTACGGGATCGACCGCTAGTCCCACTCAGTCGTGCGCTAAGCCCCCGACCACCGGCGGCGCGCCCCATCAGCGACGAAGAGGCGGCGTCAAGCCGCACTCGGCGATCTTCGTCAGCAGCGTCTTGTAGCAGACCTTGAGAATCCGTGCGGCCTCAGCGCGGTTCCACCTCACGCTCTCGAGCACTTCCAGGAGTGCCTTGCGCTCGGCTTCTCGCGCCCCCCGGCGTCCCACCTCCCGGAGGCCCTCGGCCACGGTGAGTCTCGGCGCCGAGCCGTGCCCAGTGCGACCGCGAGCCACCATGGCCTCGACTTCTTGCTCGCCATCTGAAAGCACCACCAGTCGGCGCATCACGTTTTCGAGCTCCCGGACGTTGCCCGACCACGTGTACTCCGTGAGCCGCGCCAGCGTCTCAGGCATGAGCTCCTTGTGCCGACCGTACTGTGCGTTGAATCGGGCGAGGAACCGCGATACCAGTTTCGGAATCTCTTCGCGGCGCTCCCGCAGCGGCGGCACCACGATCTCTACCACGTTGAGCCGGTAGTAGAGATCCTCCCGGAACTCGCCGCGCGCCAGCGCCCCCTCGAGGTTCCGATTGGTGGCGGCAATCACCCGCAAGTCGACCCGGAGCAGCTCGTGGCCCCCCACCCGCGAAAATCTAAAGTCCTGGAGCACGTGCAGGAGCTTGGCCTGGAGGGCGAGCGGGAGCTCGGCGATCTCGTCCAGGAAGATCGTGCCCTTGTTCGCGTACTCGAATTGCCCGGGCTTGCGCCGGTGTGCGCCGGTGAAGGCGCCCTTTTCGTGGCCGAAGAGCTCGGACTCGAGGAGCTGCGAGGGAATCGCCGCGCAGTTGACCCTGACGAACGGACCACCACGGCGCGACGAGGCGGCATGAATGGCTCTGGCGACCAGATCCTTACCGACGCCACTTTCACCACGGATCAAGACCGTCGCGTCTGTGTCCGCGATATTTTCGATGACCGTACCGATGGCGCGCATCTGAGGGCTTCCGTCGAGGAACGGACTGTAGCTTATGGGATCTAACTCCTGCGCAATGCTCACGACTGTCTCCTCCAGTGGGAAGCTGTATGGTCAGAACACTCCGCGACCGGAGAGGCGGAAGGCGGGCATACTGAACTTCGATGGACCCGTGGACGGCACCACGCGAGTCCGATGCGGCAGGGTCGGGCTGGCGGAGCCTCCCGAGTCGGGATTTCCCGCGTTTACCGCTGGCCGATCGTCGGTCCCGGTGCCGTTCCCACTCCGGCCCAGGCGCCGCGGCGTGTCCCTCGCGATGATGGCGCGATGGAGGCGATCGTCGACCGCGGACCACCCCAGGACATCGAGCCACTCAAGGACGACGCGTGGATCCATTTGATACACCCTCCGGCAGATCACGCTAGAACAGGAGCGCTCCGAAACAAATCAGGTGAATCCCCGAGTCGACTCCGGTGTAAATACATGAATTGGGTGGCTGCGGCCGTGGTATGTCCGTGAAATGAGAGAGGCGCATGAGGATGGTGCCGGGAGACTTACGCGGCGAGAGGTGTTGGGGCTGATGGCGGCTGCGGCGGCGTTTCCGGCTGGAGCCGGGGCCGCGTCCGGGATGCTGAGTCGTCCGATTCCTTCGACCGGCGAGACGATTCCCGCGATCGGGCTCGGCACGTGGCGCGTGTTCGACGTCGGCGGCTCGCCATCCGAGCGGGCGCCCCTGAAAGACGTGCTCCGGAACCTCGTCGAGGTGGGCGGTCGCGTGGTCGACTCCTCGCCGATGTACGGCGCGGCCGAATCGGTCGTCGGCGACCTCGCCGCCGAGCTCGCGATCACCGACAAGCTCTTCCTGGCCACGAAGGTCTGGACGAGCGGACGCGACGCCGGCGCGGCGCAGATGGAGCAGTCGCTCAAGCGGCTGCGCGCCCCGCGGCTCGACCTGATCCAGATCCACAATCTCCTCGACTGGCGAACGCACCTCAGGACCCTGAGAGAGTGGAAGGCGGCCGGCCGCATCCGCTATCTCGGCGTCACGCACTACACGTCGAGCGCCTACGACGAGCTCGAGCGCGTGCTGCGCGCCGAGACGCTCGATTTCGTCCAGGTCAACTACTCGCTCGGCGAGCGCGAGGCCGAGCGCCGCATCCTGCCCCTGGCCCGCGACCGCGGCGTCGCCGTTCTCGCCAACCGTCCGTTCGCCGAAGGCGGGCTCTTCCAGCGGGTGCGTGCCCAGGCCGTGCCGTCGTGGGCCGTCGAGTTCGACTGCGAGAGCTGGGCCCAGTTCTTCCTGAAGTGGATCCTGGCGAACCCGGCGGTGACGTGCGCGATTCCCGGCACGAGCCGGCCGCAGCACCTCGTCGACAATCTCAAGGCGGCGGTCGGCAAGCTGCCGGACGAGGGGATGCGCGATCGGATGGCCGCGCACGTCGGCGCGGCCTGAGCCCGCCTCTACCGTTTCATCGAGGAACGCCGTGTTCCGGTTGGGAACACGCGCTGGACGGCGTCTCGACAACCCCGCGGAAACGCGGCGCTCATAGGTGGCATCGAAGTTGAGTACCTCCCGGAGCATGAACACCGGGGTCGTGCTCGATCGGTTCAGGCCTTTCAAGCGAGATTCGGCGCGGCGCATCGACCGGGTGATCGACTACTTCGGCGAGGCCCGGCCGAGGCTCCCACGTCGGGTCGAACGGAGTCGCGCCCCGCGCGTAGTCCGCGCGCTTCAGCTCAGGAGCCGGACCGAGAGCGGAGTCTCCGTGACCGTCTCGCTCTCGGCGCGTACGCGATAACCGCCGGCCGTCGGCCGCGACGTCACGCAGGCCACGAGGTCGGTGTCGACGAAGTGCAGCGCGGCGCCGTCGTCCGCGGCGTAGCCAGCCGGAAAGCCGCCGCGGACGAGCCGTTGATAGGTCGGCCGCCGGTCTTTCTCGCCGTCGTAGTGGGGGCACGCGCTTCCCGGCAAGAAACCGAGGCCCTCGCGTAGCGCGGCGAGCGGCCCGAACGAATCGGTCACGCCGCACTCGAACCAGCAGATCATCCCGGCGCTGACGCCGGTCAGGATCACCCCGCGTTCCCACGCCTCGCGCATCATCCGGTCGACGCCGTGCACGCGCCACACCGCGAGCATGTTCGCGGTGTTCCCGCCGCCGACGTAGATGATGTCCTGGCTCGCGAGCAGGCTCGCGATGTCCGTGCGCGGCCGTCCGAAGAGATAGAGGTGGCTCGCCTCGGCCCGCCGGGCGAACGCGTCGTAGAACTTCGTCGTGTACTCCGGGGCGTCGCCGCTCGCGGTCGGAACGAAGCAGATCTTCGGGCGCGGCTTGCCCGCCAGCGCGAGCACGTACGCGTCGAGAGCCGAGCCGTCGGGCTCGACGCTGAAGCTGCCGCCGCCCATCGCGACGATCTGCTTGCGCCCCGGCGAGGGGGTCACTTGCGCGTCGGCTGGTGGCCCACCGAGTCGGCGTACTTCTCCGCCTCTTCGGGCGGCAGATACTGCGCCTCCCACTCGCGAACGCGATCGAACCCGGCGAACGTGTGCACGTCGCCGAGCGGATGGCGCTTGAACCGTTCGGCGAAGCGCTCCTCGGCCAGCGGGCCCTCGTCGCGAAGCGCGACGGCCAGGTCGTAGACCGCCTCGATGGTCGCGCGGAAGGTGGCGCCGGGGATGATCGTCACGGCGATCCCGAGCTCCTGCATCTGGGCGAGGCTGAATCGCGGGGACACGCCGGTCTGGTTGTAGAAGACCGGCCCCTTCACCTCGCGACACACGCGGCGCACTTCCTCGACGCTCGTCGGTCCCTCGACGAAGGCGAGATCGGCGCCCGCCGCGAGATACGCGTTGGCGCGGCGAATCGCCTCGTCGAGCGAGCCGCCGCTGGCGCCGCGCGCGTCGGTGCGGGCAACGAGGACGAAGTCCGGGTCGAGCTCGCGCCGAACGGCGTCCGCCGCCCGATACTTGCCCACGGCTTCGTCGATCGGGATCACGCGCCGGCCGGCGACGTGGCCGCACCGCTTGGGGATCACCTGGTCCTCGATGTGGATGCCGGCCACGCCGGTACCGATATACTCGCGGACCGTGCGCATCACGTTGATCGCGTTGCCGTAGCCGTTGTCGGCGTCGGCGATGACCGGGACCGGCACGGCATTGGCGATGTAGCGCGCATTCAGGTGCATCTCGGTCATCGTCGCCAGGCCCGCGTCCGGCATCCCGAGCAGCGAGAGCGAGGTTCCGTAGCCGGTCATGTAGACCGCCGGAAACCCGACGTCGGCGAGGATTCGCGCGCTGAGCGCGTTGTAGCAGCCGGGGACGAAGAGCGTGTTGCCGGACTTCAGGAGCTGCCGGAGCCGCGAGGTCGCGCGCATCGTGTGTCCTCCTGGGCCTGAAAGGCCGATCCGATTGGGTGATACGCGCCCGGCTCGCGGGTGTCAAGGACGTCGGGCGGCGGCAGCGCGGCCTGATCTACGAGATCAGCGAGATCTTCGAACGGGACCTGAACAAGCGACTCAACACCGGGAACGTCAAGGTGCACGTCGCGACGTCCCCATGTCCCCACCACGAGTTCGTCCCCGCTCTCCGGGAGGGGCGGGGCGACATCGCCAGGCCCGGCGCCCCAACGCGAACCTCGCGCGAGCCGGCAAGCCGAAGGTGAAGATCAGGCCGGCGCCCGAGCACCTCGAGGCAACGCACCGAGCTCCTGGCGAGATACCTGAAGAACACCAGATGGGCGAAGGCAAGAAATACGGCGGAGAAGATCGGCCGGGAGACGGTGACCTACGTCTCCAACATCGACAAGTACTGTCTGGCGTATCAGATGCTGGCCGAGGAGCGCGCGGAGCGCGAGCGGGCCAAGGAGGGTGGCCAAGGGCTCGCCTTGACAGACGCGCGCCCCAGCGCCTACTGTCCCGGGAAATCACGTCCCGCGGCCAACCACCCGGGACCCGGAGGACCGGATGACCACCCGTCGAGACTTCCTGACCCTGACCGCGGGGGCCCTCGCCGGCGCGACGCTCGGGACCGAGCGTGCCGGCGCCGCGCCCAAGGCCATGACCGTCGTCCGCGAGAGCTCCTTCATCAAGCCGTTCGACGACTATTTCGCCAAGACGCTCGCGACGGACTACGAGAAGCTGACGGGCATCAAGATCAACTACGAGGCCGTGAGCGTGGGCGGAATGCTCACGCGGCTCACGACGATCGCCGAGACGAAGTCGGGGCCGGAGATCGCGATGACGGCCCTCAACTGGCCACACCTCTTCGACGCGAGCCTCGTGGACCTCACCGACCTCGCGACCGAGATCGGCAAGAAGATCGGCCCCTGGCACGACAACATCCTCGACGCGGTGGTGGTCAACAAGAAGTGGAAGGCGCTGCCATGGGGCAACATCGGTCAGCTCGAGGTGTATCGCACCGACTGGTTCAAGGAGGCCGGCGTCAACAAGTTCCCCGATAACTGGGAGGACCTGCTGGCGGTCGGGCGCCTGCTCAAGAAGGCCGGCCATCCCTTCGGCTTCGAGCTGGGTCACGGCTTCGGCGACAACCACGGCTGGCTCTACCCGCTGTTCTGGTCCTACGGCGGCCGCGAGGTCGACAAGGATGGCAAGACCGTCCTCATCGACTCCGACGAAACCGCGAAGGCCGTCGACTTCTGCCGCCGGTTCTACAAGGAGACGATGTTCGAGGACGTGCTGGGCTGGACTGATGTGAACAACAACAAGGCGTTCTTCGGCGAGCAGATCTCCTGCACCAACAACGCGTCGTCGATCCTCGTGGTCGGCAAGCGTGATTTCCCCGAGATCGCCAAGGTCACCGACCACGGGATGAATCCGCAGGGTCCCAAGGGCCGATTCCACCTCCTCAATCCCGTTTCCCACGCCGTGCTGACCCACGCGCCGGACCAGGCGGCGGCCAAGGCGTTCCTGCGCTGGCTCTACGACGACAAGCAGCTGTCGCGCTGGCTCACGTCCGGGGACGCCTACTATGCGCCGTTCCTCAACGGCTACGAGAACCACCCGATGTGGGGTCCCGAGCCGCGTTACCTGCCCTACAAGGAGTCGCTGAAGACGTCGCGGCTGCACGGGTGGCCGGGGCCGCCGAGCCACGCCATGTCGGAGAGCGTGGCCAAGTACGTGCTCGTCGACATGTTCGCCAAGGCATGCCGCGGCGACTCGACGAAGGACGTCATCGCGACGGCCGCGGCCCAGCTGAAGCAGATCTACAAAGCGAAGTAGCCCGCGATGTCGGTCCGGCCGGCGACACTCGCGCGGACCGCCCCGGTCTCCGCCGGGCGGTCGGCGCTGCGCAGCTTCCTCGAGCGCGAAGGGATCTTCGGCTGGCTCATGCTGGCGCCCGGCGTCCTCTTCCTGCTCGCGTTCGTCGCCTACCCGTTCTTCTACGGCATCTTCTTGAGCCTGGAAGACCGGCGGGTCGCCAGCCCGGGCACGTTCGTCGGCTTCGCCAACTTCGTGACGCTCGCCCACGACGCGGTCTTCTGGCAGGTCGTCCGCAACACGTTCATCTACGTGACCGTCACGACGGTGCTCAAGCTCGCGGGCGGCCTCGGGATGGCGCTGGTCATGAACCAGGCGTTCCGCGGCCGCAACCTGGTCCGCGCCTTCCTGCTGCTTCCCTTCATCGTGCCGACCGCGCTGTCGACGGTGGCCTGGATGTGGATCCTCGATCCCACCTTCAGCGTCGTCAACTGGCTGCTCGTGCACGGCAAGCTCATCACGAGCGGCTATTCGTTCCTGGGCAACGCCACGTTGGCGATGGGATCGCTGATCGTCGTCAACACGTGGCGGGGCATGCCGTTCTACGGCATCACGTTGCTCGCCGGCCTGCAGACGATCTCGTACGAGCTCTACGAGGCGGCCGCGATCGACGGCGCCACCGGGGTCCAGCGGTTTCTCTACGTCACCCTGCCGGTCATCAAGCCGGTGCTGATCATCGTGACGATGTTCTCGGTGATCTTCACGTTCGGCGACTTCCAGCTCATCTACGCGCTCACCCACGGCGGGCCGGCCAACGCGACCCACGTCTTTTCGACGTGGTCCTTCGACATCGGCATGTCGGCCGGGCAGCTCGGGATGGGGGCCGCGGTGGCGCTGGCGATCCTGCCGGCGCTGGCCCTGCTGATCGTGGCGCTGACGCTCTATCTACGCCGGGAATAGGCATCATGGTGGGCGGGCGAACGATCGGCGGACGAATTCTTCGGCTCTACCTGCCGCTGGCGATGTTCATCGTCGGCATGCTGTTCCCGTTCTACTGGATGCTGATCACCTCGATCAAGCCGAACCGTGAGCTCTACAACGCGAAGATCATGCCGCTGATCGTCTACCAGCCGACGCTCAAGCACTACGTCGACCTCCTGTACGAGACGAACTTCCTCACGTGGACCTACAACACGATGCTGGTCGCGATCGTCACCACGGTCGTGTCCCTGGTCATCGGCACGATGATGGCCTATCCCCTCGCGCGGATGCGCTTCCCCGGCACGGCCGTGGTCGCCATCGGCGTCGCCGCGACATATCTGGTGCCCCAGCCGCTGCTCTTCATCCCGATGTCCGACATCATCAACCGCCTCGAGCTCGGCAACACGCTGACGGCGGTCATGCTGACGTACCCCACGCTCCTGATCCCGTTCAGCGCGTGGCTCCTGATGGGCTACTTCAAGAGCGTGCCGCGTGAGCTGGAAGAATCCGCTCGGATCGATGGCGCGAGCCGGTTTCAGGCGATGACCCGCATCATCCTGCCGCTCTGTACGCCGGGACTCCTCTCGGCCGGCATCTTCGCCTTCACGCTGGCCCAGAACGAGTTCCTGTACGCGCTGATCTTCCTGGCCAAGAGCGACGTGCGCACGGTGCCGATCGGCGCGATCACCGAGCTGATCCGCGGCGACGTCTTCTACTGGGGCCAGCTCATGGCGGCGGCGCTGCTCGGCTCGGTCCCGGTCGCGGTCATCTACTCGTTCTTCGTGGAGTACTACGTGGCCGGCCTGACCGCCGGCTCCGTGAAGGGATAGTGGCGACGCCGCCGGGCACCGGAGAGCGTCGCGGGCGACGTGGCGCCCGCGAATCGCTCTGGGGTATCATCCCGGGACCGGAGGTATTACCTATGCAGTCGCTCGGGTTTCCCACGCGGCGGCTCGCGGTGCTCGCGCTCCTGTCCAGCATGACTTTGATCGCGACCGGCGCGGCCGCACAGACGCCCGCCCCGGCGCCGGCCAGCGCACCCGCCGCGAAGACCGGGCTCCCGCCAGTCGGCACGGTCAGCAAGACGTGGACGGGCGATTTCGACGGCATGGTCAAGCGGCGAGTGATTCGGGTCCTCGTTCCATACTCGAAGACCTTCTACTTCGTCGATCGCGCCATCCAGCGCGGCCTGTCCTACGAGGTGACGCAGCTCCTCGAAGCGGATCTCAACAAGAAGCTCAAGACCGGAAACATTCGTCTCCACGTGGTGTGCATCCCCGTCACCCGGGGCGAGATGATCCCGCACCTTCTCGAGGGGCGAGGGGACATCGCCATGGGCAATCTGACGATCACCCCCGAGCGCCTGAAGCAGGTGGACTTCACCGACCCCACCGGGCGCAACGTCGTGGAGATCGTGGTCGCCGGGCCGAGCGCCGAGCCCATCCTAACCGTGGAGGACCTGTCGGGGAAGGACGTCTACCTGCGCAAGTCCTCGAGCTACTACCAGAGCATCCAGACGCTCAACGCCGAGCTCGCGAAGGCGAAGAAGGCGCCGGTGAAAGTCCGGCTGGCGCCGGAGAATCTCGAGGACGAGGACGTCCTCGAGATGGTGAACGCCGGCCTCGTCAAGATGACCATCGTCGAGGACTACCTCGCCAACTTCTGGAAGCAGATCTTCACCAAGCTTGCCCCCCACCCCACTGTGACAGTCCGCACCGGCGGAGAGCTCGGCTGGATGATCCGCAAGGACAGCCCGAAGCTCAAGGAAGAGCTGAACGTCTTCGTCGCCCGCTTGATGAAGTCGGGGCAGCGCAGCGACATCCTGGCGAGGTACCTGAAAAACACCAAGTGGGCGAGGGGGGCGACATCGCCGGAGGACGTCAAGAGATTCCAGCAGACGATCGCGCTCTTCCACAAGTACGGAGACCGCTACGACTTCGATTACCTGTTGCTGATGGCGCAGGGCTATCAGGAGTCGCAGCTCCGTCAGGAGGCCCGGAGTCCCGTCGGGGCGATCGGGGTCATGCAGGTCATGCCAGCCACGGGCAAGGACATGAAGGTCGGCGACATCAACGAGACCGAGCCCAACATCCACGCCGGGGTCAAGTTCCTGCGCGCCATGAGGACCGAGTACTACGACAAGGAGCCGATGGATCCCCTCAACAAGGGGCTCTTCACCTTCGCCGCCTACAACGCCGGCCCCGGGCGCGTCCGAGGGCTGCGCCGGACCGCGGCCGAGCGCGGCCTCGACCCCAACGTCTGGTTCAACAACGTCGAACTGGTCGCGGCGGAGAAGATCGGCCGCGAGACGGTGACGTACGTCTCCAACATCTACAAGTACTATCTCGCGTATCAGATGGTCGAGGAGGAGCGCGCCGAACGCGAGAAAATCAAAGAAGCCGTCAAAGGCGGCACCGGCAAGTAGCGCGATGAAGATCGTCCGCGCGGGCACCCTGATCGACGGCACCGGGGCTCCCCCGGTTCGCGATGCGGTGATCCAGATCGACAACGGCCGGATCGGGGCCGTGACGACGGGCGGGCCGGGTACCGGCTGGCCGTCCGGCACCGAGGTGATCGACGCGTCGGGCCTCACCGTGCTGCCCGGGCTCATCGACTGCCACGACCATCTCGCCTTCCACGGCTACGAGCTCGCGAAGCGCTGGGGTCTCGACGAGCCGCGCTCGACCTGGCATCTGCGGACGGCCACCGTCGCGCGGCAGATCCTCGAGTCCGGCTACACGGCGATCCGTGACGCCGGCGGGCTCGACACGGGCTTCCGCGTCGCCATCCAGGAAGGCTTGATCCCCGGCCCTCGACTCGTGCTCTCGCTCGCGATCATCTCACCGACCGGCGGCCTCGGCGACCGCGTGAGCCCGTCCGGCCACCGCGCTCCGGCCGACAACGATCCGTGCCTGCCGTCGAGCGTCGCCGACGGCGTCGAGGCCGTGCGGACGACCGTTCGCACCATGGTCCGCGCCGGCGCCGACGTGATCAAGTGCGCGACGACCGGCGGCGCCAGCTCGCGCGCCGGCCACGGCCCGAAAGACTCGGAGTTCACGCTCGAGGAGATGAAGGCGCTCGTCGATGAGGCGCACTCGCTCGGCCGTCGCGTGATGTGTCACGCGCTCGGCGGAGCCGGACTGCGCGTCGCGATCGAGGCGGGCGTCGATTCGATCGAGCACGGCTGCTATCTCGACGAGGATCGTGAGCTGATCCCGACGATGGCCGAGCGCAACGTCTTCTACGTCCCGACCCTGACCGTGTACGAGTATCACCGCGAGTCTCCCGCCCCGCACGTGCGCGAGCGCGCCCACGCCCTGCGCGCGCACCACGTCGAGAGCGTCGGGCGCGCGCTCGCGGCGGGCGTGAAGGTCGTGGCCGGCACCGACGCCGGCGGCCACGGCCATCCGAGCAACGCGCTCGAGCCCGCGCTGCTGGTTTCAGCCGGAATGACGCCGATGCAGGCGCTCCAGGCCGCGACGGGCCGCGCGGCCGAGTGTCTCGGGCTCGCGGCGGAGATCGGCACGATCGAGAAGGGCAAGTGGGCCGATCTCGTCTTCGTCGAGGGCGACCCGCTGCGGGATATTACCGTGCTCCAGGACAAACGCCGTATCAAGCGTGTGATCAAGGGCGGCGTGACGGTCCGCGGCTAGCGCAGACGAGCGCACGAGTAATAGTCATCGCCTGCCGGCGACTGCCCAAGAGAGAGGCAATCGCGTCGACGTCGATCCGGGCTGCCGGCGATTGAAGTAAATAGAACCATGACTTAGTCACCTCTCCCCCTTGGCTTGGTCCTTGCTGATTCCCCTGTCTCCCGGGTGTCGTTCGAATGCGCACCCGGGTGGAAATCTCCTCGAGAAGGAGCCGGAATGAAGGAGCGCGCCGGACAACTCGATCGCCGGGAACTCTTGCTGGGCTTCGCGGGAGCCGGGGCGCTCGGCGCGCTCGCGGCCGTCGGTCGGGCGCTCGCGGCCGACAAGCTGGTTGTGGGCGTCATCTACGTCGGCCCCCGCGACGACTACGGATACAACCAGGCGCAGGCCCAGGCGGCCGCCGCCGTCAAGAAGATGCCGGGCATTACCGTCGTCGAGCAGGAAAAGGTGCCGGAGACGACCGACGTGCAGAAGACGATGGGCTCGATGATCGAGCAGGACGGCGCGACGCTCCTGTTCCCGACGTCGTTCGGCTACTTCGACCCGCACATCCTCCGCATGGCCGAGAAGTATCCCAAGGTTCGCTTCGCCCACTGCGGCGGTCTCTGGACCAACGGCAAGCATCCGAAGAACGTCGGCAGCTACTTCGGCTACATCGACGAGTGCCAGTACCTGAACGGTGTCGTCGCCGGCCATACGACCAAGACGAAGAAGCTCGGCTTCATCGCGGCCAAGCCGATTCCACAAGTATTGCGGAACATCAACGCGTTCTCGATGGGCGCCCGCACGGTCGACCCGAAGATCACGACGCAGCTGATCATCACCGGCGACTGGTCCTTGCCGGTCAAGGAAGCGGAGGCGGCCAACAGCCTGATCGACCAGGGCGTGGACGTCGTCACCTGTCACGTCGACAGCCCGAAGGTGGTCGTGGAGACCGCGGAGCGCCGGGGCATCTTCGTCTGCGGCTATCACGCCGACCAGTCGGCGCTGGCCCCCAAGGGCTATCTGACCGGCGCCGAGTGGAGCTGGACCACGCCGTACACCACGCACGTGAAGGACGCGATGGCCGGCAATCCGATGAACAACTTCATGCGCGGCGGCCTGAAGGAAGGCTTCGTCAAGGCCGGCGCCTACGGCCGCGCGGTGGGCGACCAGGCGCGCAAGAACGCCGACACGATCAAGGCGCAGATGGTGAAGGGCGACTTCGTGATCTTCAAGGGCCCGCTGAAGGACAACGCGGGCAACACCGTCATCGCCGCGGGAAGCGCGCACAAGCAGACCGACGTGGTGCTCGAGCAGATGAACTATCTGGTCGAGGGCGTGATCGGCAAGGTCTGACCTCGCGGCGATGGCGTCCGACCGCTCGGGTCCGTGGCGCCGCGCCGCCGAAGCGCTGGTGATTCCGATCGCGGCGCTGGCGGCGGCGATGGTGGTCTTCGGGCTCTTCATGGCCGCGCTCGGGCAGAACCCGCTCGAGATCTACGCGCTGATCTACAAGGGCGCCTTCGCCAGCGCCTTCTCCTGGCAGAACACGCTCTCGCGGGCGGCGCCGCTCGTCCTCACGGCGCTCTGCGTCGCGCTTCCCGCCCAGGCGGGCCTGATGGTGATCGGCGGCGAGGGGGCGGTGGTGCTCGGCGGGCTCATCGCCGCCATCGTCGGCCATCTCCTGAGCGGCGCCGCGCCGACCGGCGTGAAGGTGGCGATGGTCCTGGCCGGCATGGCGATCGGCGGGATCTGGATCGCCCTGGCCGGCGCGCTCCGCCAGTATCGCGGGGTCAACGAGACGATCTCGAGCCTCTTGCTGACGTACGTCGCCGTCGCGCTCTTCAACCACTTCGTCGAGGGGCCGCTGCGCGATCCGTCGAGCCTCAACAAGCCCTCGACCACGTACATCGGCGACGTCAACATGATCGGCAGCCTCCCCGGCCTCGACATCCACTGGGGCCTCGCCTTCGGCATCGGGTTCTGCGTGGCCATGCACGTGCTCGTGCGCTACACCACGTACGGGTTCGCGCTGCGCATCGTCGGCGGCAACCCGCGCGCGGCGCGTCTCGCGGGTCTGCCGGTCACAAGGCTCGTGCTCACGGTGTGCGGCCTGGGCGGCGCGGCCGCGGGGCTCGCCGGTGCCGTGGAAGTCGCCGCGGTCCACGGCAGCGCCAACGCGTCGCTGATCGCGGGCTACGGCTACGCCGGGATCGTCGTCGCGTTCATCGCCCGCCAGAATCCGCTCGCGATCGTGCCGGTGGCGGTGCTCGTGGGCGGGCTCTCCGCGTCGGGCGGAATGCTGCAGCGGCGGCTCGACCTGCCGGATGCGACCGTGCTCGTCCTGCAAGGCATCGCCTTCATGCTCATCCTCGGCAGCGAAGCGCTCTACGGCCGGCTCAAGCTCTTCCGAGCCCGGGTCGCGTGACCGTGGTCGAGCTCGGGTGGTGGGGCGTGCCGATCGGCGTCCTGGGCGGAGCGATCCGGATCAGCACGCCGTTTCTGTTCGTGAGCCTGGGCGAATGCATCACCGAGCGGAGCGGACGCATCAACCTCGGCCTCGAGGGCATTCTCGTGATGGGCGCGATGAGCGGCTACGCCGTGTCGTACACGAGCGACAACCCGTGGCTCGGCGTCCTCGCGGCCGGCGGCGCCGGGCTGCTGCTCGGCCTTCTCCACGGTCTCGCGTGCAACCTGCCCCGGGTCAACGACATCGCGGTCGGCATCGGGCTCATGCTGTTCGGCACCGGGCTCGCGTTCTTCCTGGGCAAGCCGTACGTCCAGCCCAAGGCGCCGACCTTGCCGGGGATTCCGCTCGGGGCGTGGAGCGACTCGCCGCAGATTCGTGCGGCGCTTCAGGTGAACCCGCTCTTCCTGATCGGCCTGGCGCTCGCCGTCGGGCTCGGCTGGGCGCTCCGCAACACGCGCTGGGGGCTCGTGGTCCGCATCGTCGGCGACAGCTCCGACGCCGCGCGGGCCATGGGCTACGCGGTGGCGCGCGTGCGCACGCTCTCGACCGCGCTCGGCGGCTTTCTCGCCGGGATCGGCGGCTCGTTCTTATCACTGTATTATCCCGGCAGCTGGAGCGAGGGACTGTCGAGCGGACAGGGACTGATGGCGGTGGCGCTCGTGATCTTCGCGCGCTGGAACCCGATCCGGTGCTTCTACGCCGCGCTGCTCTTCGGCGGCGCGGGCGCGCTCGGCCCGGCGCTCCAGTCGGTCGGCGTCACATCCGGTTACTATCTCTTCAACGCGGCACCGTACATCGTGACACTCGGCATCATGATCGCGACATGCTCGCCGCGTCGGACACTGGCGGGCGCGCCCGGGGAACTTAGCATCAACCGATGAGCGTGAGCCGCCAGTCCGGCCTGTTCATGCGCGATCATCGACCGAAGCCGGGCGGGTGGCGCAGGGACCGGCCCCTGCGACAGGCCCCGCCCGCCTCGAGCGTGAGATCGCGCATGAACAGGCCGGACTGGCGGCTCATGCGCATTTGGTTTTGCTTAGGACGGAGGAGGCACCGCTGAGATGACGCAGCCCGCTGGGCGCTTCGTGAAATCGGATCCGTATCCGTGGCCGTATAACGGGGACCTGCGTCCGGAGAACACGGCGCTCGTCGTCATCGACATGCAGACCGACTTTTGTGGGCTCGGTGGGTATGTCGATCGCATGGGGTACGATCTGTCGCTGACGCGGGCGCCGATCGAGCCGATCCGCACGGTGCTGGCGGCGGCGCGGGCCCGTGGCTTCCACGTGATCCACACGCGCGAGGGGCATCGGCCGGACCTGTCCGATCTTCCCGCGAACAAGCGCTGGCGCTCACGGCGGATCGGCGCCGGGATCGGCGATCCCGGACCGTGCGGGCGCATCCTCGTCCGCGGCGAGCCCGGGTGGGAGATCGTTCCCGAGCTGGCGCCGAATTCCGGCGAAGCCGTGATCGACAAGCCGGGCAAGGGCTCGTTCTGCGCGACCGACCTCGAGCTGATCCTGAGAACGCGCGGCATCCAGAACCTCGTGCTCACCGGGATCACCACTGACGTCTGCGTCCACACGACGATGCGCGAGGGCAACGACCGCGGCTTCGAGTGCCTGCTGCTCGAGGACTGCACCGGCGCGACGGACTACGGCAACTACAAGGCCGCGATCAAGATGGTCACGATGCAGGGCGGCGTCTTCGGCGCCGTGTCGCGCTCCACCGATTTCATCGCGGCCATCCGAGAGCCGGCTTGATGCCGGTTGCCGGCGCGCGGTCGAGCGGTCAGGGCCGAGCGGTGGACGTCGAAGTGCTGGGCATGACGAAGCGCTTCGGCGCCCTCACCGCCCTCGACGGCGTGTCCCTTCGCGTCGAGGCGGGCTCGTTCATGGCGCTCCTGGGCGAGAACGGCGCCGGCAAGAGCACCCTGGTGAAATGTCTGGTCGGCTATCATCAGCCGGACGCCGGCGAAATCACCGTGGCCGGTCGCGAGCGTGACATCCGATCGCCGCACGACGCCCACGCGCTCGGCATCGGCATGGTGTACCAGCATTTCACCCTGGTGCCGAGCATGACGGTGGCGGAGAACCTCGTGATGGCGCGCGACGAGGTGCCCGCGGTCGTCAACTGGCAGGCCGAGTGGAGCCGCCTCACCGCGTTCATGGCCACGGTTCCGTTCCGGCTCGACCTCGATCGGCCGGTCTCGCGGCTCGCCGCGGGCGAGAAGCAGAAGGTCGAGATCCTGAAGCAGCTCTACCTCCGGCGGCGGTTCATGATCCTCGACGAGCCGACCTCCGTGCTCACGCCCGCCGAGTCCGGCGAGGTGCTCGGCATGCTGCGGGCGATGACGCGCGCCGGCGAGGTCACCGTGCTGATGATCACGCACAAGCTCCGCGAGGTGATGGCCTTCGCCGACGACGTCGCGGTGCTGCGGCGGGGCAAGCTCGTCGGCAAGGGACGGACCGCCGCGCTGACGCCGGGCGTGCTGGCCGAGTTGATGGTCGGCACCCGCGAGATCCCTCGGTCGCACGCGAGGAAGGCCGGGGGGCCGGTCGAAGCCGGCGTGCCGAGCCTCGTCATCCAGGATCTCAAGGTCGAGGACGACGCCGGGCGCCTCGCCGTGGACGGGTTGAGCCTCACCATCCGCGCCGGCGAGATCGTGGGGGTCGCGGGCGTCTCAGGCAATGGCCAGCGCGAGCTGGTCGAAGCGCTCATCGGCCAGCGCCCGACGGCCGGAGGCGAGATCCTCGTCGGCGGCGAGCCCTTCCGCGCCACGCGCGCCGAGATCCGCCGTCACCACGTGTTCAGCCTGCCGGAGGAGCCGCTGCGCAACGCCTGCGTGCCCGCCATGAGCGTCGCCGAGAACTTGAGCTTGCGAAACTTCGACCGGCCACCCCAGTCGTCGGGGCCGTGGCTACGGCGCGGCGCGCTCCGCGCTCAGGCCGAGCGCTGGATCCGCGCGTTCGGCGTGAAGACGCCGAGCGCCGACGCGCCGATGACCACGCTCTCCGGCGGCAACGTCCAGCGCGCGGTCCTCGCGCGCGAGCTGTCCGAGCCGGTCTCGGTGCTGATCGCCGCCAATCCCGTCTTCGGGCTCGACTTCGCCGCGGTGGCCGAGATCCACGACCGGATCCTGGCGGCGCGAAATGGAGGCGCCGCCGTCCTGCTGGTCAGCGAAGACCTCGACGAGCTGCTCGAGCTCTCCGACCGCATCACGGTCATCTTCGACGGGCGCATCGTGCACGAGTCCGCGACCGCGAAGGCCGACATCACCGTCATCGGTCGCTGCATGGCCGGCCACCACGCGGCGGCGCCGGCGCCCTCACCCGCCCGTGCCTGAGATTGCGGCGCGGCCCTACGCATACTCGTTCGAGCCCGCCACCACGGCGCTGGTCGTGATCGACATGCAGCGCGATTTCATCGAGCGCGGCGGCTTCGGCGAGGCCCTGGGCAACGACGTGAGCCGTCTGGCGGCGATCGTCCCGACCGTGCGAGAGCTGCTGGCGTGGGCGCGCGCTCACGGGATCCGCGTCGTGCACACGCGCGAAGGCCACCGTCCCGATCTCGCCGACTGCCCGCCCGCCAAGCGGCAGCGAGGCCGGCCGTCGCTTCGGATCGGCGACGCCGGGCCAATGGGCCGCATCCTGGTCGATGGCCAACCCGGCAACGACATCGTCCCGGTGCTCGCCCCGCGCCCCGGCGAGACCGTCATCGTCAAGCCCGGCAAGGGCGCCTTCTTCGCCACCAAGCTCGACGTCCTGCTGCGGTCGCAGCGGATCACCCATCTGATCCTCGGCGGCGTCACGACGGAGGTCTGCGTGCAGACGACGATGCGCGAGGCCAACGACCGCGGCTACGACTGCCTGCTGGTCGAAGACGCGACCGAGAGCTACTTCCCCGAGTTCAAGCAGGCCACGCTCGCGATGGTCCACGCGCAGGGCGGCATCGTCGGGTGGACGGCGGCGTTCGCCGCCGTGCGCGCGTCCCTGCCGTGACAGAAGCGCGGCGCCAGGCTGGGTAGGTTTTCCGGGCCGTGGAGATTATTCTGTAGGCTCAAGTCGCGGACTGGATTGATTCATGGAGCCGTGGCCGAGTGCTACGCGTCCCAGCATCGTCGGGGCGCATCGGTAACCGCCACGGGCGCAGTGCGGCTACGCTCGGGAGGACGAATGGACAAGCCGCGCATCTTCGTAGGCTCGTCAGGAAAACAGGGGAAGCTGCTGCAGGCGCTGACACGCGGTCTCGAAGACGTCGCGCACGTAGAACCCTGGACGACATCCTTCACTCCTGGGACCACCACCCTGGAGCGCCTCCTCGAGCTCGCGCATGAAGTCGACTTCGCCGCCTTCGCGTTCGCTCGGGACGACTGGACGACCAACACGACGTCCGCATCTCCTCCCACGGAATCCGGCCAGGCTTCTCCGCGGGACAACGTCGTCTTCGAAGCCGGCCTTTTTGGTGGAACCCTTGGAATGCGCCGAACCTTCATTCTGCATGCGACCGGCGCGAAACTTCCGAGCGATCTCCTCGGCCTCACGTGCGTACGGTACGGCGAAGCGACGAGCGCTGCCGAGATGAGAGTCGTCAACCAGAAGCTCCGGAAGGCGATCGAGAGCGAGGGCCGTGTCGCCCGCATCGAAGGCCTGTGGTGGCAATTTTCACTGACGAAACGCAGCATCCGGGAGCCTTCCGCCGTGAGCCTCTTGCGGATCTCGCGCGACCGCGACGGTGCGCTTGAGCTGGCCGGCCGCTCATGGCAAGAGGATGGCGGTCTGTCAGCCCGATACTGGAGCGAAGCGGCGAAGGAGAAGAAGGAGCCTCCGGGCATTTTCTACTATTGGAAGGGAGAACGACCTCGGCACCCGAACGCGCCGCAGCTGGACGGGACGGGAGAGATCCGAATTGAGTCCGCCGATCGCGCGGCCGGGTACTTCACAACTCATTCGGACACTCACCAGAAAGTCAACGTGCGGACGTCCGGTGTTTACGTGCGCGCCGATCCGGAGGACATGGGCGTCATGGACGGACGCGACGATCGGCAACGCGCCCAGTTGATCGTAGAGCGGCTGAGGCATTGGAAGTCGATCACGAACGCCTGAGATGAGCGGCCGGGAGGCGCTCCGCCGGTAGACGCTAGACGACGGCGAGCGCTTCGACCTCGATCAAATAGTCGGGGTGCGAGAGCGACGCGACCTGGACCATCGTCGAGGCCGGCCCCTTCTGGCCGAAGACCTCATCTCGAACGACGCGAAAGTCGAGCCGATAGCGGACGTCGGTCACGTACGTCGTGATCTTCACGACGTTGGCGAGGCTGCCGCCGCCCGCCTCGACGAGCGCCTTGACCGCGCCGAACACCGCGCGCGCCTGGCTCCTGAAGTCGCCGCGATGCTTCACGGTCCCGTCCATCTCGTAGGGCACTTGGCCGGCGAGGAACAGGATCGTCTGAGCGCCTGTCACCTTGATGGCCTGGCTGTATCCCGGCGGATCGTAGACACCGGGCGCGCAGTATTTCTCGATCTTCGCGGCCATGACTGTTCTCCTTTGGGATGATCGCTGCGTGATCGAACCGAATCAGGATCAGAGCTGTCCCGAATCTCCCCACTGCTCGACGAGCGCACGATACGCCGGGTCGTCGTAGCGGGACAACAGGAAGGCCGGCGCGTAGCGCGGGAGCGTGCGCCCGGCGATGTGATCGGCGAGGAGATCTGCGGCGCCGTTCGACGACATGAGCCCGTACCCCGAGAGCGCGCCCAGCACGTAGGCCCCCTCTACCGGCAGCGGCCCGGAGAGCAGGCGATTCTCGCGCGTCTTCGTGTAGTAGCCGCCGTCGACGACGACGCGCGGCAAGCGCGTCAGGTACTGCGACAGCCCCGGGATCATCCGCGACATGCCGCGCAGGCAGATCTCGCCGTACGCGGTGTCGAACTCGATCGGGAACGTGGGCTCGACCGGCTCGATATCGTAGGTCCAGATCAGGAGCACCACCGGGCTGTCACCGGCGCCCTCCGGCCGGCCATGGACCCCCGCGGGAAATTCCTCGACGAGGCGCTTGTGCTCGGCCGACGCCAAGAGCTCCTGCCGCTCCTCGTCGGACCAGGGGAGCGTGATCGGATCGGTCCAGATCGTCATCGGCGCCCCGCGCGGCACCGCGCCGAGTACGTCATTGAAGGCGACCTTGGCGTGGCGCTCGCAGAAGACCGGCAGCTCGAGCTCGAGCAAGCGGCCGATGCGGCCGACGAACGGACCGGCCGCGTTCACGAAGCGATCCGTTGCGATGCGAACCTCGCCTCCTCTTGCGCCGATCTGCAGGCCGCGCACGCGCCCGCCGGTCGTGTCGATCCGCTCGACGCGGCCTTCGAGGAAGCGCACGCCGTGCTCACGGGCGCGCTCGAGCAGGTACATGCCGAGCTGCTGGGCGCTGAACCAGCCGCAGCGCCGAGCGTGCAGCACGGCCAGGGTGTCGCTCGCCAGGTGCGGAAAGTACCGACGCAAGAGCGTCGGATCGGTGATGACGTCCGTTCCGGTCGGCTGATCCTCGAAGCCGGCGGCGGGCGCGGGCTGGTAGTCGCTCGACGCGTGGCTGTGGATGCGGGCCGGGCCGACGCCGCGGGTCGCCGCTTCCTTCGCGCGCTCGACGAACATCGGCACCTGCTTCGGATCGGCCGTGGCGAAGAGATAGCCGCGCCGGTTCAGCAGGAATCGGTTGTCGCTCTCGTACGCCAGCTCTTCGAGCAGATCGATGCTCCGGTTCATGAGTGCGACCATGTCGTCGCCGGGTCCAGGCCACCAGTTGCGGTAGCACTCGGTGGATTTGTCGCTGGTGAGCGAGAGCGGCGGGCCCTCGTCGACGAGCACGACGCCGGGGACGCCCCGGCGCACCGCCAGGTGATACGCGGCGGCGATCCCGGCGATGCCGGCGCCGCAGATGACGACTTCCGCAGTGGGCGCGCTCATGCGCGGAAATATGGTCACACGCCCGGCGAGCTTGTCAACGCTACCGGATTGGCTGGATCGTCAGCTCGCCGGTGGAGCGGAGCGTGATCGAGTAGACGCGGTCCTTGCGCACGCGCGCCGAGACCGCCTCGCCGTGGAGCGCCCGGACCCCGCGCTGCTTGGCCTCCTCGGGGTTGTTGGCCAGCTCCCAGAAACGCGCCCACAGCTCGCGCTCGAACGCGGTCGGCGCCCGCTCGGCGGCGTAGCTCTGCGGAATCTGTCCCTCCCGGTCGAGCACTTCTCCCTCGGCGGGCCGCCGGCGGTCGGTGAAGATCCGGCGGAAGAGGAGCAGGGCCTTGCCCTTGAGCGCGTCACCGGCGGTCACGAAGTCGTCCTCGAACTTGATGACGAGCGTGTCGACGTAGATCTCGTCGCCGTCGAGCGTCAGCTCGCGCGGCTCGCCGACGGGATCACCCTGCGCATCGAGCTCGGTGAACCGGACGCGCGTCCGCTGGTGGCCTTCGGGGCCGGGGGCCTGATCCAGCACGACCAGGCGCGCACGCCGCTCGGCGTGACGCAGGAGTCGCACCGCCGCTTCGAGAGCCTGGTTGCGCTCCGTCAACGCGCGAATCTGCGCGTCGCGCTCCTCGAGCTGCCGCTGCAGGAGGCGCCCGGGAGCCAGGACCAGCCGGTCGGCGAGATAGATGCCCCCGGCCGCCGCCGCGACGAAAACGAGCGCCCAGAAGAATCCGGGGCGGAGCACCCTCATGGTCGGTGTCTCGATGGTACACTCACCGCCGATGATCGCCCGCACTCTTGCGTTGCTCGCGTTGTGCATGCTCGCGCCGAGCGCCATCGCGCCAGGCGCCGCCGGCGCCGCCGACGGCCTGCACCTGGTCCTCACGCCTTCGCAGAAGCCGACCGATCTCCTCGCCACCGGCGACGAGTTCGCGAAGGTGCTCACGAAGCTGACGGCGATCCCGATTCGGGTCACGGTCGCGTCGGACTACGCCGCGGTGATCGAGGCGCTGCGAAATCGCACGGCGGATCTGGCGTTCGTGCACCCGGTCGGCTACGTGCTGGCGAGCCGCGAGGCGAAGGCGACGATCGTGGTCCGCAACCTCTGGCACGGCAAGAGCTCGTTCACCTCCCGGATCTACGTCAGAAAAGAATCCGGGCTCAAGAGCCTCGAGGATCTGCGCGGCAAGACGATGGCGTTCGTCGATCCGGCCAGCTCTTCGGGCTACACCTACCCGATGGTGCTCTTGATCCAGCGCGGGCTCGTGAAGGACCGCGATCCGAAGACCTTCTTCCGCGAGGTCCTCTTCGCGGGCGCGCACGACGCCGGAATGCGCGCCCTGCTCAACGGCCACGTCGACGCGCTGGCCTCGTTCGACATGGCCCGCGAGCAGTACCTGACCGACCCGGCCGAGCGCGAGCGCATCATCTATATCGCGGAGACGCCGGAGATCCCGGAGGCCGGCATCGCGGCGCGCTCGGGCCTCGATCCGGCGACCTTCGCGAAAGTGCGCGAGGCCCTCCTGCAGATCCGGGCGCCCGCCTACGCGACCCTGCTGCGCCGGCTCTACGAGATCGACGGGTTCGCGGCGGCCGACGACCGCGACTACGACCCGGTGCGCGCAGCGGTCGAGCTGCTCGGCGTCAAGCCGCGCTGACCACGGCCGCGTCTTCTCCGATGATCGAGGTCGCGGGGCTGCGGGTCGTCCTGCCGCCCTCGACGGTCGCGCTCCACGGGATCGATCTGTCCATCGGTCGCGGCGAGTTCGTCGTGGTCCTCGGCCGGAGCGGCGCCGGCAAGACCACCTTCCTGCGGTGCCTGAATCGGCTCGTCGAGCCGACCGCCGGGACGATCCGGGTGGCCGGCCGCGCCGTCACCGGCGCCGGCGCCGCCGCGGTACGCGAGGTCCGCCGGCAGATCGGCATGGTCTTCCAGCAGTTCAATCTGGTGCGACGCGCTTCGGCGATCGACAACGTCCTCGCCGGCCGGCTCGGCTACGTGCCGCCCGTTCCCAGCGTGTTCGGGAGCTTTCCGCCGGCCGATCGCGAGCTGGCGCGCGCGTGTCTCGACCAGGTGGGGCTCGGCCACCTCGCCCAGCGGCGCGCCGATACGCTATCGGGCGGCGAGCAGCAGCGGGTCGCGATCGCGCGTGCGCTGGCGCAGCGGCCGGCGGTCATCCTGGCCGACGAGCCGACCGCGAGCCTCGATCCCGCCCTCACCGGCAGCATCATGGACATCCTCAAGGCCATCAACGTCGACCAGGGGCTGACGCTCGTCGTGAGCCAGCACCAGCTCGAGACCGCGCTGGCCTACGCGACCCGCATCGTCGGCTTCCGCCAGGGCCGCGTCGCCTTCGACGGGCCGCCCGCGTCGGTCACGCCAACCGTCGTCCGCGCGATCTACGGCGAGAGTCCCGACGCGTGAAGCCGGGCCACTTTTTCGTCGCGCTGCTCGTGCTCGCGTGGCTCGTCTGGGACACCGGCGCCGATCCGGTGCGGCTGACTCGCGGCCTGCCGTGGATCGTCGACTTCGTCCGGCGCATGATGCCGCCCGATCTGAGCGTGCTGCCGGCCGCGCTCGTGGGCGCGCTCAAAACGGTCGAGATCGCGCTGCTCGGCACCGCGGTGGCAGCCGTCCTCGCGCTGCCGCTCGGCTTTCTCTCCGCGCGCAACGTGGCGCCCGGCGCCGTGTTCTACCCGGCGCGGGCCGTGCTGAACTTCTTCCGCAGCGTGGACACGCTCGTCTATGCCCTGGTTTTCGTTGCCGCGGTCGGTCTCGGCCCCTTCCCGGGCGTCCTTGCCGTCGTGGCCTACACGACTACTTCGCTCGCGAAGCTCTACGGCGAAGCCGTCGAAGGCGTCGATCCCGGGCCCGTCGACGCGATCACCGCGACCGGCGCGACGCGGCTGCAAGTCCTGCGCTTCGGCGTGATCCCCCAGGTCCTCCCCCTGTTCCTCTCCTACGTCCTCTATCGTCTCGAGACCAACATCCGCGCGGCGACCGTGCTCGGCTTCGTCGGCGCCGGCGGCATCGGATTTTATCTGCAGACCTATCTCAGAATGATCGACTACCGCGCGGCGTCCACGGTGCTCCTGGTCACGGTGGCCATGGTGATGGTGGTCGACGCGATCAGCTCGCGCCTGCGCGATCGACTCGTGTGACGGTTTCGTGGCGAGCCCTGACAAAGCTCGGCGTCTGGGCTAGAATCGCGGCACCTCGCGAAGGGAGGGCCCTCAATGGCTCACCGAACTGGCGTCAGGCTCGGCTCATTTCTGGTGTGCGCGGCGATCGTCGCGGCAGCGATCGGATTCGCGGCGACCAGCGTGCGCGCCGCCAAGGCGACGCTGACGGTCTACACGGCCGTCGAGGCTGACGACCTCAAGAAGTATGCCGCCCGCTTCAACGAGGATTATCCGGACATCGAGATCAAGTGGGTCCGCGACTCGACGGGCGTCATCACCGCCAAGCTGCTCGCCGAGAAGGCGAACCCCCAGGCGGACGTGATCTGGGGGCTGGCCGCGACGAGTCTCCTGGTGCTGAAGCCCGAGGGCATGCTCATGCCGTACGCGCCGAAGGGTGTCGAGCGGCTCGATGCGCAGTTCCGCGACAAGGACACGCCGCCGGCGTGGGTCGGCATGGACGCGTGGGTCGCGGCCCTCTGCTTCAACACCGTCGAGGCCCAGAAGAAGAACCTGCCCAAGCCCGCGTCGTGGAAGGACCTGACCAAGCCCGTGTACAAGGGCACGATCGTCATGCCGAACCCGGCCTCGTCGGGCACCGGTTTCCTCGACGTCACGAGCTGGCTCCAGCTCTTCGGCGAGACCGAGGGCTGGAAGTACATGGACGCGCTCCACCAGAACATCGGCGTGTACACGCACTCCGGCTCCAAGCCGTGCACCATGGCCGGCGCCGGCGAGTATCCGATCGGCGTGTCGTTCGAGTTCCGCGCCGCGCGGCAGAAAAAGCAGGGCGCGCCGATCGATATCGTGTTTCCGTCGGAGGGCTCGGGCTGGGACATGGAAGCAACTTCGATCGTGAAGGGCACGAAGAACCTCGAGGCGGCCAAGACGCTCGTCGACTGGTCGGTCACCGACAAGGCCATGAAGCTCTACAACGAAGGCTACGCGGTGGTCGCGATCTCCAAGATGTCACAGCCGATCGAGCACCTGCCGGGCAACATGCTGGAGCACATGATCAAGAACGACTTCCAGTGGGCGGCCGTGAACCGCGCCAAGATCCTCGGGGAGTGGGAGAAGCGCTACGGCGCCAAGTCCGAGCCGAAGAAGTAGCCCGGACACCGAGGACGGCCGAGGCGGCGGGTGAGTCCCTACCTTCGCATCCAACGCCTCACGAAGAAGTTCGGTAGCTTCACCGCCCTCGACGACATCTCGCTCGAGATCGCCGACGGCGAGTTCGTCTGCTTCCTCGGCCCGTCGGGCTGTGGCAAGACCACCCTGCTGCGGGCGATCGCCGGGCTCGACATCCAGACGACCGGCCGCATCGAGCAGAACGGCCGTGACATCTCCGCGCTGCCGCCGACCAAGCGCGACTTCGGCATCGTGTTCCAGTCCTACGCGCTCTTCCCCAACCTGACCGCCGCCAAGAACGTCGCGTACGGCCTCCAGAACGCTCGCGTGCCTCGCGTCGAGATCGCCAAGCGCGTCCTCGAGCTGCTCGACCTGATGGGCCTGGCCACGCACGGCAACAAGTATCCGGCGCAGCTCTCGGGCGGCCAGCAGCAGCGGGTGGCGCTGGCGCGAGCGCTGGCGACCTCGCCGGGCCTCTTGCTGCTCGACGAGCCGCTCTCCGCGCTCGACGCGAAGGTGCGCGTGCACCTGCGCCACGAGATCAAGCAGCTCCAGCGGCGCCTGCGCGTGACCACGATCATGGTCACCCATGATCAGGAAGAGGCGCTCACGATGGCCGACCGCATCGTGGTGATGAATCTCGGCGCGATCGAGCAGGTCGGCACGCCGCTCGAGATCTACCGCGAGCCGGCGTCGCCGTTCGTCGCCGACTTCATCGGCGTGATGAACTTCGTGGCCGGGACGGTCGTGCGGGATGGTGTCGTCCGGCTCGGCCGCTCCGAGCTCGCCTGCGAGGTCGACGGCCTCGCGGCCGGGACCGAGGTGACCTTGGCGATCCGCCCGGAAGACATCGTGGTCCACGACGGCGGCCGGAGCGAGCCGAACGCCCTGGCCATGCGCGTGGACGCGCTCGCGTTCCTGGGCTCATTCTTCCGCGCCGACCTCGCCGGCGACGCCACGGCCGGAGTGCTCCTGCGCGCCGACCTTCCGGTCGACATGGTCCGGCGGCGCGGGATCGCGGAGAAGAGCCTGCTCTCGGTGCTGCTGCCGCCCGAGCGGATCCGGATCTATCCGGGGAGCACCGTCAATCGCTGACGCCGCGCTCGCGCGGGCCGATCAGGCCGCCGCGATCGTCCGGCCCGAGTCGAGCCGCGACGACCGGCTCATGCGCCTCTTCATCGGCGTCATCGGGCTCTATCTGGTCGCCGCCCTCGCGCTGCCGCTCGGTCTCATGCTCGCCAAGAGCTTGCAGGGACCACGGGAGGAGTTCGTCGGCCTCGCCAACTACATCCGCTATTTCTCGACGCCGGCCCTCTTCCAGTCGATCGGCAACAGTCTCGGGGTGTCGATCCTCAGCACCGTCATCACGGTGCCGCTGGCGTTTGTCTACGCGTACGCGCTCACGCGCTCGCGCATGCCCTTCCGCGGATTCTTCAAGACCGTCGCCCTCGTCCCGATCCTCGTGCCCTCGCTCCTGCCGGGTCTGGCGCTCGTCTATCTCTTCGGCAACCAGGGGCTGCTGAAAGCGGCGCTGCTCGGACACAGCATCTACGGGCCGATCGGCATCGTGATGGCCGAGGTCTTCACGACCTTTCCGCACGCGCTGCTGATCATCCTGGCCGCGCTGGCCCTCGCCGACGCGCGGCTCTACGAGGCGGCGGTGGCCCTGCGCGCGTCGCGGCCGAAGATCTTCTGGACCGTCACGCTCCCGGGCGCGCGCTACGGCCTGATCAGCGCCACCTTCGTCGTCTTCACCACGGTCGTCACCGACTTCGGAGCGCCGAAGGTCATCGGCGGCCAGTACAACGTGCTGGCGACCGATGTGTACAAGCAGGTCATCGGCCAGCAGAACTTCCAGATGGGCGCCGTCGTGAGCGTGATCTTGCTGGTGCCGGCGATCTTCGCCTTCTTGGTCGATCGCGCGGTGCGGCGCCGGCAGGTGGCGCTCCTGTCCGCGCGTGCGGTGCCGTACGAGCCGAAGCCACAGCGGCTGTTCGACCTCCTGATGCTGGCCTACTGCGTCGTGATGGGGCTCGCCATCCTGAGCATCGTCGCGATCTCGCAGTTCGCGGCTGTCGTGAAGTTCTTTCCCTACAATCTCACTCTGACCTGGGCCCACTACGACTTCGATCAGAAGGGCGGCGGAGGCTGGGCCTCGTACTACAACTCGATCCGGCTGGCGCTCCTGACCGGCGTCGTCGGGACCGTCGTCGTGTTCGCCGGGGCCTATCTCGTCGAGAAGGCCCGCGGCTTCGCCCTGGGCCGAGGGATCTTCCACTTCCTGGCGATGCTGCCGATGGCGGTGCCCGGCCTGGTCCTCGGGCTCGCCTACATCTTCTTCTTCAACGCGCCGGCGAATCCGCTCAACGTGCTCTACCGCACGATGACGATCTTGGTCGTCAACACGATCGTGCACTTCTACACCGTGGGGCACCTGACGGCGCTCACGGCGCTGCGTCAGATGGATCCCGAGTTCGAGACGGTGTCCGCGTCGCTCAAGCAACCGTTCTATCGGACCTTCTGGCGCGTGACGGTCCCGGTGTGCCTGCCGTCGACGCTCGACATCGTCATCTACATGTTCGTCAACGCGATGACGACCGTCTCTGGCGTCGTCTTCATCTACGGGCCGAAGACCGAGCTCGCGTCGATCTCCGTTCTCAACATGGACGACACCGGCGAGATCGCCTCGGCGGCCGCGATGGCGATGATGATCTTCTACACCAACGTGGGGGCGCGCATGCTCCACCTGCTCCTTGCTCGATGGCTCGAGCGCCGGACCCAGGCGTGGCGCCGTCGGTAGCCGCCTCACCCTCGGCTTCGACGCTGGGCGCCGGGGGTCGGTGGGCGGGCGGGTGCGGAGAGGTCGCCGGACCACGCGGTACGCGTGCGTTGCCCCACGACGGCTGGGCTTTCTTCGTGCGGAGCAGATGAGACCGCGGTGCGGCTTATGAAGGAGCAGGCGCGGGTCGTCATCGTCGGCGGCGGCATCGCGGGGTGCAGCGTCGCGTATCACCTGGCACAGAAGGGTTGGACCGACGTGGTGCTCGTGGACAAAGGCGAGCTGACGAGCGGGTCCACCTGGCACGCCGCGGGGATGGTGACGCATTTCCACACCTCGCCGACGCTCATGCGGATGCGGCAGTACAGCATTCGGCTCTATCGAAGCCTGCAGGCGGAGCCGGGCGCGGCGGAGCACTGGCACGAGGTCGGGAGCCTCCGCGTGGCGTCGAGCCACGATCAGCTCCGGTTCCTCCAGCGCCAGGTCGGCATGGCGCGCGCGATCGGCCTGGACGTCGACACGATCTCTCCGGCGGAATCGCTCCGCATCTTTCCCCTCATGTCCGGCGAGCACCTCCACGGCGCGATGTACCTGCCGGGCGATGGGTGGCTCGATCCGAGCGGGGCGACGATGGAGCTGGCCGCGCACGCGCGCCGGCTGGGCGTCGAGATCCGCACGGGCGTGCGCGTCACCGGGATCGCGCGGACGGCGCGGGGCGCGGTCGCGGCCGTCGAAACCGACCACGGCGTCATCCGGACGGAGACCATCGTCAACGCCGGCGGCATGTGGGCCGGGCAGATCGCGGCGATGGTCGGCGTGAGCCTGCCGATCACGCCGCTCGTCCACCAGCACCTGGCGACGAAGCCGATTCCGGGCAGCGAGCTCGCGCGCGCGACTCCGTGCCTGCGCGATCCGGAGAACCTCGTCTACATGCGTCAAGAGGTCGGCGGATTTCTCATCGGTGGCTTCGAGCGAAGCCCGGTCGCGTGGTCGGTCGGCGGCGTGCCGTGGGACTTCACGCAACAGCTCCTGCCATCGGACTGGGAGCTGTTCAACGAGATCCTCGAGGGCGCCATCCGAAGAGTGCCCGTCCTGGCGAAGGCCGAGCTGGCGCATCTGGTGAACGGCCCCGAGGGCATCACCCCCGACAGCCGTCCCCTGCTCGGTCCGGTACCGAGCGTGCCCGGGTTCTGGGTCGCGGCAGGCCTCTCGCACACGGGCTTCGGCGCCGGCGGCGCGATCGGCCACATCGTCGCCGACTGGCTCGTGGACGGCGAGCCGCCGCACGACGTGACGGAGCTGAACGTGCGGCGCTTCGGGCCGGTGTACGAGGACCGCGCGTACGCCGCGGAGCGCGCGCGCGAGTCGTACAAGTACTACTACATGCTCCGCTATCCCCACGACGAGAACGAGTGGGCCCGCGCGCGCCGGCTGAGCCCGCTCGACGCTCGGCTCGGCGAGGCGGGCGCGGTGTTCGGCGAGAAGAACGGCTGGGAGCGCGCCAACTATTTCATGCCCGGTCGACCCGGACGCCGCGCCGGCGCGGACCAGCGCGGGTGGGGCTGGTCACGGGCGGCCTTCTTCGAGCGCGTCGGCGTCGAGCATCGAGCGGTCCGCGAGCGGGTCGGGCTCTTCGACTTCACCTCGTTCGGCAAGCTCGACGTGAGCGGGCCCGGTGCGTTGGCGCTCCTGCAGCGTCTGGCCGACAACGAGATGGACCGTCCGGTCGGGAGCGTGATCTACACGCAGCTCCTCAACCCGCGCGGCGGGATCGAGAGCGACCTGACCGTCACGCGCTGGGGCCCCGATCGCTTCCGCGTGACGACCGGCAGCAACTTCGTCGCGAGCGATCTCGGCTGGATCCTGATGCACCGGCCGTCCGACGGGAGCGTGGACGTGCGCGACGTGACCGACCAGTTCGCCTGCATTGGCATCTGGGGTCCCGACGCGCGGCGCGTGCTCCAGGCCGTCACGCCGAGCGACGTGTCGAACGCCGCGTTTCCTTATATGTCGGCGCGACAGGTCGAGATCGCCGACGTCGCGGTCGGCGCTCAGCGGGTGACCTACGTCGGCGAGCTCGGCTGGGAGCTGTACATCGACAACCAGCATGCGGTCAGCGTGTGGGACGCGCTGCTGGCCGCCGGCCGGCCGCTCGGGATCGAGCCCGTCGGCTACAAGGCCGTCGACTCGTTGAGGCTCGAGAAGGGCTACCGATACTGGAGCACCGATCTCACGCCGGCCGAGAACCCGTACGAAGCGGGGCTCGGGTTCTGCGTGCGCCTGCAGAAGAGCGAGTTCGTCGGGCGCGGGGCACTGCTCCGGATCAACGCCGAGGGAGTTCAGCGCAAGCTGTGCACGATCGTGCTGGCGGCGCCGATGTCCGACGAGTCCGACCTCTACGCCGGCGAGGCCGTGTACGCCGGCGGCCACGTCGTGGGCCGTCTGCGGAGCGCGGGCTGGGGCTACACGGTCGGGAAGCACATCGGCTTCGTCTATCTGCCGCCGGCGCTCTCGGCGATCGGCACGCCGGTCGAGGTGGAGGCCTTCGGCGCGCGCTTCGCCGCGGGGGTCGCGCCCGACGTGCTCTACGACCCCGCCGGCGTCAGGCTCCGCCAGTAGGGCGCGACCTCGAATCGAACCCGAACGATGCCCGGCGGCTTGGGACCAACTACCGATGGACTTGGCCGGGTCATCCGGGTATGGTTTTTGCGCTTGCTTCGCGCAGCCGCGGTATTCCTCGTTGTCACCTCCCTCTGCCTGGCGACCACACCGGCGCTGGGCGACGAACCCGTCGACTCGAGCACTCCCGACTCGCGCGCGTGGTGGGTGCAAGCCGCCGCCGAGAACGCGCCAGAGAAGTTTCATCTCCTTCCCGACAGCTCGGAGGAGCCTCGAGACTGGGTGGGCCTCGCCCGGGACACCGCATTGGTCGTCAGCTACCAGATCGTCGGCGTCGGTATTCTCTACTTGCTCCCGGAGAGCGTGTCGAACTGGTCCGACACCGCAAAGAACAACCTCAGCTTCGAGAGATGGTGGAACAACGTTCAGAATCCAGGGTGGGACCACGACAACTGGGCCGTGAACTACCTCGGCCACTCGTACTTCGGGGCCGTCTACTACATACGCGCGCGCGAGCGGGGCTTCGACCGAATCGACTCGTTCCTGTATTCGGCAGTCGCCTCGGCGCTCTACGAGTTCGGGACGGAGGCGCTCTTCGAGCGGCCTTCTTACCAGGACTTGATCGTCACCCCGGTCGGGGGCGCGCTGCTCGGCGGATTCGTCTTCGAGCCCATCCGCAACTGGGTCAGGCACAAGCCCGAGCTCAAGTGGTACGACCACGTCATCCTGATCGCGACCGACCCGATCGGCGCGCTGAACTATCTGGCGGAGAGCCTGATGGGGATCAAATCCGACATTCGAGTCGGTGTTCCGCGACGGGGCGGGGTCTTCGTCGAGATACGCATACCCTGGTAGTGACCCGCCCATAGCCGACGGCGCCCATATGGCGCCTATAATATGAGGCGATGTCGGGCACGTTCCTGACCGCCGCTCAGCTCGCCGACGCCTCCACGCTCCTCGACCGTCTGATCGCCGAGCACAAGCCCGGCCACGCGCTCCAGCGTGAGTTCCAGACCGATCCGGGCATCTATCAGCTCGACCTCGAGCGTATCTGGCGCCGCGGCTGGCTTTTCGCCGGCCACACGTGTCAGGTCAAGCAGCCCGGCGACTACTTTGTGCTCGACGTCGACACGGACTCGATCATCGTCATCCGCGGCGACGACGAGCGAATTCACGCGCTCCACAACACGTGCCGCCATCGCGGGATGAAGGTCTGTCAGGACGAGTCCGGTCACGTCGCGCGGATCGTCTGCCCGTATCACCAGTGGTCCTACGCGCGAAACGGCGAGCTGATGGCATGCGGCGGGATGGACAAAGACGGTGATCTCGACCGGCGCGACTACGGGCTGCACCGGGTACACCTGCGCGAGGTCGGCGGGCTGATCTTCATCTGCCTGGCCGGCGCGCCGCCCGCGTTCGAGGGCGCCGGGGAGGCGCTGGGCGCGCTGCTACGCCCGCAGGGGCTCGCGCGCGCCAAGGTCGCGGCGACGCGGAGCTACGAGGTGCGCGCGAACTGGAAGCTCGTGTGGGAAAACAACCGCGAGTGCTGGCACTGCAACGTGAACCACCCGCAGTACATCAAGGCCAACTACGACAACGCGCCGATCGACGACGCGGCGCTCAGGCTCGAGATCGAGACCCAGGCCCGGGCGACCTCGAATCGCCTCGCGGCCGACGGCCTGCGCATCGACTACGAGGAAGCGGGCCTGGTGCGCTTTCCGTCTCCCGACTGCTGGTGGTCGATCAACCGCACGCCGCTGGTGCCCGGCTGGGTCAGCGAGTCGATCGACGGGCGGCCGGTCGCGCCGCTGATGGGGGCCTATCGGACGCGCGACGTTGGCACGCTCCGGATCCGGACCATGCCGAACTTCTGGAACCACTCGAGCGGCGATCACTCCGTGTCGACGCGGCTCTCGCCGGCCGGGCCGCAGAAGACGCTCGTGCAGGTCCAGTGGCTCGTCGCCGAGAACGCCGTCGAGGGAAAGGACTACGCGCTGGACGCGCTGCTCCCGTTCTGGGAGCTCACCAGCGAGCAGGACTGGGCCCTCTGCGAGAAGAATCAGGCCGGCGTGAGCTCATCGGCCTTCACGCCGGGTCCCTACTCGACGAAGCGTGAATATAATGTGATCCGCTATACGGAGTGGTACCTGCACGAAATCGCCCGACCCGCAGCGGGTTGAGCGCCGCTCTTCGCCGAGACTCGCCCGAGCTTCGCGGAAGCCTGCCTATAATAGCCGTGACGCCGATCGATTCCAGCATCGGAGGATGCTTCGTGTTCCGTCACTCGTGGCTGGCGGCGAACGCCGCGCTCGCGCTGACCTTGACGCTCGGTTGCGCGCGCCCGATCGATCTGGTGAACAGCGACTCACCGGACTCGGAGCTGGCGGCCCTGGTGGACTCCGACATGGCGCGACGCCTGCTCGCCGATATACTGGCCCGACGCTCGGCTGATGCCCGGTTCCCGGCCGCCGCGGGAAGCGCTCGCCTGACCGATCTCGCCTCCAGCGAGCCTCAGCTCGGAGGCGCCGGTGTCGACGTCCGGCTCCCGGACCAGGCGTTCCTGAAGAAGCTCGCGAAAAGGACGTCGATGGACTTCTCCGCGCTCGTCTTCGCGCGCGCGCTCGCCGCCGAGCCGCGGAGCCGCTCGGTGCAGGCGGCATTCGACCGCTTCCTACGGGAGGGACCGGATCGCTCGGCGGATGCGCTGCGACGTCCACGCGCCTTCCCCTACACGCTCCTCTTCGCGCCGTCGTGGCTCTACAAGAGCCATCCCGAGAATGGCTCCGACTTCGCGAACCAGCGCCGGATCCTCCGGACGCTCGGCGTGCGCAATCTCCTGGTCGAGTCCGGAGAAAGCGATTCGGTCGAGGACAACGCGGCCGTGATCGTGCGGGCGATCCGCGACGCGGGCTGCGAGGGCGGCTCTATCGTCCTGGTCAGCGCAAGCAAGTCGGGCGCCGAGGCGGCCATGGCGCTATCCAGCTTGACGGCGGAGGAAGCCGCTTGCGTCACCGCCTGGATCAACATCGCCGGCGCGCTCCGCGGGACACCGTTGGCCGACTCGGCCCTGCGCCTGCCAGTGAGGTGGCTGGCTCGCGGAATTTTCTTTCTGAGCGGCTGGAGCTGGGACGCGCTGGAATCTCTCGAGACCGAACGAAGCCGGCGGCGTTTCGAAACGTTGCGGTTGCCGGAGACGGTCACGGTCCTCAACGTCGTCGCGGTGCCCGTCTCGGGCAGCGTGGGCTACCAAGTCTACCCAGGGTATCAGGTACTCAGCTCCCACGGTGCCAACGACGGCGTGGTGCTCCTCGCCGATACGGTGTGGCCTGGCGGCGTCAACGTCGTCGCCCTCGGCGCCGACCACCTCTTCGCTCGCTGGCGAGAAGACACCTACATCCTCGCAATGCTCCGCGCCCTCGACATCGCCATCCGCCAAGGATCCAAACCCGAACCCACCATCACCGCCGAAACCACCCCACCCCACCCCCGCTAAACCCCGACACGTCCCAAGCACGCGTGCCGCGTGGTCGCAGGCACCCCTCCCTGACCCAGGTCCCAGCCCGCCCGATAGGTCGCTCACGGCAAAGTGAAAGGTGGCGCGACCGACGACCCAGCCGGGAGCAAGATCCTGATGGAAGCGCGCCGACGAGCGTCGGCGAGCCAAGTCGCCTGTGTCTCGGACGCGGCCTGCCGTACCAGGCGCTCGCGCGCCTGTTCGCGCGCGGGCTCGTCGTGCTGGCCCGGGCCGAGCTCGCGAGTGACCGCCTCGTCGTCGGGGAACACGAAGGCGATGAATCGCGCATCGAGGAACTTCGACTTCACGATGTCTTCCCCGACCAGGCGGCGGGCCCAGTTGCGATCGATCGCGTTCTTGTCGAGCCAGCGCTCGAGCGCCGCCTCGCCGCCGGCCCGGATGCCGACGGCGACCCACGCCGCCTCGACCGCGGCCGGCTCGACCTCGATGCCGATCCGCCCGGCCTCGTCGAGCATCAGGAGGACATCGACATATCGATCGACGTCGGATCGCTCGATCGGCGAGGCCGACGGTGCGAAGCCGAACACGCCGAGCGCCCGCGCCAGCGCGACATCGCTCGCCGAGATGGTTCGCGCGCCGACTTGAGCGAGCAACGTGTCGACCAGCTCGGCCGGCGCGAGCGAGACGTATAGCAGCGCGGCGAGCATCGCGACCGCCGCGAGACCCGGTCGGCGGAGCTCACTCGGCGCCGGCCGCCGACGCGCATCAGAAGGCTTGGCCAACCGTGAGGTAGACCTGAAACCGGTCGTCGTTGCGGACCTGGCGGAGCCCATAGCCGACGTCGAGCCGGATGGGCCCGATCGGCGTGGTGATCCGCAGCCCGCTGCCGACGCCCGGGTAGAAGGCGGACCACGCGAAGTCGGGCACGCTCGGGGTGACCATACCCACGTCGAAGAAGACCACACCGCCGAGCCAGCGATAGAGCGGGAAGCGCCACTCGAGGTTCATCAGGATCCGCAGATCGCCTCCTTGCGGGTTGCCGTCCACGTCCAGCGGGCCGACGTGATCCTCTTTGTACCCGCGCACGGTCGTGCTGCCGCCGGCCTTGAAGCGGTCCTCGATCACGAGGTCCGCGGTGTCCCCATAGGGCCCGGCGACGCCGAGGCGGGTCGAGACCGCCAGCACGGTCCGGGGCGGCCAGGGAAAAACCCAGGAATCCTCGAGCCGGAACTTGACGAAGTTGACGTTGCCGCCGAGCGCCGCGCTGCCGATCTCGACCGCGGTGAAGTGATAGCTCCCCTGCCGGGGATCGGCCGGCAGGTCGCGGAGCTCGAGCGAAAGAAACGATTGCACACTCGTGACGAGATCGTCTCGCTCCCGGATGCTGCCATCTGCGATGAGGTCGGGATCGATGTCGTCGCGCCGGAACTCCTCGATCCGGTACCGGAACCCGCCGCGCAGGCTCTTGGGATGATCGGTCGGCTCCAGGGGTCGGAAGAGACTGGTTAAAAGATCGCGCTCGATGGTGAGCGTCGAGCCGAGCCTGTCGCTGAGGTAGCCGAGCTCCTGCTTCCGCTCCCGGAACACGATGGCCTCGCCTTGCCAGTTCGAGCCGAAGACCCAGGGCTCGCGATAGTCGAGCTCGGAGCGATCTCCCCTCTCGCTGATGCGCTGTCGAATCGAGGCGCTTCGGCCGGTGCCGAACAGATTGTCATAGCCGAGCGTGACGAAGCCGCGAAAGCCTTCCTCGGTGGCGTAGCCGGCGCCGAGCTCGAAGCGCCAGGGCTTCGCCTCGCGCACGATCACCTGGACGTCCCGGATGGGCGCGGTCGGGTCACCGAGCGGCTCGACGTCCACGCGGTCGAAGAGGCGCGTGGCATCGAGGCGGCGGCGGGCTTCGGAGAGCGAGACGGCCGTGAGCGGATCGCCCGGCGCGAATTGAAGCTCGCGCTCCACGACGTACGGCTTGGTGGCCGTCAGGCCCGAGACCATGATCTGGCCGATCCGCGTGAGCTCGCCTTCCTGCACGGCATAGCTCGCCGAGACCGCCCCGTCCTTGTCGGCCGTGCTCAGGCCCACCGTCGTACCTCGGTATCCGCGCCGTTGATAGAGCTGCTCCACCTTGTGCCGCGACTCCTCGGCACGGGTCGCGTCCCAGGGATCGCCCGCACGGAATCCGATCGTCTTGTGAATCGTCTCGGCGTCGAGGATGCGGTTGCCGGTGACGGTGACCGCGGAGACCATTCGCCGCGCGCCCTCGACGACCGGGATGACGATCCGCGCGTGGGTGCGGTCGTCGCTGAAGGTCACGCCCGGGGGGCCGACCTCCGCCGACGGGAACCCCTGCGTGCGGTAATACTGGCGAAGCAGACGCACGTCCTGCTCGAGGCGCTCCTCGACGAAGAGACCGCGGAAGATGCCGATCGGGATCAGCCCGGCGGGCCGCGTTTGCATCTGCTCGGCCAGCTGCTTGGCGGAGAGCGTCGCGAGCCCTTCGAAGGTGATGCGCTCGACGACGACGCGCGGGCCCTCGGCGATCTCGAACTTCACGCCGCGCTCGCTGGCGTCGCCGCCGAGCGTTCCGGCCACCTTCACGAAGTGGTAACCCGCCTCGTGATAGCTCCGCTCGATCTGATCGGCGCTCGCCCGCACCTCGACCTCGTCGACGATCCGGTCGTCGGCAAAGACCAGCCGCTCGCGAAGTACGGCCTCGGCGAGCGCCTCCCGCCCCACGAACTGCACACGGGTCAGCGGGCCCTCGGCGATCTGCAGGCTGAGGTCGACCGTGTTCGTCGCGGGGTCGAAGGCAGGCTCGAGCGTCGTCACGCGCGACTCGAAGAAGCCCTGGGCGTGCAGGGCGCCCTCGAGCGCGCGCACGCCGTCGCGAAAGCGGCGGTCCTTGAACTTGTCACCCTCATCGAGGTCGAGCGCCTTGCGAAGGGGCTGCTCCTCGGCGCGCGTGAGCCCTGTGATCTCGACACGGCCGACCCGCGCTTCCTTCCCGGCCTCGACGGCGATCGTCACCGCTCGCCCATTGGTGGCGGGATTCTCGCGCACGTCGAGCCGCGCGGTGGCCGCGAGATAGCCCTCGCGACGCAGCCGGGTGAGGACGTCGTTTCGCGCGCGCTCGAGGCGCTCGGGATCGGCCGGCCCTCCGAGCGCGAGTGCCGCGGTGGCGGCGAGGTCGGCGGCGTCGAGACCGAGCTTGCCGGTCCAGTCCAGGCTCTCGAGGAACGGGCGCCGCGAGACGCGAAAGCGGAGCCGGACCCCTCCGGGCTCGTCGACCGACTCGACCTCGACGCTGTCGAAGATGCCGAGGGCCCACAGCCGATCGAGGCTCTCGCGCACCCGCGCGCGAGAGAACGGCTGGCCGGCCAGGCTCGTGAGGAACTGTTCGGGCGCAGGCCCGGTGAGTCGATGGCGCGAGACGACCTCGACGGCCGTCACCGTGGGAGCCGGCGGCGCCTGACTGGCCCCGGCGATCGAGGACAACAATACTGTGACGGCCACCGTGAGGGCCCCCACGAGACGGCGGGTCATCGAAATCTGAAGCGCAAGATCACATCGCCTCCGACGCCGCCGCTGAACGCCTGCTCGCCCGCGACGAGCACGGGCCCGAACAGCTGATACTCGACACGGAGCTTCTGCTTGCCGCCCTCGGCGAAGCTTCCCGAATACGTCACCAGCGTGCGGTCGTTGAGGCGCTTACCGACGCGGAACTCGCTCTGGCCTGCTTCGTTCTTCCCGAACTCGAGGATGTCGACGGTCGGCGCGTTGAGCTCGCCGCCGAGCAGCTCCTTGGAGATGAGCTGGGCCGCCTCGGTGGCGAAGACCGTGCCGCCTCCCGAGCTGCCGAGCTCGGACTTCGTCGCGCCGACCGTGACCAGAGCGAGCAGATCTTCCTGCGACATTGGCGGCTCGGACGCGAGCCGGATCGTCAGGTCGTCGGCGCGGCCCGAGAGCCACATGGTCACGTCGTATGTCCGGATCCGGGTGGTGGCTCGCAGATCGAGGTACGGGTTGATCCGCCCCGGGTCGTCGAACCGCACGACGGCGTTTTCGAGGACGAATCGGTTGCGGCGGAACGTGACGCGTCCTTCCTGCGTCTCGACCGTGCCCAGGATCGTCGGCTGCGCCACTGTGCCGCGCAGCGCGAGCGTGCCGCCGCCTCGGACCTGCGCCTGCGGCGAGCGAACGACCAGGTTGTCGTCCAGGTGGACCTGGACCTGCAGCGCGAGCTCGCGGCCCCATTCGGCCGGCTCCGCCCGCCCGCCGGTCTTGAGCAGGAGCGGCAGGATCGAGAGATCGCGCGTGTAGGTGCCGCGCACCAGGTGCGCTTCGCCTCGCACGAGCCCGCGCGCGCCGCGGCCCACCAGCGCGAGCTCGGAGTTCCAGACGGTCTCGAGGCCCTCGACCGGGGTGAGGCCGACCCGCTGCGCGCTGAGCGCGACCTGATAGGCGCCGACGGCTCCGCCGTCGAGCGCGACTTCACCGGTCGCGCGCACGCTGCCCGTGCCGATCGCGGCCTTCAGCTCCTCGATGCGGAGCCGCGCCGGCGAGAGCACCAGCCGACCTTCCATGTCACGGACCACGAACGGCAGATCACGAACGGCGATCAGCCCCCCGCTGATCGTGCCGCGGCCAAGAACAGTCGGCTTCGCCATCGTCCCGGCGATGCGCACGTCGAGCTCGAGCTTTCCGGATGCGTCGCGAACCTCCTTGCGCAGGACGGCCAGCAGCGCGAGCGGCACGTGACCGCGGAGCCCTCCCTCGAGCGCGCCGGAATCGTCGAGCCAGCCCGTGGCCGTGGCGGTCCCAAGGCGGCCGGCGACGTCGAGGCGGTCGATGGTGAGCCGGCCGGGCTCGCGGCGGACGATGATGGGCCCTTGCGCGTCCAAGCTCTCCCCCGCCATCTCGAAGCGGACGGGCTCGAGACGCACGAGCCCACGCGCCGCGCGCGGGTCTCGCACCGGCACGTCGAGCGTGGCCACGGCCGAGAGCCGCCCGGCGGCATCGCCGAAGAGATCCGGGCGGAGCTGGCGGAGAATCGGCCCGAGCTCGAAGTCGGTCGCCGTGAAACGCGTCGCGATCACGCCGTCCAGCCGGCCCTGGGCGCTGGCCACGATCCGGGCCTCGGGCAGGGCGACGTCGCCCTGGAGCACGTTGTGGTCCAGGGAGACGTCGACGGTGCCCGGTCCAAGCACCCAGCCGGCGACCGCCAGGCGCTCACCGATCGCCTTGACCGAGCCGTTGACACGGCCATCGCGCAGGCTCGCGGTGACGTTTGCACGCGCGCGGCCTTCGACGCGCAGCCGAGCCGACATTCCCGGCAGCCGCGCGAGATCGACCAGGCCGGTGCTCGCCTCGACCTCGCCGGCGCCAACCCACCGCCACCGGCCGCGCACGGTCAGCGGCGCATCCAGCACCACGGCCTTGAACGCGGCGACCTCGAGGCGATCGGGTGTCGCCTCGAACGTCGCGTTCAGATCGCGCGCCGCCGGGATCGTCGGCCAGGTCAGGCTGCTCGATTCGACCTGCCCCGTCATCCGCCATGCGCCGAGCGTGCCCTTCACCAAAACGTTCGCCCGCACCGGTCCGCTGCCACGAGCCACCGGCGGAAGCCAGGGCCACGCATCCTCCAGGCGCGCCTCCTCCGTCTGCGCCTGCAGATCCATCCGGACGGCATCGGTCGATGGGATCGCGGGCGAAGCGCCCTGCGGCCACGCGAGGCTGCCCGAGGCGACGATTCGCGCGCGACCGAGGCGCGCGCTGGCCGCCGTGAGGCGCAGCGAGCGCTGCGTGAGCTCGAAGGGCAGCACGATCTGGTCTGCGCGCAGGTCGGCGACGGCGGGCGAGCGCAGCTCGAGCTTGCCGGTGAGCACGGGATCGCGCCAGCGCCCCGTGAGATCCGCGACCAGCACGCCGTCGCCCGACGCCGAGCTCCGCCCGATCAGTGAGCCCAGCTTGGCGAGCTCGCCGGTCGCGGTCAGCCGAAGAGTCTTCGGCCCCTCGGCGGTCGCCTGGCCCTGCGCCTCCACCCTGAGGCCCGGCCAGCTCGCGACGCCGTAAGAGAGCGCGAACGTGCCCTGCTGGCCCTGCGCCTCGGCGTCGACGGTGCCGGATCCGAGCGACGCGAGCTGCCCGGGCAGTCGGAGCTCGCGCGCCAGGACACGGACGCGACCTTGCATGCGCCCGGGGTCGCGCAAATCGCCGCGCGTGTCGACGTCAGCGTCGAGACGACCGCTGACGCCGCTCTTCGCTCCCGCGAGCGACTCGAGCGCGGCGACCGAGACGCCGCGCGCGCCGAGCACCGCGTGCGCACGGTCCATGTGCTGGAGATCGAGGACGAGCGAGCCGTTCACGGCGCCGTCGAACGCCCGCGCGTCGAGCTTCGTGACGGAGAGCACGCGGTCGACGAGAGCGACGTGGGCCCTGCCGGCGCGCGCCTTCACGGGACCGGCCGTGAGCTCGTCGAACGCGACGTCGCCCGTCACTCGCGGCGCCGTGGCCGGCCCTTCGAGCCGCGCGTCGACGCGCAGCACACCGGCCAGCAGGACGGTCGCACCCGCCCGCCGGCCGACGCCAGCCACCTCGACGTCGCCGCGCGCCGTCAAATCGACGCGGGTCTGATCGAACGGCCCGTCGACGCGGCCGGCGACGGTGACACGGCTCTTCTCCCACGTACCCGCCAGACGGCGGACGTCGAGCCGCGTGGGCCCGATGCGCACCTCGGCTTCGAGCCGCTCGACGCGCTCGTGGAGCTTTTCGGCGTCGAGCCCGAGCTCCGGCAAGGTGACGGTCGCGCTCATCGCATCGCGACCCGGCCGCAGGCTCGCTGTCATGCCATGCATCCGGATCCGCATGCCGTTGGCCGGGTCGTCGTAGACGAGCCGTGCCCGGCGGAGCTCCACCGTCCCGAGCTCGACTTCCACGGGCCCGGCCCGGACGACCTCCGGGAGCATCGGGATCTCGCGCAGCGCGGGCCCTCCCCCGGCCCGGATCGCGAGGTCGAGGTCGTCGAGCCGGATCGAGCGCAAGACCAGCCGGCGCCGCCACAGGCTGCTCACGCCCAGATTGACCTCGAGCCGTGCCAGCTTGAGGTAGTGTGGACCCGGCTCGCCCGGCTGCGCGCCAGCGGTGACGTTCCCGATGACCACGCGTCCGAGCCAGGGCTGGACGGAAACGTGCTCGACGCGCGTCGGGCGGTCGAGCGCGGAGGTGAGCGCGGTCTCGAGGCGCTCGCGCGAAAACTCCGGCCCCCAGACGCGGACGGCGAGCCACGACCCGACGACGAGGAAGAGCACGAAGACCAGCAGGGCGCCCGCGGTGTAGCCGAGATAGCGCCAGAGCCGAGCACGCCTCGGGGAGCTCTCGCTCATGGCGCGCTTAGCATATCAGCGCGGCCCCACCGCCGATCCGCGAGGCAGGCTCTGCGCGGAGCGTGCGCGAACCTATTCGGGCAGCGCGTGCAGCGCGTACATCGCGATCAGGAGATTGCCGGGCTCGCCGAGCTTGCCGAACCAGCGGGCGTAGATCTGCATGATCTCGCGCGAACGGTAGAGGCTGGAGAGCACTCGATTCACGGCCAGCCTGAAGGGCGCGTCGCCACGCCGCAGCATGAGGCCGTAGGGCTCATAGGACAGGTACTGCTCCGAGATGGCGAATTGCGCCGGATCCTTGGCCGTCACCGCGAGCCCGATGAGGATGACGCGGTCCGAGGCGTAGGCGTCGACATTGCCACCTTCGAGCGCGGTGAGCCCTTCCCGATGATCCTTCACCGGAACGATCTGCGCCGTCACGAAGGCCTTCTGGAGCGCGGCGCGCACCGCCGTGTCGGTCGTCGTCCCCGGAATGACGGCGATCTTCTTGCCACTGAGGTCCTGGAACGCGGCCATCTTGTCCGTCGCCCTGACGAGCAGGCTGCCGCCGTCGACGAAGGTCATGTGGCTGAAGTCGACCTGCTCCTGACGCGAGAGCGAGTTCGTCGTCGAGCCACACTCGAGGTCGATCGTGCCGGTGACCACCGAGGCGATCCGCGTCTCGGGCGTCACCGCCACCCACTTCACGTCGAGCTTCGGCAGCTTGAGCTGCTGCTGAACGCCCGTCACGATCCGCTGGCAGAGGTCGATCGAATAGCCGGCGGGCTTGCCATCGTTGCCGCGGAACGAGAAGGGCACCGACTGCTCGCGGTATCCGATCGCGATGGTTCCGCTGTCCTTGATCTTCTTCAAGGTCCCCTGAAGGTCCTGCGCGAGCGCCCAACCCGGGAGCAAGAGCGCGAGCACCGCGGCCGCCAGGATCCGACCCGACGCGCTCATTGGCCGGCCCGGTCGAGCGTGACCGCCAGCGCCTGGGTGTAGGTCAGCTCTGCCACGTCGCCCGCCTCGACTCCCTTGATGTTCGTCGCGTCTCTCACCTTGATGGTCTCCGTGTTCCCACGAGGGCCTTTGATGGTCACGGTCTGCGCCCTTCGGTCGACCGCGGTGATCGTCGCGGTGACGACGACCTCGCGGCCGACCGCGCCCGATGGCGTCTCCCCGGGTCCTGACCTCCGTCACGGTCACGCCGGGTGTCGCGCCGGGCACCTTCTTGACCTGGAGCGCCAGCGCCTCGATGAAGGCGGCGACGACCGGATCGCCGACGGCGACCGCATCGAGCTTATTCGGGTCCTTCACGTCGAGCGTCACCGTGCCGCCTCGGGGGCCCTTCAAGGTCACGGTGCGGTTGGTCTTGTCGACGGCGTCGATCCATCCGCGGATCGTCACCATGGTGGCCTCGCCCACCAGCCCGCTCAGAGCCGGAGCCTCCTCGGCGCTCGGCGTGCTCGTCGACTTGCACGACTGCACCGCGAGCACCGCGGCCACGCTGAGCACCGCGATCAGCATCTTCATCGAGCATCCTCCCAGTCCGGGCGCCACCGGTCAGAACGCCCGGCCGACGCCGAAAAGACAGCGTACATCTTCCTTCTTCGCTCCGGGGCCGGCGTCGAGTCGTCGCAGAGCTCGTGTCGGCGCCTCCCTTTCGCGCGCGGGAGGATAGACCGGCAGCGCGCGGGCCGTCAATCGGACCAACGACCTATTCGCCAGGTCGCGGTCGGGGCCACTGGGACGAAGGTCTAGTGGCGCTGGTGTCAGCGCGGGGATCGCGCGCGCAGCTGTGCGACAAGCCGCTGCGCCTCGGGGTCGTCCGGATACTGCGCGGCCATTCGCTCGGCGTAGCGCAGGGCCGGCTCGAGCGCGCCCTGATCGCGGTTGAACGTGGCCAGCGCGATGAGCAGGTCGCGGTCGTTTGGACGGCGCCGCAGGGCTTTCTCCAGCACGGCAATGGCCTCTCGAGCTTTGCCGGCCGAGTGCAGGCTGACCGCGTAGGTGTAGACGAAGCGCATGTTGTCCGGCGCGCGGGCGGCCGCCCGCTCGATGTGCGTGAACCCCTCGGCCGTCCGCTGCGCGCGCACGAGCGCGAGCCCGAGCGCGTAGTGCAGTGACGCGTCGTCGGGCACGGCGGTCAATCCTTCCGCGAGCACGCGACGGACGTCGGGCTCGCGCTGCTCGGCGCGATAGAGGTCGGCCAGGTTGACGTACGCGGGCACGAACGTGGGGTCGAGCGCGAGCGCCGCGCGGAATTCGGTCTCCGCCGCGGTCACCCGTCCCCTGGCGGCGAAGTAGGTACCGAGGTTGGTCCGGGATTCGGGCCGATCGTCGTTCGTGCGCTGGACGGCGACGAATTCCGCGGCGGCTCGCTCGTAGGCGGCGCGAGCGGCTTGATCGAGCGTCTCGGGCCGAACTACCGCCAGCACGCGAGCGGCCTCGATCCTGACGAGTCGGGCCGGGTCGCTCAGAAGCGCCGCGGCGAGCGCGCTCCGCTGTTCGGGCGGCAGCGACTCGAGCGCGGTCACCGCGGCGCGGCGGACGAGCGAATCCGGATCGCCCAGAGCCTGCTTCACCGCGTCCACCCCTGCGGGCGACCGCGCGAGCTCGCGAGGGAATTGCGCCAGCGCCGACGCTCGCACGATGGCCGGCTGGAGTGGATCGCGTGAGATCGCGGCCAGCTGGCGGGCGGCGGCGCCCGCGCCGGCCTCCGCGGCGTGGAACGCCTCGGCGAATCGCTGATAGCCGGCCGCATCATGTCCGTACCAGGTCTGCATCTTCGCCGCCGCCCACTCCGGCTTGCGATCGGCGTGACAGCGCGTGCAAGCATTGGGCACGCCGAGCGCGAGCGACTGGTCGGGTCGCGGCACCCGCAAGCTGTGGTCGTGGCGCGGGTCGACGAGCATGTAGCGAGTCGCCGGCATGTGGCAGCCGGCGCATTCGGCGCCCCGACCGCCGGCACGGTGAAAGTGATGCGTCGCGACGTCGTACTTCGCCGGCGCGTGGCACTGGGCGCAGACCTGGTTGCCGGGCGCGCGCAGCTTCTGGCCGTGGGGCTCGTGGCAGTCGCTGCAGGTGACGCCGGCGGCGTGCATCCGACTCTCGAGGAACGATCCCCAGCTGTAGACTTCGTCCCGCTGCTGTCCGTCGGACCAGTAGAGCGGCGGAGTGAGCAAGGCCGGCAGGTAGTGTTCGAGGAACGGCAGACCTGCGGCATAGTCGGAGGAAATCTGGCTCCTGCGCGCGTGACACTGAGCGCACACGCCCAGCTCGAGCGCGGTGGTTCGTGGCGCACTCCGTTTGGCATTGCTCGAGCCAGGATCGATCGCCCACTGAACGCCACGCCGCTCGCGTAACAGAACTGTCAGCCCTTTGCTCTCCTTCGCGTCGTACTTCTGGCCGGGACGCGTCGCTCCGGCCCAGGCGACGTGCCGCGAGCCAGGACCGTGGCACGCCTCGCACGCCACGCTGATCTCGGACCACGTGGTGGCGTATCGGCCGGCGGTGGAATCGTAGTTCTTGCGGACGTTCGTCGAGTGGCAGTCCGCGCACATGTAGTTCCAGTTCTGCTGCCGGCGTGTCCAGTGGAGCTCGTCGCGGAAGTCGATTTTCTCGTTCGGGTAGAGATGAAACCAGCGCTGGCCGCCCGCCTCGCGCGGGCGCGCATCCCAGGCGATCGACAGCGCCTGGAGGCGACCGCCCGGCAGCTCGATCAGGTATTGCTGGAGCGGCCGCACGCCGAACGTGTACTTGATCTCGAAATCGGCGAGCTTGCCGTCCGGCCCGCCGGTCCGGACCATGTAGCGGCCCTCGCGCCGAAAGAACGTGGACGTGATCGCGCCGTAGGCGAAGCGGCGGTCCGCGAAATCGCCGAGCACGGTGGTCTCGCTCGCGACCTGCATCGCCCGCGCGTGATCGGAGTTGGCCCAGGCGGCGTGCTCTTGCGCGTGGCAGCCGGCACACGCCCGAGCGCCGACGTAGGTCGCGGTGGGCTCATCGTTCCCGGTCCGCGACGGGCCCGTCAGGTTTGCAGGCCAGGGCCCGAAGTACCGCCAGGCGACCATGGCGCCGGCCGCGAGCAGGATCAAGCTGCCGGCGACGATTGCGGTTGTTCGCATGCGGTTCGAGCGGAGGTGCCAGAGTCGAGCCGACGGAGCACTCCGGCCAAAATTCCGACCGAACTGTACGGTCGAGACGGCGCCAACGCAAGCGCCGCTCTATGACCTTCCATCCCGGCGCTCCACGACCAACGCGGAAATGTGCAGGCGCGATCGTCGTTTTCGGTCTGATCCTCCTCTTCGGGGGGTCCGGGACCGCCCGGGCGATCAGCGAGGGCCTGGACGTCGGCTCGCCAGGTGAAGTGACGTCAATCGATGAGGACGATGGGACGAAAGTCCAGTATGACGAGGCGATCCAACCTTGTTACCTGGGGTGGGTCCGCCGCTCGAAGTAGCACCGGGTCGATACGTCCGGGTCGTGTACCATACGGGCTCCGGAACGATAGGGCTCCAGTCGAGCGCGACGGGCTCCGTCCCGGATCGACGAGCCGCAGTACCCTGACCCGATGGTTGGCAAAAAGAGCGTGATGAATCGCTCGTCCGATGGCCCGTTCGTCGTGAGGCTCTCCCGCGGCGTTGCGCGCGCGACGCTCGCGCTGTGGCCCTTGCTCCTGACACTCGCGATCTCCACACCGGCAATGGCGGCCGACGGTGTGGTCCCGGCGATCGACGAGACCGAGCGCCCGGTCAACGTGCTCCTGCTCTTCGCCGCGCCGAGACTGACTCCCGCTCAGATCGTCATCGATGAAGCGTTTCGATCCACCCTGACCTCGCGGCTGTCGGCTCCCGTCTACTTCTACACCGAGTACCTCGACCTGACCCTGTTCCAGGGCGACGAGCCGCGGCCGGAGCTCCGGGCGCTGCTCGAGCAGAAGTATCGCGACGTCAAGCTCGACCTGGTCGTCGCGATGGCCAGCCGTGCGCTGCGGTTCGCAGTCCAGAATCGCGCCGATCTCTTCACGGGCGCGCCGGTCGTATTCGCCGCCGTCGACCGGGCCGCGCTCGGCGAGTTCGCGCTCGACGACGACGTCATCGGTATCTGGATGAATGTCGACTGGGCGGGGACCCTCGACGCCGCGCTTCGTCTCCAGCCCGACACGCACCGCGTCGTGGTGATCAGCGGGACCTCAGCGACGGATCAGGTCTGGCAGGCCGCGGCCAAGCGTCAGCTCGAAACCGACCGCTATCGGGGGCGAGTCGGAATCGACTACCTGACCGATCTTTCCGTCGACCAGGTGCTCAAGCGCGTGGCCACGTTCTCGAAGGGCACGATCGTGCTGTTCGGAGGCTTCTCGCGCGACGCCACCAGTCAAAACGTGCTCGGCACGGAAGTCGTTCGGCGCGTCGCCGCGAGCTCGCGCGTGCCGGTGTACGGATCAAGCGAAACGTACATCGGCGGCGGTATCGTCGGCGGACACGTCGTGAGCTTCCAGGCCCAGGGCGTGCGAGCCGCCGAGCTGGCGGCGCGCGTGCTCAGCGGAGATCGACCCGGACCCGCCGACGCAGCGTCGAATCTCTACGTGTTCGACTGGCGCCAGCTCCGGCGATGGGGATTCGACGAGAGGCGGCTTCCGACCGGGAGCGAGGTGCGCTTCCGGGAGCCATCGCCGTGGGAGCTCCACAAGTGGCCGGTGTTGGGTGGCGTCGCCGTGGTCGCGCTCCAGGCCGTCCTCATCGTCGGCCTGCTCGTGAACCGGCGCCAGCGCCGGCGGGCTCAGCGGGCCCTCGCCGAGCGCCTGCGCTTCGAGAGGCTCGTCTCCCAGGTCTCGGCCGCCTTCATCGCCTTACCCGCCCGCGAGGTGTCGGGGCGGATCGAGAAGGCGCTCGCGCACATCGTGGAGCAGCTCGACCTGGACCGCGCGGTCCTCGCCGAGCTCGACGACCGGCGCGAGGATCTGATCGAGGTGACGTATTCCTGGACCCGCGACGGCGTCGGGAGCATCGCCGGGCCCGTGGAGAAGAAAGCGTTTCCGTGGGTGGCGTCGCGTCTGCAGGCCGGGCACGTCGTGGCCGCAGCGCGACTGGACGACCTGCCCGACTCGGCCGAGACCGACCGGCGCAGTCTGGTCGCGCTGGGCACCCGGTCGTTCGTGGCGGTGCCGCTGATCATCGAAGGCGTCGTCGGAGGCGCCCTCTCGTTCAGCTCGATCCGCGTGGAGCGCGAGTGGCCCGACGAGCTGGCCCAGCGCCTGCGGCTCCTCGCCGAGATCTTCGCCAACGCGCTCGCGCGGCGCCGCGCCGCGCTCGCGGCGCGCGAGAGCGAGGATCGCTTCCGGCTGCTGGCCGACACCGCGCCGCTGATGATCTGGATGTCCGAGCCCGATGGCCGGCGCACGTACTTCAATCGGCGCTGGCTCGACATGACCGGCCGGCGCTCCGGCGAAGATCTGGCCGACGGCTGGATCGACAGCGTGAACCCCGACGACCGCAAGGCCGCCCACGAGGCCTACCACCAGGCGGTCGCCGAGCGGAGGACCTTCACGATCGACTACCGGCTGCGGCGCCGGGACGGCGAGGACCGGTGGATTCTCGATCACGGCGTCCCGCGGGTCGGTGAGGACGGCGCGTTCGTCGGCTACGTCGGCTCCGTCATCGACATCACCGCGCTGAACACGGCCCTGCAGGCGGTGCTCGAGAGCAATGCGCTCCGGAGCGCCATCTTCGGTTCGCTGTACGGCCAGGTCGCCGCGATCGACCGCGACGGCGTCATCATCGCCGTCAATCACTCGTGGACCCGCTTCGCCGAGGAAGGCGCCGATCCCGCGCGCGGGCTGGCGGCCGGCGCCAACTGTCTCGCGGTCTGGCGTCAGGCGGCCGCCGCCGGAGACGTCGATGCCTTCCGCGCTCACGAGGCGGTCATGGCGATCCTCAACGGCAAGAAGGAGGACGCCCGGCTGGAGTACGCTTGCCGATCGCAGACCGGGGAGCGCTGGTTCGAGATGGCCGTCGAGCCCTTCCGCCGCCCCGAGGGCGGCGCCGTGATCTCCTACATCGACATCACGCGCCGTCGCCACGCCGAGGAAGAGGCGCGCCGCCAGCGCGAAGAGCTCGCGCATGCCCAGCGCGTCACGACCCTCGGCGAGCTGAGCGCCTCGCTCGCGCACGAGATCAATCAGCCGCTCGCCGCCATCGTGACGAATGCCCAGGCGGCGATTCGCCTCCTCGAGCGCCAGGGCGTGACGCACACGGACGTCTCGGAGGCCCTGACCGACGTCGCGGCCGACGCCCGGCGGGCTTCCTCGATCATTCAGCGGCTCCGGGCGCTGTCGCGCAAGGAGCACGCGCCTCAGGCCGGTCTCGATCTCAACGAGCTGATCGACGACGTCGTGAGCCTGCTCCGTCACGATTTCCAGCGAAAGCAGATCATCGTCCTGCGCGTCTTCGATCCCGTCGTGCCCAAGGTCGCCGGAGACCCGGTCCAGCTCCAGCAGGTGATCCTGAACCTCCTCGTCAACGCGAGCGAGGCGATCGCCCACAGCGACGGCGGCAGGCGTGAGGTCGCGATCGCGACCGCGCACCGGACGCCGGGCCTCGTCGAGATCGCCGTTCGCGACACGGGGATCGGAGTGAAAGAGCCCGAGCTCGGCCGGATGTTCGAGCGATTCGTGAGCACGAAACCCGGAGGGCTCGGGATGGGCCTGGCGATCAGCCGGTCGATCGTCGAAGCGCACGGTGGGCGGATCCGGGCCATTGCCAATCCGGACCGCGGACTTACGCTCCACGTCGAGCTTCCCTGCGACAAGACCATCGCCCCGCGCAACGGCTCTCCAGCTCACTGAGCCAACGGCCCGCCCCTATGCGACCAACAACGCATTGGCGCCGCGGTCGCACTCGGCCATAGTGGCGACCGCCCGTGCCTCAGGTCGACTGTCCGAGGGCCGGAGAAGAAAGCGAGGACCGGTTGAGTCTAGCCGCGCCGCCGCCGCCGCTCGTGTACGTGATCGACGACGACGCCTCGCTCCTGCGTGCGCTCCGCCGCTTGCTCGGAGCGGGCGGCTTCCGCGTGTGCACGTTCTCGTCGGCGGAGGAATTCCTGGAGTCCACCAAGGCGGCGACGCCCGGCTGTCTCGTGCTCGATGTGCATCTCGGTGGGCTCAGCGGGCTCGACCTGCAGGAGCGTCTCGTCGCCGCCGGCCGGCGAATCCCCGTGGTGTTCATCACCGCCCACGACGATGCGGTCACGCGCGAGCGCGCGCGCCGCGCCGGCGCCGTCGACTACCTCCCGAAGCCCTTCAATGACGAGTCGTTGATCGCCGGCATCAAGCGCGCCCTCGGCGACGCCTGACCGGCCGGTCTACTTCTCCTTGACGAGGAACATGTCTCGGCGGTTCTTCGACCAGCAGGCCTCATTCTGCTCCCTGCAGACCGGTCGCTCCTCGCCGAACGAGACGAGCGTGATCCGGTCGCCCTGGACACCCTGCGCGACCAGATAGTTCATCGCGGACTTCGCGCGTTTGTCGCCGAGGGCGAGGTTGTACGCCTCGGTGCCGCGCTCGTCGCAGTGGCCCTCGATCAATAGGATTTGATTCGGGTTCGCGGCGAGCCACTTGGCACTCGCGTCGAGGATCTTCGCATCCGCCGGGCGGATGTCCGCCTTGTCGAACGCAAAGTGGACCGGCTTGAGGTTGTCGTTCGCCACGTATTCCTTCGGCGGCGCCGGACGCGGGGCGGGCGGCGGGGCCGGGGCCACGACGGGCGGCGGCGCAGGCGCAGCGGGTGCCGGTGCGGGCGCCGGCGGCGGCGCGGCCGGCGGTGGCGCGGGTGCCGGCGGGGCCTCGCGGACCGTGGCGACCGGCCGCTTGGCGCAGGCCGCGACGAAAAGGAGGCCGATGATCATCGTGGCGAGAATTGAACGATCAATGAACGTGCGCACGGTTAGCCCTCCGCTCCTTTTCTGCTACCCCACTTCGGTGCTGATACACCTATACGGCCCGACAAGCGTACTCAATGGGACGTTGGTCGGATAGGCTCCAGACCCAGGGCACCGTGAGGCTACCACAAGACGAAATCGAATGTCGGCGTCGAGAACGGCCACTCGCGCGGGCGCTCGACGCGGTAAACTCTCCACGCTTCAGGAACGCGATTGCTCTCGGGAGGAGCCGATGCGGGCTGACAAATCAGGTATCTGCGCGCTGGGGCTGGTGATCGCGCTCGGGCTCGCCGGCTGCGCTGGCAGCGGATCGGCAACGACGACCGCACCGATCGCGATCACCGACCTTGCGAGCATCGCGGGCAAGTGGGTCGGTCTTCTCGAGATCGCGGGTTCCCGCGATCGGGATGACTATGTCGAGGTGACGATCGCGGGCGACGGCACCTATCGAGCGGCCTCGGCGCGCACCATCGGCCTCCTGGATGCCAAGGGGACGGTGAAGGTCGCAGACGGCAAGCTCCTGATCCAGGGCGAGCGCGGCGGCAAGGGCACGGGGACACTCTTCACTCAACCGGGACACCCGCCCCGCCTGCTGCAGGTGAACGGAACGGCGGGCGACGGGCGTCCCTACATCGTGCGCCTGCGGCCGCAGTCGTGAGAAAAGAGGAATGAGCAGGATCCCGACGGACCGCGCGTCCACGATCGTGGCGGCGGTGCTCGTGTGCGTCGGGTACTTCATCGGCGCGCGGGTCGGCTTCGCGTTCACGATCCACCCGTCCCCGGTGTCGACCCTGTGGCCGCCGAACTCGATCCTGCTGGCCGCCCTGCTGCTGGCGCCGATGCGGACCTGGGCCATCCTGCTGCTCGCCGCATTTCCGGCGCATCTCGTCATCCAGCTCGCGAACCACATTCCCGTGACGATGATCCTGCTCTGGTTCATCAGCAACTGCTCGCAAGCGCTGATCGGGGCCGCCTGCGTCCGCCGCCTCACCGGGGGCCCGCTGCGGTTCGACGACTCGCGTCACGTCGGGATCTTCGTCCTCGGCTCGATCGTCGGCGTGTTCGCGTCGTGCTTTCTCGATGCCGGCTTCGTCGAGCTCGTGGGAGGCTGGGGCGAGGGACACTTCTGGCAGGTCTGGCGCGCGCGCTTCTTCTCGAACGTGCTGGCGGAGCTGACCGTGGTGCCCGCGATCATCGCGTGGTCTCAGGTCGACGCCCGGAGCTTCCGGACACCGTCCTTGCGCTCGCTCGCCGAAGTTGTCGGCCTGAGCGTGGGCGTCCTCGGCGTCAGCGTGCTGGTCTTCGTGTGGCGGGAATCGGGGCTGGGCGGGATCCCGGCTCTCCTGTACGCGCCGGTACCCTTCCTCGTGTGGGCCGCCGTGCGGTTCGGGTCGATCGGCACCAGCACCGCCACCATGGCGGTCGCGTTGCTGGCGACGCGAGGCGCCATGAATCGCGTCGGTCCGTTCGTCGCGAGCGCCCCCGGTGACAGCGCGCTGTCCATCCAGCTGTGTCTCATCTTCACCTCCATTCCGCTCCTGCTCCTGAGCGCGGTCATGCGGGAGCGGCGGCGGGCGGAACGCGCGGCGGTCTTCAACGAGGAGAGCCTGAAGCTGGCGCTCGACGCCGCACAGATGACGATCTGGGACTGGAGCCTCCCGCCGGGCGACGCGACCTGGCGGCGCGAATCGAGCTCCGCGCCGTTCGGCGCCTTGCTCCGTGTCGTGCACCCCGACGATCAGCCCGCGGTCGCCGAGGCGATCACTGCGGCGATCGAGAAGGGCGCGCCGTGGGACGTCGAGTTTCGCGTGGTGCATCCCGACGGGAACGTCCGCTGGGTGATGGGCAAGGGCGAGGTGCTGCGTGACGACCGTGGACGACCGACGCGCCTCCTCGGCGTCAACGTCGACATCACCGACCGCAAGCGGGCCGACGAGGCCGTGCGCGCGTCCGAGGAGCTCTTCGCTCGAGCCTTCCGCTCGAGCCCGGACGCCATGGCGATCAGCCGCCGGACGGGCGGCCAGATCATCGATGTCAACGATCGCTGGGAGGGGCTCTTCGGCTACACGCGCGGGACCGCGGTGGGGCGCACGATGGCCGAGCTGCCGCTCGCCGCCGGCCTTCAGGACCAGGCGACCTTGCGACGCTTGATCGAGGCGCCGGGCCCCGTGCGCGACGTCGAGGCGCAGTTCCTCACCCGGTCGGGCGAGCTGCGCGAGACCATCATCGCGACCGAGACCGTCGAGATGGGCGGCCACGCGTGCTTCATCACGACGATCCGGGACATCACCGAGCGCCAGCGCGCCCAGCGGGAGGCTCAGGAGCAGCGACAGGTCCTGACGCACCTCGGCCGCGTCGCGGTCCTCGGCGAGCTCTCCGGTGCCCTGGCGCACGAGCTCAGCCAGCCGCTGACGGCGATCCTGAGCAACGCCCAGGCCGCACGGCGCATGCTGGCGCGCCAGCCCGTCAACCTGCATGAGATCGACGAGATCCTGGAGGACATCGCCAGCGCCGACCGGCGAGCAGGCGAGGTGATACGACGCCTGCGCGCGATGTTCAAGCGCGGCGAGTCGAACCGTCAGATCCTCGATCTCAACGAGATCACGCGGGACGTGCTCGACTTCGCCCGCAGCGACATCCTGACCCGGCACGTGCAGGTGACGACCCGGCTCGCGCCGGATCTGCCGAGGGTCCAGGGCGACAGCGTGCAGGTCCAGCAGGTGCTCCTGAACCTGATCGTCAACGGCTGCGAGGCGATGATCGGCAACGAGCCGAACGATCGGGCGCTCGTGATCGAGACGAGCGTCGTCGATCACGACACGGTGGGGATCTCGGTGCTCGACAACGGCAGCGGCATCCGGGCCGACATCCTGGACCAGCTCTTCGAGCCGTTCGTCACCACCAAGCACCAGGGCCTGGGGCTCGGCCTGACGATCTGTCGCTCGATCGCCACGGCGCACGGGGGTCAGCTGTGGGCCGGCAACAACGAGGACCGCGGATCCGCGTTCCGCCTGTTGCTCCCGCGGAACGAGAGCTTCACGCCGACGACCTGATCGGGGCGGCGAGGCCCGACGCGGGCCCGCGATCAATCGCGCGGGCGGAGCCCCAGCCGGTCGGCCTGGCGGACGAGCTCGGCGACGGACCCGGCTTGCGTCTTCTCCATCACGCGGCCGCGGTGAAACTTCACCGTCTTCTCGCTGATGCCGAGATCTCCCGCGATCTGCTTGTTGAGCCGCCCCTGGATGACGAGCCTCAGCACGTCCCGCTCCCGGGGCGTGAGCGTGTCGAACCGCACGCGGATGCCGGCGACCTCCGCCCGATCCCGGCGCGCCTCGCGGTGGCGCCGTAACGCGCCGTGGATGATATCGAGCAGGGCCTGGTCGCTGAACGGCTTCTGCAAGAAATCGACCGCCCCCGCCTTGATCGCGCGCACGCTCGAGGGCACGTCGGCGTGGCCGCTGATGAAGACGATCGGGACGTCGTGGCCCGCTCGGATCAGGCTCTCCTGGAGCTCGAGCCCGCTCGGGCCCGGCAGGCGCAGATCGAGCACAACGCACGAAGGCCGGTCCGGCATTGGCTTGCGGAGGAACTCCTGGGCCGAGGCGAACGTCTCGACGTCGAGGTCGACGGACCGGAGGAGTCGCTCCAGGGAGCGACGCACCGAGTCGTCGTCGTCGATCACGAAGACGATGGGCTGCTCCAGTGGTTCGTCGGGGGAAATCGCCATGCAACGTGCTCCTTCTGATAGCTCCACGTCGGCTCTCCGGCCGGCCGGCGTAGCCTAGTTGGTCTTGGGGCCTCACAGCAATCCGACTTTGGTCCAGCGCGGGAGCCCGGGCCGCGTTTGCTACTATCGCAGGCAGAGCCTCATGAGCAGCGTTGTGCCGCGAGCCCAACCCTTCGTCGCCGTCGTCGACGACGAGGAATCGATCCGTAAGTCCCTCCGACGGCTGTTCATGGCTGCCGACCTCGACGCCGTGGTTTATGCATCCGGACAGGAGTTTCTCGATTCTCTGAGAGGGCGCCGGCCTGATTGCCTGGTCCTGGATCTCCAGATGCCCGGGCTGACCGGACTCGAGGTTCAGCGGATCCTGATCGGCGCTGGAGTGCGCTTCCCCACGATCATCATTACCGCCCACGATGAGCCGGAGACCCGGGCCCGGTGCCTGGCGGCCGGCGTCGCCGCATATCTCTGCAAGCCTCTCCACGACGAGATGCTGCTGGAGGCGATTGCGGAGGTGATGGGCCGGGTCGCCGCTTCGGCGGTCACCGAAGAGCCACCGAGAAGCTAGCTCCCCTCGTTCGCTTTCCGGAGCCTGGACCTAGGTCTCATGGCCGATTCGTCCGCCGCCCGGCATACCCTGGGCACCAGGAGGGCCACAATGAGCCCGAAGGTGACGACGGTAATCGTGTTCGCGAGCATCCTGATGTGGTCTCAATCCCCGGCGGCTGATGGACGACAGCTCGCCCAGACTTCCGGGACCGAGAAGGCGCCGGCGCCGACCGAGAAAGCGCCCGGACGCGCCGCGGGCCGGGCCGTCCAGGTCAAGGGAACCGTCGCCGCCGTCGACAAGGACAACCACACCGTCACGCTCAAGGGGCCGAAGGGACGCACGGTGACCCTCGAGGTGCAGGATCCCCAGAAGCTCGACGCGGTCAAGGTCGGCGATCCCGTCCTCGCGACCTACATGGAGGCGCTGGCGTTCCAGATCAAGAAGCCGGGCACCGCGACGCCGGGCACGACGGTGCAGGAGAGCCGCGTCGGCTCGAAGCCCGGCGAGACGCCGGCCGGCGCGATCGGCCGGGAGGTCACCGTCACGGCCACGATCACGGCGATCAACAAGAAGGCCGAGACGGTCACGATCAAGGGGCCCAGGGGCAACACGGAGACCATCAAGGCGAAGGACCCGAAGAACCTCGATCTGGTCAAGGTCGGAGACCTGGTCGAGATCACCTACGCGCAGGCGCTCGCCGTCTCGCTCGACAAGCCGGCGAAGAAGTAGCCACCGACCGAACGGAGACGCGCGCTCGCGACGGAGCGCTGAGGTTCTCGCATGAACGCGGACCAGCCGACGACGCCGTGGAAGAAGTGGGGGCCCTACCTCTCCGAGCGACAGTGGGGCACGGTGCGCGAGAACTATGGCGCCGGCGGCGACACCCGGAATTACTTCTACGAGTACTTCCACGGCGACAACGGCGCCGGGATCGGGGCCAGCCACCAGACGGGCTGGACCGGGCTCGTGGCTCCGCTCATGCACCGGTTCGGCTCTGAAGGCGCCGAGTCCATGCACGAGCGCATGTGGAAGGCGGCGCCGCCGCGCTGAGGCGATTTCCTTCGCTCTACCAGATCAATACCCGGGCGCACCTCTACGAAGCCGGCGAGGCGGTCGGCCGCCCGGCGACCTTCGACGATTTCTCCGAGGCCGAGCTCGATCGCATCGCCACCGAGAGCTTCGACTGGGTGTGGCTCCTCGGAGTGTGGCAAACGGGCGACGCCGGCCGCGCGGTCTCCCGCCGGCCGGAGTGGCAAGCCGAATATCGTGAGGCGCTCGTCGACTTCAGCCCGGCCGACGTGAGCGGCTCGCCCTTCGCGGTGCGCGAGTACGTGGTGCATCGCGACTTCGGCGGGCCGGCGGCCCTCGAGCGGCTCCGCGGCCGGCTCCGCAGCCGAGACGTGCGTCTCATGCTCGACTTCGTCGCGAACCACACCGCGCTGGACCATCCGTGGGTGTACGAGCATCCCGAATTCTACGTGCACGGAACCGAGGACGATCTGGCCCGCGAGCCGCACAACTACCTCCGGGCGAATACACGGACGGGCTCGCGCGTGCTCGCCCACGGCCGCGATCCGTATTTTCCGGGCTGGCCGGACACCGCGCAGCTCAACTACCGCCACGAAGCGCTGCGGCAGGCGATGACGAGCGTCTTGCGCCAGATCAGCGAGCAGTGCGACGGCGTTCGCTGCGACATGGCGATGCTCCTGCTGCCCGACGTGATCGCGCGCACCTGGGGCGAGCGCTCGCGGCCGGCAGACGGAAGCGCCGCGGTCGACGAGCCGTTCTGGCCGGGGGCGATCGATCAGATCCGGCGTCTCCGGCCGGACTTCGTCTTCATGGCCGAAGTGTACTGGGGCCTCGAGGCGACCCTGCAGCGGCAGGGCTTCGACTACACCTACGACAAGCAGCTCTACGACCAGCTCCGGGCGGGGGCGGACGCCGACACGATCATCGCCCACCTGCGCGCGGAGCCCGAGTTTCAACGGCGGTCGGTGCGCTTCCTCGAGAATCATGACGAGCCGCGCGCCGCCGCGGCCTTCGCGCCCGCCACGCATTGCGCGGCGGCCGTCCTGGCGCTCCTGGCGCCCGGGCTGCGCCTCGTGCACGAGGGACAGCTCACCGGACGGCGGGTGCGCGCGTCCAACCATCTGCGCCGCCGCGCGCCCGAGCCGATCGATCGCGAGCTCGAGACCTTCTACACCCGGCTCCTCGCGATCATGCGACGCGAGGAAGTGCGCGAGGGCCAGTGGCGCCTGCTGGAGCGCGAGCCCGACGCGAACGGCACCCCCTCGTGGCGGCAGCTCGTCGCCTACTCGTGGGAGCGGGAGGAGCGCCGCCTGCTCGTCGCCGTCAACTGGGGACCGGACCGCGGTCGGGGCTACGTGCGCCTGCAGTTCACCGGTCTCGACGGCTCGACGTGGCGGTTGACCGATCTCCTGGATTCGACGCTTCGCTACGAGCGCGACGGGACCGAGCTCGCGAAGCGGGGCCTCTACCTGGACCTGCCCGGCTGGCGGCCCACCGTTCTCGCGCTGAGCCCGGCCGAGCGGTAGCCGCGCTCGACCAGCAGCGATTCCCGAATCACGATCGCGTCTTCAGCGGGAACTCCGGCAACGGCAGCTTGCCCTCGGTGCGCCAGCGTTGCACCTCGGCGGCCGCGGCGCCGGCCCGCTCGGGATCGATGCCGGCGGAGGCGCTGTAGTTGGTCTGCGCCGGCATGGCGAACGCCGTCCCGGCAGCCGTCACGACGTCCATCACGCGCAGACAGAGATCCTCGCGAACCGCCAGGAAGTCGTTCGGATCCCTGGTGCGGACGTAGACGAAGAGCTCGACGTCGAGCGAGCTCGCCCCGAAGCCGCTGAATCGCACGCGGGAGCTGTCGGGGTCGAGCCGCGGGTGCGTGTCGAGCAGCGCCCGGATGCGGACGAGCACCCAGCGAAGCTGGTCCGGTGAGGTCTCGTACCGCAATCTCAAGGTGGTGTTGAACAGGATGCGGTCCCGTTCCTGGAGGTTCTCGACCTGCACGGTGAGGAACTGGGCGTTCGGGACCGTGATCACCGAGCGTTCGGGCGTGCGCAGGCGCGTGGACCAGAGGCCGATCCGCTCGACGGTTCCCTGCTGGTCCCCGAAGCGACAGAAGTCGCCCTCCTGCACCGGCCGATCACCGATCACCGCGAGGCCGCCGAACAGATTCTCGACGGTCCGCTGGGCGGCGAGCGCGACTCCGATGCCTCCGACTCCGATCGCGGCGATCAACGCGCTGACCTGCACGCCTACGGCTTCGAGGAGCATCAGGACCGCCAGCACCGACACCAAGATCTTGAGCCCGCGCTGGACGAAGTCGATGACCGGCTGGCTCGGCGGCTCGTGGCGCCGCAGCAGGCGCCGGCGGACGACCTGGCTCATGACTTCGATGAGACGCAGGGCGAGCCAGGTCATGATGATGACGAGCAAGAATTTCTGGATCCCGGCGACGATCGGATGGACGGCCACCGGCAGCGCGAGGGCCGATTCTCCGGCCTTGAACACGCTGAGCCCGACCAGCCCGCGGAGCGGCGAGATGGCTCGGCCGAAGGTGGGATCGCCGACGTCGAACCCGACCCGGATGGCCACCTGGCGCGTCAGTGGCAGCCCGGGTCGCACGACGACACACGCGATGAGCCACGAGACCAGGAGCAGGGCCGCGAGCCCGATCCATTGCCACAGCGCGAGCCGCAACACGCGCGTTTCGACGAGGAACGGAGGCAGCCGCTCGCCCACGATCCCGTAGCTCACCTCCTTATAGAGGTCGGGGATCCGCGAGACGGTGACGTTCGAGAACTGCCAGATCAGGACGCCGTCGTCGCGCGGCACCTGCTCGAGGAGGATCGAGAACGTCCCCTTGTCGGTTTCGACACGTCCCACGAGCTCGCGGCTTTTCGGCAGTCCCGGCTCTGGCCGCCCCTCGGCCTCGTCCGAGATCGTGCCGAGATCGTAGACCGTGTTGTCCAGCACGACCCGAAGCTGATGCGCCAGCTCCGGTCCCCGCATCGCGAGCTTGGCCGAGGGGATGCGGCGCAGATCGAGATAGCTCATGGCGCGACGGTAGTTGCGCGGGGTCGTCGCGTCGAGAAAGCCGCGGACGGTGCCCTGGGGGGTGCCGCGTCCGAACTCGTCAGCCGGCGGCGGTACGGGCTCGGGCGCGGACGTGGAGCCGGTGACCGGATTCGCCGGCGACGCCATCGCGAGCGACATCGCGATGACGCCGACGCCGAGAGCCAGACGCCGAATGCCGAATCGGCGAGCGAGTGGGCCGACCTTTCCCATCACATTGCTCCCTACCCGTTCTTGAATGCGCGCTCGAGCGTGTCGCGGTCCGATCACGAAGCCTACGCGACTGTCGCTCAGTCCGTCCCTGGACCAAGGTCTCACTGGGCGAGTGTCCGGCGGAGGGACGTCAGCCGTGCGCGTGACGGCCCGCTCAAAAATCGAGGAGGGATCGTGATCCGGTCCCACCCTCGAGCAAGTCGTGCTGGATCATGCGCCGCCACAGCTTTTCAGCGATCTCCTCGATCGGGACGATCCGGTCGTGTCTCACCACGTCGCTCGCGGTGGCGACATCGCCGGCCGACTCCCAGAGAATGTGGCCCGTCCGCGTGTCCCAGAGCTGCAGCCACACGCGCAGAACCGTGACCCGAGTCCTGACCACCTTGACGCCGGCGATCTCGAGCCTGTCCAGGATCGCCTGATCGAGCTGCGCCAGCCCCGGGAGCAGCACATAGCGGAAGCCCAGCGCCGATCCGATTCGGCGCAATCGCTCACGCTCCATGATGCCGGTGCGGCCGAAGCCCGAAAGCAGCTCGGCGTATTCGGCCGCGAGACCCTGATCGTTGAGCGCGTTCGCGATCGCATGGGCCGGGATTGCGCGGATCGGCGGCGACACGTTTGCGAGCGCGGCGACGAGCGCGTGGGAGAGCGATGTGCTGAGCCCCTGGAGCCCGGCGGGAGCGAGGAGACCAGCCGTCGCCACCGGCTGGCGCGACAGCTCGCCGATGTCGAACGACGGCGGCCGCGCCGTGGACGTAGTGTTGATGTCCCACGTATAGAACGGAGTGCAGCCCAACACGAGGACGGCGGCGACCGCGATGATCGGCCCGCTCACGCGTCTTGCCACGACGCCTGAGCGTACTCCGATCGCATCGTCGTCACCATGCGCAAAGTGAGCTGGCGAAGCGCCACGACGGTTCCCACCTCGGTGTCGTACGCGATCGTCGGCGTCGGCGCCGGATCGGTGCTCGTCTCGACCTCGATCTCGTCGAGGCGCTCATGGCGCCGTCGACGGGCCAGCTCGCCGGGCCGCAGCGCAGACCTTGCCAGTGACGTTAGAATGGCCTCCCATGACTTCGTCCGGTCGAGTCGCATAAGCGCCATGCCCTGGGATCCCCGAATCCAGGCGCTCGTGGATCGTTACCCCGTCTTGCGGGCGGTGGGCGACACTCCGCTCGTTCCGGTGGACGTCCTGCGTCGCGAGCTTCCGGATGTCGAAGTGTTCGCGAAGATGGAATCCCTGAACCCCGGAGGGTCGCTCAAGGACCGGCCGGTACTCAGAATGCTCCTGGGCGCGCTCGACGATGGCCAGCTCAAGCCGGGCAAGACCGTGCTCGACAGCTCGTCGGGCAACGCGGGCATCGCCTATGCGATGATCGGCCGGATCATCGGCGCGCCGGTCGAGATCGTGATCCCCGACAACGCGAGCGCCGAGCGGAAGAAGCGGATGCTCGCGCACGGCGCGAAGCTCACGTTCACGGACGGGCTCCTAGGCTACGACGAAGCGCTCCGAGAAGTGCGCCGCCGCTACGAGGCCGATCCGGACCACTACTTCTTCTGTGATCAGTACAGCAACCAGGACAACTGGCGGGCGCACTACGAGACGACGGCGGTCGAGATCCTGCAGCAGACCGGCGGCCGGGTGACCCACGTGGTCGTCGGCGTCGGCACCGGGGGCACCCTGACCGGCCTGGGGCGGCGCCTCAAGGAGCACGACCCGGCGATCCGCCTCGTCTGCGTCATCCCCGAAGCGTTCCCCGGCGTGGAGGGGCTCAAGCCGCTCGGCCGCGCCGAGGACATCGTGCCGGTGATCCTGGACGAGAAGCTGATCGACGAGCGCGTACCCGTCACCGTGGACGAGGCGTACCGAATGTGCGTGCGGCTGGCGGCGTCCGGGTTGTTCGTGGGTCAGTCGTCCGGCGCGTACATGGCCGGCGTCGAGCGGGTCGCGCGACGCATCGGCCGCGGCCGCTTCGTCACCCTCTTCAACGATATCGGCGAACGCTACTTCTCGACCCGCCTCTGGGACTGACGCGCGCGCGGCGCCGAACGAGACGCGTCAGGCGTGTCCCGACGCCGTCCACGCCGCCTGGTAGGTCGGCCGGTGGCGCTTGAGATCCGAGAGCGCGACCGTGCGGACCGCCACCAAGAGCGGCGCCCCGAGCCGTCCCATCAGGGGGTATGTCTCGGGCGTCGTCGCCGCGATGCGGATGGGCGGATGCGGCTGCTGGGAGGGCTTGGGCATGACGGCGATGCCGATCTTGAGGCGGCGGGTGCAGGCCGCCAGCGCCGCCGCGATCGCCAGGGGCGACGCAAGTACCGATCGATCCTTCTGGAAATGGATTTCGGCGAGCCAGACGGCGCCGAAGCCCATGTCCTCCCGCCGCCTTCGTCTGACCGAGCGATTCGTCGAACGCCGCCGCCTCGCTCACCCCCGGGGACTCGCGAATTCCGTGAACAGGCCGAATTCCATCCCACCCTCCCCTTGAAATTCGAGATATCCTACGCCTGAGCGTCCCATGATGGGGGGCCATTGAGGGAGGGGGCCAACAATGCCAGGTGACAGGGTGTTCGATCGCACCGCCGAAGACATCGGTAACATCATTCTGCTCGAGCACGTCAACGTGAAGATCCCGGACCAGGTCGTCGCGACGAACTTCTACGTGACGGCTCTCGGGCTCACGCGCGACCCGTACCTCATGACGGGCACCGAGAACATGTGGATCAATGCCGGCCAGCAGCAGTTCCACATGCCGACCGGAAAGCCGGAGGTGCTCCGCGGCGTCATCGGGTTCGTCGTGCCGGACCTCGAGAGTCTGAAGATGCGCCTCACGAGCGCGCGCGAAAAGCTGGGCGGCACGAAGTTCATGTGCGCGGCCGACGACAAGTACGTCAGCGTCACTTGTCCGTGGGGCAACCAGATGCGGTTCCACGCCCCGGGCCCCGAGTTCGGCGACATGACCCTCGGCGTCCCGTACGTGGAATTCGCCGTGCGGCCCAACACCGCCGTCGGGATCGCGAAGTTCTACCAGACCGCGATGGGCGCGCCCGCGAGCGTCACGTTCAACGGCAACACCTCGGCGAAGGTCCAGGTCGGCGCCAAGCAACACCTGATCTTCCGCGAGACGACCGAGCCGGAGGCGCCGTACGACGGCCATCACATCGCGATCTACGTGACGAACTTCTCGGGACCGCATCGGTGGCTGAAGGACCGCGGCCTCATCAGCGAGGAGTCGAACCCGGTTCAGTACCGGTTCAAGGACATCGTCGACCCGGAGACCTCGAAGGTGCTGTTCACCATCGAGCACGAGGTGCGCAGCGCGACGCATCCGATGTTCATGCGTCCGCTGGTCTCTCGCAATGCGACGCAGCAGCAGAGGACCTACCAGCGCGGCCGCGACGCGTTCTACCCGGGAGCCAACTAGACCGACCGAGGCAAGACCTTCCCGTCGCCGGTTCGCCCGGCGACGGGAAGTGATAGTCCCGCTCGCGAGTATTCCTTCGGGCCGCGTTCTCCGAACGGCGTGCCCTGCGCGCCGCGCGCTCGACCGACGGCGCGCGGCGCGCGCGATCTCGCCCTACTTGTGCAGGAGTCCGGGCAGGAGGGTGTTCGTCGACAGACCGCCGGTCGCCGTACCGACCGCGCCCGTCGCCGTGTTCGTCACGCCGACGACCCCGCCCACCGCGCCGCTCACCCCCTGGCCCGCGCCGGTCGAGCCGCTCTGTCCCGTCGGGCTTGGCGTCGGGTTCGGGTCGGTGGCGCCCACGAGCTGCATGGCGTCGCGCAGCGAGATTTGCTTCACCTCGGCGCTCAGCGCTTCGGTGCTGGCCGCCGGGGCGCTCTTCGGCACGAGGCTGAAGTCAGCCGCGAGGCGTGAGGCGGCTTCGCGCGTGATCTTCTCCACCGCGGGCACCGGCTCCGCGCCGATCACGGTCACCCGCTCGAGCGCCCCGACCTTCACCGCGGGCCCGCTGAGCGCGCCCGCCCTATCGAGCCTGGTCACGTCGACGAGCCCGCGCAGGATCGTGATCGTCGACCGATGACCGCTGACCGCCGGCTGCACCTCGGCGATGACGACGGTGCCTCGGATCGCCGTGACCGCATTCGGCGTCTTGATCTCGATGACCTCACCCCGCTTCATCAGCCCCTTGGCGACCGCGACGGCGATGCGGCCGGCGCCGAGGTTGATCGTGGCGACTCCCGGCACCTCGGTGATCGTCAACACCGAGCGCTCGCGCGCGGTGACGGTGGCCTTGCCGCCGAGCAGCACCCGCACGAAGGAGCGCTCGCCGGTCGTGATTCGATCGCGGAGGAACAGGTCGTCCTTGAACTGGAGCGGCCGGGGCTCCGGCAGCGCGACGCGCGCCACCGTCGCGACACCCTCGATGTTGGTCACCACGCCGACCCGCTCGAGCGCGAGCGTGGAGGACGCCAGCAGCAGTGCCGCGGCGCCGGTGAGCAGCAGGGCTGTGATGACTCGCCGGACGAGACTCATAAATCTCCTCTGCCGTCGCCACGTCTCACGTGCTCGGTCGCTTTGGGTGCGCGCGGCGAAGTGCAGATGGAGCAAGCGAAATGCCACGAGATTCCGGATTTCCACAAAAATCAAACCGAAAGGTTCTTCTCGATTTGGACCACCGGCTTCGAATATTCGCTGGCCGCGCGCGCGCCAGACTGTCCGCCTCTGGCCAGCTTGGCCGTGTCAGAACAGATTCCGGATTCTTGCGTTCGCGCGCGAGTGGGACTACGCTCGCCTTCACTCGCGCGCGCTCGCGTCAGAGCAAAGGAGTCGCCTATGTCCCTCAGAGCGATGTCGGCCGACAGCCACATGGATCTCATTTACCTCCCGCCCGACACCTTCACGTCGCGCATGGCGTCGTCGTGGCGCGAGCGCGCGCCGCACGTGGTCGAGCGCGACGGTCGCAAGGTGTGGGTCTCCGGCGACGCGGTGCTCGGGCCGTGGGGCGTCTACGGACCGGGCGTGACGGGTGGACGGCGCGGCCGTATCCTGGCCGAAGCGGGGTTCGCCTCGGGCACGCAAACGCGGCCCTCGAATCCCGCCGAGCGGCGCCAGGATCAGGAGCGCGACGGCGTCGAGGCCGAAATCATCTACGGCATCATCGGGATCTCACGGGGGCTCTTCACGCACAGCGGCATCGCCGATCACGAGACCCTCGCTGCGGTCTACCGCGCCTACAACGACTACGTCGCCGACTTCAATCGCTCCGAGCCCGGTCGTTTCTTCGGACTCGGCTGCCTGCCGAACCACGACGCGGGAGCGGCCGCCGACGAGGTCCGTCACTGTGCCGAGCTCGGCCTGCGCGGCGCCGTCTTCGTTCCATGGGGCGCGGCGCTCCCGGTGTGGCATCCAATATGGGAGCCGCTGTGGGCCGCCGCAGAGGACACAGGTCTTGTCGTTTCTTTTCATGTCTTCGAGGGCGGCGCCGCGACGGTGGGCTACGCCGTGCAGGGTATCCAGAGCCCGGCGTCGGCCGGGTCGTGGACCGTGGTCGCGCCGCTCCAGATGGACGAGATCTGCGCCTCGGTGATCCTGTCCGGCGTCTGCGAGCGCCACCCCAAGCTCACTCTCGTTCTGGGCGAGAGCGGGATCGGCTGGCTCCCCTACATACTCGAGCGCCTCGACGACACGTACGAGGAGCGTCTGGCCGACGACCTCAAGCTCAAGCTCCCCCCGAGCGCCTACTTCAAGCGGCAGATGTACGCGACGTTCCAGAAGGACTTCCACGGCGTGCGCGCGATGGCGGAGATCGCGCCGGACAACGTCATGTGGGGCTCGGACTATCCGCATCGCGACGGGACCTGGCCCTTCTCGCAGAAGGCGATCGAGGAGCAGTTCCGCGGCATCGCGCCGGCGGTCCAGTCGAAGATGCTCTGGGAGAACGTCCGGCGCGTCTACAAGATCGTGCCGTGAAACGCATCGTCGCGGCCGAGCGTCCCGACTGATGCGGGACGCCCGGCGGCGGCGCGAGATCCGCGACGACAACCTCGACGGGGTCCGCCGGCCGCGGGCCGGTCAGAGCATCGCGACGTGCACGACCTGGCTCTCAGCGACGAGCGCCGTCGTGGGCTGCCTTGCCCGGCGGACGGCCCGCTGCGATAATCGCTGCCACGCACTTTCAATCGAGGAGAGAGGCCATGCCGAACATCACGATCCAGTGGTACGCCGGACGCACCGATCAGCAGAAGCGCGAGATCACCGCCGCGATCACCGAGGCGATGGTGAAGATCGGCAAGACGACCGCCGACCAGGTGCACATCGTCTTCCAGGACGTGGAGAAGGCGAACTGGGGCGTCAACGGAAAGCTGGCGAGCGACTAGGATGACGACCGACCCGCGCCTGAGGGGTATCGCCGCCGAGCTCGACGCGGGCCTCATCGCCCGGCGGGAGTTTCTCCGGAAATCCGCCATCCTGACCGGCGGCACCGCCGCGGGCCTGGCCGTGCTGCGCGGCATGGCGTCCGCGCAGCCGAAGACCAAGCTGCGCGTCTGGCTCTTCAAGAGCTACGTGACCGGCGGCAACGACATCCTTGCCAAGCACGTCGAGGCCTGGGCGAAGGAGCGCAACGTCGAGCCCGAGTTCGACTGGGCCACCTTCGGCGACCGCGAGCAGAAGTTCGTCGCCGCGATCGAAGCGGGCAACCCGCCCGACGTGGCCGAGATGAACTACCAGGGGCCGATGCGCTACAAGGCGGCCCTGCGCGACGAGACGAAGCTGGCCAAGGACCTCGCCGCTGCGCGCGGCGGTCTCCTGCCGTACGCCGCTCGCGTCGTCCAGTTCAACGGCCAGTACTTCGGCATCGCGCGCCTGGCCTTCGGCGGCGGACTCCACGTCCGCAAGGACGTGCTCGCGGAGAAGGGCCTCAAGCTGCCGAAGGTCTACGACCCCGACGTGATCGAGGTCGCCAAGAAGTGCCAGGACCCGTCGAAGGACATCTGGGGGTTCGGCCAGACGCTCAACCGGTGCGACGACGGCAACGGCTTCATGCAGAACATCCTCTGGGACTATGGCGGGGGCGCCTGGGACAAGGACGGCAAGCCGGCGCTCGCGACGTCGAATCTCAAGGCGAACATGGCCGCGCTCCAGTTCGCCGTCGACACGATCCAGAAGCACAAGATCCAGCCGCCCGGGGTGATGGGCTGGAACGACGCCAGCAACAACGAGGCCTACATGGCCGGCAAGCTCGTCAGCACCAACAACGGGGCCAGCCTCTACTACGCCATGGGCGCGAAGAAGCACCCGTTGTTCGAGAAGACCCAGGTCATCCTCACGCCGGGTGGGCCGGCCGGCTCGTTCGTCTTCGCCGGCGCCTACAACTGGGGCGTCTTCCAGAAGTCGAGGTATCACGAGCTCGCCGAAGACATGATCCGCTGGGTCGAGGACGAGAAGCGGTTCGAGGAGTACATGAAGGCGTGCAGCGGCCAGGCCGGGCCGGTCTACAAGTCGCGCGCCGAGCACCCGTACTGGAAGAGCGACCCCAACTACGAAGGCATGCTGCAGAACATCATGCGCAGCGTGTGGCCAGGTTACCCCGGCCCGATCTCGCCGGCGGCGATCGAGGTGCAGGCGCAGTACATGCTGTGCGACATGGCGGGTCGGATGGTGACGGCCGGGCTGTCGCTCGAGGCCGCGCTGAAGGAAGCGCACGGGCGGGTCGAGGAAGTCTACAAGATTCGAGGAGGCAAATAGCGCCGAGCGCTCTCCGAGCCATGGCCACCGTCGCCCAGTTGCCCGTCGAGCGCGCGCGCGCCCCCCGACCGCGCGCCGGACTCCGGCGCCGACTCGGGGCCGACTGGCACCTGGGCTATCTCTTCGTGCTCCCGATGGCGATCATGGTGATCGCCCTGGTCGCCTATCCGTTCTGCTACGCGGCCTACCTGAGCCTGACGCGAAAGTACGTCGGCGTCCCCCCGGTCTTCGTCGGCTTCGAAAACTATGTGCGCCTGGCCTACGACGGCTTCTTCCGTCGCGCGGTCTGGAACTCGTTCGTCTTCACCTTCGCCTCCGTCGGCGTCAAGCTCGTCCTGGGCATGGTGATGGCGCTGGTCCTGACCTCGCGCATCCGCTATAGCCTCTTCACCGGGCTGCTGCTGATCCCGTGGGTCGCCCCGACCGTCGTGTCCGCGCTGAACTTCCTCTGGATCTTCGACGCGAGCCTCGGCGTGCTGAACTATCTCCTGGTCAAGGTCTTCCGCATCTTGCCGCAGGGCGTGGGCTGGCTCAGCGAGGCCGGCACCGCGATGGCGTCGGTGATCTTCGTCAACGTGTGGCGGGGGTTCCCGTTCTTCGGGATCTCGTTCCTGGCCGGGCTGAAGGCGATCCCCGGCGAGCTCTACGAGGCGGCATCGGTGGACGGCGCCAACATCGTACAGCGCTTCCGCCACGTGACGTTGCCGTCGCTGCGCAACATCATCATCGTCGTCATGCTCCTGTCGACGATCTGGACCTTCAACGACTTCGCGATCGTCTACATCCTCACCAAGGGCGGCCCGGGCGGCGCGACGCAGGTGCTGCCGGTCTTCACCTACGAGATGGCCTTCGGCGCCCAGCGGCTCGGCGAGGCCATCGCCGTCGCGCTCTACATGCTGCCGGCGCTCGCGATGGTGATCATCGTGCTCTCGCGCTACATGCGGCGGAGCCACGCGAGGTGAAGCGGGAGGCGATCGAGCGGCTCCAGACCACGGTCGCCTACGTCGTGCTCGGGTTCTTGCTCCTGCTGGTCCTGTTCCCGTTCTACTGGATGACGATCACGTCGTTCAAGACCGAGGACCAGATGCGGAGCCTGGTGTCGATGTTCTGGCCCGCGCCGTTCGTCGTCGAGAACTATACGCAGCTCCTGACGAAGACCGACTTCGCGATCTGGTACCGCAACAGCGCCGCCGTCGCCATCTCGAGCACGCTCGTGGCCACCGCGATCGGCACCATCGGCGCCTACGCGCTGGCGCGGCTCCGCTTCCTGGGCCGCGCCTTCCTGTCGAGCGCGACCCTGATCACGTACCTGGTGCCGCCGTCGATCCTGTTCATCCCGCTCTACGCGCAGATCCGCACGATGGGATTGGCCGACAGCCTGGCCGGGCTCATCGCCGCCTATCCGTCGTTCACGGTGCCGTTCGTGACGTGGCTCCTCATGGGCTACTTCGGCTCGATTCCCGAGGAGCTCGAAGAGGCGGCGATGATCGACGGCGCCACGCGCTTCGGCGCGTTCCGGCGCATCATCCTGCCGCTCGCGGCGCCCGGCGTGCTCGCCGCCGGCCTCTTCGCCTTCACGCAGGCTTGGAACGAGTTCCTGTACGCGCTGGTCTTCATCAGCGACGTCAAGCAGCGGACGTTGCCGGTCGGTCTCTCCACGTTCATCACGGGCGATGTCTACGGCTGGGGCTACCTCATGGCCGGCGCCGTCCTCACCACACTCCCGGTGATCGTCGTCTACACCTACCTCCAGCGGTACATGGTGGAAGGGCTCACGGCCGGGAGCGTGAAAGGATGACGTGTCCGGCCTGCCAGCAGGACAATCCCGACGGCGCACGATTCTGTAACGGCTGCGGCACTCGCCTCACCGCGGCGACGCTCGCCGCGACGCCCCAGGCCTACACGCCGCCGCACCTCGCCGACAAGATCCTGACCGCGCGCGCCGCCCACGAGCTCGACATGCGCTCCGGACGCGAGCAGGCCGAGAGGGAAGTGACCGAGCTCGGCCACCTCTTCATCGTGGCGCGCTCGCAGCCCGCCGAGCGGCGACGCGACCAGCTCGATCAGGACCTCGGGGGCTGGGGCTTCAGGGTAGCCCCGCGACGGCACGGATGACCGCGCACTTCCTCGTCGAGCGCGACGGCCCCACCGCGCTCCTCACCTTCAATCGCCCCGACGCGCGCAACTCGATGACGTTCGAGATGTACGAGGCGCTCCACGATGCGTGCGGCACGCTCGACGCCGACCCGTCGGTGCGCGCGGTCGTCCTGCGGGGCGCGGGCGACCGAGCCTTCGCCAGCGGCACCGATATCCGCCAGTTCCTGGACTTCAAGACCCGCGAGGACGCGCTCGACTACGAGGCCCGCCTGACCCGGGTGCTCTCGAAGCTCGCCGGCATGAGCAAGCCGACGATCGCCATGCTGCAGGGCGACGCGATCGGCGGCGGCCTGTTCATCGCGCTGGCGTGTGATCTGAGGCTCGCCGCTCCCCACGCGCGCTTCGGCGTGCCGGTAGCCCGCACGCTCGGCAACTTTCTGGCGCCGGTGAGCCTCACCTTGCTCGTGGCCGTGCTCGGTCCCAATCGCGCCCGCGAGATCGTGCTGACGGCCCGCCTGCTGGACGCTCAAGAAGCCAAAACGATCGGCCTGGTCGATCGAATCCATCCGGCGCCGGAGCTCGAGTCACGCGCGCGCGAGCTCGCCGCGAGCCTCGCCGAGCTGGCCCCGCTCACCCTCGCGGCCACCAAAGAGGCCACGCGCCGGGTGCTCGCGGCGCTGGCGCCGCGGGACCTCGACGATCTCATCGTCTCCTGCTATCTGAGCCGGGACTTCCACGAAGGCGTGCGCTCGTTCCTCGAGAAGCGAAAGCCTGACTGGCAAGGGCGCTGATGAGTTGCGCGGGAGCTCGTCGGAACGATCTAGCGGACTGCTCGAGGGGGGATCGCGTCGAGACTCAGACTCTCGATCCAGCAGCCAGCTGGTTGGCGGCCGAACGACTCCACTCGGCGCGCCGAACCAGCATTTAGTTGTTGCTCGTCATGTTGAGGATGCGGCCCTCGAGCTGATGAAGGAGCGGGACGTACTCGTCGCTGCCGCAAGAGGGGCAGGTCGGGTCGCCCAGCTCGAAGCACTCTTCGCAAGCCACGCAAACGGCGAGGCTGCGGAGCGAGATCGGAACCCGCGAGAGCGTGCGAACCATCGTGCTGATCATCGCCTTTTCCCTCCTGCACGGGTAGTAACGCAAAGGCGATACCAGGCGGTGCCATGCTCGTAACCATCCGTATTAGCAAGTATTTTTGAATTTCCGGCCTAGAAGTCGGCTGAGCTGGCTCGATTCTTACCGCCCCGGAACAGCCAGGTCTGATCAGCCGCGGACCACTCGTGAGGTCCGCGGCGGTGGCGCGCCGTGTGGGGCGGGTCTAGAGTGCTCCGAATGAACGGGATCCTGGAGCAGCGATGGGCTCAAATCGCGGGAGTCGCGCTCATCGTGCTCACGTCCTTCGTGGTCCTGCGCCCGTTCTTAGTCCCGATCGCATGGGCGGCGATCCTCGCGTACGCGAGCTGGCCCCTCCATGCGCGAATCGATCGCGTCTTGCGCGGTCGCGCCGGCCTCAGCGCCTTCGCAATGACCGCGCTCATGATCCTGGTCGTCGTGGTTCCCGCGGTCCTGGTGACCGGGGCGCTCGTCGTCGAGCTCCAGAGGGCTTACGAAGGCTTGCGGGGCTGGCTCGCCGGCGGCCCCGAGGCGTTCACGACGGCACTGCGTGGCATCCCGCGAGTGGGCCCGAGGGTCGCTGAATCGATTCAAGGGCTGGTCGCCGATCCGGCGCAGATGCAGCAGTGGGTCCTCGCCCGCACGGGCCTCCTCGTCGGACTCGTCGCGACCACGGCGGGCGACCTGGGACGCGCGGCCCTCGACGCGATCCTGACCCTTCTGACGCTGTTCTTCTTCTACCGGCACGGGGCCGAGCTGGTCCCGCAGATCCATGGAGCGGCGCGGCGCCTCGCGGGCGGACACGTGGACACGCTGGTCCACACACTCGGCGAGACCGTCCGCGCCGTGATGTACGGAACCCTCTCGACCGCGCTCACCCAGGCGCTGCTCCTGGCGCTGGGCGCGTGGGTGATCGGCCTTGGCTCACCCGTGCTCCTGGGAGCGGTCACCGGACTCCTGGCGCTCACGCCGATCGGGCCGCCGCTGGTCTACGTGCCCGCCACGATCTGGCTCCTCGTGCAAGGGCGGATCGTCGGGGGTCTCATCTTCCTGGGATGGGGCATCTTTGCGGTCAGCATGGTCGACAACGTGATCAAGTCGTGGTTCCTGAGCGGCGCCGCGCGGATTCCGTTCCTTCTCGGCTTCTTCGGCGTCCTCGGCGGTCTGCTGGCGTTCGGACCGCTCGGGCTCTTCGTGGGACCGGTCGCGATCGCGCTTCTCCTCACCCTGTGGCGCGACTGGACGGCTCCTCGGTGAGGGCGTCGGGCGCCGTCGCGGAGCTTAGCCCCGTTCCCCGGCGCCAAGACCCGAGCCGCGCGACACGTGCTAGAATTTCGGCGATGAGATCAATCGTGAGTGTTCGGTGAGTCGCGGAGGGCACTACGGCTTCGAGCGTCGACGCCGGGCCGATATCCAGAAGGCGAAGCAGGAAGCGAAGCGACAGCGCAAGACCGAGCGCGCGGAGTCCGGCGTCACCGGACCCGAAGTCGGGGAAGCCCAGGACACCGGCGCACCCACCGGCATGTGGGAGTGGTTCTCACCGAGTCGCGGCCGCACGGTCACCTCGGCGCCCAAGACACGGCCCGCTCCGGACCCGCCGGACGACTGGGTCCTGCTGACCGACGTCGAGCCCGACGCTCGCCCGGAATAAGTTACTTCTTCGCGGCCTCCGCGGCCTGGAAGCCGACCTTGTTGTGCGTGCCGTCGCACATCGGCTTGTTGGCGGATGCGCCGCAGCGGCAGAGCGCGATCCTCGCCTGGCCCGCCGTATTGATCGGGGCTCCGGTCGGATCGTAAAGCTCGCACTCGCCCTCGATCAGGTAGGGGCCGTTCGGCCGGGCAGTGATCTTGACGGCCATCGTGTGAGTCCTCCTTGGGGGTTGAGCAGCGCCCATCAAGATACCACCATGTGCGAGCCCGCAGCGCGCAGCGCGGGGGTACACTCTCGGCTATGAGGGAGCCCGGCGCAGTCCTGCTCGTCGCGTGCTACGAGCTCGGCCATCAGCCGCTGGCCGTCGCGTGGCCGGCGGCGTTTCTCGAGCGCGCGGGCTACGCGCCGGCGGTGATGGACGTGTCGGTCGAGCCCTTCGACTCCGAGCGTGTTCGACGGGCGAAGCTGGTCGCGATCTCGGTGCCGATGCACACGGCCCTCCGCCTCGGCGTGACGGTCGCGCGGCGCGTGCGTGACGCGAACCCGACCTGCCACATCGCCTTCTACGGACTCTACGCGACGCTCAACGCCCGCCACTTGCTGTCCGGTCCCGCCGATTCGGTCATGAGCGGCGAGATCGAAGCCGCGCTGGTCGATCTGGTCCGGACGCTGGAGGGCGAGAGCCGACCGACGACGCCGGCCCAGCCCTCGCCCGTCCTCGCGAAGCTCGAATTTCCCGCGCCGAGCCGCGCGGCTCTCCCTTCGCTGAAGAAGTACGCGCACCTCGAGCGAAACGACCGGCTCGAGCTCGTCGGCTACGTCGAGGCGAGCCGAGGCTGCAAGCACCTGTGCCGGCATTGCCCGATCCCTCCGGTGTACGGCGGACGCTTCTTCGTCGTGCCGGTCGAGGTCCTGCTCGCCGATATTCGCCAGCAAGTGGATGCCGGCGCCACGCACATCACCTTCGGCGATCCCGATTTCCTCAACGGCCCCGGCCACGCCCTGGCCGTCGCGCGGGCGCTCCACGAGGCCTTCCCGGCGCTCACGTTCGACTTCACGGCCAAGATCGAACACCTGTTGCGTCACCGGGATCGGCTGCCCGAGCTCGCGCGGCTGGGCTGCGCGTTCATCGTGTCCGCGGCGGAGTCGCTGAGCGACACGGTCCTGGCGCACCTCGACAAGGGTCACACGCGCGCCGACATCGAGACAGCGGTGCGGCTCGCCGCGGAGGCCGGGATCACGCTGCGCCCCACGTGGGTGGCCTTCACTCCGTGGACGACGCTCGACGACTACCGTGAGCTGCTGGACTTCGTCGAGACGAACGGGCTCGTCGACGCGGTCGACCCCGTCCAGTTCTCGATCCGCCTCCTGCTACCGCCCGGCTCGCTCCTGCTCGAAAGCGCCGCGCTGCGTCCGTTCCTGGGTGAGCTGGTCGAAGACCAGTTCTATCACCGCTGGACCCACCCCGATTCGCGCATGGAAGCGCTTCACGCGGCGGTGTCGTCGCTGGTCGCCGGCGCCGCGGAACGGCGCGAGGACGCCGCCGTCACCTTCCAGCGGGTCCGCGAGCTCGCGGACCGGAGCGCCGGCGTGATGCCGCGGCCGGCTTCGGCGCCGGTGGCTCGTCGCACGCGGCCGCCGCGGCTGACCGAGCCCTGGTTCTGCTGAGCGGAGCCCACCGAGGGCCAGTTGGCCCTGAACGCAAACTCGGGTAGAGTAACGATTTGAGAGGTGTGTTATGAGCGACGATCTGAAGACACGGGTCCAGGAGCTGATCGAGTCCATGATCAACCCCGCCGTCGCCGGCCACGGCGGCTTCGTCGAGCTCGTCGACGTGCAGGATAACCGGGTCTATCTCCAGATGGGCGGCGGCTGCCAGGGCTGCGGCGCCGCGGATGTGACGTTGAAGCAGGGGATCGAGCGGCTGATCAAGGAAGAGATCCCGGAAGTCGCCGAAGTCCTCGACGCGACCGACCACTCCGCGGGGAGCAACCCCTACTACACCCCGGGCAAAGCGTAGCCTCACGCCTCGGCGTGAGGGCCTGCCGCCGGTGTCGTCGTCGGCAAATCGGTTACTGCTCCTCCTGCCGACGACGACGTATCGCACCGAGGCCTTCGTCGAGGCCGCCACCAAGCTGGGCGTCGAGCTCGTGTGCGCCTCCGAGCGACCGAGCACGCTCGAGCACCTGGCACCCGACTCCCTCGTCACGCTCGACTTCGCCGATCCTCGCGCGAGCGCCGAGACGATCGCGCGGTTCGCGGCGCGCCGACCCATCCACGCCGTCGTTCCCGTAGACGATCAGACCACGGTCGTCGCCGCCGCCATCAGCCAGCGCCTCGGCCTCAAGTCGAACTCCCTGCCCGCCGCCGCCATCGCGCGCGACAAGCACGCGATGCGGCGCTGCCTCGCCGAGGCCGGCGTGCCGGTGCCTCGGTTCCGGCTCGTGCGGCTATCCGACGATCCCGCCGCCCGCGCCGAGGAGGTCGACTACCCGTGCGTCCTCAAGCCGCTCGCGCTCTCGGCCAGCCGCGGCGTGATCCGCGCCAACGACGCGCGAGAATTCGTGGCGGCCTTTCACCGGATCGCGGCGATCCTCGAGAATGTGGAGGCGCGGTTGCCGGACGAGGCTCGCCAGGCGTTGCTCGTCGAGCAATTCATCGCGGGACACGAGGTCGCGCTCGAGGGGTTGCTGGTCGGCGGCACGCTCCACGTGCTGGCGATCTTCGACAAGCCGGATCCGCTCGACGGACCGTTCTTCGAGGAGACGATCTACGTGACCCCGTCGCGCCTGCCCGAGCCCGCTCAGGCCTGCATCGCCGCGGTGACCCGCGACGCGTGCTCGGCGCTCGGGCTCACCGAGGGGCCGATCCACGCCGAGCTGCGCCTGAACGAGCGTGGCCCATTCGTGCTGGAGGTCGCCGCGCGCTCGATCGGCGGCCTGTGCTCGCGCACGCTGACGTTCGGGACCGGCCTGAGCCTCGAGGAGCTGATCCTCAGCCATGCGCTCGGCCGCCCCCTCCAATCGCTCGAGCGCGAGCGGCGCGCCGCCGGCGTCATGATGATTCCGATCCCGCGTGCGGGGCGGCTCGCGTCGGTGCACGGCGCCGATGAGGCCACCGCGGTCGATGGCGTCGAGGAGGTGGCCATCACGATGCACCCGGGCCAGGAGGTCGTGCCGCTTCCGGAGGGCTGGCAGTATCTCGGGTTCATCTTCGCCCGCGCCGACACGCCGGACGCCGTCGAGCAGGCTCTCCGCCAGGCGCACGCCCGATTGCACTTCGCCATTGAGTAAGCGGCAACGTCCCAACCCCGCCCGGCGGGCGCGGACGGCGCCCGATCCCCACGGCCGGGCCATTCGACAAGCGGACGAGCGGGCCGAGCGCCTGACCGCTCTCAGCCGGCTCACGCGCCTGATGACGTCGGCGACCGACAGCGCCGCGGCCTTCCGCGGCATCGCCGAAGCCGCAACCATCCTCTTGAAAGCGACGATGGCCTACGTCTGGGTGGATCACGGCGCGGAAACTCTGCGCGAGGGCGGCAGCTTCTGGGCGGGGCCGAAGCTCGCGGGCCGGACGGTGCCCACCGTGCCGGTTCCGCGGGGCCACAGCATCGCTGGCTCGGTGCTCACCTCGCGCCGGGCGGAGTATCTCCAGGACGTCCAGCAGGATCCACGCTGGCGCCACCGCGCGCTCGCCGAGATGGGCAATCTCCACGCCTGCATCGCGCTGCCGTTGATCCATCACGATCGCGCGGTCGGCGCGCTGATCGTCGGGTTCGGCCGCCGTGGCGAGTTCACGTCCGAGGAAAAGAATCTCGCCGGGCTCCTGGCCGACCAGGCGGCCATCGCCATCGAGAACGCACGCCTCTACGAAGAAGCGGGGCGGCGCCAGCGCGAGGCCGAGCTCCTCGCGGACGTGGTCCGAACCGTCAACACCTCCCTCGACCTCACGACGGTGCTCGAGCGTATCGCCGAGGGGGCTCGTGAGATCTGTCGGAGCGACATGGCCACCATCGCGCTCCGCGATCCCGGGATCGATGCCGTCGTCTTCCGCCAGTGGCCCGGGACGCGCTACGAGGGCTACCCCTCGTTCCGCATCGCGCCAGGCCAGGGCGCAGGCGGACAGGTTCTCGCGACAGGCCTGCCCTTCCGCACGGACTGCTATCTCGAGGACCCGAGGATCGGCCCGCAGTTCAGGGCGGCGGCTCGCGAAGAAGGCATGCGGGCCTACATGGCGGTGCCGATCAAGATCGAGGAGCACGTCGAGGGCTTTCTCTCGGTCGCCAACCGCGACGATCGCGTCCTGACCGACCGCGACGAGCAGATCCTGCTCCGCCTCGCCGACCACGCCGCCGTGGCGATCCACAATGCGCGCCTGTTCGCCGACAACGCCGCGCGCCGCCAGGAGGCCGAGGCGCTCACCGAGCTCGGCGGCGCGATCGCGTCGTCGCTGGACCTGCAGAAGATCCTGTCACTGGTCGTCGACCGCGCCTGCGCGCTGCTCGGCACCCAGCGTTCCGCGGTCGCGCTGGTGAACGCGGAGCGGCCGAGTACCGCGACGCTCTTCGTGGCCAGCCGGGGCATGAGTCGGTCGTTCCCGGCCATGCGCCCGCTGCACCCGCACGACGGCACCACGCCCACCGCGATCGCCGAGCGCCGCCCGGTGTGGTCCGCCGACTTGCTCAACGATCCGGCGTTCGACCTCACGCCGTCGACGCGCGCCGCCGTCGAAGCCGAGGGCTACCGGGCCGTGCTCTCGGTGCCCCTCCTCGTCGGCGAGCGGGTGCTCGGCGCGCTCGTCACCTACCGCGACGACGTGGGGCCGTTTTCCGTTCGCCAGGTGGAGCTCATGCAGGCGTTCGCCCACCAGGCCGCGCTCGCGCTGGAGAACTCGCGGCTGTACGAGGAGAGCGAGCGCCGGCGCCGTGAGTCCGAGGTGTTCGCGGGGGTCGCGCAGGCGATCACCTCGTCGCTCGATCTCGACACGGTGCTCCGTCGGATCACCGACAGTGCCAAGGAGCTGGTCGGCAGCGACCTGGCGATGATCGGCTTCCGCGAAGGCGAGTCCGAGGCCGTCACCGTCCGCCACCGCGTCGGCTCGCGGTACACGTCGGACCGCGCGTTCAGCATCGAGCCGGGCAAGGGCTTCGGCGGCCAGGCGCTGCTCAGCGGACGCCCGCTCCGGACCGACGACTACACGAACGATCCGGCCGTCGGCAAGGAGTATCTCGCCGCCACCGTGACGGACGGCAGCGTGAGCGCGATGGTGGTGCCGATCAAGAGCGAGGGGCGCGTGGTCGGGCTCCTCTACGTGGCGAACCGCACCCGTCGCCCGTTCAGCGACCACGACGAGGCCACCCTGATGCGGCTCGCCGACGAGGCCGCCGTCGCGATCCGGAACGCCCAGCTCTTCGCGAGCGAGCGCGAGAGCGAGCGCCGCTATCGCACCCTGGTCGAGAGCTCGATCCAGGGCATCCACATCCACCGCGACTGGGTCACCTTGTTCGTCAACCCGGCGTTCGCACGGATGCTCGGCTACGACAGCACGGGCGAGCTCGCCGGCGTCGACACGCGGCGCTGGCTCGCGCCGCACGAGGTGTCGCGCCTCGAGAGCGACCGCGCGGCGCGGCTCCGCGGCGAGGCCGTCCCCTCGCAGTACGAGCTCCAGGCCATCCGCCGCGACGGCTCGCGCATCTGGGTCGACATCCAGGTCGCCGAGATCCTCTGGGAGGGTGAGCCGGCCGTCCAGTCGACCGTGCTGGACATCACCGAGCGCAAGCGCGCCGAACAGGCGCTCCGGCAGAGCGAGGCCCAGCTCCGCCAGGTCCAGAAGATGGAAGCCGTGGGCCAGCTCGCCGGTGGCGTCGCGCACGACTTCAACAATCTCCTGACGGTCATCACCGGCCGGACGGAGCTCCTGTTGCTACGCCTGACGGCCGATGACCCGCACCGGCGCGACGTCGAGCTGGTCAGGAAGACGGCCGACCGCGCGGCGTCACTGACCCAGCAGCTCCTCGCGTTCAGCCGCAAGCAGATGCTCCAGCCGCGCGTGCTCGACCTGAACGGTGTCGTCGCCGGCATGGCCCAGATGCTCCGGCCGCTGATCGGCGAGACGATCGAGCTGGACAGCTTGCTCGATCCGACCCTCGGCCGCGTGAAGGCCGACCCGGCGCAAATCGAGCAGATCATCCTCAACCTCGCGGTGAACGCCCGCGACGCGATGCCGCAAGGCGGACGGCTCACGATCGAGACCAGCAACGTCGACCTCGACGACGCCTTCGTCGAGACGCATCCCGGCGCCAGCGCCGGGCCCCACTCGATGCTCAGCGTGCGCGACACCGGAATCGGCATGAGCCCGGAGGTTCAGGCGCACCTGTTCGAGCCGTTCTTCACGACCAAGGGCGTCGGCAAGGGCACCGGCCTCGGGCTGGCAACCGTGTACGGAATCGTCAAGCAGCATGGCGGCTACATCCGGATCGAGAGCGTCGCCTGCACGGGCACGGTCGTCAGAATTTATCTCGCTCGGGTCGCGCCGGCGCCCGACGTCGCGCCCGCGGCCGACGCGCCGGCCGCCGTGGGATCAGGAACCGTGCTCGTCGTCGAGGACGAGAGCGAGCTGCGCGAGCTGGCCACCGAGGTCCTCGGGATCGCCGGCTACTCGGTCCTATCGGCGGGCAGCCCGAGCGCGGCACTCGAGATCGCGCGGCGCCACGCCGGGCCGATTCACCTGCTCCTGACCGACGTCGTCATGCCGGAGATGAGCGGGCGCGATCTTGCGGATCGTCTCGTTCAAAGCCGGCCGGGTCTAAAGATCCTGTACATGTCGGGCTACACGGACGACGCGATCGTCCACCATGGCGTGCTGGATCCAGGGACGGTTCTCCTGCAGAAGCCGTTTACGCCCGATCGGCTCACGCGAATGGTGGGAGACCTCCTGGCCTAGGACGATCCGGAAATTCGGAGCTGGGCGAGGAGGCTCCAGCCGATCGCGAAGGCGAGGTCGCGGAGCTCGATCTCGGCGGCGACCGGGAGACCGTGCGTCACGAGATAGAGCACGATCGCGCACTTCACGAGGCGTTCCACCGCGACCAGCATGTCCCTCACCCTCCCGTCGGCTGCTTCCCGAGGATGGGACGCCGGGGGAGGGCGAGGCGTTTACGCGAGATTCGATTCGATCAAGGGCGCGGCTTGAGCTCGATCATGTGGCCGTCGGGGTCGCGCAGATAGAGCGACGGCCCGTCGCCCCACGCGCCGAAGCGCTGGACCACGTCGCCCTCGAGCGCGACGGCCTTCTGGCGCAGCCCCTCGGCGACCGCCTTGAGATCGTCGCAGTGGATCGACAGGCAAAAGTGATCCGGCCCGACCGGCCCCGTCTCGGTCGCGGGCAAGAGATCGATCAGCGCGTCGCCGAATCGCAGATGGATCAGCGAGATCCGCTCGTTGAACTTGGCGAGCGTACAGCCCAGCACATCCTCGTAGAAGCGTTGCGACCGCGCCTGGTCGCGAACCCGCAAGACGACGTGATCGATGCCGAGCGGCTTGAACATCGCCACCTCCATGAGGCGCGCTCGCCGGCGGGGCTTGTTCGGATCGCTCGCCTCGGGGCCTGGAGCTCCGGCCCCGCCCTGCGGCTCGTCTAGCGGCCCCGCGAAGGCCTCCAGCGCGCACTGCGGGAAAGACTACCACGCACCGGTCATTCCTGGCGGAGCACCGACAGGGGCTTGCGTCCGAGCAGCCGGACGGTCGCGAGGAGACCGATCGCCAGCGAGACGAGCGTCGTCAGGGTCACGCCGAGGACCAAGGTCTCGGGCTCGAGCGTCCACGGCGTGTCGAGCACGAATCGCAGGACGATCCAGGCGAGCACCGCGGCCAGCGCCGTTCCGCCGAGACCCGCCGCCGCGCCCAAGCACGCGTACTCGACGGCGAATGCCCGTGCGATGGCCCAGCGCGTGGCGCCGAGGGTCTTGAGGATGACCGACTCGTACAGCCGCTGGTAGCGGGTGGCCGCGAGCGCGCCGGCCATGACCACGAGGCCCGCCGCGATGCTGAACAGCGCCATGAAGCGCACCGCGAAGGAGATCTGGGCGAGGACTTCCGACACGCGCTCGAGGACCCCCCGCAGCGGGATCGCGGTGACGTTGGGGAAGGCCGCCACCACACGATCCTGAAGGCGGCTCTCGAGATCGGGCGGCACGCGCGCCGTCGCCAGATAGATCGTCGGCGCGCCGTCGAGGGCGCCCGGCGAGAGCACCATGAAGAAGTTGGCGCTGAGGCTTTGCCAGTCGATTTTTCGGAGGTTCATCACCTCGGCCTCGAGCAGCACGCCCTGGACGTCGAAGGTGAGCGTTCCGCCGACGCCGACCCCGAAGTACTTGGCGGCCTCGTCGTCCACCGACACGCGCGGGCGCGCCGAGGCCTCGTCGGCGGTCCACCAGCGCCCGCGCGTGATCGCGTTCGCGGGCGGCGGCGCCGCCGCCCACGTCAGCATGTACTCGCGCGTGAGATACCAGTTCTTCTCCGGCGCCTCGCGCTTGCGTCGATCGATCAGCTCGCGCGTCACGGGCGTCCCGTCGATCGCGGCCAGCCGCGCCCGGACCACCGGCGTCACCACCGGCACGACGCCGCTCACGTCGCCGACGAGATGGGTGAACGGCTCTCGCTGGTCGGGCTGCACGTCGATGAAGAAGAACGACGGGGCCTCGCGCTTCTGCTCGTAGGCGAGCTGGCGGCCCAGGTTGGCCTCGAGCAGCGCGATCGCGACGAGGAGCATGACGCCCAGCCCGACGGCCACCACGACCCTCACGGTGTGGCCGCCCGGGCGATCGAGCCCCGCGAGGCCATGACGCCACGCGAGCCCGCGCGTGCGCGGCACCCGCCTGGCCAGCCTCATCAGCGCTCGCGAGAGCCCGAGGAGGATGGCGAGCGCGGCCAGCGCCGCGCCGGCGAAAATGCCGCCGAGCCGGAACGATCCGGCCTGCCAGACCGCCAGCGCAGCCAGGCCGCTGACGATCGGCAGGGCCGCGGCCCACGGGCGGCGTGCGCGCCAGCGGCTCTCGTCGACGTCGCGCCGGAGAATCAGCGATGGAGGCACGGCCCGGACCGAGAGCAGCGGCCACAGCGCGCAGAGCAGCGCGGCGAGCAGGCCGAGCGCGATCCCGCGCGCCAGAGTGCCGGCGTCCCACCGGGCCTCGAGCACGAAGGGAGCGAACGGGGCGAGCGCCCGCACGAGCAGCGGCTGCGCGGCCACGCCGAGGGCGGCGCCGACGAGGCTCCCGACGAGCGCCAGCGAGAGCGTCTGGATCAGGTACGTCGCGAGGAGCACGCGCGAGCCGGCGCCGAGACATTTGAGGATCGCGATCGTCGCCAGCTGGCGGCGGAGAAACGTCGTCACCGTCGAGGCGATGCCGACGCCGCCGACCAGCAGGCTCGCCAGCCCGACGAGGCCGAGATAGGTGGCGAGCTGCGAGAAGAATCGGCGAAGACCGGGCTGTGATTCGTCGAACGCCGCGATCCGGACCGACGGGTCGCCGATCGCGCGGGCGAGGTCGTCGGCGGCCGCGCGCGCCGTCACTGCGGCCGGGAGGCGCGCGAGCGTCCGGTAGCGGACGCGACTGCCGACCTGCAGGAGCCCCGTCCGCTCGAGCGCGTCGGCGGCGACGATCACACGCGGTCCGAGGGTCACCAGACCGACCGGGCGATCCGGCTCTCGCACGAGGACCCCGGTGACGATGAAGCGCGCCGAGCCGATCACCAGCGGATCGCCCACCGCGATCCCGAGCCGCTGAAGCAGCGGCGCCTCGACCACCGCGCCGCCGGCGTCGCCGCGATCCGCGAGCAGTCCGTCGAGCGGCGACGGCGGCGCGGTCTCCACTCGACCGTACAGCGGATAGGCGCGCTCGACCGCCTTCAGCTCCACCAGCAGGGTCGCGCCGCGTGCGGGAAGGCGCGTCATCGCCACCAGCTCGCGAACCGTCGTCGTGACGGCCCCCGCGCGCACCAGCGCGTCGACCGCGGCGCGCGCGGCGGGATCGAGGGGCTGCGCCGCGCGGAGCTCGAGGTCGCCGCCCGTGAGCGCGCGGGCTTCGCGGGTCAGCGTGCGATCGAGGTTCGCGGCGAAGGTGCCGACCGAGACCAGCGCGGCGACGCCGAGGGCGACGCAGCCGAAGAGCACGGCGAAGTGGCGGGCGGCGCCGCGGGTCTCGCGCCACGCCATGCGGAGCGCGAACGCCAGGCTCACGAGGCGCCGTTGAGGATCCGGCCGTCGTGCAGTCGCACGACGCGGTCGGCGCGGCCCGCGAGCGCCTCGTCGTGCGTCACCAGCACGAGGGTGGATCCGCGCCTCTGGTTCAGCGCCAGCAGGAGCTCGATGATCTGCACGCCGGTGGCGGAGTCGAGGTTGCCGGTCGGCTCGTCGGCCAGGAGCAGCCCGGGATCGAGCGCGACCGCGCGGGCGAGCGCGACGCGCTGCTGCTCGCCGCCCGAGAGCTGGACGGGATAGTGGTGCGCCCGGCCGCCGAGCCCGACGTCGCCGAGCAGGGCGCGCGCACGGGCGGGCGCGTCCGGGGCGCCCACGATCTCGAGCGGGACGGCGACGTTTTCCGCCGCCGTCAAGGTCGGGATCAGATGATAGGACTGAAAGACGTAGCCGAGCGTGTCACGGCGGAATCGCGCGAGGGCGTCCTCGTCGAGACCGGTGATCTCGACACCCGCGACGGTGATCGAGCCCGCGCTCGGGCGATCGAGACCAGCGATGAGCCCGAGCAACGTGGATTTCCCGCTGCCGGAGGGGCCGGTGATCGCACAGACCTCGCCCGGGGCGACGTCGAGCGTGACGCCGTCGAGAATCGTGAGCGGTCGTCCGCCGCTCGGCAGGCGCATGACGACGTCGCGAATCCGAATCATCTCCGAACCTCATACTACACTGGCCCTGTGAGGCAACTTCGCGTCGGCGCGCTCGTGCTGTTGTGTGTCACCGCGCTGAGCTTCGCGCCCGACGCGGCGAGCGGCGACGGCGTCCTGGTCGCGCTCGGCGACAGCCTCACCGCCGGGTTCGGCGTCGCCGCCGACGAGGCGTTCCCGGCGCGCCTCGAGGCGCGCCTGCGGACCGAGGGCTACGCCTACCGCGTGGTCAACGCGGGCGTGAGCGGCGATACCACGGCCGGCGGGCTCAGACGGGTCGACTGGGTGCTGCGCGCGAGGCCGGAGGTCGTCATCGTCGCGCTCGGCGCCAACGACGGCCTGCGCGGGCAGAGCCCGCAGGCGACGCAGGCCAATCTCGAGGAGATCGTCAGCCGCCTGCAGGCCGCCGGCGCCCGCGTGCTGTTGGCGGGGATGCGCCTGCCCCCGAACTACGGAGGCGAATACACGAAGGAGTTCGAGGCAGTATTTCCGGCAGTCGCACGGCGAGCCAAGGTCGCCCTGATGCCCTTTCTCCTGGACGGCGTTGCCGGCAGCCCCCGCCTCAACCAGGCCGACGGGATTCATCCGACCGCCGACGGCCAGCAAGTGATCGCCGACCACCTGTGGCCGTATCTGCGCCCGCTGCTCCGACCCGTCAAATAATCGGTACGCCACCTTCGTCTCATCTGTCGATCGCGAAGCACCCAAGCGGCCGGAACCGGAGGGCAGGATGTGTCGGGTTGGGACCGGCCGTATATGCCGGCGCCGGCGGGCCATGACGGACGCGCGGCTCATCGATACGGGGCGCGCCCTGCGTTAGTGGTCCCTCGCGGGGTGCGCCCCAAGGTGTAGGCGCTGCGCCAACCGCAACGTTATTTCCGCCCGATTCTCGCCGGTGCCTCCATAGGATGGACCGGCCATGTTTCGCCCGCTCGCCCTGGTGGCGCTGCTGACTTTCGCGACCGGATGCGCGCTGATCTCGCCCTCGCATCCCGACCTTGCCTACTACCCGGCGGCGCGCGATCCGGGGGCCGCCAAAATCTCCCAGACACTCTTCCGCGCCGCCCAGGCCGTCGGTGACGATCCCGATCGTTACTCGTTCGCGCTGATCGAGACGCCGATGGTCACGTCGTTCGCCGCCGCCGACGCGACGTTCTATTTCTCCGACGGTCTGGCCCGGCTGCCCCAGCGCCACGTCGACGCGCTCGTCGCCCAGAAGGTGGCGCACGAGGTCCTCGGACACAGCGGCAAGCGGCGCACGTTGTCGCTGGCGATCACTGCCGGGTTCGCGATGCTGGGCCTCTTCGTGCCCGGCGGCGGTCTGGCCGATTTCGTGGTGAACCCGCTCGTCATCCGGGCCTACTCCCGCGAGCAGGAGCTCGCCGCCGATCAGCGCACGATCGAGATCTTGCGCGACATGGGCCACCTCGCTCCGCGGCAAGCGCTCGCCGGAGCGCTGCGCGCGGCCGCGGCCGCAAATCCCCCGGCGTCTCCGTTCATCGAGCAGCGCATCCTGGCGCGCGAGCCCGACCTCGAGGACCGGCTCGCCGCGCTCGAGCCGCTCGAGGCGACGGCCGTCGTCGCCGTCCGCAAGGCCGCCGCGCGACGTTAAGATCCGGCCGAGGGCGGCCGACCGGGCCGATCTCGGGTAGAATCGTCCCTCTGTGAACGGGATCGTCGCGTACGGCGCCTACCTGCCTTACTTCCGCCTCGAGCGCAAGGCGATCGGCGAGTCGCTCGGCGCCTCCGCCGGCGCCGGCACGCGATCCGTGGCTTCCTACGACGAGGACAGCACCTCGATGGCCGTCGAAGCCGCGCGCGCGGCGATGCGCGCCGCTCCAGACGTCCGGCCCGGCGCCGTCTACTTCGCCACGGCCACGCCCGCCTACCTCGACAAGACCAACGCCAGCGCCATCCACGCGGCGCTCGCGCTGGACGCGCAGGCCCCCGCCTTCGACATGCTGGGCTCGGTGCGCTCGGGCGCCGGCGCCCTGTGGGCGGCGATCGACGCGGGCCGGCCGACGCTTGCCGCGCTCGCCGACATCCGCACTGGTCTTCCCGGCGGCGGCGACGAGCGCGACGGCGGCGATGGTGCCGTGGCGTTTCTCGTCGCGGATTCGCGCTCGGCGCTCGCCGAGCCGGTGGCGCGGGCCTCGGCCACGGCCGAGTTCCTCGAGCGCTGGCGCCTCCCCGGTGACGCGGTCTCGCGCCAGTGGGAGGAGCGCTTCGGTGAGCACGCGTACGTCCCGCTCGGCGAGGCCGCCGTGGCCGACGCCCTCAAGCAGGCCGGCCTCACCGCCCCGGCCGTCACCCGCTGGATCGTCACCGGGCCGCACGCGCGCGCCAGCCGTCGTGTCGCCTCGTCGGTCGGCGCCGCCAAGGGAGCCCTGGCCGACGATTTCGCCGCGAGCATCGGCAATACCGGGACGGCGCACGCGGGCCTCATGCTGGCCGACGCGCTCGACCGCGCAAAACCGGACGAGCTGATCGCGGTGGTCTCGCTGGCCGACGGCTGTGACGTCACGATCTTCCGGACGACGGCGGCGATCGCCGCGCAGCGGCCGGCGCCGCCGGTGGCCGCGCGCCTCGCCTCGGGCGGCCGTCTCACCTACGCGACGTTTCTGACATGGCGCGGCTTTCTGCCGCGCGAGCCGCCGCGTCGGCCGGATCCCGAGCGCCCGGCGGCGGCCCCGTCGTTCCGCGCCGAGTCGTGGAAGTTTGCCTTCACCGGCAGTCGCTGCCAGGCCTGCGGCGCCCGGCATGCCCCGCCGCAGCGCGTGTGCGTGAAGTGCCACGCCGTGGATCGGATGGCTCCCGAGCGGCTCGCCGACGTTCCGGCCACGATCGCGACGTTCACGGTGGACCGGCTCGCGTACTCGCTCTCGCCGCCCGTGGTCGCGGCGGTCATCGACTTCGAGGGCGGCGGCCGGTTCCAGTGCGAGCTGACCGACGTCGACCCGGCGGCCGTCAAGATCGGCGACCGGGTCGAGATGACGTTCCGCCGGCTCTTCACGGCCGGCGGAGTCCACAACTACTTCTGGAAGGCCCGACCGCTCCGCTGATCACGTCGTAATCGGTGCTCCATCACATCGGCGAACGAATGGGGTGATCGGTTTGGCGTCCGAGCCGCTCCTGTCTCGCATTCCTGTCTGCCGGGCTGTACAATCCGTGCCGACCGGGCCAGTGGGCGATTGCTGGCCCTCGGAGGTCGTCATGCTGGAGCGATTCACGAGCCGGGCACGACGGGTTGTCGTCCTGGCGACCGAGGAGGCCCGAAACCGTGGGCACGAGAGCGTCGGCCCCGCGCATCTGCTCATGGGCATCTTGCGCGACGGCGATGGCATGGCCGTCAAAGTGCTCGAGCGGCTTCACGTTCAGCCCGAGGCGCTTCGGGCCGCGGTCGAGGGGCTCCTGAGGGAAGCGCCGGGCTCGTCAAGGCGCTCCGAACCAGATTTCTCTCCCCAACTGAGGGCCGTGCTCCAAGCAGCCCTCGAATCGCCGCTTCACCCCCACGTGGTTGGGACCGAGAATCTGCTGCTCGGGCTGCTGGCCTGCGAAGGCTCCGAGGCGTACCGGGTCCTGCGTGCCGCTGGCGTCGAGTTCGACGGAGCCCGTGGCGTCATCTCGCTCTTCTACGACAGCATGGCCGTTCCGATAACCTCCGAGAACATCCGCTTCATCGCCACGTCGAAGTGGCGGGTGCAGATGTAACGAGAAGCCGTTCAGGGACATCACAACTAGAACCACGCAAGCATGAGCCAGCCGAGGAACAGCGTCACCACGGTCACCGGGACGCCCACCTTGCAGTACTCGACGAATCCGATCTCGACACGGGCCGCCCGCGCGGCCTCGACGACGATCAGGTTCGCGACACTCCCTAGAATTGTCAGGTTCCCGGCAAGCGTCGATGCCATGGCCAGCACCAGCCAGGCTCGGCGTGGCTCGCCGAACGAAGCCACGAGCGGCTTGAACAGGAGGACCGCCGGCACGTTGGAGACGAGGTTCGAGAGCGCCGCGGTGACGATCGTGAGCACGGCCGGGCTCTGGAGATTCGCCGCGGCCGCCCAGCGCAGGAGGACGTCGACGAGCCCGGTGTGCTCGAGCCCCGCCGTCACGACGAAGAGGCCCGCGAAGAGGACGAGCAGCCCCCAGTTGACCTCGCGGTAAACCTTCTCCGGGTTCACCCGCCGCGTGAAGAGCGTCCACGCCGCTCCCGCGATCGCGACGATCGCGATCGGCACGCCGGCCAGGAACGCGATCAGCATCACCAGGGTGGCGTTGATCGTCTTGAACATGAGCGGATAGTGCACGGCCAGCCGCGTGTCGGGCGTGATCTCCAGCGGGGCGTTGGGCAGCTGCCGCCGGTACACGAGAGCGATGGCCGCGAACACGCAGACGAGGCCGACGATGGCGATCGGCGCCTCGCGGGCGAGGAAGGCCCGGTAGCTGATCCCCGAGAAGCTCCCGACGAGCATGTTCTGCGGATTGCCGGTCAGGGTCGCCACACTCCCCACGTTCGCCGCCGTGACGAGCGCGATCAGGTACGGAACCGGCGGCAGCGCGAGCTGGCGGGTGGCCTCGAGCACCACGGGCGCCAGGACGAGGCACACGACGTCGTTGACGAAGAACGCGGAGAGCACGCCGGACGCGACGACGACCGTGCCGAGCAGCATCCGCGGCGTCCGGGCCCGGCGCAGCGCCCACGTCATCACGAGCCGGAAGAAGCCCGAGAGGCGCAGATACGCGGTGACGATCATCATCCCGAAGAGCAATACGAGGGTCGGCGCGTCGACCGAGGCGACGGCGTCGGCCCACGGCACCGCGCCGGACGCGACCATCACGGCCGCGCCGATGATCGCGACGCCGGTGCGGTCGATCCGGAAGCCGGGCACGCGACCGAGCGCGAGCCCGACGTAGGAGGCGGCGAAGGCCGCGACCGCGATCGCCCGGCTCCACTCGCTCACGGCCATGGCCCAAAGCATACCTGCGCGTCCGCGAGCGCCCTGATAGAATTGATTTCCGCGAAGTCATCGATCGGCGACGGAGGAGGTCAGGGCGATGGCGAGCAACGGGATCCGCGACCGGGTGGCGATCGTCGGCATGGGGTGCACGCCGTTCGGCGAGCACTGGGACAAGGGCGTCAACGATCTGCTGGTCGATTCCACGAAGGACGCGCTCGCGTCGGCGGGGATCGCGCTCTCGGACGTAGACGCGTTCTGGCTCGGCACGCTCTATTCGGGCCAGTCCGGTCTCACGCTCTCGCGCCCGCTCAAGATCGACTACAAACCGGTGAGCCGGCTCGAGAACTACTGCGCCACGGGTTCCGAGGCCTTCCGCAACGCCTGCTACGCGGTCGCGTCGGGCGCCTACGACATCGCGATGGCCGTCGGCGTCGAGAAGCTGAAGGACTCCGGCATCTCGGGCCTGCCGAGCCAGCCGGTGCCTGGCGACGGCACCCGGGCCGGGCTCACCGCGCCCGCCACGTTCAGCCTGCTCGCGCCGGCCTACGGCAAGAAGTACGGCGTCGAGGACGCGGCTCTGAAGGACGTGATGACGCGGATCGCCTGGAAGAACCACAAAAACGGCGCCTTGAACCCGCGCGCGCAGTTCCGGAAGGAAGTCCCGAAGGAGACGATCGCCTGCTCGCCGCTCGTCGCCGGGCCGCTCGGCATCTTCGACTGCTCGGGGGTCAGCGACGGCTCCGCGGCCGCCATCATCGTCCGCGCGGAAGACGCGCACCGCTACACCGACAAGCCCCTCTACGTGAAGGCGCTCTCGTTCGTCGCGGGCCCCGCGGCCGGGCCCCTGGATCCCGACTACGACTACACGACGTTCCCGGAAGTGGTGGCGTCCGCCGTCGACGCGTACGCCCAGGCCGGGATCAAGGACCCGCGCCAGGAGCTCGCGATGGCCGAGGTCCACGACTGCTTCACGCCGACCGAGCTCGTGCTGATGGAAGACCTCGCGTTCGCCGCGCGCGGCACCGCGTGGAAAGAAGTGCTCGCCGGCACGTTCGATCTCGACGGCGAGCTGGCCGTGAACCCCGACGGCGGCCTGAAGTCCTTCGGCCATCCGATCGGCGCCTCGGGCCTGCGCATGCTGTTCGAGGCGTGGCTGCAGCTGCGCGGCGAGGCCGGCAAGCGGCAGATCGCCTCGGTGGCGCGCGGCCGCAAGCTCGCCCTCACCCACAACCTCGGCGGCGCGCCCGGCGAGTGCGTCTCGTTCGTCAGCGTGGTCGGGTCGGAGCCGGCCGCGTAGCGGGGGCGAGCGCGCGGAGCGCGTCGAGCTGGATCGCGCGCCGGCGCGCCGGATCCTGCTCGAGCGTCGAGAGGGCGAGAAACGCGGTGTCGACACCGGCGTCCAGATAGCGCTGGACGTGGGCGCGGATCGTATCCATCGTGCCCCGGATGATCAGGTCGTTCATGACCTTCTCGGGCACCGCGGTCACCGCGGCCTTGCGATCGCCGCTCTGCCACGCGTTCCACATCGGTCCGAGCGCCTCGCCGCGCCCCAGCCACTCCTGGAACGCTCGATAGACCGGGACGTTGAGGTACGCGGTGAGGTGCCGGCGCACCGCCAGCTCCGATTGCGGGCTCGGCGGATCGACGTTGATCAAGAGACGCGCCGTGATCTCGAGCGCGGCGGGATCGCGGCCGGCCTTGCCGGCGGCCTCGCGACACACGGCGATCGACTTCGGCACGTCGTCCGCCGACAGCCAGTTGACGATCACGCCATCGCCCACCTCACCGGCGACGCGAAGCATCCCCGGCCGTAGGGCCGCGACGTAAATCGGGATCGGGTGCTCGGGCGGCCGGCTCAGACGGAAGCCGTCCACGGAGAAGGTCTTGCCCCGGAAGACGACGCGCTCTCCGCCGAGCGCGCGCCGCAGGAACTGCGCCGTCTCGCGCACGCGGGTGGCCGGCCGGCTGAAGACACCGCCGTTCCACGACTCGACGATCGGCTGCGAGCCCGAGCCGATACCGAGACAGAAGCGGCCCGGCGCCACCTCGGCGATGCCGGCCGCGCACATCGCCAGAGTCGCCGGACCCCGCGTGAACACGTTGGCGATCGCCGTCCCGAGACGCATCGAGGTCGCCGCCCCGACGACCGCGAGCGGCGCGAAGCAATCGATGCCGTCGGCCTCGAGCGACCACGCGTCGACGTAGCCCAGCCGCTCGGCCTCGCGCGCGATCGCCGCGTGCTCAGCCAGCGGGAAGCCGTCGAGCGGCACCGACAGCGCCAGCCGCTTGATCATGGGCTCGCCGGCGCTGGCTGTTTCACGTACGCGATCGACGAACCCGCGCCGTGACGCTTCTCGGCGAGCGCCACCGCCTCCTCGACACTGCCGGCCACCTCGAAGCCCAGGTGGCGCGGCACCGACGGGTCGCGTGGCGCGGCGACGATCACGCGGCCGATGTGGCCGAGACGCTTGAGGGGATAGACCGCGAAGATCGCGTGCACGGGATGAAAGCCGAACCGCGAGCGGTACGCCTCGACGTAGTCTGGCCGGCGCGCGTAGTCGTCGGCGAAGCGCCGCATGATCTCGTGCGGATCTTGCGTCGTTCCCAGCACGCGCTCCCACACTTCCGGGTAGGACGGGTGCGCCACCCGATCCCAGCGCTCGGGGACCGGCGTCGCCATGATCACGGTGCAGCCCGGCTTGCCGAGCGCCTCGACGAGGCCGCCGAGATAGCCGAGGCCTGACGAGATCAAGGTGAGGATCGGATTGACGTGGGAGAAGACCGCGTACGGGCTCCCGTCCGGCACGCCGTAGACGACGATGTCGAAGCGCTCCCGCGCCTGGGCGCGCCGCGGCGGGAACATCGCCTCCATCGCGCTCACGATCGCCCGCCGCGCGTCGGCGACCGCGCCGGCAACGACCTTCACGACCGTGACGGCATCGGTGCCCAGCGTGTCGATCTTGAAGACGCGGCGGCCGAGTCGGCCTTCCAGGTGTCGGCCCATTTCGTCGAGCACGGCGTGCATGCGGTTGTCGTGGACGGACATCGACATGCCGTCGGGGGTGTGGGTCACGCGGATGGAGTCGTAGGTCGAGAGCCCGACACACACGGACTTCCAGCCGCCGTTGAAGCCGCGCATGTGCCCGGCGTTCACGTAGACGACCAGATCGGACTCGGCGACGAGACGGTTCACGACGACCGGATAGCCGTGCTCGGGTGTTCGACCGAGATCGACGAGGCCGACCCGATCCTCCGCGTCGTGGCAGCCGAGGCGCTCACCGAATTCGGCCACGAGCCTGGCGCCGATGATCCGGGCGAGCTCGGCCGGGCGGAGCTTCCGATGGAGCGCGTTGGCGCAGAGCAGCGACACCTGACCTCGCGCGACGCCGGCCGCTGCCAGCTCTCCCAGCACCCCTTCGATCGCGATCGAGCGAATCGGCCCGTAGGACGGGACCGTCGCGTCGTCGAACGCGATCGTGACGCGTGCGTGAGGCTTCACCAGCTCGCCGAGGCGCGGAAGGCCGAGCGGGTCCGCGAGCGCCTGGGCGACGGCCGACACCAGATCGTCGACGGGGGCCGGCGTGACCGCTTCGGTGTTCGCGAAGATGCGCGTGCGCTCGGGGAGCCTGGCGGTCAGGGTCGTCTCGCCGTAGGGCAGCTCGACGTTCACGAAGAGACCACTCACGGACTGCCGTAGATCCGGCGGTATTCCTCCCAGGAGAGGACGACCTTCTTGACGTAGAGGCGCGTCTCGTCGAAGGGGATCTGCTCGACGAACGCCTCGATGTCGTCGCTGCGCCGCGTGGTCAGCCACTGGCGCACGCGATTGGGCCCGGCGTTGTAGGCGGCCAGCGCCAGCCGCGGATCGTTGAACTCGCGCATCAGCCCGGCGAGGAAGCGCGTGCCGAGCTCGATGTTGAAGCCGGGGTCCTCGAGGTCGCCGCTCGGCGCCATCAGGCGCGCGGTCGCCGGCATGAGCTGCATCAGCCCCCGCGCCCCCGCCCGCGAGGTCGCGCGCGGGTAGTAGCTCGACTCCTCACGCACGACCGCGGCGACCAGATAGGGGTCGATCCCCCGCCGCTGCGCCGCGTCGCGCACCTCGTCGCGCCACGCGTGCGGATAGAACATCTCCCAGAACGCGCGTGGCAGGGTCGGATCGCCGGTCGCCGCCATCGACTGGAAATGCCGGCGCATGATGCGCAGCGCCATGTGATAGCGCTCGACCTCGACGTAGACGCCCGCCAGCCCGTAGAGGCGCACGGGATCGCTGACCGCGCCCTGCACGACGTCCTCCAGCTCCACCGCGGCCTCCTCGACGAGGTTGAGGCGCCGGAGCATCACGACCCGCGCGAAGCCCGAATCCTCCGTCAGCGCCTCACGCGGCTCGAGCGGGAGCGCGATCTTCGCCGACACGCCGGCCTCTTTCGTGCGGCCGAGCCGCGCGGTGACGAGCATTCCGTAGTAGCTCCGGGGCGCTTCGGCCAGGATCTGGTCGTAGAGCTCCGCCGCGTTTCCGCCGCCGGCCTGCTCGCGCGCGCGGCCGGCCCAGTAGAGCGCGGGCAGCCGATACGCGCCGGCGCTCCCGAGCTCGGCCAGACGCGTCCAGCTCTTCTGGGCGCCCGGCACATCGCGCTTGACGTAGGCGAGCCAGCCGAGCCGCCAGAGCGATGCCGCCGCGGCCTCACGGCTGGGGAACTGGGCCGCGACCGCGCGATACGCCGCGATCGCCTCGGGCTCGCGGTTGAGATCCTCGAGCACGCGCGCCTTCAGGAAGAGCGCTTCCGCCTTGTCCGCGTCGCTGCCCCTTCCGGCGACCGCGTCGAGACCCGTGAGGGCTCGGCCGGTCAACTCGGTGCGACCGGCGCGGTCGCTCCGCCGATCGGCCGCGCGTACGTAGAGTCGCGCCTGCTCGAGCTTGAGCGCCGGGCGGCGCTCGGCCGGCGAGCGGTCGATCATGAGCCCCAGGGTCCGTGCCGCCACGTCATAGCGGTTGAGCCGGCGCGCGCTCTCGACGATGACACGGAGCGCGCGCGTCACGATCCCGCCGTCCTTGACCTCGTCGACGATGCGCTCGGCCTCGCCCATCGCGACATCGGGCACGTTGGCCCGGAGGAGCCGCTCGGCTCGATCGATGCGCTGGCCCGGCGTCAGCGGAGGCAAGCGGATGCCGGAGGCCTCGAGCGCGACGATCCGGTCGCTCGCGCCCTCCGCATAGCCGCTCGCGGGCGCGAGCAGGCGCACGTCCCGGTAGGTCAGCGCCGCGGCGTCCGGCTGGCCGAGCGCCTCGGCGGTCATCGCGAGGAGATAGAGCGCGCCGGGCAGCTCGGGCGCGTCGGGATACGAGTTGATCAGGCGCACCAGCACCGTCTGCGCCGATGCGTCCTGAGCGGCTCGCAGGTCGAGCGTGGCGGCGAGCAGGAGCGCGCGCGTCGCCAGGCGGCTCTTGGGATAGCGGTCGACGACGCTCAGCGCCGCCCCGCGCGCGCCGGCGAGATCGTCGCGGCGCGAGAGCGCCTCGGCCAGGAGATAGCGGACGTGATCGCCGATGACGCTGTCGCGGGCCGCGTCGGTGTTGAACTCGCGGATCAACGGCTCGACGTCGCCGAGCTGGTAGGCCTCGACGGCGGCCGCCCACCTCCGCTCGGGCAGCGACTCGGTGCCGGGCGCCTCGGACTGCGCCACGACGGCCACCGGCGCCAGCAGCACGGCGGCGACGAGCAGCATCCGCAGCAGCGCGGCGTCGCGCGTCGCCCGCCAGGTGAAGGCGATGCGCTGGAGCGCCGTGAGATTCGAGAGCACGGCGAGGAGCCAGAGCGCCGGCTCGAGCAGGTCGAGGAGGGCGCCCGCGATCAGACAGATCATACGCTCCGGGCGCTCCATCAGGCCCACGGTGCAGCGCACGCCGATCGACTCGGCCCGCGCCTTCGTGTAGCTCACCATCATCGAGCCGATCAGACCGGCCATCGCGACGATGGCGCCGCGCATGTGGGACATGTGCGCGTAGAGCACGACGATTCCGAGCAGCACCACCAGATCGGAGTACCGATCGATCACCGAGTCGAGGAAGGCGCCGAAGGTCGACACCTGGCCCGACGCGCGCGCCAGCGAGCCGTCGAAGAAGTCGCAGAGCCCGGCCAGGATGAGCAGGACGCCCCCGGTGCGGATCCGGGCGCCGATGAACGCCGTCGCCGCCAGCAGGCTCACGCCGAGCCCGAGGAGCGTCAGATGGTTCGGCCGCAGGTGGAGGTGGCGATAGAGCGCGAGCCCGATCGGGTCGATCCAGCTGCGCACGGGCTCACGGTAGCGGCCGAGCATCGTCAGATCGGCTGGACGAGCGCTTGCTCGAGCGCCTCGCGCACGTGCCCGAGCGCGTCGGGATCCTCGATCTTCCGGCCCTGGCCGTCGTGCACGTAGAACGTGTCGACCGCCTGGTCGATCTCGGTCGCGATCCGCGCGGTCGCGATGTCCAGACCGAGTCCGGCGAGCGTCTTCGTGACCAGGTAGAGCAAGCCCAGGCGGTCGGGACACTTCACCTCGAGCACGGTGTAATCGTCGGAGAGCTGGTTGTCGAGGATGATCTTCACGGAGCCCTCGGCGCCGGGTGCGGCGCGCCCGGCAGCCCGCCGCTTCTCGAGCAAGGTGGCGACCTGCGCGTCGCCCGTCAGCACCCTCCGCAAGGCGTCGAGGGTCCGGCCCCAGTACGCAGGCGACGTGACGGCGTCGCCACCAGGGTCGTTCACCTGGAGGGTGTCGATGGCGATTCCGTCACCGCGCGTGTGGATCTGGGCGGAGATGATGTTCACGCCCTGCGAGGCGAGCGTGCCGGCGATCAGCGAGAACAGCCCCGGGAGGTCGCGGGTGACCACGACCAGGTCGGACGAGCCGAGGTCGGGATGGTGGAACAGCTCCGTCACGACCGAGGTGCTGTTGAGCTGCTGGAGCATGCTCAGGTGCTCGGCCATCCGCTGCACGCCGGTCGTCGCGAGGTAGCGCTCGGACATCATCGCAAGATGCGCCTTGACCGCCTGGGCCGGGAGCTCGTCGCCGACGGCCAGCCGCAGGCGCTCGGCGAGCTGGGTACGGCTCGGGCGCGCGCTGCGGCCGCCGGTGAGCCGGGCGAGGCTCCGCCGGTACAGCTCGTACAGGATCGTCGCCTGCCAGGGGGTGAGGACACCGGGCCCCACCGCGCGCATGTCTGCCCACGTGAGCAGATAGAGCATCTTGAGGCGCTGGGGGTCGCCGACGGTCGCCGCGAAGTCCGCGATGGTCTTCGGGTCGTCGATGTCGCGACGCTGAGCGATGTGCGACATCGTCAGGTGGTGCGCCACCAGGAACTCGACCAGCGCGCCCTCGTCGGGCTCGAGCTCGATGCGCGTGACGAGCTCTCGGATCAGCGGAATCCCCTTCGCGACGTGGCCGTGCCCCCGGGCCTTGCCGACATCGTGCAGCAGCATACCGAGCATCAGGAGCTCGGGCTTCTCGACCTCGCTCAGGACCTGCGCGGCGCCTTCCGACTCCGCGGACTGGCCGGGCGCGAGCGCCTCGAGGTGCTCGACGGCCAGGAGCGAGTGTTGATCGACCGAGAACTTGTGGTAGACGTCGTACTGGACGAGGCACGTCAGCGCGCCGAACTCCGGCAGGAACCGGCCGAGGAGCCCGATCTCGTGCATCTCCCTGAACGTCTGCGCGACGCGGCCCCACGTCCGGCAGATGTCGAGGAAAAGGTCGCGCACCGGCGCCGAGCGCTGGAACGAGCCGTCGGCGAGGTAGAGCGAGTCCTCGACCGCGCGCTCGAGATCGAGCGACAGCTCGCAGCCGAGTCGATGCAGGTGCCAGAAGACTTTCATGAGCCGCGCCGGCTCGGCGCGCAGCGGTCCGGCATCGCGATCGATCAGATGAAGCTGGCCGTCGAAGAACACGAGCCCGTCGGCCAGCGCCTGCTGCCGCTGGCGCCGCCCGGCCGAGCCGCGGCGCGACAGGGTTTCCTGGCAGCGCGCGATCAGCCGGCGGGACACTCGATGGATCGCCCGCGCGTGCAGGTAGTAGTCGCGCATGAAGCGCTCCACGCCGAGCGACGTCTCGTCGTTCTCGTAGCCGAGGTTCTTCGCGATGCGCGGCTGGACGTCGCGCGAGAGCACGTCGTTCTTGTGGCCCGAAAAAAAGTGCAGCTCGTTGCGGGCGCGCCAGAGAAAGGTCAGCGCCGCGTCGGTGGACGCTTGCTCGCGCGGCGTGATGAGTCCCTTGTCGCTGAGCTCGCGCAAGGTGCGGGCGCCGAACTTGGCGGCGCCGAGCCACATCGCGGTGTGGACGTCGCGCAGCCCGCCCGCCGACTCCTTCACGTTCGGCTCGCCGATGTACGGCGAAGCGCCGTAGCGCCGGTAACGCTGGTCGCGCTCGGTGAGGGTCGTCTCGAGGAACTGGGCGAAGTCGCGCCGGTAGACGTTCTCGCGCAGCACGCGGCGGAACCGGCCGAAGAGCCGCCGGTCGCCGGCCAGGAACCGCGCCTCCTGCATCGAGGTGCGGCTCGGAAAATCCGTCCGGGCCATCGCCACGCAGTCGTCGAGCGAGCGCAGGCTGTGGCCGACTTGTAAACCGAGGTCCCAGAGCGAGTAGAGCAGCTCTTGCATCATCCGCTGCACGTACGGCGACAGCTCGCCGTCATACACGACCATCAGATCGATGTCCGAGAGCGGATGGAGCTCGCCCCGACCGTAGCCGCCCAGGGCCGTGACGACCAGAGGGGTCGGCTCGAGGCGCGCGCTGGCCGCGTCGGCGGCGACGAGCCGGGTCAGTGAGAAGATCACTTCGTCCATCAGGCGGGCGTGCGTACGGACCGATTCCTGTCCGGACGCGCCCTCGGCGTGTCTCACCTTCAGGGAATCGAAGCCCTGAGCGAGCGCTTGACGGAAGAATTCGAGCCGAAGGCGACGCCGGTCTTCGGCGCGCTCGGCCCTCGCTTCGGCACGCCGGGCCCGGCGAAACAGCTCGACGGACATGACAGAAGAGCGTAGCAACGCGGCAGGAAGACTGTCAAATGCGGCGCAGACTTACTAGAATGAGCGGGTGAGACGGCTCTGGCGCCCCGTCCTCGACGACCTCATCCCGTACGACGCGGGCCTGTCGATCGAAGCGCTCGCCCGAGAGCTCGGGCGGTCCGAGCTCGTGCGGCTCTCGGCCAACGAGAATCCGCTGGGTCCTTCCCCGCTGGCAGTCGCGGCCGTCGAGCGGGAGGCCGCCCGAATCCACCTCTATCCCGATGGCGGCTCGACCGCGCTGCGCGAGGCCCTCGGGCGTGGTCTCGGGGTCGCCCCGAACCAGATCGTCGTCGGCAACGGCGCCGACGAGCTGATCGCGCTGATCGCGACCGCGGCGTTCGAGCCGGGCGACGAGGTGATCGTGCCGGCGCCCTCCTTCGAGCCGTACGAGATCACGGCGCGCCTCGCGGGCGCCACGGTGGTGCCGAGCCCGCTGGCCGGATACGACACCGACCTGGACGACGTATTGCGCCGGGTCACCGACCGGACCAAGGCGGTGATGCTCTGCTCGCCGCACAACCCAGCGACGACGATCATCCCCCGCCGCCCCCTGCTGGCGTTCCTCGACGCGCTGGGCCCGGACTCGCCGCTGGTCGTCCTGGACCAGGCCTACATCGATTTCTGCGACGACCCCGACCATGCCGACGGCATCCGGCTCCTCGAGCGCTACTCGCGACTGGTCGTGCTCCGCACCTTCTCGAAGATCGCCGGGCTCGCCGGACTCCGTGTGGGCTACGCGGTGGCGAGCGCCGAGACAATCGACCGTTTCAACCGGGTCCGCGCCCCCTACAACGTGAACCGGCTCGGCCAGGTGGCGGCGCTGGCGGCCCTCGCGGACCACGCGCACGAGGAGAAGACGGTCCGGCTCGTGCTCGAGGAGCGCGCGTATCTCAGCGCCGAGCTGACCAAGCGCGGCTACACGTTCCCTCCCTCGCACGCGAACTTCCTGCTGATCGCGGTCCCGGATGCCCCGGGAATCCGCGCGCGTCTCATGCGGGCGGGGATCCTGGTGCGTGACGGCGCCGGCGTGGGCTTCCCCGGCCACCTGCGCTTTTCCCTCGGTCTGCGCGAGACGAACGAGAAGCTACTGGCCCTGCTCTAACCTGGCTTCGAGAGTGTCCAGCCACGCGCCGATGGCGCGGATGTGCAGGTCGATCTGCGCGTCGATCTCCGTCGGCACGGCGAGATTTCGGGCGCGGCAGTAGTCGCTCACGGTCGCGTCCACGTCGAAGAACGACGTCGCGACGGCGCCGGCGTCCATCTCGTCCACCTCGGCCCGCCGCTCGGCGCGCCGCTCGTTCTCGGCGGGCGCCAGCCGCTCCAGCAGATCGACCATCCGTTCGTAGACGGCCCCGTACCGGTCGCCCATCGCGAAGTACGGCGCCAGCCCCTGCGCGGCGAGGTAATCGGCCACGGTGCCCTTGTCGCCGTAGATACCGGCCGTCTGAGGATGAGGCTCCAGGTGACCGAAGCTCTCGTTGCCGTCGGGATCGACCCAGCGCGCGAGCGGGTAGATCCGGCACGCGAGCGGTCGATCGGGATGGACGCCACAGCCGCGCTCGTCGAGGAACACGCACGATCGGTCCTCCTTGGTTCGGAGGACGGTGCCGCCCGCCTCGGTGTGGCGGGCGAAGAACTCCGTGGTCGTCAGACCCAACCTGCGAGCGAGTCGCAGCGCCTCGTAGGGCCCTACGCGGATCGCCTTCCCGTAGCAACAGCGCTTGCACGCGTTGCAGACGTACGAGAAACGGCTGCCTCGCTCGAGGCTGAAGTCGACCTTCGCCAGGAGGTCACGGTATGGAACGGCCGTGCTCCCGACGAAGGATCACTCTACTGCTTTCCTTCCGTCTTGCCTTCCGTCTTACCGCCCGACTTGCCTTCACCCTTACCGCCGCCCTTGCCTTCGCCCTTACCGCCACCCTTGCCTTCGCCCTTACCGCCGGACTTGCCCTCACCCTTGCCGCTGCTCTTTCCTTCAGCCTTGCCGTCGGCCTTGCCGTCAGCCTTGCCCTCCGTCTTGCCCTCGGTCTTGCCCTGGGCGATCGAGTCGGCAGGACGGACGCCCATGGCGACGCCGAACGCCGCGATCGCCGCGGCGAGCTTGAGGGTGTCACGCCGGCTCAGGCCGGCCTGTTCAGGGGACTGCTCGTTCCGATCGGTCATCGTTCCCCTCCTGGCTGTGGTCGAACTGCATTCTCGCGGGCCGCACCATAGCACGATCGGCGGGGCTTCCGAAAAGTACTACAGGACCGGGCCTTGAGTCCTATCCAGCTCAGTTCCGCTGGGCACGCGCGGCGGCGAGGAGCCTCTCGAGCTCCTCCAGGCGCCGGATCAGCGTGTCGCGCTCGGTGGTGAGCTGGCGCTCCCGGAGCGCGGACCGCTGGTCCTGCTGTGCGATTCTCGTCTGGAGCTCCGCCTCCCGCTTGTAGAGGTTCTTCAGCTCCGCCTCGAGGCCGGCGACGCGCTGCTTGGACGGCAGGTAGCCGACGAAGAGGACGTAGAGAACGAGCAAGAGAAGGACAATGCTCGCGGCGACGATGATCCAGGGGATTCGTGCGTTGGGCCGGTCCGCCACGGGCTCGGATTCTAGCAAAATTCGGAATTTGCTATCATCCCGGGTGTGGAGCTTCGCGTCTTCTTCGATCGAGCGATTCGGGCGAGCTTCCACGACCTGGCCATCGGCAACGACCCGGCCTCACCGTATCTCGCCGATCTGCTGACACGCTTCGCGCGGACCGAGAACCTGTATCCGCGCGGCACGACGATCCCTCGGCTCGAAACCGTCGTCGACATGCTGCTCGAGGCCGGTACCGCCTGGGACGGGTCCTATTTCCAGCCCGAGCACGAGGTCACGGTGTCCCAGCACATCGGCGATTTCACGCTCTTCATGACCGGCATCTTCCGCGAGCGCGTCGAGCGGACCGCGTCGGTCGGGTATTACGTCGGCCAGGGCAAGCGCGCCTATCATTTCGTGTCCGAGCACGGCCGGGCGACCTCGCACGCCGGCGCGGCGGCTGCCGCCCCGCTCTTTCGCCGTCTCGCGGACCGGTTCGAGGCTTATGCCGGCGCCCTGGACTACGCGCGCCGCGTCCATTTCCTCGACCACCCCTCGCATCCGTTCTTCCAGCTCAGATTCGGATGAGCGATCCCGGGGCGAGCCTCGACCCGGCGTCGTTACAAGGCCTGTCCGAGGCCGTTCTCGACGAGAAGCTGCGCGCGTTCGCGAACGAGCACGGGGCCGGGGCCCTCCCGACGCTGAGCGGCCTCGCCGAGACCGCCGACCGCGCGGTGCGCCGTGCGGCCAAGCGGGCCCTCTATCGGCTCTCGCAGCGCGGCGTCGCACCCGCTCCGGCGCCCCCGACCGCGCCCGTGGTTCGACGGGGTACGCCGCACGCCGTACGCGCCTGGCTCTCCGGCATCGACGGCAGCGGGTCGCGGGCCGCGTGGATCCTGTTCGAGGGCGCCTATGGGGGCGGAGCGCTCTGCTCGCTCATCCTCAACGACGTGGTCGGCATCACCGAGGTCGCCGGCGGCGACATCACCAAGCGCCGGCTCGAGGCGGAGCTGGCCTCGCTGCGCGCGGCACAGAAGCTCCCGTGGGTCGAGACGGATCCCGCGCGGGCCCTGGGCCTCGTCGCCGAGGCACTCGTCCTCCATCGCGAGCGCGGGACCTCACCCCCGGCCACGTTCGGGCGCTGGCAGCCGTTCTTCGCGGAGGTGCCGCCGGCGGGGCCGCCGACGGTGCCGGCCGCCGGGCCGGCGCTCGCCGACCGCTCGGTCGAGCTCCTCGGCCTTCCCGAGATGGCCGGCTGGTTCCTCGATCCGGAGACGGTTCAGAGCGACGCCCTCGAGGTTCAGGAAGCGCGCGAGAGCCGACTCGTGGTCTCCGATCAGATCAAGGCCGAGCGGCAGGAAGCGATCCTGGCGCGCGTGATCGAGCGCGAGTTCACCCCCGAGGCACGCCGCCGCTGGAGCCGCCGCTTCGCCGAGATGGCCTGGATCTTCGACGCGACCGACCGGAGCGAGCACGCCGCGATCGCGGCCGCCGCCGCGGCGGTTTTCGCCGAGAGCCAGCTCTCGCTGGCGCACCACCCGCTCGTGCGGGCGCTGGCGCAGCGCGCGCTCGAGCTGGCGGCTGAAGTCGCCGCCGGGCGGCTCCGGGCCGCCGACGTGAGCCGCAAGCCCTGATCACCGACGTTCCGGGGGTTCGCGTCGGTCACGCGACCGACCTCACGGGTCTCACCGGTGTCACCGTGGTGCTGTGCGATCGTCCCGCCGTTGGCGGCGTCGAGCTGCGCGGCGGTGCGAACGACGTCGTCGGACTCGACTACCTCGATCCCCGCCATCTCGTTCCCACCGTGGAAGGCGTCGTTCTCGGCGGCGGCAGCCGCTTCGGCGGCGAATCGATCTGGGGCGTGATGCGCTGGCTCGAGGCGCGCGGTCACGGCTTCGCGGCGGGCCCGACCGTGGTGCCGCACGTCCCGGGCGCGTTCATCTTCGATCTCAACGTGGGCGACGGGCGCGCGCGTCCGACCCGCGAGATGGGCATGGAGGCCGCCGCCAGCGCCGCGGCCGGGCCGTTCGCCGAGGGCAACGTCGGCGCGGGGACGGGCGCGAGCGTGGGCAAGGTGCACCGCATCGGGCGCGCGATGCGCGGCGGCCTCGGCAGCGCCTCGCGACGGCTTGGCGAGCTCGTGGTGGGTGCGGTCGTGGTCGTGAACGCGGTCGGCGACGTGCGGGATCCCAACACTGGAGCGCTCGTCGCCGGCGCCCGCGAGGCGCCCGACAGCCTCCGGCTCGTCGACTCGGCGAGGGCCTTGGCGGGCGGCCGCGTGCTCGAGCGGTTCGCGGCGCCCGAGCACACGACAATCGGCGCGATCGCCACCAACGCTCGCCTGAGCAAGCCGGAAGCGGCGAAGCTCGCGTCGCTCGCGATGCTCGGCTTCGCGCGCGCGCTCTCGCCGCCTCACACCGCCTTCGACGGCGATACGCTGTTCGCACTCTCCGTCGGCGACGTGCCCGCCGACATCACGCGGCTGGGCCTCGCGGCGGCGGAGGCGGTGGCCGACGCGATCGTCCGCGGGGTCCGGGCGGCGACGTCGTTGCCGGGCCTGCCGGCCGCGCGCGATCTCTAGCGATCCGCACCGGGAGGCGGATACCTCCCGTGCCGAGCGAGCTCTCAGGCGAAGTCGGCGGGCACCAGCAGCACGCGGGTGCGTCGCACACCAAGCCCCTCAGAGCCCTCGTCAGCGAGGCGCACGATCACGACGCGTGTCCGGTGGCGCGCCGTCACGAGGACCCGCTCGGCGTGGCCCGGCCGCACGTACCAGGCGTGATCGCCCGGGGCGAGCCGAGAGCTGAGCATCAGCGCGACGACGCCGCTCAGCGGCCGCCAGCGGGCCCTGAGTGGACGGACGAGCGCCCCGAGGACGACCACGAGGGCCGACACGGCCGCAAGCGACACGTCCGACGCGCTCGGCAAGGCGATCGCCAGGACGCCCCAGATGGCGAGCCAGGCCGCGAGAGCGTCGAGCCAGCGCAGCGCGCGCGCCGCAGTGGTCCAGCGCTCGACCGGCGCGGGCAGCGGGCGCAGGGGGCTTCGCATGAGGCGAAGCTTATCTCAAAAGGCGTGATTAGTCTTCGAGCTCTCGCGGCTCCTCAGCGCCGCAGCCAGCCCACCACCGCGTAGACGAGCAGCGCGACAACGAGCCAGAGCCAGCGGCGCACCGCCACCGCGCGCTCGGGCGGAAGCGGCGAGAGCACGACCGGGTGCAACCGCATCGCCACGAGCACGCCGCCCAGCGCGCCGCCGATGTGAGCGCCGTTGTCGATGAAGGGCCTCGTCAGGCCGCCCGCGATCGCATAGATCGCCCAGATCAGCAGCACGAAGCCGACGCGACGGTCGCGCACGAGCAGGCGATCGCGCTCCCGCCGCAAGAGCACGATCGCGGCGCCCTGCAGCCCGAAGATCGCCCCCGAGGCTCCGACGGATGGCCCCTCGGCCATCAGCACGCTCACGATCGAGCCGGCCAGCCCGCTGAGCACATAGAGCACCACGAACTGGGCGCGGCCGAACGCGGCCTCGCACACCAGGCCGAGGATGTAGAGCGCGATCCCGTTGCCGACCAGGTGACCCGCGCCGCCGTGGAGCCACGGCGCCGTCAGCAGGCGCCAGTATTCGCCGGCCACGACGCGCTCGCGCGCAAGCGCTCCAATGGCGATGATCGACGCGCGCGAGTCGAGCGCGCCCGTGCGGACCTCTGCGACGAAAATCGCGGCGAGCAGCGCCAGGATCACGAGGGTCACCGGCGGGAGGCGCCCCATGCGCCGCTCGAGGTCGACCTTGCGCGAGAGGAGCATGTCGGGCGTGATGCGGAGCGCCGGCTCGGGTATCGCGCTCATGTCAGCGGCGTTCGCCCGTGTCGAGCATGACGCCGAGCGCCACGGCGACGCGCCGGTCGAAGGCGCGCGCGGTGTCGGCCGAGAGGTCGAGCACGTAGCGATCCAGCAAGGTGAACTTCCGGTTGAACTCGCCGAAGATCTCCGCGTCCTGCCCGCGGACCAGGACGAAGTTCGTGCGGAGGAATCCGAGGAAGGGCCCGATGACCCGCCGGAGCAGCGACAGCACGATGGAGTCCTCGATCGCCATCGCGAGCGGCTCGCCCCCAGGCGCCGTCACGTACCAGCGCTTGCGAACGAGGTTGTGCAGGTACGTCTTCCGGAGCACGGCGAGCGTTTCGCCACTCGCCGTCACGACCGTGTACGTCCGGGTCAGGAACGCGACGCGCTGATTCTGGATCACCCGGAGCAAGGTCTCGCGCCGCGAGTCGTCGCGGTAGACCGTCACGTGACGCCGCGGGCGCAACGACATCGAGATCCCCAGGAACACGAGGGCCGCCACCGGCACCGAGAGCAGGATGATCAGCCCGCTCCCGTCCTGATCGACGTCTCCGACCAACCCGCGCATGAGAATCAGGGTCACGATGACCGCGACGAGATAGGCGAAGAGAGTGCGGACCGGGTACGTCGGCCGCTCGACGTAGAGAATGGGCGTGCCGTCCTCCGCCCACACTTCGTACTTCGATCTGATCGTGAAGACGCGCTGGCGTAGCAGGAAGACATCGCGATCGAACGCGCGGTCGACTCCGAGCATCGGGGGGCGTGGCGTGTTCGGAGGGGGACCCGCCCGCAGGTGGCGGCGGCACGACGGGCACTCGAGAAGGCGGCCCGCGTATTCGGGCCGCAGCTCGTACACCTCGCCGCAGGGGCAGGTGACGACGACACCGACGCTCGCCCGGCTCACGGCGTGGACGGGCGTGCGGCCGGCGCGCTTGGCTCCGTCTACCTCACTCCTTGCGGAACAGGCTCGCGCACTTGCTGTAGTTCCACCACACCGCGAGCTGTGTCGCGATCCCCGCCTCGCCACGCAGGGGATCGCAGGCAACGGACTTGTCGGCCCAGCTCGAGAAATCCCCGGCGACGCTGCCCGTGGGCCGGCCGAGGATGACGAAGGCGTGGTCCTTGCCGTTGCATGTCCATCGCCCGGCTCCTTTTCCGTGGGCGCGGACCGAGGCAACCTTGACTGAGCCGACGCCCGCCACAGAACGGCATGCTAGGCCGGCACACCGCCGACGTCAACCGACACGCCCTGGGCGACCCTTGTAGACAGGTCTCGCGCTTGGATTATACTCACGGCCATGTCGATGCGCGGCAAGGTGATCCCGTTTCCGAAGTTCCCGAGGGACCCGGGTGGCGAGCGCGGCCTGGTCGAGGTGCGCCGGTGCGATCAGGCCGAGGCGCTGGTCCTCAAAGGGCTCTTCGAGAGCGAGGGCATCCCGACCATGCTTCGGTCACGCCTGGCCCACTCGGTCTATCCGTTCAGCGTCGGCTGTCAGGGCGAGGTGGTCGTGCTCGTCCCGGCGAGCGAGGCCGCGCTGAGCCGGCGTCTGCTCTTCCGCCTCGCCTCGACTCCGCCTACGCCACTGCCGCAATAACGGCCTCGAGCGCCCGGAGCGCGAGGGCGAGCGCCGCCGGCTCGAGGGTGCTGCCGCGGTCGCGCGGCGTGTGATACGTGTCGAACGGCACGGGGCGCCGGATCAGGTGACGAAGGGCGCTCCGCACCGGGCTGAAGACGAACTGCCGCAGCGCCTCCGCGTTCGCCGACGGCACCAGGGTGAACCCGTACGCCGGCACGGCCAGCGGCGAGAACGCGCGGTGGTCACTCCCGAACATCGGAATGCGGCCGACGACGTGATAGCGCTGGTCGCGCCCGAGCCCGATACTCTCGAGCGCCGCGCTCACCGTCCGAAGAAACGGCGTCTCGTCGGCCGCGTCCCAGATGACCACGCTGTCGCCGATGCCGCACAGCTCGAGGCTCAGGACGCCGGCGAGCGCCCCGACGTCCGTCTCGCGCGCGTAGTGGCGGGCGCCGAGATAGCCCCGCTCCTCCGCCGCCGTGAAGAGAAATCGCAGACGGAGCTTCGTCGGGGGCGCGGCGGCGAGCCGCTCGATCAGGCTCAACAAGAGTCCGACCGCGGCGGCGTTGTCGTTGGCGCCGGGGCTGCCGTCTACCGCGTCGTGATGGGCGGCGAGCAGCAGGACGCGGTCGCCCTTGCCGAGCTCGACGCTGAAGTTCTCGCCCGAGCCTTCGCTGGACGCGAAGCGGTGGAGCGCGAACGGAACCCCGCGGGCGCGCAGGTACCGCGCCACCGCCGACTCACGGTCCGCGTTCGACCGCCCCTCGAGCAGCCGCACCAGCGCCTGCGGCGCGCGGCTCCCGCGAATAACCTCGTCGACCGGAAGCGGTACGACCGGCGGCGTGCGGTCGCGCGCGCTGGCCAGCCGGGTCACGCGCCTGATGAGCCGTCCTCGCAGATAGAACGCGACGTCGCGCAGCGAGGTGCCGCGACTCACAGCCGCAGGAGCGCCCGGGCGTTCTCGGACATCCGCGCGGCCAGGTCCGTGAGTGGCTCCCCGCGCAGCTCCGCGACGCGCGCCGCCGTGATCGCGAGATAGGCGGGCTCGTTGCGTTTGCCCCGGTAGGGCTGCGGCGGAAGGAACGGGCAATCGGTCTCGACGACGAGGCGATCGCCGGGCACGAATCGAGCCACTTCGGGCAGCGCCCCCGGCTTCGGATAGGTCACGGGCCCCGCGAGCGAGACCAGGAGCCCGAGATCGAGACAGCGGCGCGCGATCCCGACGTCGCCGGAGAAGCAGTGCATGATGCCGCCGGTCTCGCGCACGTCCGCCTCGCCGATCAGGCTCAAGGTCTCCTCGTGAGCCTCGCGGCAATGGACGAGCACCGGCTTACGGGTCCGCCGCGCGAGCGCGAGCTGGCTCCGGAACGCGCGCTCCTGGGCGTCGCGCGGTGCCAGGTTGCGAAACAGGTCGAGGCCGGTCTCGCCGATCGCGACGACCCTGGGCGTGCTCGCGAGTCGTTCGATCTCCGCGAGGGCCGTGTCGTCGGCCTCGGCGGCCTCGTGCGGATGGATCCCGACGGCCGCCCAGACGTCGGGCTCGCGGGAGGCCAATGCCGCCGCAGCGCGCGAGGTCGGCACGTCCGTCCCGATCGTGAGGATCCGCCGCACGCCCGCGGCGCGGGCGCGCTCGAGCACGGCGTCGAGATCGCTCGCGAACTCCGGGAAGTGCAGGTGCGCGTGGGTGTCGAAGAGATCCGGAGCGATCACACGGCTCCGAGGACGGCGGCGGTCTTCTTCACGTCGCGGGCCTTCACCCAGAGGATCGCGGCGTAGCGCCCGCCGCCCGGAGGCGCGACGGCCTCCATCGCCGTCACGTTGATCTTCGCCGCCGCGAGCCGACCGAGGACGTCGGCGCAGGCGCCGAGACGATCGTCGCCGTCGATCAGAAAGGTCCGCTTCGGCCCCTTGACCTTCCACTTCTTCTCTTTGGCCAGCGCCTTGAACGCCGCCGGGTCGGTCGGGACCAGATCGAGCTGAGCGCCGCGGCCGCTCGGAAATCCCGAGTACGCCACCAGGTTGATGCCGGCGCGCTTGAGCTCGCCGAGGATCCTGGCCCCCTCACCCGGCTTGTCCGGCACCATCACGTAGAAGTAGTCGGCGGTTCGCACCGTCTCCATGGCATCCTCCGGGTCGGATCGTCGACCGTTATCGAACGATTCGAAACCTGAGCCGGCCGATCAGCTGGCCCGAGGCCGTCACGACGTCCACCGACCAGCGACCTTCCGCGTCTTCGGGAAACGACGTCTTGCGCGAATAGGTGCGATAGCCCTCCCGGCGCCCGCCGAGCACGGGAGCCAGGGCGACCGTTTCGATCACCCGGCCCCGATGCCGCCAGACGTGACCCACCGACTGGCGCAGGCCGGCCGGCGCGTAGATGGCAGTGTACGCCACGAGCCCACGCCCCTTCACCTCGTCAGCCGAGAGCGTCGTCGGCAGCGCCTCGACGTTGTCGAGGTCGAGGACATCCCAGAGGATCGCGGCGCGCGCCATGAAGAGCGGCGCGGGCGGGATCCACGCACGTCCGACCGCCGCCAGCGCCATCGCGACGACGCCGAGCGCCACCGTCACTCGCAATGCCGCCACCCACGTCCGCCCGCCGGCGCGCCGGACGACCGGCGTGATCGCGAGCGAGGCGACGAACGCGCTGGCCATGAGCGCCCAGAACGGCGGCAGCCCGACGAGCGGCAGCGCGACGTTGAGCGCCGCGAAGATCGACACGACGAAGAAGACATAGCCGAGCCAGGGCCGCGGATGCACGATCGCGCGATACCACGGATCGAAGGTCGCCAGAAGCGTCAGCATCACGAGCACCCCGAGGAAGACCACGTTGCGGGAGGTCAGCGTCGTGCTCGCCCAGTACGCCGGCAACACGAACAGGAGAAGCCCGTGGAAGAGCGTCTGGATCGTGTAGTCGGCCGCGGTGACGACCAGTCGGCCCGACCGGCGTCCCGATTCGGCGAGCGGCTGGCGCAGCTCGACCAGCACCGCGAAGACCAGCCACAGCAGCAGCAGGTAGCCGACGATCCAGGCGACGTTCGGCAGGCCACGGCGGAACACGAAGAGCGTGAGCACGCCGCCGGTCAGCGAGGCAAACGAGACGCCCCACTCGGCGAGCCACGCGAACGCGGAGCTCACACGGGTGGCGGGGTCGCTGGACCGCCCGAAGCGGGCGTGCGCGCGGCGAGGCGCTCGCTGAGGCGCTGCGCGATCGCGTCGCGCTTGAGCAGGTCGATGCAGTCGAGGACGTCGCCGGCGGCCGAGTGCACGCGCAGGTGCGCCGCCACCAGGTCGAGGGCGCTCGACCTCACGGCGCCGTCGAGGCTCAGGATCTCCCGGAGCACGCGTCCGATCGACGCGTCGCGCTCCGCGACCTGCACCATCGCGTCCACGTACTCGTCCGGGCTCAGCGCCGGGCCGAACGCGGGGCTCACGTGACCTGGGCTCCGGGCGGCAGATCGCGATCGAGCGTGAGGACCGCGAGCTTGCCGCCGGCGGAAGCGGCCAGCACCATCCCGTTGGACTCGACGCCCATCAGCTTCGCCGCCTCGAGGTTCGCCACGATGACGACCTTCTTGCCCACGATCTCCGCTGGCGCGTAGTGCTCGGCGATCCCGGCGACCACCGTGCGCTGCTCCTGGCCGAGCGAGATCGTGAGCTTCAAGAGCTTCTTCGACTTCGGCAGGGGCTCGGCGGCGATCACCTCCCCCACGCGCAGCTCGACCTTGCCGAACTCGTCGATCTTGATGCGCGGCGTCGCGTCCGCCGCGGCGGCGGTGGCGGCCGGCGCCGCCGTTTTCTTGTCGTCGATGCGCGGGAAGAGGCCCGAGAGCTTCTGGACCGGCGCCCCGGCGGCGAGTCGGCCCCAGACTGCGTCGGCGAGCTTCGGCTCGCCGGTCTGGCCGAGCGCGGCACGGATCTTGGCAGCCGCGTCGGGCAGGAACGGGGCGAGCACGATCCCCAGCACCCTCAGCGACTCGGCGAGCGTGGAGAGCGCCGCCGCGAGCCGGTCTTTCTTAGTCGCATCCTTGGCGAGCGCCCACGGCTGCGTCGCGTCGACGTAGCGGTTGACGACGCCGATGAACTCCCAGATCGACGCCAGCGCGCGCTGGAACGCGAACTCCTCCATGGCGGCCGCCACGTCGGCCTTGGCCTTCTCGAACGCCGCGCCCACGGCCTCCTCGGCCGCGATGGTGGTCCCGCGGCCGGGCACCACGCCCTGGCCGAGGTTCACGATCAATGTCGTCGCGCGCGAGACGAGGTTGCCGAGGTCGTTCGCGAGATCGGCGTTGAGCCGGCCGACGAACCCTTCCTCGGAGAAGTCGGCGTCGAGCCCGAAGACCATCTCGCGCAGGACGAAGTAGCGGAAGGCGTCGTTACCGTACTTCTCCTTGAGCGCGAGGGCCTCGACGAGGTTGCCGATGGACTTCGAGATCTTCTGGCCGCCCAGCGTCCAGTAGCCGTGGACGTTGAGGTGCCGATAGAGCGGGATGCCGGCCGCCTTCAGCATGCACGGCCAGTAGATCGCGTGCGGCTTCACGATGTCCTTCGCGATCACGTGCTGCGCGTGCGGCCAGAACTTCTCGAAGCGTGGATCACCCGGGCCGCCGAGCGCCGACACGTAGTTGATCAGGGCGTCGAACCAGACGTAGGTGACGTACTTGTCGTCGAACGGCAGCGGGATCCCCCACTCGAGCCGGCGGCGCGGCCGGCTGATCGAGAGATCGGTCAGCGGGTCGCGCAGGAAGCCGAGCACCTCGTTGCGATAGCGCTCGGGCCGCACGAAGTCGGGGTGGCGCTCGAGGTGATCGATCAGCCAGCGCTGGTACTTCGACATCTTGAAGAAGTAGTTCTCTTCCTCGATCCACGTGAGCGGTGTGAGGTGGTCGGGGCACTTGCCGTCGACGATCTCCTTCTCGGTGTAGAACCGCTCGCAGCCGTAACAGTAGTGGCCGCCGTACTTGCCGAGGTAGATCTCGCCGGCGTCCCAGAGCTGCTGGAGGATCGCCTGCACGACCTGCTTGTGGCGCTCCTCGGTCGTCCGGATGTAGTCGCTGTACTGGATGCCCAGCGCCTGCCAGGTCGCGCGGAACGCGGCGGAGTTCTGGTCGGCCATCGCTTGCGGCGTCACGCCGGCCTTGGCCGCGGCCTGGGCGATCTTGTCGCCGTGCTCGTCGGTGCCCGTGAGGAACCAGACGTCGTCCCCCGCCAGCCGCCGGTAGCGCGCCATCGCGTCGACGACGATCGTCGTGTACGCGTGCCCCAGGTGGGGGCGGTCGTTCACGTAGTAGATCGGGGTCGTCAGGTAGGACGCGGTCACGGCTCGAGCTGCGCCTTGATGTGCGCCCGTCCTTCCCACGTGACCTGGTCGATCGGCACCTCGGCCTGCGTGCCGTCCGGGAAGCCGACGACGACGCTCTGCTTGAGGACGCGGATCGACCGGACCTTGCCGGTCATGCAGCCGCTGGTGCCGCAATTCGCCTGGCACGGGGAGTTCACGCGCGGCAGCCGCGACCGGAGCTCCTCGTAGGTCGAGAACTCGTAGAGCAGGCAGCACTTGAGCCGGCCGCAGTTGCCGAGCAGGCGGTTGTCGGTCAGCGGCATGTCCTGGGCCTTGGCCATCTTCACCGAGATCGGGTCGAAGCGCCTGAGGTGCGAGGTGCAACAGAGCTGGCGCCCGCACGGGCCGATGCCGTCCATGACCTTCGTCGTGTCCCGCGCGCCGATCTGACGCATCTCGACCCGCGAGCGAAGCTCGCGCGCGAGATCGCGGACCAGGTCGCGGAAGTCGATCCGCTCTTCGGCGTTGAAGTATACGGTCGCCCGGCGCGCCACCGGGTGCATCTCGACGTCGACCACCTTCATCACGAGGCCGCGGCCGCGCGCGATCCGCTGGCACGTCGCGATCGCGCGCTCTTCGCGCTCGCGACGCTCGCGATACGCCCGCGCCTCGTCCGCGGTGGCCAGGCGCATGACGCGCGGGTAGGCGCGATCCTTCTTCATCTCGGGGATCTCGCGCTTGGGCCGGCGGACCTCGCCCAGCACGGTCTCGGTCGTCGTCTCCACGAGCACCAGATCGCCGACGTGAAGCTCGAGGTCGCCGACCCGATAGTCGTCAGCCTGAGCGGTGGGCCGGAGCCGGACGCCAACGAGGTACTCGTCCATGTTTTCTATCCTATGCCGCTCGCAGGGCGAGCCGGCTCAGCACGATTTCGAGGGTGAGACGCGGGGCGACGTTGCGCAAGAGGGCCTCGCGCGCCTGCCGGCAGACGTCCACGGCCGACACGATCTGGTCGATGGTCCAGCCTTCGGCTTCGCGCGCGAGCTCGCCGGCGCGGTCGGGATCGAGAAGGAGGCCGCTCGGCGCGCCGGATTTGGCCAGGAGCAAGTCGCGACAGTAGAGCCAGTAGGCATCGACCAGGCCCTCCGCCTTCTCGCGCTCGAGCCGGTCGGTGCGGCGGAACAGCGCGTCGACGCCCTGGGCCCGGACCTCGGCGAGCATTTCGAACGCCTGCGCCCGCGCGGCGGTCGAGCCTGCGTCGGCGCGCGGCCCGAAGCGGACGACTTGACAGCGCGAGAGCAAGGTCGCCGGGACCGCCCGTGCCCGCGGCAGGATCAGGATGATCACGGTCGCGGCGGGCGGCTCTTCCAGGGTCTTGAGGAACGCCTGCGGCGTGTCGTCCGTCATCCGCTCGGCTTCGTCGAGGATGAACACCTTGCGACGCGCCATCGCCGGGCGGAGCGCCGCCTGCCGCTCGAGCTCGCGAATCGCGCCGATCCGTAGTGCGCGGGTGCCGCGCGGATTCGACTCGGGCGGCGTCGGCACGATCACGTGCAGGTCGGGGTGCGACCGCGCCGAGCTCCCCAGCAGCTCTTCGGCGAACGCGAGCGCCGTCGTCATCCGTCCGGCGCCCGCGGGGCCGATGAAGGCGTACGCGTGGGCGACCCGATCGCTCGCCAGCGCGCGGCGGAGCAGATCCACCGCCCGCGGCTGATCGAGGACGCGCTCAAGCGCCACGGAAGAAGTCCTCGACGATCGCCCGCACCTCGACCTCGACAACGTCCGGCGGCTCGCCCGCGCGGATCAGCCGGACGCGCTTGGGCTCGGCGCGGCGGATCTCGAGATAGCCGTGCCGCACACGCCGGTGGAACGCGAGCTTTTCGCGCTCGAAACGGTCGAGGCGGCGCCCCCGTGCACGAGTCCGCTTCAGCCCGGCAGCCGGGTCGAGATCGAAGAGCAACGTGAGATCGGGCATGACGCCGCTGGTCGCGCGTGTGTTCAGCTCGCGGATCAGGTCGGGATCGACGCCGCGCCCGTACCCCTGGTACGCGACCGTCGCGTCGGCGTACCGGTCGCAGAGCACGACGCGGCCCCGGTCGAGCCACGGCCGGATCTTTTCCGCGACGTGCTGCTGCCGCGCGGCCATGAAGAGGAAGACTTCGACGAGGGGCTTGGGCTGGACGCCAGGGCGCTCGAACAGGCGACGCACCTCGGCTCCGAGCCGTGTTCCGTCGGGCTCGCGCGTGTGTTCGACCTTACGACCCTGCCGACGAAGCCATCGCTCGAGTCGCATCATCTGGGTCGTCTTGCCCGACCCCTCGACGCCCTCGAGCGTGATCAGTACACCGCTCAACGCTCCAGAACCTCCGGTGCAACCATAGCACGGCCCCAGAGGTTCAGTTCTTCTTCAGACGCACCTCTTCGAGGGGCGCCGACCAGGGGTACGGATTGATCAGCATCAGCGCCGGCTCCTCGACCCGCGGGCCCACGCCACTCGGCCAGACGTAGTCCCAGATCGGCCCGAATCTCACCCGCTCGTGGACGAGCTGCTGGATCTGGTGCAGCAGGACCTCGCGCTTCCGGCGATCGGTCACGAGAGACTGCTCCTTGTAGAGCGCGTCGATGTCCGGGTAGCCGCCATACGCGTAGGTGCCGGCGCTGGGGACGTGCTCCGCGATCCGCGACGCGGCGTTGCCATAGGCCGCCGTCGCGCAGACGCAGAGCCCGCGCAGCTTCTTGGCCTGCAGCGCCGAGGTATAGGCGGCGCGCTCCATCGGCCGCATCTTCAGCCTGATCCCGACGGCCCCGAGATAGCTCACGATCGATTCGCCCATCGAGAAGTAGGGCGGCAGCTGATGCAGCTCTCCGGCGTCGAAGCCATTGGGATAGCCCGCTTCGGCCAGGAGCTGCTTGGCCTTCTTCGGGTCGAAGGGATAGGGCTCGATGGGCAGCGCGAACTCGAAGGCGCGCGGGACGAGGCTTCCGGCGGGCTTGGATGCCCCCAGGGTCTCGGCCTCGCTCAGAGCTCGGCGATCGATCGCGTAGTTCGCCGCGAGCCGCACACGCTGGTCGGCCCAGGGCGACTTCGGATCCCATTGATCGAGGAAATCCAGGAAGAAGGTCGCGATCCCGCCGGAGAACGCCAGCTTCAACGCGGGATCCCGCTTCACCTCGAGCGCCTGGGGGACGTCCAGCAAATAGGCGACGTCGACCTCGCCCCGCTTCAGCATCGCCGCCCGCGTGATGGAGTCGGGGACGCTCTTGAAGACGAGCCGCTTCACCGACGGCACCCTGCGCCAGTAGCTTTCGTAGGCTTCCATCACCAGCTCGATGCCCGGCGCGTGGCTGACGAACTTGTACGGCCCGAGGCCGATCGGTTGCTTCTTGAAGCCGTCGTCGCCCACGCGCTCGACGTACTTCTTGGGGACGATCCAGCTCGCGCCGCTCACGAGCGTCCCGTAGAACGTCATGAAGTCGGGCCAGGCCTCGTGCAGGTGAAAGCGCACCCGGTAGGGATCGACGACGGCCACCTCGCGCACCTTGTCGTGCAAGACCTTGGAGCCCTTGGCGCGATGGAAGCTGAACTTCACATCCTCGGCGGTGAACGGATCACCGTTGTGGAATTTCAGCCCCTCGCGCAGCTTGAACTCGTAGACGCGCTGATCCGCGCTCACCGTCCACGTCTCGGCCAGGCTCGGTGTCATGAGGTTGCCCGGCATGGGCTTCACGAGCGCATCGTGGATCGCGTACAGCACCCAGAACGCGGTGAGGCCCTGGAATTCGCCGGGATCGAACCACACGGGCGACAAGGTCACGTACAGCGCCCAGCGCATCTCGCCTTCCGGCTTCGATTGCGGAGTCGGCCTCGGCTGGGCGGCCGCGTCTCCGAGCTGGCCGGCCATGAGCAGCGCGCACATCAACCCGGCTACGGCGAAAACGGACCACCGCGAAAAACTCGGCACGGGGCGCATCAGCGTCTCCCTCGCCCTGAAAGGCGACACGGTCAGGCCTGTGGCGCGGACCATAGCTCCCGCGGGCCACTCAGTCAACGACCGATGAGGGAGTTTGCTGCTGCTACATGAAAATGTCCTCGGGTAACTGCTACGTGAAAGGGTCCTCCTTCCATGGAGACCTTCACGTTGAGCCGCAAGGAACTGCATCGCCCGGGCCTGCTGAAAGCCGCCCTGGGAGGCCGGATCACCAATCGGCAAGTGGCGACCGCGTTGCGCGTCACCATTCGGCACGTTCGGCGCCTCAAGCGGCGCTTCGAGGCGGGCGGGGCGACCGCGCTCGGCCACCGCAGCCGCGGCCGGCCCGCGCCACGCCGCTTGCGGGCGGCCGTGCGGGCTGAGGTCAGCCGGCTGATGACGACGCTCTACGTCGGGTTCAACGACACGCACCTCACCGAAAAACTCCGCGAGGTGC
>QHSP01000078.1 GCA_003220495.1 Candidatus Rokuibacteriota bacterium | reverse complement strand
CGTCCACCGCGCGATCGGCAGCGGATAGAGCCCCATATCCGCTTCATACGTCGTCTTCAGCACTCCACACTCTCTTTGAATCACTCTGATCTCCACCGGTCGAGCCCGCGGGGGCGGGATGGGGTGAGGGGGTCTGGGACCACGCGGCACGCGTCCGCACTGGGCAATGCGGACGCGTGCCGCGTGGTCCCAGCACCCCTCCCCCCGCCTCCCCCCTCCGCCCCAAGCCAGACCATCTAGACTCGTTCGATGATGCGTTTGCCAAACATGCCGTACGGACGAACCATCAACGCGAGAATCATGAGCACGTAGGGGGCAAAATCTTTGGTGCCGCCGCCGACGTAGGGATCGATGTACCCTGCCGCGATGTTCTCGACGATGCCGACGATCAGGCCGCCGAGGATCGCGCCAGGAATCGAGTCGAGCCCACCGAGGATCACCACCGGAAACACCTTGAAGCCGACCAGCGCCAGGTTCACGTCGACGCCGAGCAGGTTGCCCCACAGGATCCCGCCCAGAGCCGACACGATGCCGGTCATGGCCCACGCCACGCCGAAGTAGCGCTCGACGTCGATGCCCATCGCCATCGCGACCTGCTGGTTGTCGGCGACCGCGCGCATCGCGATGCCCTTGCGCGACTTCAAGAAGAACCAGCCGAACCCGGCCAGGAACGCCAGGCTCACCCCGGCCCCGAGCACCTGGATCGGCGGGATGAAGAGCGGGCCCAGCACGAACGGCTCGTCGCGGATGGGCAGTGGCAGCGGCTTGCTCCCGGAGAAGATCGTGAAGGGCCCGACGCCGCGCAGGATCGACGCCAGCCCGATCGTCGCCATGACCACGGCGATCACGGGCCGACCGATGAGCTTGCGCAGCATGAGGCGCTCCAGGACGAAGCCGAACAGGACCAGGCTGGCGATCGCCACGAGGACGGCCAGCCACAGCGGGGCTCCCCAGACCATGAGGCTGCCCGCCGCCACGAAGCCGGCGATCATGACGAACTCGCCCTGCGCGAAGTTGATCGCGTCGGTCGCCTTGTAGACCAGCACGAACCCGAGCGCGATCAGCGAGTACATCAGGCCGATCAGGAGCCCGTTCGAGATCAGCAGGAAGAAGAAGCCAAGATCGTCAGACATGAGCCGCCGGCGGGGCGTCGACGTCCTCGACGCGGACGCGCGACTTCATGACGGCCTGACGGCCGTCCTCGTACGTGATGGCCGTTTCCAGCTCGACGGCGCGGCCGGCCGAGTAGAACGCGTCGACGACCGGGGCGTACTTGTCCGCCACGAAGCGCCGTCGCACCTTGCGGGTCCGCGTCATCTCGGCGTCGTCCGCTTCCAGGTCCTTGGTGAGGAGCAGGAAGCGGCGAATCCGCGTCGACTCCGGCAGGGTCTCGTTGCCCTTGCGGATCTCCTCGCGGATCACGTCGCACACCTCGGGCTTCTGGCTCAAGTCGGCGTAGCTCGTGTATGCAATCCCGCGCCGCTCGGCCCAGTTCCCGACGGTGTTCAGATCGATGGCGATCATCGCGGCGACGAAGGCGCGGTCGTTGCCGAAGGCCACCGCCTCGCGGATGAAAGGGCTGAACTTCAGCTTGTTCTCGATGAACTGTGGCGCGAAGGGCGTGCCGTCCCGCAAGGCACCGACGTCCTTGGCGCGATCGATGATGACGAGATGGCCGCGCGGATCTATGAACCCCGCGTCACCGGTCCGGAACCAGCCGTCGGAGTCGATGACCTCGCGCGTGGCCTCCTCGTTCTTCAGGTAGCCCTTGAAGATCACCGGGCCGCGGACGAGCACCTCGCCACGGTCGGCGATCTTGACCTCGATACCCGGGCACGGCCGGCCGGCGGTCGTCGGATTGGCCTCGGCGCTCGGCTGGAGCGACACCAGGCCGGTCGTCTCCGTCGAGCCGTAGACCTGCTTCAGGTTGACGCCGATCGACCGGAAGAACCGGAACGTGTCCGGGCCCAGCGGCGCGCCGCCGGTCAGCGCCCACTTGGCGCGGCGCAGGCCGAGCTGATCGCGGATCGGCGTGTAGACGAGCACCTCGCCCAGCATGCAGGCCAGACGCAGGGAGATCGGGACCGGCTTTCCGTCGGCGCGCAGGATCTCGGCCCGCTCGGCGGCGGCCCGGAAGCGCTCGAAGACCCACCGCTTGAAGGCGGGCGCGTCGGCGGCCTTCACCTGCACCGAGGTCAGCATGTTCTCCCAGATGCGCGGCGGCGCCAGCACGGTCGTCGGGCCGAGCTCGCGCAGGTCGCGCTGGACCGTCTCCGGGCTCTCCGGACAGTTGGCGCAGAAGCCCACGACGAGGCCAAGAAAGAGGGTGTAGGCGGCGTCGCCCGCCCACGCCATCGGCAGATAGGCGAGCGCGTCGTCCTCCGGCCGCACGTCGTCGGCCTGGCGGAAGGCATCGGCGAGGGCGATCGCGTTCGCGTGGGTCAGCATCACGCCCTTGGGATTGCCGGTGGTCCCCGAGGTGTAGCAGATGATCGCGACATCCTCTGGCTTGCCCTTCTCGATCTCGGCGTCGAAGTAGCCGGGGTGTTTGGCCGCGAACTCGCGCCCGAGCTCTTGCACGGATTGATACGAGCGGAGCCAGTCGTGCTTGTAGTGGAGCATGCCGCGCGGATCGTCGTAGATGACCAGGCGCAGGGCCGTGAGCTCGGCCCGCAGCGCCATCACCTTGTCGACCTGCTCCTGGTCTTCGGCCACGATCACCGAGCACTCGGCGTGGTTCCAGACGAAGGCGAGCTCCTTCGCGATCGAGTCCTGATAGACGGGCACCGGCACTCCGCCCAGGCACTGGGCGGCGACCTGGGCCCAGTAGAGCCGCGGCCGGTTGTCGCCGATGACCGACAGCCGCTCGCCGCGCTTGAAGCCGAGGGCGGCCAGGCCGAGCGCGAAGTCGCGGACCTCGTCGTGGTACTGACGCCACGTCCAGGTCTGCCAGATGCCGCGATCCTTCTCGCGGATCGCCGGTCGGCCGTGGAGGTCGCGCGCGTTGCGCCGCAGCAGTCGTGCGAGCGTGGTCTCAGCCACCGGAACCTCCCGACGCGTCGATCTTCGTCTCACCGAGGTACGCCTTGATCACGCGCGGATTGGCCCGAACCTCGTCGGGCGTGCCCTCGGCGATCTTCTGGCCCATGTCGAGCACCGCGACGCGGTCGGAGATGCCCATGACCACGCCCATGTCGTGCTCGATCAGGATCACGGTGACGCCCCACTCCTCGTTGACGTCGAGGACGAAGCGCGCCATGTCCTCCTTCTCCTCGTGGTTGCATCCGCCCATCGGCTCGTCGAGGAGCAGGATCTTCGGGTCGAGCGCGAGCGCGCGGCCGAGCTCGACGCGCTTCTGCAGGCCGTAGGCGAGCGAGCCGGTCGGCCGGCGGCGCAGGTCCTGGATTCGCAAGAAGTCGATGATTTCTTCGACGCGCTTGCGGTGGGCGACCTCTTCCTTCTGCGCGAGCCCCCAGTAGGCGAACGCGCTCAGGACCCCGGTCTTCATGTGCACATGGCGGCCGAGCAGCAGGTTGTCGAGGACGGTCATGCCCCGAAAGAGGGCGATGTTCTGGAACGTGCGCGCGATGCCGAGCTCGGCGATCCGGCTCGGCGCGAGGTCGGTGATGTCGCGGCCCTCGAGGACGATACGGCCGGTGTCGGGATGATAGAAGCCGCTGATCATGTTGAGGATCGTCGTCTTGCCGGCGCCGTTCGGCCCGATGACGGACAGGATCTCGCCCTTCTGGGTCTCGAGGGATACGCGCGTCACGGCCTGGACGCCGCCGAATGCCTTGGATGCCTCTCGAATCTCCAGAAGGGCGCTCATGAGAGCCACCGCTTACGTCGTCGGTAATGCTTCACGTCGCGATAGCTCTTCCGCTGGCCCACGCCCGTCAAGCCCAGGTAGAACTCCTTGATGTCCTCGTTCTGGCTGATCGTCTTGGCATCGCCGTCCAGCACGATCCGGCCATTCTCCATAACATAACCATGCTGAGCAACCTGTAATGCCATGGTGGCGTTTTGCTCCGCCAGGAGCACCGCCACCCCTTCCTCCCGGTTGAGCCGCGCGACGATCTCGTAGATTTCCGCCACGAGCTTCGGCGCCAGACCCATCGACGGCTCGTCCAGCAGCATCAGGGTCGGTCGCGCCATCAGCGCGCGGCCGATGGCCACCATCTGCTGCTCGCCGCCCGAGACGTAGCCCGCCTTGTAGCCGCGCCGCTCGGTCAGTCTCGGGAAGTAGTGATAGACGAGGTCGAGATCGTTGCGGGTGGCCTGCCCGTTCCGGCGCGTGTAGGCGCCGGTCAGGAGATTTTCCTCGACCGTCAGGTGCTCGAACACGTGACGGCCCTCCATCACCTGCACGACGCCGTGCTTGACCACCGCGGAGGGATCCTGCCGGTGGATCGCCTTGCCGTGGAGCTCGATCGAGCCCTTCGTCACCTCGCCGCGCTCGGTGCGCAGCAGGCCGGAGATCGCCTTGAGCGTCGTCGATTTGCCGGCGCCGTTGGCGCCGAGGAGGGCGACGATGCCCCCCTCGGCGACCGCGAGCGACACGCCGCGCAGCACGAGGATCACGTGGTCGTAGATGACCTCGATGTTGCTCACCGCCAGGAACGGCCGCGGCGCGGCGCTCGTCACCGGCGCGCCTCTACTTCTCCTTCGCGCAGTCGCGCATCGTGTAGCCGAGCTTCTTCGACTCCTCGACGGCCGCCGCCTCGATCTTCGGCCGGACCACGTCGCGCATCGGGGCGATCCAGTCGGAGACGACGTTCCATTTCTTGCCGTCCCACTGCTGGATCAGCACGGGTCCGCTGCCCTCGTGGTCCTCGCAGGTGACCCTGACCGGATGCGTGAAGTTCTTCATGCCCACCTGCTCGAGCCGCTGCTCGGTCAGGTTGAGGTTCTCGAAGCCCCAGCGCACCTGCTCGCCGCTGAGCGGCTTGTTGCCGAACTTCGTCATCGCGGTGCGGAGCGCCTCGGCCGCGAGCATCGCGTTGACGAGGCCGCGGTTGTAGAGCGGCGCGCCGAGGTCTTCTTTCTTGGCGGCGCCCTTGCCCTTGTCGTAGACGAACTTCAGGAGGTCGGCGTGCACCTTGAAGCTCGTGCCCGGAGCATGAAATGTGGCGCCCTTGTAGCCCTTGGCGCCCTCGCCCGCCGGGACGACGTCCGAGTCGTTGGCCGACCACCAGTTGCCGATGAGATGGTCCATCTTGAAGCCGACCGACGCCGCCTCCTTGATGGCAACCTGGTTCATGACGCCCCAGCCCGACATGAAGATCCAGTCCGGATTCAGCCGGCGCACCTGGAGCCACGTCGCCTTCTGCTCCTGGCCGGGATGGTCCACCGCCAGCAGCGAGAGCTCGAACTGGTATTTCTTCGAGAGCTCGTCGAGCGTCGGGTTGGCCTCCTTGCCGTACGCGCTGTTGTGAAAGATGTGCGCGATCTTCTTGCCCTTCAGCTTGTCGAGACCGCCTTCCTGGGCGCCGATGTGGCGGATGACGGCGGACGCCTGGCTCCAGTAGTTCGTCGGAAAGTTGAACACCCACGGAAACCACCGGCCGTCGGAGGCCGCGCTCATGCCGTAGCCCATCGAGAACACCACGATCTTGTCGACGGGAGCCTTCGGGATCAGCGAGTAGGTGATCGCGGTGGAGTAGGGATTCACGAGCACGGGGCTCTTGCCCTTCAGCCGCTCGTAGCACTCGACGCCCTGCTTGTTGTCGTACTGCGTCTCGCACTCCTCCCAGGCGAGCTTGACCCCGTTGAGACCGCCGTCGCGCTCGTTCAGGAGCGTGAAGTAGTCGACGAAGCCGTCCGCGATCGGGATCCCGCTCGGCGCGTACGGGCCGGTCCGATAGACGAGCAGCGGGATGAACACCTCCTTGGATTGGGCGGCCGCCAGCATCGGCGCCGCGAGCACCAGCGCCGCCAGGGCCGCGATCCAGATCCGTCGTATCTTCATGACACTCTCCTTTCGTTCAGTGGGGAAACGGCCACAGTCGCAGCTTCTCTTTCGTGATCTGCCAGAGCCGCGCCAGACCGCGCGGCTCCACGATCAGGAAGAAGATGATCAGTCCGCCGAAGACCATCAGCTCGATCTGCTTCTGGAGGGCGACGGGCAGCCTGAGCCCGATCGCGTGCGGCGCGTTCGCGAGGACGATCGGCATCAGCACGATGAAGGCGGCGCCGAGGAACGAGCCCAGGATGCTGCCCAGGCCGCCGATGATCACCATGAAGAGGACGAGAAACGAGATGCTGATGTCGAACGCCAGGGTCTCCGCGCTGCCGAGATACAGGAACACCAGCCCGGCCCCGGCCACGCCGCAGTAGAACGAGCTGATCCCGAACGCGAGCAGCTTCGTGCGCAGCGGCCGCACGCCGATGATCTCGGCCGCGATGTCGCGGTCGCGGATCGCCATCCAGGCGCGGCCGACCCGGCCGCGCACCAGGTTCTTGGCGATGACCGCGAACACGGCCACCAGCCCGAGTGCCAGCAGGTATCGCGCCGCCGCCGTCGAGTTCGGCCCGGTGATGACGACGCCGAAGAGGGTCCGGTCCGGGGCGGTGATGGTGCCCGACGACGCGTAGTTGGTGAACCATGCGACCTTGTTGAAAAGCCAGACCAGGAAGAACTGCGAGGCCAGGGTGGCGACGGCGAGGTAGAACCCCTTGATCCTGAGACTGGGGATCCCGAAGAACAGCCCGACGGCCGCCGCGACGAGACCCGAGAGCACGAACACGACGAGGATGTTGAGGTGCGGAAACGCCGTCGCCAGCTTGAACGCCGAGTACGCGCCGACGGCCATGAAGCCGCCGGTGCCGAGCGAGAGCTGCCCGGCGTAGCCCGTCAGGAGATTGAGCCCGATGGCCGCGAGCGCGTAGACGAGGAACGGGATCAGGACCGCTTGGAGCCAGTAGTCGCTGGCGACGGGCGGCGGCACGACGAACGCCGCCACCACGGCCGCGGCGACGACAACGCGATCCTGAGCGACCGGAAACACGGCCTGGTCGGCGCCGTACGTCGTCTTGAACTGCCCGGCCCCCTGGAGCGAATCGCGACGAGAGCGTCGATCGGTGGTGATCACGTCGTCACACGCGCTCGATAATCTTCTCGCCGAAGAGGCCCTGCGGCCGCGCGAGCAGGACGGTCAGGGCGAGGACGTAGGCGAACCAGTTCTCGATGGCGCCGCCGAC
>QHSP01000016.1 GCA_003220495.1 Candidatus Rokuibacteriota bacterium | reverse complement strand
CGTTGTCGATCGATCCGTACTCCCGCACCGCGATCGTCTTGTTCTTCGTGTGCAGCACCTTCGTGATCGCCGCCGTCAACGTCGTCTTGCCGTGGTCGATGTGCCCGATCGTCCCCACGTTCACGTGCGGCTTCGTCCGCTCGTACTTCGCCTTCGCCATTCCTCACGCCCTCCCGTTGGCGGTAGCGACTATCCTGGAGCCCATGTCCGGGATTGAACCGGAGACCTCGTCCTTACCAAGGACGCGCTCTGCCGACTGAGCTACATGGGCGCATTCGCGAGACCTGGAGCGGGAAACGGGATTCGAACCCGCGACCCCCAGCTTGGAAGGCTGGCGCTCTACCGCTGAGCTATTCCCGCCCGAACGCAGAACCACATGTGCCTTTCTCAATCGCGTCTCAATCGCGGCGCCGCGTACACTCTCGACCGCAGAACCGCGCGTGCCTCTCGTAGGCGCGCCTTGTTCAACCCACCCTCGGTGGAAGCCGACCTCGAGGTACCCGCTACAATGGAACCCCCGAAGGCGTACGCCAGCAGATTTACAGTCTGCCCCCTTTGGCCACTTGGGTACCTCCCCGAATCCGCCGGCCGCACCTGGTAACTCCTCGAAAAAGCTGGCGCTGGCGGGAGGATTTGAACCCCCGACCCACTGCTTACAAGGCAGTTGCTCTGCCCCTGAGCTACGCCAGCACAGACAAAAGGTCACATTATGCTTGACTTTTCGATAAGTCAAGCACTTTGCCCCCGGCCCCGCGCTGACGCGCGACTTCATAACAGAGCACGGCGCCGGCAGCCGCGACGTTCAGCGAGCCGACCTTCCCTCGCATGGGGATCGTGAGGAGCACGTCGCACGCCTGAGCGACGAGCGGCCTGAGCCCGCCTCCCTCGCTCCCCAGCACGAGACAGAGAGGGCCCGTCAGGTCCGCGCCCCAGACGGGAACCCCCGCACCCACGACCCCACCGTAAACCCAGACGCCCGCTTTCTTCACAATTTCCAGCGCATTGACCAGATTGGTCTCGCGCGCGACGGGCAGATACTCGACCGCCCCCATGGCGGCGCGTGCCGCGGCGTCGGTGAGGCCGACCTGGTGGTGCTTGGGGACAATCACCCCGTGGGCGCCGAAGACCTCGGCGGTCCTGAGAACCGCGCCGAAGTTCCTCGGATCCTGGACCTGATCGAGCGCCACGAAGAAGGCGGCTTCCCGGCGCGCGCCGGGAATCTCCAGGAGCGCCGCCAGATCCGTGTACTCCGCGGACGCGACACGCGCAACGACCCCCTGGTGCCGGTCCGAGCCCGCGATGGCCGTGAGCTGCTCGCGCGTGCGGTAAGAGACTTTGACACCCGCGCGGCGCGCCAGCGCGACGATCTCGGCCAGCGGACCCCGGGCGCCCGCGAGCACCGCGATCTCGTCCGCGCGCCGGCCGTGCGCGCGCAGCAGCTCGAGCACGGGATTGCGGCCGTAGATACGGCCTTCGGCCACTAGCGGCCCTTTGGAGTGAGCCGCGGGCCGGCCGGCGTGTCCTCGACGAGCCAGCCGAGCCGCGCAATCTCGTCGCGAATCTCGTCCCCTCGCTTGAAATCGCGACGCGCTCGCGCCTCTGCGCGCGCGGAGAGGAGCCGCTGTACCTCCGGCGGCGGCCCGTCCATCGCCGCGCCGCCACCAAAGAGCCCGAGCACGCGCGAGAGCTGAACCAGCTCGTCGACGCCGGCGACGAATGCCCCCGGGTTGCCGGCACCGCGGTCGCGCGCGTCGGCCAGCGCGCGCCCGAAATCGAAGAGCACGCCGAGCGCCTGCGACGTGTTGAAGTCGTCGTCCATCGCCTTCTCGAACCGCGGACGGAACTCGGCGAACGTCGGCGGAAGCGCAGCCGGCGCGCCGCCGGCGCGCACCGCGGCCGCGTCGTGGAGCAGGCGCGTCAGCCGCTCGAGCGCCCGCTTGCTCTCCTCGACGCGCTCCTCGGACCACTCGATCAGGTTGCGATAGTGGGTCCCGAGCACCCAGAGCCTGAGCGTGTCGGGGCTGTGGCGCTTGACGATCTCCCGGATGCTCAGCGTGTTGCCGAGCGACTTCGACATCTTCTCCTTGCCCATGTTGACCATGCCGTTGTGGATCCAGTAGCGGGCGAACGGCTTGCCCGTGCAGGCCTCGGCCTGGGCGAGCTCGCATTCGTGATGTGGGAAGATCAGGTCCTCGCCGCCGCCGTGCAGGTCGAACGATGCCCCCAGGTATTTCATGGCCATCGCGGAGCACTCGATGTGCCACCCCGGTCGGCCCGGCCCCCACGGGCTGTCCCAGGAGGGCTCGCCCGGCTTCGCGCCCTTCCAGAGCGCGAAATCGCGGGGGTCGCGCTTGCGCTCGTCGACCTCGACGCGGGCGCCCGCGAGCAGATCGTCGAGGTTCTTGCCCGAGAGCCGTCCGTACGACGGAAAGCTGCTGATCGCGAAGTAGACGTCGCCCTCGACCGGATAGGCGTGGCCGCCGGCGACCAGACAACCGATCAGGTCGATCATCTCGGCCACGTGCTCGGTCGCCTTCGGGTCAATGTCCGGCGCCAGCACCCCGAGCGAGGCCATGTCCTCGCGCTCGGCCGTGATGAATCGCTCGGCGAATTCCCGCGCGGTCACCCCCCCGTCGTTGGCGCGCTTGATGATTCGATCGTCGATGTCCGTGTAGTTCCTCACGAAGGTGACGCGATAACCCTTGAAGGTGAGATAGCGGCGGATCACGTCGAAGACCATGGCGAACCGCGCGTGCCCGATGTGCGAGTAGTCGTACACGGTCACGCCGCACACGTACATGCGGACTTCGCCCGGCGTGAGCGGGACGAAATCCTCCTTCGTTCGCGTCATCGTGTTGGAGATCCGGATCATGCCGTCACCTCGACGCTGACCACCGCCATCGCCGCCATCCCCTCCTGCCTGCCCACCAGGCCGAGTCCTTCGGGGCTCTTCGCCTTCACGCTCACGCGGTCGACCTCGATCCCCAGCGCGTCGGCCAGCCGCTTGGCCATCTCCGGTAAGAGCGGCGCCAGGCGCGGGGCCTGAGCGAGCACGGTCGCGTCCACGTTCACGAGTCGGCCCCCGCGCGCGGTCACCAGCTCGACCACACTCCGGAGGAGCCGCAGGCTTGAGATGCCTCGATAGCGCGGATCGGTGTCGGGAAAATGCCGACCGAGGTCGCCCAGCGCCAAGGCGCCGAGCAGGGCCTCGGCGACCGCGTGCGACAGCACGTCGGCATCCGAGTGCCCGGCGAGCCCGCGGTCGAAGTCTACCGTAACCCCGCCCAGCACGAGCGGCCGACCGGCCGCGAGCGGGTGGAGATCGAATCCGAAGCCGACGCGGGTCACCGCGTCCACGCTCGGCGCGCGCGGCGCAGGTCCTCGGGCGTGGTGATCTTCACGTTCTCGGCGAGCCCGCGTACGACGCGGACCGGATGACCGAGCCGCTCGACGAGCATCGCGTCGTCGGTGCCGACGACCCCGTCGCGGCGCGCCTTCTCGTGGGCTTCCCGGAGCAGGGCCGCGCGAAAGGCCTGAGGCGTCTGAACAGCCCAGAGCTCTGACCGGTCGAGCGTCGTCTCGACGACGTCCTGGCGCACGCGCTTGACCGTCTCGGTGATGGGCAGGGCGCAGATCGCGGCGCCTGATTCCGCCCCGGCGCCGACGACCGCGTCGATGAGACCGCGCGTGATCAACGGCCGGACGGCGTCGTGGACGATGATCATGTCGGCGTGGCGGGGGACCGCCTGCAACGCGAGCCACACGGAGTCCTGGCGCATCCCGCCGCCCTGAACCACCAGGACTGGCGCGCGGCGTGTGACCGGGACCAGCGCCCGGCGCGTGCGCTCGACGTGGATCTCGGGCGCGGCGACGACGATCGCGATCACGGCGGGATGGCGCGTGAAGTGGCCGACCGTCTCCACCAGGATGGGAGCGCGTCCGAGCTTGATGAACTGCTTCGGGAGGCGACCACCGAAGCGCGTGCCCACGCCACCCGCCGGGATGACGACCGCCAGCTTTGGTGCCTTCGGCCTCTCCGGCATCGTCAGCCGAGCAGCGCGGTCAGGGCGTCGCCGACCGTGGCCACGCCGCGGACGTCGAGCTCCACCTTCGCCGGCTCGAGGAGGTTGCTCCGGGGCACGATGGCCCGGCGAAAGCCGAGGGCGGCCGCCTCGCGCAGGCGCAGCTCGAGCCCCGCGACCGCGCGGACCTCGCCGGTGAGCCCGACCTCGCCGACGACGAGCACGTCCGGCGGCACGACGCGGTCCATGTAGCTCGACGCTGCGGCCACGACGATCCCGAGATCGGCCGCGGGCTCGGTGACGCGGCCACCGCCGGCGACGTTCACGTAGACGTCCTGGCTGCCGAGCGGAACACCGGCGCGCTTCTCGAGCACGGCGAGGAGCAGACAGACGCGATTGTAGTCGGCGCCGAGCACGGTCCGCCGCGGAGTGCCGATGGATGCCTGCGCGACGAGCGCCTGGAGCTCGAGCAGCACCGGCCGGGTGCCCTCGAGGCTCGAGACCACGACCGATCCGGGCGCCTCGCGCGGCCGCTCGGACAGGAAGAACCCGGAGGGGTTCTTGACCTCGACCAGTCCGCCCTCCACCATCTCGAAGACACCGATCTCGTTGGTCGAGCCGAACCGGTTCTTCACCGCGCGGAGCACCCGGTACGAATGGTGGCGCTCGCCCTCGAAGTACAGCACGGTGTCGACGAGATGCTCGAGCACGCGCGGCCCGGCGAGGGCGCCTTCCTTGGTGACGTGACCGACGAGGAAGGTCGCGATGCCCCGGCCCTTGGCCAGGGTCATCAGCCGAGCTCCGCACTCGCGCACCTGCGCGACGCTGCCCGCCGCCGATTCGAGATCGGGCAGGAACACCGTCTGGATCGAGTCGATGACCAGCGCGCGGGGCTTCACGTCGTCGAGATGCGCCTCCACGACCGACAGATCGTTCTCCGGCCAGAGCAAGAGCCCGTCGGTCGCGATGCCGAGCCGGTCAGCGCGCATCTTCACTTGCACCGCGGACTCCTCGGCGGTGACGTACAGGACCGGCGGGGCGGCCTGCGCCAGCGCCCGGGCCGCCTGGAGAAGCAACGTGCTCTTGCCCACGCCCGGGTCGCCGCCGATCAACACCAGCGAGCCGCGCACCACGCCGCCGCCCAGCACCCGGTCGAGCTCGCCGATCCCGGTGCGGACACGGTCGTCGGGCTCCATCGAAATCTCTTTCAGGGCACGGGGCCGGGCGGAAGCCACGCCCGCGCGCCGCGACGAGCGCGACGCGACCGGCCGCTCCTCGACGAGCTGCACCCAGCTGTTGCCGGCGCGCCGGCAGTCGGGACACGTGCCGGGCTTGGGGCTCGAGAACCCGCATTCCTGGCAGCGATAGACGCTAGCGTCGCGTGTCGTCATCCTTCGACTTCGCCCCCTTGTCCCCGAGGCTCTTGATCATCGATCGCAGCAGAAAGCTCCGCTGGGCGCCGTCGAGAATCGTGACGAGGCGCTCGTAGATCGTGGGGTCAGCGATGAGCAGCCCGACCGTCCCTTCGCCCTCGTTGATCTTCTCGCTGATCGATTTGAGATTCGCGACGGCGACCTGGAGGTCCTGCATCGTGAGCGAGAGCGAGCCGTCGTCGCCGGAGTCGGCGACCAGGCTTCCGAGCGTTCCCCGGCCGCCCGCCACCCGGTCCGAGATCAGGCGCAGGTTATGCGTGACTACCCGGAGGTCGTCGAGGACCGCCTTGTACTTCGGATCGAAGAGCAGCCCGGGCAAGAGCCCGGGCGCGCGCTCCGGCTGCTCGACCATGGCGCTGATCCGGTCCATCGCGGCCACGAACCGCTTCGCGGACGCGGTGCCCTCGGGCGAGACCAGCACGCCGGCCGCGCCCTGCCCCTTCTCGACCCGGTCGATCAGCACCTGCGTCGTGGCAATCAGCTCGTTGACTCGCCGCAGCGCGATCGGCTCCTCGTAGAGGAGTGCGTGAGCCCAGCCGCGGCCGTGCTCCACCTGGTCGACCACGCGTCCGAGCTTGTTCACCGTCGTCGCGGTATCCTCGATCATCTTCGACTTGTTGACCTTGTCGGCCGTCTCGCGGAGCGCGTCGGCGAGGGCCGCGACGTTCTTGGCCGTCTCGGCGCCGGCGGCGATCACCCGTCCGAAGTCGGCCGGATCGCGCGAGACCAGCACCTCGCCCGGCGCCACCGCCGGCGCGCTCGCGTCGCCGACGGTGATCTCCACGATCCGGTCGCCGAGCAAGCCCTGAGTCTCGATGCGCGCGACCGAGTTCTTGCGGATCCGGTCGGAGAAGCGCCGGCCGATGGTGAGGTCGACCCGGACCTTGCCGCCCGGCTGAGGCGGAAGGTTCACGCCGCTCACCCGGCCGATCTGCACGCCGGCCAGACGGACCGTCGCGCCCTCGACCAGGCCGCCGACTTCGGTGAACTCGGCGTGGATCGTGTAGCGCGCCTCGAACAGCCTTGCCCGTGCCCCGAGGGCGTAGACGGCGCCCAGGAAGGTCGCGAGCGCGACCAGGACGAAGACGCCGACGCGAAACTTTGTCGCAACCTCACGCTTCTCGTTCATGGGATCTTGTTCACCGGCTCGCCTCGCCCACGGCTCGCACTTCGGCACTGCTTCCCGCCAGGAAAGCCTGGACCGCCGGATTGTGGCCGCTGAGAACCTCGTCGGCGGGGCCGAGCGCTGCGAAGCGCCCCTGGATGAGAACGGCCACGCGGTCGGCGACGGTGCGGGCCAGCTCGACATCGTGGGTGACGACCATCGCCGTGTCGCACACACCGCCGCGCAGGTCCCGCATCAGATCGGCGACGAGCTTGGAGTTCGTGGGATCGAGCCCCGCCGTCGGCTCGTCGAAGAGGAGCATCTCCGGCTCGACCGAGAGGGCGCGGGCGATTCCGACGCGCTTGCGCATGCCGCCCGACAGCTCGGACGGCAGCAGCGGCAGGACGTCGCTCGAGAGGCCCACGACCGACAGGTTGCGAATGACACGCTCGTCGATCTCCGCCTCCCCGAGGCTGGTGTGCTCGCGAAGAGGATACGCGACGTTCTCGCGAACGGACAGCGAATCGAAGAGCGCCGCGCTCTGGAAGACGTAGCCCATGCGGCGCCGCAGCGGGAGCAAGGCCTCCTCCGAGAAGTTCTCGATGTTGCGCCCGAAGACCCGAAGCCGGCCGGCATCAGGGCGGATCAGGCCCGCGACGAGGCGGAGGAGGACCGTCTTGCCCGCGCCGCTGCCGCCCATGACGACCAGGGTCTCGCCCTTGGCGAGCACGAACGACACACCGCGCAAGACTTCGTTCGTGTCGAAGTTCTTTCGTAGCTCGGTCGCCTGAACGATCGCCTCGGTCATGTCCGTCAATAGAAGAGGGTCAGGAACAGCTTGGTGATGAAGAAATCCGACACGATGACCCCCATGGTCACGTGCACGACGGTCGCCGTCGTCGCCCGCCCGAGCCCCTCGGTCCCACCCTCGGTGCTGAGGCCGTTGTAGCAGCCGATGAGCGTCACGATCACCCCGAAAAACACCGCCTTGCCGACACCGGTCAGGAAGTCCTTCGGCACGACCCAATAGGTCGTGGTGTTCCAGTAGGCGTACATGTCAGCGCCGCGCTCCAGGAACATGATCAGCATACCGCCGAGCACGCCGACCGCGTCGGCCAGCACGGTGAGGAGCGGGAACACGACGAGCGCCGCCAGGACGCGCGGCACGACGAGGCGCTTGATGTAGTTCACACCGAGGGTGCGGAGCGCGTCGATCTGCTCGGTCACCTTCATCGAGCCGAGCTCGGCCGTGATGCCCGACGCCACCTTGCCGCCCACGAGAATCGCGGTCAGGACCGGGCCGAGCTCTCTCAGTATGGCCAGCGCGGCGACCGGGCCGACGTAGCTCTCGGCGCCGAAGCGGGCCATGTTGACCGCGCTCTGGATCGTGAAGACCATGCCAGTGAAGATGGCGGCCGTCAGCGCGACGCCCAGCGAGCGCACGCCCATCACCTCGATCTCCTGGACCACGAGGCGGAAGTACTTCGGCGGCAGCGCGAGGCTCCGGAAAACCTGATGGGTCAGCAGGCCGACCCCGCCGTACCAGATCACCGTGCGTCTCAGATAGGCTTCCATCGGTCAGTCCGCCTGCTCCTTCGCGAAGCTCTCGACGAATCGGCGAAAGTCGGGGCGCCAAGCCTCGAACGACCCCGGCGGCGCCGCGTAGGCGAAGTCGTAGACGCACGCCCCGTCCTTCAGCACGTACGCCTCGATCCGCGTCGGCGCGCCGTCGGCGGCCACCCGGCCGTCCAGCACCCGATGCAGAGCTTGCCGGCCGTTCATCGAGACCTCGTCCTGCTCGATGGTCGCGCGGCCGTGAACCCCGATCAACAGCTGTCCGAGCAGCAGACCTGCGCTCCGCGCTCTGGCGCGATCGTCGCACTCGGCGTTGGCCAGCATCGCCGCCAGTCCGTCCTGGTGTCTGAGCTCGAGATCTGCCTTGCTCTCCGCGGCGACGGACCAATCGGCACCCGGCAGGGTGAGGCGATAGCCCTTGGCCGAATGGTAGACGCCGTTCTCGATTCGCCGGCCGGCGCACCCGGTGAGCACGATGACCGCTCCCAGCGCGAGCGCCAGCGGCGCCCGGCACACGAGCCGGCTACCGATCCGGCGTGGGCCGTGCCGCGTGGCGTCGCGCCAGCTCTTTCAGGACCTCGCGGAGCGGTATCCCACGCGCCCCGAGCAGCACGAGGGTGTGGAACCACAGGTCGGCGACCTCCTCGGTGACACGCCGGTCGCCCTCACCACCGAGCGCCGCGGTGATCACCTCGGTCGCCTCCTCGCCGATCTTCCGGCACAGGTGCGCCTCGCCCGCCGCCAGCAGGCCGGCGACGTACGATCCAGCAGGCTGGTTCCTCTTTCTCTCCTCGATGGTGCGCTCGATCCGCTCGAGCATGGTCGACGGAGCCGGGCGCGGCTCGTCGCCCACGCCTCCCTTGAGCGCCGTGAAGAAGCACGTGCGCTGGCCGGTGTGACAGGCCACACCCTCCTGGTGAACCTGGACCAGGAGCGTGTCGCCGTCGCAGTCGGCGTAGACCGACTGCACGTGCTGGACGTGGCCCGACGTCTCACCCTTCCGCCAGGGCGTGCCGCGCGAGCGGGACCAGAAGTGCGTGACACCGCTCGACAGGGTGGCCTCGACGGCCGCGCGGTCCATCCAGGCGAGCATCAGGAGCTCGCCAGTGTCGGCCTCCTGGACGACCGCAGGCAAGAGGCCCTGAGCATCGAAGCGGAGCTCGTCGAGCGTCACGGCTCGCTTCGCACTTCGACGCCGCGCCCGCGCAGATACGCCTTGGCCTCGGCGATCGTGTGGGTGCCGAAGTGAAAGATCGACGCGGCGAGCGCCGCGTCGGCGCAGCCCTCGACCAGGCCGTCGTAGAGGTGCTCGAGCGAGCCGGCGCCCCCGGACGCGATCACCGGAACGGACACGCTCTGAGAGACCGTGCGGGTGAGCTCGATGTCGTAGCCGTCCTTGGTCCCGTCGCGATCCATGCTCGTCAGGAGGATCTCGCCGGCGCCGAGCGCCACCGCCTCGCGAGCCCACTCGAGCGCGTCACGGCCGGCCTGGCGCCGGCCGCCATGGGTGTAGACGCCCCAGCGGGGCGGCTCGTCGGGGCGACCCGGCTCTCGGCGCGCGTCGATCGCCACGACGATGCACTGGCTCCCGAACCGCTCCACCGCCTCGCGGATCACCACCGGGCGCTCGAGGGCGGCCGTGTTCAGCGAGATCTTGTCGGCGCCGGCGCGAAGCAGGCGCCGGACGTCGTCGACCGAGCGGATTCCGCCGCCGACGGTCAGCGGCATGTAGATCCCTTCGGCGGTGCGGCGGACGACGTCGAGCATGATGTCGCGCGCCTCGTGCGAAGCCGTGATGTCCAGGAACACGAGCTCATCGGCGCCTTGCGCGTCGTACGCGAGCGCGGCCTCGACCGGGTCGCCGGCGTCGCGCAGGTCGACGAACCGCACGCCCTTGACGACGCGGCCGTCCTTCACGTCGAGGCACGGGACCACGCGCTTGGCCAGCACGATCAGTCTCGAGGCGTGCGGGCCACGCCGGAGCCCGACGCCGCGATTTCCTTCGCCCGGCGCAGGTCGATCGCGCCGGTGTAGAGCGCGCGTCCGACGACCGTGCCGACGACTCCGGGGATCGCCGCCAGCCGCCCCAGATCCTCAACCCGTCCGACACCGCCGGACGCGAGAATGGGCATCGCGACCTCCCGTGCGACGGTAGCCGTGTACTCGACGTTGGGTCCGCTCTCCGTGCCGTCGCGACTCACGTCCGTGTAGAGGAGCGCCGCCGCGCCCGCGTCGCGCGCTCGTGCGCCGACCTCCACGACCGTGTCGTCCACCACCTCGGTCCAGCCCTTGACCGCCACGCGCTCGCCCTTCGCATCGACGGCGATGATGATGCGCGCGGGGTGGCGCCGGCACAGGTCCCGGAGGAACGCGCGATCGAGTGCCGCCCGGGTTCCGACCACCGCCCAGCCGGCGCCGGTTTCGAGCGCGGTCTCGACCTCCTTCAAGCTGCGGAGCCCTCCGCCGATCTCGACCGGCACCGGCGCCATCACCGCGACGATCTTCGCGACGAGACTGCTCTGACGCGGCCCGCCGGCGAATGCTCCGTCGAGGTCCACGACGTGGAGCCGCTCGGCGCCGAGCTCCTTCCACTGGTGCGCGACCGCGACCGGGTCGTCGGAGAAGATGGTCTCGCGATCGCTCCGGCCCTGATGCAGGCGAACACACCGGCCGCCGCGCAGATCGATCGCGGGGATGACGATCACCGGCCGCTCTTCACGACGGCCGCGAAGTTCTCGAGCACGCGGAGCCCCCACCGCTGGCTCTTCTCGGGATGGAACTGGGTGGCGTGGATCCGCCCGACCTCGATCGCCGCCGCGAATCTCACGCCGTACTCGCACCACGCGACGCGCAAAGCCTGCGCGCCAGGAGCCATGGATCTCGCGTCCGGAGCGTCAGATCGGGCGGGCGGAGCCACACGCTCCTGTCTCAGGCCACCCTCGGTCAAAGCCGTGCTCACGGCCCCCGCTACAACAGCCCCCGCTACAACCGGATAATACGAGTGAACGAAATAGAAATGCGCGCCCGACGGGATGCCGTCGAAGAGCCGGAGCTCCCCGGCGTGCTCCAGGCGGTTCCATCCCATGTGCGGAATCTTTCGGCCGGCGGGCAGCCGGCGCACGGCGCCCGGGACGACGTCGAGCCCGCGTCCCTCGCCGAACTCCTCGCTCGTCGAGAAGAGCAGCTGATAGCCGAGACAGATCCCGAGAAACGGCCGGCTGCCGTCGAGCGCCCGTCGGAGCGACGGGATCAACCCGAGGCGATCGAGATTCGACATGGCATCGTGGAACGCGCCGTCACCGGGCAGCACGACGGCTTCCGCCTCGTCGACGCTCCGCGGATCCTGGGTGATCGCCGCCGGAATTCCGACCCGCCGGAACGCCTTCTCGACCGAGCCGAGGTTCCCGCGCCCGTAGTCGATAATGGCGATCACAAGCTGCCCTTCGTCGAGGGCAAGATCCCGGTGATCCGCGGGTTCAGGCGCGTCGCTTCGGCCACCGCCCGCCCGACGGCCTTGAACACGGCCTCGGTGATGTGGTGCAGATTGTGACCGTAGTGCATGGTTACGTGAAGCGTGATCTCGGCGTTGAACGCGAAGGCGCGGAAGAACTCCTGCAGCAGGTCGAGGTCGAAGTTCGACACCCGCGAGCGGGCGACCGGCACGCTGAAGACGAGGAACGGCCGGCCTGACAGGTCGACGGACGACGAGACCAGCGCCTCGTCCATCGGGATGTAGGCCGTCCCGTAGCGCACGATCCCTCGCTTGTCGCCGAGCGCCTGGCGAAGCGCCTGGCCCAGGACGATCCCGACGTCCTCGACGGTGTGGTGCTGGTCGACCTCGACATCGCCGTGCGCCTCGACCGCCAGATCCATCAACCCGTGCTTCGACCACGCCTCCAGCATGTGACTGAAGAACGGGATCGGCGTCTGCACCTTGGAGGCGCCGGTGCCGTCGAGATTCAGGTGGAGCGCGATCTCCGTTTCCTTCGTCTTGCGCTCGACGCGCGCTTGCCGGGCCGTGGTGTCGGGGCTCATGTGGTCTTTCCTCCGTCGGTCTCGAGTCGCAGGGCCGCCGCGTTTCCGTGTCCGTCCAGGCCCTCGATGCGCGTCAGAGTCTTCAAATGCGGCGCGGCGGCGCGCAGGCCGCCGCGCGAGTACTCGATCACGCTCGAGCGCTTCACGAAATCCTCGGGCGAGAGCGGTGAGGCAAACCGCGCCGTGCCGGCCGTCGGCAGCACGTGGTTGGGTCCGGCGACGTAGTCCCCCACCACCTCGGGCGTGTGCCCACCGAGGAAGATCGCCCCGGCGTGTCGCACCCGCGGCAGCAGCGCCGTCGGAGCGGTCACCAGCAGCTCCAGGTGCTCGGGCGCGAGCAAGTTGGCGAGCGTCACGGCGTCGTCGAGGTTACCCACCCGGATCAGCGCGCCGTTGGCCTGGAGCGCCTGCTCGGCGATCGCCCGCCGCGGCAACGCTTCGAGCTGACGATCCAGGGCCGCCTCGACGCGAGGGATCAGCTCGCTCGTGTCGGTGATCAGCAGCGCGCGGGCCATCGGGTCGTGCTCGGCCTGGGCGAGCATGTCGCCGGCGATCCACTCGGGGTCCGCCGCCGCGTCGGCGATGACGACGACCTCGCTGGGCCCGGCGACCATGTCGATCCCCACCTCGCCGAAGACGCGCGCCTTGGCGAGCGCGACGTAGATGTTGCCCGGGCCCACGATCTTGTCGACGCGGCGGATCAGCGCCGTGCCGTACGCGAGCGCCGCGACCGCCTGGGCGCCGCCGATCCGGTAGCCCTCGGTGACGCCGGCGATCCGCGCGGCGGCCAGCACGACGGGGTCGATCCGGCCGCCGGCCCCGGCGGGCGTGACAAGCACGATCTCCTTGACCCCGGCGACGCGCGCGGGCACGACCGTCATCAGCACCGTCGACGGATACACGGCCCGGCCGCCCGGAACGTAGACGCCGACGCGGTCGAGGGCGCGAACCTCCTGGCCCAGGACCGAGCCGTGCTCGTCGGTGATGCGCCACGACTTCGGCATCGCCGCCGCGTGATAGCGCTCGATGCGCTCGGCGGCGTATTCGAGCGCGGCCCGGACGTCGGCGGCCACGGCGCGCGCGCCGTTCTCGAAGTCGGCCGGGGTCAGCGCGAGGTCCGCCGGTCGGGCGGGGTTCCAGCCGTCGAGTCGGGCCGTGTGATCGCAGAGCGCCACATCGCCCCGCGCCCGCACCGCGGCGAGGATCGCGTCGACCGTCCGATGGATCTCGGGCGCGACCGTCGCGGGCGAGCGCGCGAGGGCCGCGACGACCGCATCGATGCCGGCGCAGGCGTCGAGAGTGCGGATCATGGTCGCGCGGCCCGCGGCGCGGCGTGGAGCGCCTTCTTCATCTCGTCGACGAGCTCGTTGACCGCCGCGTGCTCGGTCTTCATCGACGCGCGGTTCACGATGAGGCGCGCGGTCGACCTCGTGATCTCGGCGACTTCGACCAGCCCGTTCGCCCTCAGGGTCTCGCCCGACTGGACCAGGTCGACGATGCGCTCGGCCAGCCCCACGAGCGGCGCCAGCTCGACCGAGCCGTCGAGACGCACGAGCTCCACCTGGACCCCGCGATCGGTGAAGTACTGCTCGGCGAGCCTCGGATACTTCGTCGCGACCCGCACCCACGACCACTTCGCCGGATCGTCGCGCTCCCGGAGCTCGCGCGGCTCGGCCACCACGAGCCGGCAAAACCCGAACCCGAGGTCGAGCGGCTCGTAGACGTCGGGCTCCTGCTCCAGCAGGATGTCCTTGCCGACGATGCCCACGTCGGCTGCGCCGTACAGCACGTACGCCGGAATGTCGACCGGCTTCAGGAAGAGCAGGCGCAGCCCGCTGCGGGGGTCGGTGAAGATCAACCGCCGCGAGTCCTGATCGATGCCCTCCACCCCGAGCTCGCGCAGGAGCTCGATGGCGTCGTCGAGCAGGCGTCCCTTCGGCAGCGCGAGCGTGAGCCGCTCCTTCATGGGCGCCGCTCGATGCGCGCGCCCAAGGCCACCAGCTTCTCCTCCAGACGCTCGTATCCCCGATCCAGGTGGTAGACGCGCGAGACCGTGGTGCGGCCCTGCGCGACCAGACCCGCCAGCACCAGCGCGGCCGAGGCGCGGAGATCGGAGGCCATCACCGGCGCGCCCTGATAGCGCGGGACGCCGCGAATGATCGCGATCGCGCCGTCGGTGTCGATGCGCGCGCCCATGCGGGCGAGCTCGGCGACGTGCATGAACCGGTTCTCGAAGATCGTCTCGGTCACCCGCGCTTGACCGTCGGCGAGCCCGAGCAGGGTCATCACCTGCGCCTGCATGTCCGTCGGGAACCCGGGAAACGGGCTCGTGGTGACGTCGGCGGAACGGGGCCGCTCGGGACCCCTCACGCGGACCGAATCGTGACCGACCTCGAGCAGCACGCCGCACTCGTCGAGCTTGGCCAGGAGTGCTGTGAGGTGGTCGGGCACGAGGTCCGTGACGGTCACCTCGCCCCGCGTGATCGCGCCCGCCACGATCAAGGTCCCCGCCTCGATGCGGTCCGGGATGATCCGGTGCGTGGCGCCGTCAAGCTCCGGAACGCCCTCGATCGTGATCCGCGCCGTGCCGGCGCCGTCGATGCGAGCGCCCATCTCGACGAGCAGGTTCGCCACGTCGACGACCTCGGGCTCACGCGCCGCGTTCTCGATCACGGTCGTTCCCTCGGCGAGGGCGGCCGCCATCATGAGGTTCTCGGTCCCCGTGACGGTGACGAGATCGGTGGCGATCCGCGCGCCCTTCAACCGGCTGGCCCGCGCGACCACGTACCCGCTCTCGATCGCGATCTCGGCGCCGAGACGGGCGAGGCCCTTCAAGTGCTGGTCGATGGGCCGAACGCCGATGGCGCAGCCGCCGGGCAAGGCGACGCGCGCCGAGCCGTGGCGGGCGACGAGGGGGCCGAGGACCAGCACCGAGGCTCGCATGGTCGAGACCAGCTCGTACGGGGCGACGTCGCTGGCGACGCGCTCGACCCGCGTCACGACCTCTTCGCCCTCGCGCCGGACCGCCGCGCCGAGGGTCTCCACCAGCCGGATCATCGTGCGCACATCGACGAGGTCGGGGACGTTGGTCAGGCGCACCGGCTTCGCCGACAGGAGCGCCGCCGCCAGGGCGGGCAGCGCCGCGTTCTTCGCGGCGCTCGCGCGCACCGAGCCCCGGAGCGACACCCCGCCCTCGATTTCGAGACGGGCGGGCATCAGGCTCTCCCGGCGACGAACCGGTCGATGCCGACCAGGTCGGCGCGCACGGCCACCTGGTCCCAGCCCGCCTCGCGCAGCAGCGTCGCGGTGGCCGATGCCTGCGCGCCGCCGGCGGTCTCGACGACGAGCGCGGCTAACGGACGCATGAAGCGCCGCGCGGCAATCGCGATTCTCCGGATGACCGAGAGCCCGTCGACTCCCCCGTCGAGGGCGAGCCTCGGCTCGTGGATGCGAACCTCCGGCGGAAGCTCCGGCACGAGCCCACTCGGCAGATACGGAGGATTGCTGACGATGAGATCTGCGCGGAGATCGCGGATCCCGTCGAACAGATCCGCCGCGATCACCCTGACTCGCGGGGCGAGGTCGAGCGCTCGCGCATTCTCTCGCGCGACCGCCACCGCGGCGGGCGATACGTCGACGGCGACCACGTCGAGATCGGGTCTCTCGGCGGCCAGCGCGCATGCGATGCATCCGGATCCGGTGCCGACGTCGAGCGCCACGAGTCGTCGGTCGCCTGGCGGGGGCAGGAGAGACAGCGCCCACTCCACGAGCGTCTCGGTCTCGGGGCGGGGAACGAGCACCGCATCGGTGAGGCGGACGCGCACGCCGCGAAACTCCTCCCAGCCGAGGATTCGCTGGAGCGGCTCGCGCCGCGCCCTTCGGCTCACGGCGTCGGCGTAGCGCTCGGCGAGCGGCGCGGGGGCCGCGTGCCCGAGACCCAGCCGGACCGCGACCCGGCCGACCCCGAGCAGGCCGGCGAGCAGCCACTCGGCGTCCACACGCGCGGACGGGAGGCCGGCGGCCTCCAGCGCCGTCGTCCCGGCGTCGAGCTGGTCGGCGAGCGTCGCGGCGGCCATCAGTTCTCCACCCGCTGGAGACGCTCGGCCTCTTCAGCCGCGATGAGAGCCTCGATCAGCTCGTCGAGATCGCCTTCCAGCACGGTCGGCAGCCGGTGGAGCGTGAGCCCGATTCGGTGATCGGTGACCCGGGCTTGCGGGAAGTTGTAGGTGCGGATCCGCTCGCTCCGCTCGCCGGTGCCGACCTGGCTCTTGCGGTCCGCCGCGATCGCCGCCTGCTGCTCTTCCTGCGCCCGCTCGAGCAGCCGCGCCTTGAGCACGCGCATCGCCTTCGCCCGGTTCTTGATCTGCGACCGCTCGTCCTGGCACGTCACGACCAGGCCGGTCGGCAGGTGCGTGATCCGCACCGCCGAGTCGGTCGTGTTGACGCCCTGGCCGCCCGGTCCGGACGAGCGGTACACGTCGACTCTGAGATCTTTTTCCTCGACTCTGACGTCGACGTCCTCGGCCTCCGGCAGGACCGCGACGGTCACCGTCGAGGTGTGGATCCGGCCGCTCGACTCGGTGACGGGCACGCGCTGCACCCGATGCACGCCGCGCTCGAACTTCAGCCGGCTCCAGGCGCCGCGCCCGTGGACGAACAGGATCACGTCCTTGAACCCGCCGACCCCCGTGGGGCTGGCGTCCATGATCTCGACTCGCCAGCGCTGGCGCTCGGCGTACCTCGTGTACATCCGGGTGAGGTCGGCGGCGAAGAGCGCCGCCTCGTCGCCTCCGGCGCCGGCGCGGATCTCGACGAAGACGTTCTTGTCGTCGTTGGGATCGCGCGGCAGCAGGAGCCTCTTCAGCTCCTCCTCGAGCGCCGTCTGCTTGGCAGTGAGCTCGTCGATCTCCGCCTGGGCGAGCTCGGCGAGCTCGCGGTCGCCGTCCTCGGCGAGGATGTGGCGCGCTTCCCCGATGCGCCGCAGGACGCCGCGATAGGCGGTGAAGCGCTCGACGATCTCGACGGTCTCGGCGTGCTCCTTCCGGAGCCGGGCGTACTCGTTCGGCTGACTGAAAATGGCGGGATCGGACAGCGCCCGCGCGATCTCGTTGGACCGCTCTTCGATGTGGCGGAGCTTGTCAAACAGCATCGCGACTCAATGCGCGTCCCTTCGCGGACGCCGGTCGATGGGCGTGGTGGTATGCGCTGCAGGCCGTCGCGGGACGGCGGCCCCGCTCGGCCGAGGCGCGCCTATCGATCAAAGGAAAGCCGGCGGGAGCTCGGTCCCGCCGGCCCCAGAGCGCGAGGCTAGGAAGCCGAAGCCGCCGGCTGGCGCCGGTACTTCTTCTGGAACCGCTCGACGCGACCCGCGGTGTCCATGAGCTTGTGCTTGCCGGTATAGAACGGATGGCACTTCGAGCACACTTCGACGCGGATGTCGGGTCGAGTGGAGCGGGTCCGAACCACCTCTCCGCACGCACACGTGATGGTCGTATCCACATAGTCCGGATGAATGCCCACCTTCACTGTCGCCACCCCCTCAAGGTCACCCAGGATACCAGCCCCGGCCGAAACACGCAAAACCGAGGCGTTGCCCCTCGCCTAGCCCATCGAATGCATCGAGGCCAGGAACTCCTTGTTGGTCTTGGTGAGCTTGAGCTTGTCCAGCAGCAGCTCCATCCCCTCGACGGGGTTGAGCTGGGAGAGCGCCTTGCGAAGGAGCCAGACCTTCTGGAGCTCGTCCTTCTCGAGGAGCAACTCTTCCTTCCGTGTGCCCGACTGCTCGATGTTGATGGTCGGAAAGATCCGCTTGTCCATCAGCCGGCGGTCGAGATGGACCTCCATGTTGCCGGTCCCCTTGAATTCTTCGAAGATCACATCGTCCATCCGGCTGCCCGTATCGACGATGGCGGTCGCCATGATCGTGAGCGAGCCGCCCTCTTCGATGTTCCGCGCCGTCGCGAAGAAGCGCCGCGGGCGCTGCAGGGCGTTGGCGTCGAGACCGCCCGAGAGGACCTTGCCCGACGACGGGATGACGGCGTTGTGGGCGCGCGCGAAGCGCGTGAGCGAGTCGAGCAGGATCACGACGTCCCGCTTGTGCTCGACCAGCCGCTTGGCCTTCTCGATCACCATGTCGGCGACCTGGATGTGGCGCTGCGGCGGCTCGTCGAACGTCGACGAGATCACCTCACCCTTGACCGACCGCTGCATGTCGGTGACTTCCTCGGGACGCTCATCGATCAGGAGCACGATGAGGTAGACCTCGGGGTGATTGGTGGCGATCGCGTGGGCGATCGACTGGAGCATCATCGTCTTACCGGTGCGAGGGGCGGCCACGATCATGCCGCGCTGGCCCTTGCCGATCGGGCAGAGCAGATCCATGACCCGCGTCGTCAGGTTCTCGGAGTCGTGCTCGAGGCGCAGCCGCTCCATCGGATAGAGCGGTGTGAGATTGTCGAAGAAGATCTTCTCGCGCGCCTGCTCCGGCGTCTCGAAGTTGATCGCCTCGACCTTCAAGAGCGCGAAGTACCGCTCCGTATCCTTGGGCGGCCGCACCTGGCCGGAAATGGTATCGCCCGTGCGGAGGTCGAACCGTCTGATCTGAGACGGCGACACGTAGATGTCGTCCGGCCCAGGGAGGTAGTTGTAGTCCGGAGCCCTGAGGAAGCCGAATCCGTCCGGCAGGACCTCGAGGACGCCTGCGGCGAAGATCAGACCGTCCTTCTCCGCCTGCGACTGCAAGATCTTGAAGATCAGCTCCTGCTTGCGCAGGCCGCCCATGTTCTGGACGTTCAGGTCGCGCGCGATGACGTTGAGGTCCGAGATGCTCTTTTCCTTCAGCTCGGAAAGATTCATCCCGTTCACTTCGGAGTTCTGCGTCGGGGTTCCTTGGCCTTGACTTCTTTCTCGGCGGGCGCTCATCAAAGGGCTCCGGGCGCGGCGACTTGGCGCCGCAAGCAAGTGAGTAGGTTAGCCTGTTTCCCTAGGTTTTCTGCGGGGTTGGAAAGCTAACGCCAAAAAACATCCTGCCATCTTGCAGCGAGATTGTCAATACTTTTCAGAGCTGTCCGTCCAGACGCACGTCGATGACGGCGCGCTGTTTGATCTCCTTGAGCCACGCGTCGAGCCGGGTGTCGAACTTCTCACGGAAGAGAATCTCTCGGATCTGAGCCCGCACCCGGGCCAGTCCTTCGCCCTCGAGGGTGTCCTTCGACTCGAGCCGAAAGATATGATAGCCGAGCGCGGAGCGATACGGCGACGAGATCTGCCCGGGCGCGAGACTCAGGATCTGCGTCTCGATGTCCTGCGCGAGCTCGCCGCGCTTGAGCGGCCCGAGATCGCCCCCGTCCCGCGCGCTGGCGTCCCGCGAGTGCTGTTTCGCCAGCTCCGCGAAGTCGACGCCCTCCAGCAGCTGGCTGCGGAGGAGCTCGGCCCGGATGCGCGCGTTCTCCCACGCCGCGTCCTCCGCGCCCATCTCGGGCAGGACCAGGACGTGCCGCGCGTGGTAGGCCAGACCCGTCTCGAGCTTCGGTCGATTGGCCTCGAGGTATTGAGAAACTTCCTCTTCCGTCACCGAGACGCGCAGCCGCACCTTGCGGCTCACGATCCGGCCACGCCTGAGCTCGTCGGCGATCCGCTTCCGGACCGCCGCCATCGGGATACCTTGCGCCTTCAGCGCCGCCTCGAACTCCTCCTTGTTCTGCATGTTCATCTTCTTGATGCGGTCGGCCAGCTCCTCGTCGATCTCCGCTTCTTCGACGACGATCTTTTCCCGCTCGGCCTCCTGGACCTGGAGCCGGCTGTCGATCAGCCGGGTGAGGAACTGCTGCACGAGCTGGTCGGAGTTCTCCGTCGCTCGATCGCGGTTCTCGTACCGGTAGACCGCGATCGCCTCCTGAATCTCGGAGAGCGTGATCGCGTCGTTGTTGACGATGGCCAGCACGCGATCCGTCACTCGCTCGTCGGGCGCGGCCGTCTTTGGCCCGCTGAAGCTCAGCCTCACCGGCACGGCCGACGTCGGCGGGGCCGCCTTGGGCGGCTCGTCCGTCACGGGGTTCTCGCCGATGAGCGGCATCCATTGAGGCACCGAGCAGCCGGCGAAGGCGAGGGTCAGGAGCGCCGACCGCAGGAGCCGTCGGATCACGAACGGCCCAGATCGGCGAGCATCCCGAGGAGCGAGTCGCGAACCCGGGGCCAGTCGCCCCTGAGGATCGTCGCCTCGAGCGTGAACTCGCGCTTCATCCTGAAGCGCCCCCGGCTTCGCTGGATGACGCGGACGAGGTGCTCCGGGTCCAGGGTCGTGACCGGGGAGAACGTGACCAGCGCCTTGCCGTCGCCGGCCTCGATCTTCTCGATACCCACGGCGCGGGCAGCCACGCGGATGCGGACGATGTCCAGGAGCTGATCGGCCGCAGCGGGCAAGGGGCCGAATCGGTCGGCCAGCTCCGCGCGCAGATCGGCGACCTCTGCCTCGCTGGTCGCGCCAGCGAGGCGTTTGTAGAAAACGAGTCGCTGATTGACCTCGGGTACATATTCGTCGGGCAAGTACCCTTCGACGGCCACGCTGATGACTGGATCGACCGTCGTGGCGGTCGGACCGCCGGCCAATTCTCGCACGGCTTCGGCCAGGAGCTTCGAATAAAGATCGTACCCGACCGCGGCGATGTGGCCGTGCTGCTGGGCCCCGAGGAGGTTCCCGGCGCCCCGGATCTCGAGATCCCGCATCGCGAGCTTGAACCCCGAGCCGAGCTCGGTCAATTCCTGCAGGGCGCGGAGCCGGCGCTGCGCCTGCTCGTCGACCCGACCGTCCGCCGGCACGAGCAGATACGCGTAGGCCTGCTGCCGCTCTCGCCCGACGCGTCCCCGGAGCTGGTAGAGCTGCGCGAGTCCGAAGCGGTCGGCGCGGTTGATGATGATCGTGTTGGACGCCGGGATGTCCAGCCCGGACTCGACGATGGCGGTGGAGACGAGGATGTCGGCCTGACCCGTGACGAACTTCACCATGGTCGCTTCGAGCTCGCGCTCCTTCATCTGCCCGTGGCCCATGATGACGCGCGCCTCCGGGACCAGCTCCCGGACCAGCTTCACCATCGACGGCAGCGACTGGACGCGGTTGTGGACGAAGAAGACCTGGCCGCCGCGCGCGAGCTCGCGCTCGAGAGCCTCCTTGATGACGCCGCGGCTGAAGCGGCGGATGACGGTCTCGACCGGCAGCCGGTCGAGGGGCGCCGTTTCGATCACCGACATGTCCCGCACGCCCGAGAGCGACATGTAGAGCGTCCGCGGAATCGGGGTCGCCGTGAGGGCGAGCACGTCGACGGAGGCGCGCAGCTGCTTCATGCGCTCCTTGTGGGCGACGCCGAACCGATGCTCCTCGTCGATGACCATGAGCCCCAGATTCTTGAACGCGACGTCCTTCGACAGGAGCCGGTGCGTGCCGATCACGACGTCGACGGTGCCCTGGCGGAGCCCCTCGACGATCGCCTTCTGCTCCTTGGGCGAGCGGAAGCGGGACAAGAGCTCCACCTTGGCCGGGAACGGCGCGAACCGATCGGCGAACGTGGACCAGTGTTGCTGGGCCAGCACCGTCGTCGGCACGAGCACGGCGACCTGCAAGCCGTCGCCGACCGCCTTGAAGGCGGCGCGGAGCGCGACTTCGGTCTTGCCGTAGCCGACGTCGCCGGCGACGAGACGATCCATCGGGCGCCCGGACTCCATGTCGCGCTTGGCGTCCTCGATCGCCTTGAGCTGATCCGCCGTCTCCTCGAACCGGAACGCCGCCTCGAACTCGCGCTGCCACGGCGTGTCCGCCGCGAACGCGTGGCCCTCGGTGACGGCGCGCTGCGCGTAGAGACGGAGCAGCCCCTCGGCCATCTCGCGCAGGGCGGCGCGCACCGACTCCTTCACGCGCTGCCAGGAGGCGCCGCCGAGTCGGTCGAGCCGGGCGGCACCGGCGTCGCCGCCCAGATATTTAGAGATGAGCTCGAGCCGCTCGACCGGCAGATAGAGCCGGTTGCCCTCGGCATACTCGAGCAGCAGGAAGTCGCTCTCGCGGTCACCGACCTTCATCGTCGAGAGCCCCAGATAGCGCCCGAGCCCGTGGTCCTCGTGGACGATGATGTCGCCGGCCGCCAGGTCGGTGAACGCCGTGAGCGCGGCGCCACGCTGGTACTTGGGCCGGCGCAGGGATCGACGCCGCGAGCCGAAGACCTCGCCCTCAGTGAGGACGATGACGCCGAGGGCGGGGATCGAGAACCCCGTCGAGCACTCGCCGACGACGATCGCGAGCGTCTCGGATCCCTCGAGCGACGTCGCGATCTCGGCTTCGACCTGGTGCTCGCGGAGGATCTGGCGCAGGTGCTCCGCCTGGCGCTCGTCCGCGGCGGTCAACCGGACGCGAAATCCTTCCGCGCGCCAGCGGGCGATCTCCGCGGTGAGCTGGTTGAAGCGGCCGGTGAAGCGCGGGACTTCCTGCGTCTCCAGGACGATCTCAGTCCCGGCCGCGGCGCCGGCCGCGGCGCTGGAGGTGCCGGCGACCAGGCTCAGCTCGACGATCTGGCGGCCCGCGAGGCGCTCGCGGAGCGGCGGGTCGGCCACCGTTTCGTCGGTCGGCTCGTCCAGAAGCTTCGGCAAGTCGACCAGGACCGGCGCCGCGGCGGGAAGGTAGTCGAGGAGCCTCGCGGCGGGCTCCGGGGCGGCGTCCTCCGGCGACAGCGGCAGGACGAGCAGCTCGTCGAGCTTCCCGACCGAGCGCTGGGACGTGGGATCGAACAGGCGGATCGACTCGATATCGTCGCCGAAGAACTCGAGCCGCGCCGGACCGGCCTGGCTCGGCGAGAAGATGTCGACGATCCCGCCGCGCAAGCTCCACTGCCCCACGGCCACGACCGTCTCGACCTTCTCGTAGCCGCATCGCTCCAGCGCTTCGAGCAGAAGCTCGCGGTCCAGGCTGTCGCCAGAGGCGAGCCGGAGCGTGCGCGCCGCGAATTCCTCGCGACTCCACAGGGGCGCGCCGAGCGCGGCCGGCGTCGCGACCACGGTGACCAGGTCGCCCACCGTGAGCCGGCGCGCGATCACCGCCCGCTCGGCGTCCGCTTCGCGGTGATGGCCGCCACGCCAGAGCCGCGGCTCCGGCGGAGGGAACTCGAGCACGGTCGCGCCGAAGAGCTTCAGGTCCTGCGTCCAGCGGTGAGCGTCGGCGAGGCCGCCGACTACGACGAGCGCGGGGCGAGGATGAGCCTGGACCAGCTCGGCGACGGCCAGCGCGCGGGCCGAGCCGGTGAGGCCGGCGACGCGCAGGCAGACTTCTCCCTCAGCGAAGGACTTCGCCAGCGCTTCGAATGCCGGCCACTCTCTCAACATTCCGAACCGAGCACCATACGTTACCACGGCCTTTGCGGCGGGCTGGCGGGTGCGGGCGGCGGGGTCGGGTAGGGGCCACCGCGACTCGTTCCCTCCAAGCGGCGACGGACGTACCGCGCCCAGGTGGAGCCCAGACGAGTGGGGCAGCGCACGCGTGCCGCGTGGTCGCGGACCCTGCCCGACCCCGCCGCCCCCACCCGCCGGCCCGCGACCCTGGGATCCGCTAGCGAGAAGTCTTGGCGAGATAGAACGAGAGAGTTTCGAGCTCGATCGAGAGGTCGACGTTCTTGAGCCGGACGTCGCGGGGAACCTTGATGCGGGCGGGCGCGAAGTTCAGGATGGCTTTGATGCCGGCCGCGACCAGCTGATCCGCGACCGACTGCGCGGCCTCTATGGGCACCGCGACGATCGCGATCTGGATGCCCCGAGCCTTCACCTCGCGGCCGAGATCGCGGCTCGAGAAGATCGGGGTCGACTCGACCTCGGCCGCGACCTTCGTCGGATCCACGTCGAAGATGGCCGCGATGCGGAACCCCTGGCGGGCGAAGCCCCGGTAGTGGAACAGGGCCGAGCCGAGATTGCCGAAGCCGATGAGTGCCACCGGCCACTCGCGATCGAGGCCGAGGATCCGCTGGAGCTCGGCCTTGAGCCCCGAGACGTAGTAGCCGATGCCGCGAACGCCGAACTCGCCGAAGTAGGCGAGGTCCTTTCGGACCTGCGCCGAGTTGAGATTGAACCGGTCCGCCAGCTCCTGCGAGGACACGGTCTTGACGCCGTCCTCCTCGAGCTGCAGCAGGCATCGGGTGTAGACCGAGAGACGACGGATCGTCATCTCGGGGATCTTCGTCAGGCGGGCGTTCGGACGTGGCGTCATCGTACGGCGCGCCGCGCGCGCGAGGCGTGCGGCGCGCCGGTCCTCCACTATGCGCTGGTCGTCACGCGAAATTGATGCCCTTCACGAACAAGAGGATCAACGCGATGACGAGCGTGTAGATCGCGAGGGACTCGATGAGCGCCAGACCGATGATCATCGCGGTCTGAATCCTCGCCGCGGCCCCCGGTTGCCTGGCCATCGCGTCGACGGCCGACGCGACCGCCCTGCCCTGACCGAGCCCGCACAACCCGGCCGCGATCGCCATGCCGATGCCGGCCGCGATGACCGCGAACGGAGCGATCCAGCCGCCCGTGCCGCCGTCAGCCGCCAGCGCCGCGGACGGAACCGCCAGAACCGCCACACCAACCAGAATCAGTGAACGTCGCACGACTCCCTCCTCTATGCGTGTGATCTGCTAGTGGTGCTCGGAATGGTGCTCGGCCTCTTCGATCGCTCCGGAGATATAGAGCATCGTCAGCATCACGAAGATGAACGCCTGCAGAAACGCCACCAGAATCTTCAGCGGATAGAGAAACCCCACCGTGAAGACGATCGTGACGATGCCGCCGATCCCCCCGACGACCGCGCCCGCCACGCTGCCCGACAGCGCCCACCCGATCAGCCCGTCCAGGCCCATCAGGAGGAAGATCACCGCGAGCAGGATGTGGCCGCCAACCATGTTGCCGAAGAGCCTGAGCGTCAGCGACAGCGGACGCGCCAGGTGGCTGATCACCTCGATCACGAACATCAGGGGCTTCAGCGGGAGCGGAACCGGTCCGGCAAAATGCTTGAGGTACGCCAGCACCCCCTGCTTGCGCGCGCCGATCCAGTGGTAAGCCAGGAACACGATCAGCGCGCAGGCGCCATTCGTGTTGAGGTTGCTGGTCGGACCGGCCAGGCCCGGCACCAGACTCATGAGGTTGCCGGTGAGGATGAAGAGCCCGAGGGTCGCGATCAGCGGGAGATAGCGCCGGCCCTCGGGGCCCATCACGTCGTCGATCATCTGCTGGAACTGCTCGAGCACGACTTCCAGGAAGTTCTGCAGGCCGCGGGGCACCAATTGGAGATTTCGCGACGCCGCGAACGTCAGCGCCGCCAGGATGACCATCACGAGCCACGTGTAGGTCACGTGGTCGGGGATCCCCGGCAGACGGAAGATCGGGGGGTGCTCGATCGCTTCCACCGATCAGCGCTCCGTGCGCGCCGACGCGAGGCCGCGCGCGATCAGGTCGCAGGGCAACACGGTGAATCCCGCCACCAGCGCGACCGGATGCGCCCAGCCGGTGGCGAGAAGAAGTCCGCAGACGGCGGTGCACGCGGCGAACCGTAGCCCGGCGCCCAGAATCCACGCGGCGGCCGACGTGATGCCGGTCGCCATCGCGACCGACGTGCGGATCACCAGCCACCGGAAGTTCACGATGGCGAGCGCGCCGCCTGCCAGCACTCCGACGGCGATCGGCGCGCCCGCGAGCCACCAGGCCGCGGCGGCGAGCGCCGCCACGGCGGCGCACGTGTCGAGCGTGACCCGCGTCGTCAGCTCACTTGGTGTCATCGAGTTCCCGGTCGGCGCGGCTCACCGATCGAAAGAGGTTGACGAATCCCGCCGCGATCCCGAGGCCCAGCCCGACCAGCAAGAGCCAGGGCGTCGTTCCCAGCAAGCGGTCCGCGTAGTAGCCCCCGACGAGCCCGATGACCGTGGCCACCACCAGCACGAGCCCGATCGAGGAGAGTTCCCCGAGCGCTTTCCAGGCTCCCTGATCCCCGGACGGCGCCATGTGAAGAAGGACACTAGCACAATGACTCCGAGCGAACAAGCGATCGGAAGTGGCTGATTTCGCTGCAGTGAAGACCGAAGCCCCGAAGTCGGTTCGGCACAACCTCAGCCGAACATGCCGCCCATGCGCGCGCCCGCGACGCGGTTGATCACGGCCACGCTGATTGCCGCGACGATGATCAGGATGACGCCGAGCGCGGCAGCCTCGTTGGCGCTGCCGGCGATGTAAAACGAGAAGATCCCGACCGTGATCGTCTCCCAGCCCCCGAGCGACAGGAACAGCACCGCCGAAGCCTCCTGCAGCGAGGTCATGAACGAGAAGAGCGCGCCGACCAGGACGCCGCGCCAGATGAGCGGCAAGGTCACGTCGGCGAACGACCGGAACCCCCGGGCGCCCACGCTCGCCGCCGCCTCCTCCATCGATCGATGGACGAGCAGGAGCGAGGAGTACGAGCCCCGAACGGTGTACGGCAGGCGCCGGATCGCGAGGACCAGCGGCAGGATGATCCAGAGGCTCGTGAGCGCGCGGCCCACGAGGGGCAGGTCGAAGTGGAACGCCCGGATGTACGCGATGCCGATCGCGGTCCCCGGGATCGCCAGGATCAAGGTGTTGAGCCCGTCGAGCGTGTCCCGCCCTGGCAGGCGCGTGCGCGCCAGCATCCACGCGATCGGCACGCCGATCGCGATGCACAGCACCACGGCCAGACCCGAGTAGAGAAAGCTGTTCACGATGTACTTCGGCGTCTCGACGATGACCCGCTCGAAGTAGGCGAACGTGTAGCGCACCGGAAACGGAGTCAGCGACCAGCCCTTCCCCACCGACGCCAGCACCACGCCGAGATAGGGGATGAACGACAGGAGCATCAGACACGATAGGAACGCGACGGCGCCGGCCTGGCCGAGCGGCGACAGCCGACGGCGCGCGACCTTCGAGTACGAGAGCGACGAGTAGTCCTTGATCGCGACGTAGCGGCGGGCCGCGACCAGGAACAGGACGGCGAGGGCCACCATGAGCGCCGAGATCACGAGGCCCATCCGGAACAGGCGCCGGTCGACGAACTGGACGATGTTGAGGTAGGCCTGCGACGCGAGCAGGTCGTGGACGCCGAGCACCAGCGGCGTGGCGAAGTCGGAGAAGGTCCAGATGAAGACGAGGAGCGCGCCCGCCACGTACCCCGGTGTCGTGAGCGGCAAGGTGATCCGGACGAGCTTGGTGAAGCCGCGAGCGCCGACGCTCTCGGCCGCCTCCTCGAGCGCGGGATCGATCTTGGCGAGCGCGTCGACGACGTTCAGGGTGATCATCGGAAAGAGGTGGAGGGTCTCCACGAGCAGCACGCCGTGCAGCCCGTAGACGAAGTTGACCGGTCGTGCGAGCCCGAACCAGTCCTCGAGCAGGACGTTCACGGTCCCGGCGCGCCCCATGATGAAGGTGAACCCGAGCACGCCGACCAGCGGCGGCGAGATGATCGGGATCAAGGTCAGGTAGCCGAAGAGATTGCGGCCGACGAAGTCATAGCGCACGAGCAGGAACGCCACCGCGAACCCCACCACCGAGGTCGCCGCCACGGTGCCGAGGCCGAGCACCAGCGAATTCCCGAGCGAGCGCAGGTAGTACGGGTCACGCGCGAACTCGGCGAAGTTCGCGAGGGTCACCCGCCCGGCCTCGTCGCTGAACGCGTCGTAGAGGATGCGCAGCAGCGGATAGACGAGAAACACGAGCAGGAAGAGCCAGACGACGCCGACGCCGAGCGCGGGGAGCAGGCGACTCGCGTTCGAGGCGGCGTAGCTCCGGGCGGCGGACGCGGCGGCGCGGTTGCTCATTCGTCGAGCAAGGTCAGCGCCGCCGATGCCGGGAACGTGACGTGCACCGCCGCGTTCATCGGCAGCACTTCGTGGTGCCACGGGTCGCCGACGTCGACCTTGAGCATGACGCCGTCGCGCATCTCGACGTCATAGCGAAGCGTGCTGCCGAGGTATGAGGCCAGGACGACCCGGCCCGCGAACGTGTTCTCGGGCGCGGTGCCCAGCGCGATGTTCTCGGGGCGTATCGCGAGCACGCAGGGCTCGCCGGGGCGGATCCGCGGCGTCGGCGTGCCGCGCACGAGGCCGAGGGCGGTCTCGGCGCAGATCCGGTCGGCCGCGACCTCGCGGCACGTGCCCGGGAGAAAGTTGTTGGTGCCGACGAAGTCGGCGACGAATCGGCCGGCGGGCCGCTCGTAGAGCTCCTTGGGGGGCGCGACCTGGAGGACCCGGCCGTCACGCATCACGGCCACCCGGTCCGAGAGCGAGAGCGCCTCCTCCTGGTCGTGTGTCACGTAGACCGTCGTGATCCCCAGATCCTTCTGCAGCTTGCGGATCTCCGCGCGCACCTGCACGCGGATCTTCGCGTCCAGGTTCGACAGCGGCTCGTCGAGCAAGAGGATGTCCGGATTCAGCACGAGCGCGCGCGCCAGCGCGACGCGCTGCTGCTGACCTCCCGAGAGCTGCCCGGGATAGCGGAGCTCGAGCCCCGCCAGGTTCACCTTGCCCAGGCCCGCCGCGACGCGCTCCGCGATCGTGGCGGCGTCGAGCCTTCGCAGCTTGAGCCCGTAGGCGACGTTCGCGCGCACCGTCATGTGGGGCCACAGCGCGTAGTTCTGGAACACCATGCCGATGTTGCGCTCGTACGGCCGGAGCGCGTCGACCCGGCGCTCGCCGAACCAGATCTCGCCGCCATCCGGCGTGTAGAAGCCGGCCATCAGCCGGAGCAGGGTCGTCTTGCCGCACCCCGATGGCCCGAGCAAGGTGAACAGCTCGCCGTCGCCGATCTCGAGGCTCGCGCCGTCGACGGCGGTCACGCTCCCGAACTTTTTCTGGATCCGGTCGAGCCGGATCTTCAGGGTTTCTTCCAGGTCGCTTCGATGTCCGTCCGGAACTTCTGCTTGAGCGCGTCCGACCGCTTCTGTGCGACCGCCTCGTCGTAGACGTTCGAGACGTCGCGCTCGAAGTAGGAGCGCACGCCGCCGGTGAACTCCACCGCCAGCTCGGCCGGCGAGCCCGGCGGGCCCTGCACTTTGTACTTCGGCGTGATCGGGAACAGCCCGCGTTCCATGAAGACACGCTGGCCGCGCTCGCTCAGGAGGAACTCGACGAACGCCCGGGCCGCCTTCGGGTTGCGAGCGCCGGCGAGGATCGCCATGGGCTCGGGCGTGACGAAGGCGTTCCTCGGCGCCACGAACTTGAGATCGAAGCCGGCGAGCTTCTCCTCGAACGCCATGTACGACGGCACCGCGAAGCCCGCGGTGAACTCGCCCTTGGCCACGACGGTCGGTACGTCGCGGCTGCGCGCGGTGAAGAGTCCCGTGTTGCCGGCGAGCTTGCGGAGCCAGTCCCAGCCCTTGTCCTCGCCGTGCATCGACAGCATCACCTCGTACGTCGCGTTCGACGACGACGACCGCGTGGGCGCGCACTGGGCGACCTCGCCCTTGAGCTTCGGGTTCAGGAGGTCGTCCCATTCCTTCGGCTCCGGAATGCCGAGGCGCTGGATCTTCTTCGGATGATAGACGAGCCCGTAGGGCTCGAGCGCGGTGCCGACCCAGTGGCCGTCCTTGTCCTTGAGCGGGATGGGCTTCGGCGTGCCGATCGAGGCCGGGATCGAGTCCCACGCCTCGCGGGAGATCTCGACCTTCTGCAGGAGCTTCTGCTCGGCGAGCTTCTCGAAGAGCGCGGACTCGCCGCCCCAGAAGATATCGACCTCGGGCCGGCCCTTCCACTCGACGACGCGCCCGTACGCGACCGGCGTGCCCGCCGGGATCGCGCTGACCTTCACGGTGACGTTCCACTTTTCCTTGGCGTAGTCGGCGAACGCCTTGAGCGCCGCGTCGTGGATGAACTTCGAGACCGGCGTGATCAGCGCCAGCTCGCCCTCGATCGGCGGCGTCTGCGCCTGCGCCGCACCGAACCCGCCCGCGACCAGCAGCGCCGCGAGCGTCAGGATCGCGAATCGTCTCATCGCACGTCTCCTCTCAGGGGACCACCCACGCCTTGGCTCTCTCCACCGCCCGCCGCCAGCCATCGTATCGCGCCGCCCGGGTCGCCTCGTCCCATCGCGGCTCGAACCGCCGCTCGAGCGTCCAGCGCCGCTCGACCTCGTCCAGCGAGCGCCACACCCCCGCACCCAGCCCCGCCAGGTAGGCGGCGCCGAGCGCCGTCGTCTCGATCACGCGCGGCCGCAGCACGGCGACCCGGAGCACGTCCGCCTGGACCTGACACAGGAAGTCGTTCGCCGCCGCGCCCCCGTCCACGCGAAGCTCGCGGACGGCGATCCCCGCGTCCGCCGCCATCGCCTCCAGCACGTCGCGACTCTGGAACGCGATCGCCTCGAGCGCGGCGCGCGCCAGATGGGCGCCGGTCGTCCCGCGCGTCAGGCCCACGATCGTGCCGCGCGCGTACATGTCCCAGTGCGGCGCGCCGAGGCCGACGAACGCCGGGACGAAGTGGACCCCGCCGGTGTCCTGCACCGACTCGGCCAGCGCCTGGCTCTCGGCGGCGGTCCGGATCAGCCCGAGCCCGTCGCGCAGCCACTGGATGGCGGCGCCCGCGATGAACACGCTGCCCTCGAGAGCGTACGTCGTGATACCGCCGATCCGCCAGGCGATCGTCGTCACGAGCCCGTGCGACGAGGCGACGGGCTCGGCCCCGGTGTTCAGCAGCATGAAGCATCCGGTGCCGTAGGTGTTCTTCGCCGCGCCGGGCGTCAGGCACGCCTGGCCGAACAGCGCCGCCTGCTGATCGCCGGCGATCCCGGCGATCGGCACGCCGCGAGGGAGCCAGCCGAGGTCGATGGTCTCGCCGAAGACCCCCGAGGACGGCGCCACGGCCGGCAGCACCGCGCGCGGGATGGCGAGGATCTTCAGCATCTCGTCGCTCCAGTCGCCCGTCCGGACATCGAGGCAGAGCGTGCGCGAGGCATTGGTGGCGTCGGTGACATGCGCGCGTCCGCCCGTGAGCTTCCACGCGAGCCACGAGTCGACGGTGCCGAACGCGAGCTCCCCGCGCTCGGCGCGGCGGCGCGCGCCCGGGACCTCGTCGAGCAGCCAGCGGATCTTCGTCCCCGAGAAGTAGGCGTCGAGGACCAGACCCGTCGTGCGGCGCACGGTTCCCTCGAGGCCCTCGGCGCGCAGCCGGTCGCACAGCGGAGCCGTTCGGCGGCACTGCCAGACGATCGCCCGATGGATCGGGTCGCTCGTCGCACGATCCCACACGATGGTCGTCTCGCGCTGGTTCGTGATCCCGACCGCGGCGATCTCGCCGCCGGCCACGCGGGCCTCGGCGAGCGCCGCGCGGGCCGATCGCTCGACGGTCGACCAGATCTCCTCGGGGTCGTGCTCGACCCACCCGGGCTGGGGATAGTACTGCGGAAGCTCGGCATAGCCGCGGGCGAGCACGCGCCCGTCGAGATCGACGACGAGCGCGGTCGATCCGGTCGTGCCCTGATCGAGGGCGAGGACGTAGCGACCGGCGGTCATCGGCTGGTGAGCTTCTTCACGAGATCCGGTCGATCGCTCATCACCATGTCCACGCCGAGGTCGACCATCCGGAGGATGTCCGCCTCCTCGTTGACGGTCCACGCGGAGACCCGGATGCCCGCGGCGCGCGCCGCGGCCATGACGTCGGCGTCGATCAGCCGATGGTTCATCCCGAGGTCCGTCGCTCCGAGGTCGCGCGCTCGGCGGACCGCCTCGGCCGGTCGCGCGCGATCGCGCTCGACGTCCCCTCGCGCCACCAGGAGCATCGTGCGGGCCTTCGGCTCCAGCGCGCGCAGGCGGCGAATCGTCTCGACCTGGAAGGCCTGAACGGTCGTCCGCGCCAGAAGGCCACGGGCGCGGAGGAGCGCGAGCACCTTCTCCTCGATCGAGTCGTAGCGCTGCCGATTCGCGTCGACCTTGATCTCGGGCAGGAGCTCGACCGCCGCCGCCGCGAGCTCGAGCAGCTGAGCGAAGGTCGGGATGCGCTCGTCGGTGACTGCCCCGTCGCGCGTCTTGAGACGCACCCCGGCGAGGTCGGCGAGCTTCAGGTCGCGGACGGGTCCCGTGCCGGTGGTCGTACGGTCGAGCGTCGGATCGTGGAGTACGACGAGCTCGCCGTCCGAGGTCATGTGGAGGTCGAACTCGAGCGCGTCCACGCCGAGCGCCAGAGCCTGACGGAAGGCGAGCAGGCTGTTCTCGGGCCAGAGGGCCGCGCCGCCGCGATGGGCGGCCACGAGAGTCGCCGGGCCGCCGGCCATCGGAGCCGCGGCGACCGCGAGCGACAGCAGCAGCGAGACGAAGGCGACGACACGAACGCCCGGGCTCACGCGGGACCCCGCTGCAGGCGCTTGGCCAGATCGGGGCGATCGCTCGTGATGATGTCGACGCCGAGGTCCAGCATCCTTCGGATGTCTTCCGGATCGTTCACGGTCCAGACGCCGAGGGCGAGGTTGGCGGCGCGGGCCGCCGCGACCAGTCGTTCGTCCGCCAGCGTGTACTCGACGCCGAGGTCGGTGACACCGGCGGCGAGCGCCCAGTCGACGGTCTGCTCGGGCCGCGCTCCCGCCCGAGCGACCGCGCCGCGCGAGGCGAGGAACGTCGTGCGCGCGCGCGGCGCGAGCGCCTTGACCCGCGCGATCACGTCGGGGTTGAACGCCATGACGGTCGCGCGCGCCTGGAGCCCCGCCCGCGCGAGCGCGGCGAGCACCAGCTCCTCCAGCCCTTCGTAACGGACGCCCGGCGCGGCGCCCTTCACTTCGACCAGCAACCCCACCGGCGCCGTCGCCGCCGAGGTCGCCGCGAGCACCTCGTCGAGAGTCGGCACGTGCTCGGCGGTCAGGGCCGCGCCCGGGCCCCGCAGCCGAAGGCGGCGCAGGTCGGCGGCCGTCGAGGAAGCGACCGGCCCGGCGCCGTCCGTGGTGCGCTCGAGCGTGGCGTCGTGGATCACCGCGACGGTCCCGTCACGGGTCAGGTGCACGTCGAGCTCGAGCAGATCGCAGCCGAGCGCGATCGCGCTCCCGAATGCGAGCAGGCTGTTCTCGGGCCAGAGGGCCCCGCCGCCGCGATGCGCCGCGATCCGCGTCACTTCTCGGTCTCGATCAGGCCTTTCACGAACCACCGCTGCATCACGACGATCACGACGACCGGAGGCAGCAGCACCATCATGGCCGCCGCCATCGCCACGTTCCACTCCGGGAGCTGCGAGGTGCGGGGAATCAGCGAGTCGATCCCGATCACGGCCGTCCGCATCTCCGGGCTGTTCGTCACGATCAGCGGCCACAGGTAGTCGTTCCAGCCGTACACGAAGAGAATAACGAACAGCGCGGCGATGTTCGCCTTCGACAGCGGCAGCAGGAACGACCACAAGAAGCGCAGCGGGCCGGCGCCGTCGAGCTGGGCCGCCTCGGCGAGCGCGTCCGGGATGGTCTGATAGTACTGGCGGAACAGGAAGGTCCCGGTGGCCGACGCCAGCAGCGGGACGGTGAGCCCCCAGTACGTGTCGACCCAGCCCAGCACGCTGACCACCTGATAGGTGGACACGATCCGAACCGGCACCGGCAGCATCAAGGTGATGAAGATCATCCAGAAGACCGCCTGCTTGCCACGAAAGTTGAAGTAGACGATCGCGAACGCGGACAGGAGCGAGATCGCGATCTTTCCGACCGCGACCGCGAGCGCGACGATCGCGCTGTTCAGGAGCAGCCGGCCCATCTTGGCCCGCGCCCAGGCGTCCGCGTAGTTCTGCAGCATGTTCGTCGACGGCACGAGCTTCGGCGGCAGGCTCGTCACCTCGTCGAGTGTCTGGGTGCTGATGACGAACGCGTAGTAGAGCGGGAACGCCAGCACCACCACCGAGGCGATGAGGATGACGTGCGCGATCGCGCCGCTCATGTCGCGCCGGGGGGTCGCGAGACGCCCGGCGATCTCGGCGGTGGCGACGGCGGCGGCGACGCGCGTGGTCGCGGCCATCAGTAGGTGACCCTTTTCTCCGCGAAGCGGAACTGCGCCGCGGTCAGCGCGACCACCAGCAGCATCAGGATCACCGACTGGGCGGCCGAGTATCCGAGCTGGAGGCCCTCGAAGCCGTCCTTCCAGGCGCGGAAGACCAGGATCGACGTGGAGTCGCCCGGCCCGCCCTGCGTCACCGCGTGCACGAGGCCGAACGTCTCGAAGAACGAGAACGTCATGTTGAGCGTGAACAGGAAGAAGGTGACCGGTGACAGGAGCGGGAACGTGATCGCGAAGAACCGTCGGATGGGTCCGGCTCCGTCCACGCTGGCGGCTTCGAGCACCGAGCCGGGAATCGCCTGCAGGCCGGCCAGGTAGAAAGCCAGGTTGTAGCCGAACTGCTTCCAGATCGCCGCGACGACGATGAGCACCAGCGCCACCCAGCCCTTCAAGAACCAGTTGAACTGGTACGTCGTGACGAACGACAAGAGGTACGGCAGCACGCCGAACGACGGATGGAAGACGAACAGCCAGATGACGCCGGCGATGGCCGGCGCGATCCCGTACGGCCACAGGAGCAGCGTGCGGTAGACCGCGAGCCCACGGATCTTCGCGTTGGCGAGCGCGGCCAGCAACAGCGCGACCGCCAGGCCCAGGACCGTCACCAGCGCCGAGAAGATGAAGCTCGTGGCGACGCTCCGGAAGTACGCCGGATCGGACAGGAGCCGCTGGAAGTTGCCGAGGCCGATGAAGATCAGCCGGTCGCCGAACGGCGAGGCCCGATAGAGCGACAGGCGGAGCGAGTCGAACGCCGGCCAGAAGAAGAACGCGATCGTCACGGCGAGCTGCGGCGCGACGAGCGCGTACGGCAGCCAGCGATTGGGGAAGACGGTGCGTTTCATCCGCCGGCGCCGCCGTCTACTTGTAGAGCGCGGCGAACTCCTTCAGGATCTCGTTGGACTTCGCCACCGCCTCGTCGAGGCCTTGCTTGGCGGTCTTGTTGCCGCTGAAGATGTGCTCCATCTGCTCCTCGATCGCGTCGCGGACCGAGGTGAAGTTGCCGAGGCGGATCCCCTGGCTGTTGGGCGTGGTCTTGCCGTTGCTCATCTGCGTCACGGCCGTCTTCTGGTTCGGGTTCTTCGCATAGTGGCCGGAGGCCTCCAGAGCCTTGGCCGCTCCGTTCGTGAGCGGCAGATAGCCCGTCACGCCCGCCCACCACGCCTGGTTCTCGGTGGAGGCGACGTACTTGAAGAACTGCGCAACGCCCTTGTACTCCTCGGCCTTGGCGCCCTTCATCACCCAGAGCGTGGCGCCGCCGATGATCGAGTTCCCCTGCGGAAAGCCGGAGAGCCGCGGCAGCGACCCGGTCCCCCACGTGAACTTGCCCTCCGCGGCGCGGGTGAGGTTGCCGATGTAGGCCGACGAGCTCATGAAGATACCGCACTCGCCCGCCGTCATGAGCGCCTCGGCCTTGTTCAGCCGTCCGCCGTAGGTGAACCAGCCTTCCTTGGCGCCGCGTGCGAGCTGCTCCATCATCTTGATGCCGAAGGGGCCGTTGATCTTGAGCGTGGTGGCCAGCCCGTCGAATCCGTTGCTCTGGTCGGCGAAGGGCTGATCGTGGTACGCGTGCATGTTCTCGACCAGCACCCACGACGGCCACGCCGAGCTGAACGCGCACTTCACGCCGGCGCCGTGGAGCTTCTTCGCCATCGTCTCGACCTCGTCCCAGGTCGTCGGCGCCTTGTCGGCGAGCCCCGCCTTCTTGAAGAGATCCTTGTTGTAGTACAGGATCGGGGTCGACGAGTTGAACGCCATCGAGTAGAGGTTGCCGCCGGTCGAGTAGTAGCTCTTCACCGGTCCGATGAGATCGTTCCAGTCGATCGCGACCCCGTGGTCCTTCATGAGCTGATACACCGGATACACCGCGCCGGACGACAGCATGGTCTGCGTGCCGACCTCGTAGACCTGGACGATGTGCGGCGGCTGCTTGGCCCGATAGGCGGCGACCGCGGCGTTGAGCGTCTCCGGGTACGTGCCCTTGGGGACCGCCTTGACGACGTAGTCGCTCTGCGAGGCGTTGAACTTCGCCGCCATCTCGTTGACGCGCTCGCCCAGCACCGACGTCATCGCGTGCCAGAACTGGATTTCGGTCGCGGCGATCGACGTCGCCGGAAGCACGGCGAGGAGCGCCGCGGCGACGAGCATGGTCAGGGTGGAGCGCTTCATGAGAGCCTCCATAAATTCACGCGGTACGTGCGGGGATTCGTCCGTGCCAGGTCCGCCGCACTATAGCACACGCGGTCGCGACGGCTCGGTGACGCCCCGACGACTTCGCTCAGCGACACGCCTCGGCCGGCGGGCCCCAGCCCCGCGACGGCCTGCGGCGCGCTACGTCCGAAACTTGTGCGAGCGCGCGACGTGCGCGTGATAGGCCTTGAGCTCGGCGTCGAGCCGGCGCGGCGACCAGCCGCAGAGCTGCGCCATGCGTTGCCCGATCGACTCCGCGCAGTCCTGTCCCTGGCATCGGCTGGTGCCGATGCTCGTCCGCCGCAGCAGCACATCTTGAAGGGAGACGGCCAGCTCGTCCTGCACCGCGTGGTGCAGCTCGGCGACGATGTCGGGGTTCGAGGGGCAGAGCCGCTCGGTGCCGCCGGTGACCTTGCCGGCGAGCGCCAGCACCCGCGTCCAGCCACGGCCGTACGTCGACACGAGAGTCTCGAGCGTGTCGCGGCCGAGCCCGGTGGCCGCCACCTCGCCCGAGACGTCGAGCCACGCGCGCGCCTCGGCCTGCGACGAGGCGTCGTCGTCGGTTCCGTCGAGGGCGACGCGCTCGCTGCGGCTCTCGCCGCGACGCCCGAGGCTGCGCATGACCTGGTCGCCCAGCGTCTCCGCCAGGCTCCGGAAGCACGTGAGCTTGGTCCCGGTGATGGACAGGAAGCGCCCGCGCTCCTCGGCGACCACCTTGTGCGCGCGCGAGACGTCGGATTCGCGCGTGCCCCTCTCGAACGAGAGCGGACGCACCCCGGCGTACGTGTAGACGACCCGGTCCAGCGCGACGCGCGGGTCGGGCAGGACCTTGCGCACCTCGCCCAGGAGATAGGCGACCTCGTCGCCGGTCGCGTGCAGACGCTCGAGGTCGCCGTTGAAATCGGTGTCGGTCGCGCCGATCAGCGAGAACTCGCGCCACGGGATCACGAAGATCATGCGGTCGTCGCGGGTCGAGTGATAGATGGCGCGGTCGGTGAGCCGCGGCACGAGGCAGTGGATGCCCTTCGTCCGTCTGAGAGTCCGCGGGCCGCGCTCGGAGACGCCGGCGGTCGCGCGGAGCTCGTCCACCCACGGGCCGGTCGCGTTGACCACGATGCGCGCGCCCAGGGTCGCGACGCGACCGGTCAGGAGATCGCGCGCGCGCACGCCCGTGATCATGCCCCGCTTGTCCCGTACGATCTCGGCGACCTGCGTGTAGTTGAACGCCCGGGCCCCGAGCCGGCACGCCGACAGGATGTTCTCGAGACAGAGGCGCTCGGGGAAGAGCAGCAGATCGTCGAAGTAGTAGCCGGCGCCCCGAAGGTTGCCCGCCCGCAGCGTCGGCTCGAGGGACAGCGCGTCGACCGCGGGCAGCACGCGATAGCGCTCGCGCTTCCGCCCGGGCGTGAGCCAGTCATAGAGCTTCAAGCCGATACGAACCTTGATCAGGCTGCGCGACGAATCGCGGTAGATCGGCACCAGGAACGGCAACGGCCGGACCAGATGCGGCGCCAGGCGCCGCAAGGTCTCGCGCTCGCGGAGCGACTCTCGCACGAGCCCGAAGTCGAACAGCTCGAGGTAACGGAGGCCGCCGTGGATGAGCTTCGAGGACTGGGAGGTCGTCGCCGACGCGAAGTCGCCCTTCTCGACCAGCGCCACCGACACGCCGCGGAGTGCGAGCTCGCGCGCGACGCCGGCGCCGGCCATCCCGCCGCCGACGATGACGACGTCATACTCGGCGTCCTCCAGCGGCCAGGGACGTCCCTGCACCGGGTCAGTCGCTCCGACGCCGCGTCACGGTTTCGATCATTCGCCCGCTCCCTCGGGCGCCCGCCGCGCGGCGCCAGCCATCACCGTACTGCCCGGCGACGACGGCCGTCAACTTCGGTGGTCGCGCCGCGGGCCGTTCTGGGGCCGTCGCGTGAGCCACGAGGCCGGCCCGGGGACTCGGGGGCCCCAGGCCCGGACGCGGCTATGAGGTCAGAAGCTCTCGGATGGAGGGGACGACGAGGTCGGGAGCCGAGTCGGCGATCCGCGCGTCGCCGGCGGGCGTGATGCCCGTGAGCACCAGCACCGTGGCCAGCCCGAGTCGCTTGCCCATGACGATGTCGGTCTCGAGGCGGTCGCCGACGATCGCGCACTCGCGAGCCTCCAGCCCGAGGCGCTCGAGGGCGACCTCGAGGATGATCGGCGACGGCTTGCCGACGATGATCTCGACCGTATGCCCGGTCACCGCCTCGACGGCGGCCGTCATCCCCGCGCAGTCGGGAATCTCGCCGTCCTCGGTCGGGCACGTCCGGTCGGGGTTCGTGGCGATCAGCCTGGCCCCCTGGCGCACTGCCTGGAGCGCCGTGTTCAGCTTCGCGTAGTCGAAGGTGCGGTCGAACGCGATCACCACCCAGCGAACCCGATGATCTCCGCGCACCTCGAAGCCGTGCGCGCGGAGCTCGGCGATCAGCGGCGGCTCGCCGATGACGAATACCGGCGCCCGCGCGTCCAGCCGCGCCAGGTAACGCGCCAGCACGAGCGAGGAGTTGATGACGTCGTCTTCCCCCGTCGGGATGCCCAGGCGGGTGAGCTTCCGGGCGTAGTCCACCCGGGTCTGCAGCGGCTTGTTGGAAAGAAAGGCGACTCGGCGGCCGGCCGCGCGCAGCGCGGCGATCGCCTCGTCGGCGCCGGGGATCAGGGCCTCGCCGCGATACACGGTGCCGTCGAGGTCGAAGAGCCAGCCGCGATGCGGCAGCGCGAAGCTCACGAGCGACCGCCGCGGGCCGGCGGGCGGGTGGCGGTGGCGACGGCCAGGCCCGCACCCACCGCCACCCGCCCGTCAGCGCGCGAGCCGCTCATGAGCGATCGGTGCTAGCGGAGGAGGGGGGCGACGGCGGCTTGAGCGAGGTCGACGAACGGGGCCGGCATCACGCCGAGGAGCACGATCGCGAGGAGCGCGATCGCCAGCGCGAGGCTGCCGGCAAACGACGAGGCGTAGGTGGTGGCGGCTCCCTCCGGCTCGCGCATGTACATGAAGACGACGACTCGCAGGTAGTAGTACGCGGCCGCCGCGGAGTTCAGCACGCCGATGACCGCCAGCCAGAAATAGCCCGCGCGCACGGCGGCGCCGAACACGTAGAACTTCCCGACGAAGCCGGCCAGCGGAGGAATACCGACCAGCGAGAGCAGAAAGAGCCCGAGCGCCGCCGCCAGCACCGGGTGCCGCCGCGCGAGCCCGGCGTAGTCGGACACCTCGACCGCCTCACCGCGGGCGCGCTCGCACAGGGTGATCACCCCGAAGGCGCCGGCGGTCGTGAAGGTGTAGGTCAGCAGATAGAAGAGCACCGAGCCGGCTCCGCCCACCCCCCCGGCGACCAGGCCGACCAGCATGTAGCCGACGTGCGCGATCGACGAATAGGCGAGCATCCGCTTGAGATTCGACTGCGCGAGCGCCACCACGTTGCCCACGGTCATCGTGACGGCCGCGATCACCCAGAGCAGCGCCGCCCAGTCTGGCGGGACACCGCGCAGGGTCACGGTCAGCACGCGGATCAAGGCCGCGAAGGCGCCGGCCTTGGAGCCGGTCGCGATCAGCGCCGTCACGCTCGTCGGCGCTCCCTGGTACACGTCGGGCACCCACATGTGAAACGGCACCGAGGAGATCTTGAAGCCGAACCCGACCATCAAGAGCCCCAGGCCGATGCCGAACAGCGGGTCGCGGGGCCGCGAGGCGATCGCCGCGGCGATCCGGTCGAGGTTCGTCGTTCCGGTGGCGCCGTAGATGAGGGCGATGCCGTAGAGGAGGAACGACGAGGCGAACGCGCCCAGGAGGAAATACTTCATCGCCGCCTCGCCCGAGGCGAGCTCCCGCTTGAACAGACCGGCGAGGACGTAGAGCGACAACGACATCAGCTCGAGGGCCAGGAACACGACGACCAGATCGCCGGCCGCCGCGAGGAGCATCATGCCGGCGGTCGCGAAGAGCACGAGGGCCCAGTACTCGCTCGACTCGCTGCCGGTGCGGCGCAGGTAGTCCATCGAGAGCAGCACGATGAGCGCGCCCGCGTAACAGATGACCACGTTGAAGAAGAGCGCGAAGTTGTCGAGCACGACCATGTCGCGGAACGCGCGCCCCGGCGCGCTCCACCGCGCGAGCGTGGCCAGGAGCGCCCCGATCATGCCAGCGAGCGCGACCATCGCCGCGACCTCGCGCGGGATCGCCCAGGGGACGACGTCGAGCACCAGCACGAGCGCGGCGGCGGCGAGCACGACCAGGGTCGGCAACAGGGGCCCGATGAGGACGGGCGGGAAGACGATCGCGTCCATGGTCAGCGGTTCGCGCTGGTCTTCGCCTGGACCTGGGCGATCAGCGCCTCGATGGTGGTCTCGGTCTTGCCGGTGAACGCCGCCGGATACACGCCGATCCACACGATGAGCGTCACGACCGGGACGAGCACCGCCCACTCGCGCGTGGTGAGGTCGGCGAGCCGACGGTTCGCGTCCTGCGTGACCTCGCCGAACACGACGCGCTGATACATCCAGAGCATGTAGACCGCGGCGAAGATGATCCCGGTCGTCGCCAGCGCGGCCATCCACGGATTGCGCTGAAAGGCGCCGACCAGGATCAGGAACTCGCCGACGAACCCGTTCAACCCCGGCAGCCCGAGCGAGGACAGGGTGACGACCAGGAAGAGCGCCGAGAAGGCCGGGACGACCTGCCAGAGGCCGCCGAAGTCGGCGATGAGCCGGGAGTGGCGGCGCTCGTAGATCATCCCGACCATCAGGAAGAGCGCGCCCGTGGAGAGCCCGTGGTTCACCATCTGGATGAGGCCGCCGACGAGCCCTTGCTGGTTGAGCGTGAAGATGCCGAGCATCACGAAGCCCAGGTGGCTCACGCTCGAGTAGGCCACGAGCTTCTTCATGTCGGGCTGCACCGTGGACACCCACGCGCCGTAGATCACGCCGATCACCGCGAGCGTGAAGACCAGCGGCCCGAACGCGAGGCTCGCGTCCGGGAAGAGCGGCAGGCAGAAGCGCAGGAACCCGTACGTCCCCATCTTCAGCAGGACACCGGCCAGGATCACGCTGCCGGCGGTCGGCGCCTCGACGTGGGCGTCGGGCAGCCAGGTGTGGAACGGGAACAGCGGCACCTTGATCGCGAAGGCCAGCGCAAAGGCGAGGAACATGAGGTCCTGCGCGCGGCCCGGCGCCATCACGTACTGCGCCAGCACCGGCAAGTCGAACGTGTATCGGCCCGTGGCGCCGCCGTACTGATGGTACAGGGCGAGGATCGCCACCAGCATGAGGACGGAGCCGACCATCGTGTAGAGGACGAACTTGATGGCGGCGTAGATCCGGTTCGGTCCGCCCCAAACGCCGATGACGAAGTACATCGGAATCAGCATCGCCTCCCAGAACACGTAGAACAGGAAGAGATCGAGGCTGACGAAGACGCCGAGCATCCCGGTCTCGAGGATCAGCATGGTCGCCACGAACTCTTTGATCCGGTCCTCGATCGAGCCCCAGGCCGACGCGAGCGCCAGCGGCATCAGAAAGGTCGTCAGGAGCACGAGCAGGAGGCTGATGCCGTCGATCCCCACGTGGTAGCTCACCCCGAGCGTCGGCATCCACCGCCCGTGCTCCTCGAACTGGTAGCCGATGAGCTCGGCGTCGAACCCGAAGTAGAGCGGCAGCGACAGCAGGAACGTGACGACCGCCACGCCGAGCGCGGCCGGCCGCAGCACGCGGTCAGCGCGCTGCGGCACCAGCAACAGCGCCAGCCCGGCGAGGCCCGGCAGGAACGTGACGACCGAGACGAGCGGGATCATGTGTCGAGTACTAGGAGAACGGATCGCGCCGCGGGTGGCCTGAGAGAGACGCGAGCCGGCATTGGACGTATCGGCCGTTCATCGGCTGAGCAGGAAGATCACGATGGCGACGGCGCCGGCCAGCATCGTGAGCGCGTAGTTGACGGTGTAGCCCGTCTGAAGCCGCCGGAGCCCCGCCGCGCTCGCGACGACGGCGCGGCCCAGCGCGTTGACGAGGCCGTCGATCAGGCGAAGGTCGAAGACGCCGGCCAGGAAGCGCGAGAGCGCCAGCAGCGGGCGCACGATCGCGCGATCGTAGAGCGCGTCGACGTAGTAGGCGTTGAGCAGGAGCGCGTGGATCGCCGTCCGAGGCCTCCCGATCGCGTCGGCCCGCACCGGCGCGGCCATGTACATGGACCACGCGACCACGACTCCCGCGACGAACACCGCGACCGCCGAGACGAGCAGCATGAGCGCGACGACGCCGCTGTGCCCGGCCTCGTGGATGGGGAAGACCGGCGCCAGGAAGCGCGCGAACCGCGTGCCGTGCTCCGAAGGGATCCCGAACGCGACGCCGGTGATCACGGTGAGCAGCGCCAGGATCCACAGCGGGAAGATCATCACCCCGGGGGACTCGTGGACGTGGTGCGCGGCTTCCCTCGTCATCCGCGGGCCGCTGTAGAAAGCCAGGAACAGCATCCGCGCCGTGTAGAACGACGTCAGGAACGCGCCGAGGAGCAAGAGCGCCCACATCCCCGTGTGACCGCTCCCGTAGGCGGCCGCCAGGATCTCGTCCTTGGAGAAGAAGCCGGCGAGGCCGGGCATCCCGGCCAGACCGAGCCCGCCGACCGTCGTCGTGATCGTCGTCGCGACCATCCGCGACGACAACCCGCCCATCTTCCGCAAATCTTGTTGACCGCCGAGGCCGTGGATGACGCTGCCGGCGCCGAGGAACAGGAGCGCCTTGAAGAAGGCGTGGGTGACCAGGTGAAAGATCCCGGCAGCGTACGCGCCCACACCGACCGCCGCGAACATGTAGCCGAGCTGGCTCACCGTGGAATACGCGAGCACGCGCTTGATGTCGGTCTGCGCGAGGCCGATGGTGGCCGCGAAGAGCGCCGTCGCGACGCCGATCCACGCGACCACCGTGAGCGCGACCGGCGACTGCTCGAAGATCACGTGGCTGCGCGCGACCATGTAGACCCCGGCCGTCACCATCGTCGCCGCGTGGATGAGCGCGGACACCGGCGTGGGCCCCTCCATCGCGTCGGGCAGCCAGATGTGGAGCGGGAGCTGCGCCGACTTGCCGCAGGCGCCCATGAAGAGGAGCAGGGCGATGCCCGTGGCCGTGCTCGGCTCGAGGCCCACGACGGCGGCGAACGCCGCGTCGTAGTCGAGCGTGCCGACGGCGCTCCAGAGCCACATGATGCCGAGACCGAAGCCGAAGTCGCCCACGCGGTTGACGATGAACGCCTTCTTGCCCGCCTGCGACGCGGCCGGCCGCGTGTACCAGAAGCCGATCAAGAGGTACGAGCAGAGTCCGACCGCTTCCCAGAAGACGTAGAGCAGCAGGAAGTTGCCGGCGAGCACCAGCATCGTCATCGAGAACACGAAGAGGTTCAGGTACGCGAAGTAGCGCGGGTATCCAGGGTCGTCGTGCATGTAGCCGACGGAGTAGAGGTGGATGAGCGCGCCGACGCCCGTCACGACGAGCAGCATCACGCCGGTGAGCGGGTCGACGTACGCCGCCACCGACGTCTCGAAATCGCCCGCGCCAACCCAGCTGAAGAGCGTCGAGTTGATCACCTCGCCGGTCGCGACGCGCGCGAACAGCACGCACGACGCGACGAAGGATCCGGCCAGCGCGGACACCGCGACCCAGTGCGCGTGTCGCCCGATCGCCCGGCCGAAAAGCATGTTGAGCAGCGCGCCGACGAGCGGGAAGAGGGGGATCAGCCAGAGGGAGGTCGACACCGGGTCATGCTAACGACCGGCTACCTGGAGTGTCAAGAACAGTGGTCGCGACGTCAGCCGCGCGGCGCGTACATCAGCACGGAGACGCCCGCGAGACACAGCAGGCCGCCCGCCACGTCGAACCGATCGGGCAGCTCGCGGGCGACGATGGCGCCCCACAGGAGCGAGAGGACGACGAACACGCCACCGTACGCCGCGTAGACGCGGCCGAACGGCGCCGGCTGGAGCGTCGGCACCACGCCGTAGGCGAAGAGGACCACCGCGCCGAGGACGCCCAGGAGCGCGCTCCGCTCCTCGCGAAGCCAGAGCCACACGAGATATCCGCCGCCGATCTCGCACAGTCCCGCCAGCACGAACAGCGCCAGCGACGCGATCACCAGGAGAGGGCTCATACGCGCGCTCACCTCCGAGGTTCGTGACGGGTCGGCATGGTATCATCCGTTGTGCCCAAGCGGTCTCGCGCGAAGGCCTGGGTGCTCCTCGTCCTGATTCTGCTCGTGGCCGGCGTCGGCTCCGTGGCGTATCTGGTCTGGCGGCAGACGGTCCCCGGCGTGCAATCCCTCACGACCGCGCCGCGCTTCATCGGGCAGAAGACCACGTTCACCGTGGTCGTCGAGGCCCGGCGCGGCAACGTGGCGCGAGTCGAGGTCCGCATCGAGCAAGCCGGCAAGTCGACACCCGTCGCCACGAAAGACAGCGGCCTCGGCCGGCGCGTCGAGATTCCGGTCGTGGTCGACAGCGCGGCGCTCGGCCTGCGCGAGGGCAGCGCGAGCATCGAGGTGTGGGCGCGCGATACGTTCTGGCGCCCGATCCGACGCGACGACCGAGCGATCGCCGGCTATCCGGTCACCGTCGACCTCACGCCGCCGAAGGTCGAGCTGCTCGCCGCGACGCGCTACCTCTCGCCCGGCGGGAGCGGGCTCGTCGCATTCCGGGTCACGGGCGCGGCGCGGACCGACGTCCTGGCCGGCGCGACGACATTCACGTCGTTCGCGTTCGGCCCGGCCGACAAGGGCGCGCGCATCGCGCTGATCGCGCTGCCGTGGGACTACGACCCGGCGACGCCGATCCAGATCCGCGCCACCGACGAAGCGGGCAACACCGCCTCGCGCGGGATCCCCGCGGAGATCCGCCCGCGCAAGTTCCCGAAGGACACGATCGAGATCAAGGACGCCTTCCTCCAGGCCAAGGTCCCCGAGCTCCTGCCGCAGCGATCGACCACCGACTCGCTCGTCGACGGATTCCTCGTGATCAACCGCGACCTGCGCCGCCAGGCCGAGGCGACCAAGCGGAAGATCGGCGCGACCACGGCCGACAAGCCGCTCTGGCACGGGCCGTTCGTCCAGGCGCGCAACACGAAGGTGTTCGCGAATTTCGCGGAGACGCGCACGTACGTCCACGGCGGCCGCGAGATCGACCGTCAGATCCACTTCGGGTACGACCTCGCGTCGACGCGACAGTCGCCGGTGCCCGCCTCCAACAAAGGCGTCGTCGTCTTCGCCGAGCCGCTCACGATCTACGGCAACACCGTGGTCATCGACCACGGCCTCGGCCTGCAGACGCTCTACGCCCATCTCTCGAGCACCACGGTCAAGGTGGGGGACGCCGTCGACAAGGGTCAGGAGATCGCGCGGACGGGCTCGACCGGGCTCGCGATCGGCGATCACCTCCACTACGAGGTGCTGATCAACGGCACCTCGGTCACGCCGCTCGAGTGGTGGGACGGCAAGTGGATCCGCGACCACATCGGCAAGCCGCTGAAGGAAGCCTCCCTGCCCGAGATCAGCGGCGCCGAGGCGCGCGACGAGCCGGAAGAGCCGGCGCGCCCGGCGGCGGCCCGCTCGGGGCGCCGTCGCCGCTAGCCCTCTGGACGTCGTCGCGCCGCTGGCATAGGTTCTTCTCCATGGACGAGTGCTGCGAGGTCCGCGAGATTCCGCGCGAGCAGCGCCGGGTGCTCCATGTCGTCCTGTGGATCAACGCCGCGATGTTCCTCACGGAGTCCGTGGCCGGTGTCCTCGCTCACTCGACGGCGCTGTTCGCCGATTCGATCGACATGCTGGGCGACGCGCTCGTGTACGGCTTCAGCCTCTACGTCATCGGCCGAGGCGTGATCTGGCAGGCCCGCGCCGCGCTGCTCAAGGGCATCGTCATGGCAGCGTTCGGAATCGGCGTGCTCGTCCAGGTGGCCGTCAAGATCGCTCAGGGGCTCACGCCGATCGTCGAGGTGATGAGCGTGGTCGGCGCGCTCGCCTTCGCCGCCAACCTCTGCTGCCTGGCGCTGCTCTGGCGGCGGCGTGGCGACGACATCAACATGCGGTCCGCCTGGATCTGCTCGCGCAACGACGTGATCGGCAACGCGGCGGTCCTGATCGCCGCCGGCGCGGTGGCCGTGACGGGCTCGCCGTGGCCGGATATCCTCATCGGCCTGCTCGTCGCCTCGGTGTTCGGCCGCTCGGCGGTGCAGGTCGTTCGCGAAGCGTCGCGCGCGGTCGCCGCCTCCGGCTGAGCCCGGCCTCAGAAGCTGCCGAACTTCTGATAGGCGGCGAGCGGCGTCATCCCGCGCCGCACCGCGGAGCGGACCCGATTCTCCGTTCCCACGAGCTTCTCGCAGCGCCGGAGCACCTCGTGGGCGGCGCGGCGCGGGACGATCACGACCCCGTCCAGATCGCCGACCACGATGTCACCGAGACTCACGCGGACGCTGCCGATCGTCACCGGCTGGCCCCAGTCGGCGACGCGCCAGCGCGGCACCGAATCTTGCGGCGTCCGGTAGCGCACGAACGTCGGGAACCCCATGCGCATGATCGCCGTGGCGTCGCGCGTCGCGCCGTCGATCACGGCGCCGCGCACCTTGCGGGTGCGGAACCATGCCGCGCTGAGCTCGCCGAAGTGCGCCGCGACGTTGTCGTGCGCCGCGACCACCAGGACCGATTCGGCCGGCACCGCGCCCAGCATGCCCAGAAAGCGCCGCAAGGTCTGGTCGCGCTCGCGCGGGGAGCCGCTGTGCGGCCGTCCGCGCACGGTGAACGCGTAGCCCGCCGTGCGCATCCCGGAGGCCAGCGGCTGGATCGCCGCGGGCAGGGTCTGACGCCGGAGGCCTATCTCGTCCATGACGTCCGTGATCGCCGCCGTGTAGATGCGCGCGAAGCGGCGCGGTAGGTTGTCGCTCGGGCTCATCGAGGGTCTCCCTTCATAACCACGCCGGTTTATAAGCACGCCTCGGCCGGCGGGGCCCCAGCTCCGCGACGGCGGCGGCGCGCACGACGGTCAGAATCGTGAGCGCGCGAAGATACCGCTCAGGAGCGCGCGGGGCGGCACGAAGTCGCCGAGGACGCCGAGCAGGAGGTCGAGCAGGCGCGGGCGGCGCGCGAGGAACCGCGCCGCCAGGTTCGCGAGGCGGCGGTGGCTGATGACGATCTGGAGCGCGTACGTCACCCGCTCCTTGTCGCGAGACGCCAGGCGTCGGGCGCGATCGTAGCCGGCGAGCGCGCGCGCCGACACGTCGCCGCGCCCGAGCGCCTGGACCGCGGTCTCCACGGCCAGCTCGGCGCTCCGGAGACCGTTGAAGATGCCCTCGCCCGAGAACGGATCGAAGAAGCCGGTGGCGTCGCCCACCATGAGCACGCCGCCGGTCCGCGGCGGGTCGACCCGGTACGCGAGCGGGCCCATGGCGCGGACGGGCGCGACCCGCCGGCCGCCGGCGATGCGCCGGGCGAGATGGGGCAAATGCTTCACGCGCGCGTCGAAGAACGTGTCGAGCCGACCGCTCCACGGCGCCGCGTGCGACAGCGGCACGATCACGCTCAGGTTCGCGCGGCCGGGCGCCACCGGGTTGAGGATCGCGTAGTCCGGCGGATCGACGAAGATCTCGCCGAGTCGACCGAGCCCGCTCACGTCCTCGACGTAGGTGACCATTGCCATCCGCTGGAGCGGATGCGGCCGGCGCAGTCCGAGCCGCTGCGCAACGACCGAGGCGCGGCCGTCGGCCGCGATCGTCAGCGGAGCGCGGAGCGTCTGGCGACGGGTGTCGCCGTCGATCGCGTCGACGCCGACGACGCGGCCGCCCGAGACGACGACGTCGGTGACGCGCGTGTGCTCGCGGAAGTCGACCGGCAGCGAGCGGACGCGGTCGACCAGGATCGCGTCGAGGGCTTCGCGCGTGATCGCCATCGCGTGCTCGCGATAGGGACGCCAGGCGCCGATCGGCCGGTAGGTGCCGACGAGCGTCCGGCCGTTGGGCGCGGTGATGCGCATGCCCTTCAAGGCGCTGGCGACGGCGTCGACGGCCTTGAGCGCGCCGAGCCGGTCGAGCAGCCGCGGCGCCTCGGGGCTCAGGTACTCTCCGCAGATCTTCGGCCGCGGAAATCGCGCGCGATCGAGCAGGCGCACGGAGAGCCCGTGCTCGGCCAGGAGAATGGCCGTGGCCGCGCCCGCGGGGCCGGCGCCGACGACGATGACGTCGGTCGTCACGACAGGACCGCCAGCAGGCGCCCGAGCACGGGGTACTCGCGGATCGTCAATCGCCGCGCGCCGGCCTTCTCGGCGAGCGCCCGCAGCTCGTCCCGCGAATAGGCGCGTCGGACCGAGAGCGGGCCGTCGTGGCGCGAGATCGGGTGGCACCCGAGCAGACGCGTCGCGAGCCAGACGAGGCCGAGTGAGAGACGGCGACGGAGGAGATCGTTCACGACCACGGCGATCCGGGCGGCCGCCGCCATCTCGCGCAGGCCCACCGCGGCCTGCGCCGGCTCGAGGTGGTGCAGCGTGAGGGCGCTGGTGACGATGTCGGCGCCCCGCTCGCGGCAAGGCAGCGCGGCCGCGTCGCCGCGGACCAGCACGATCTCGGGATACGTCGCCACGGTCTCGCGCGCGAGCCGAAGCGTGGTCGGATCGCGATCGACGACCACCACGCGAACGGCACGCCCGCTACGGCGCGCCCACTCGGCGACCCGCACCGCGAACGCCGCCGTACCACCGCCGACGTCGATGACGCGAAGCGGCCGATCACGCGGCACGTCGGCCGCCAGGCGACGGATCGCGCGCAGCGAGAGCGCGTACCCGCCGAACCAGCTGTTGAGCCGGTCGATGTCCGCCAGCGACGCCGCGAGCTCCGGCGCCGCGACGGCGCCGTCGAGAACCTCGTGCGCGCCCTCGGCCCGCTTCATGAGTCTGTGCTGCTCACCACCGCAGCAGCGCTCCCTCAGCGGCGAAGCCAGGGCCGAGGCCGATCATGACGCCCCAGTCGCCGGGAACCGGAGACTCCTGACGGAGTGTTTCGTCCAGTACGAAGAGGATCGTGGCCGATGACATGTTGCCGAAGCGCCGAAGCACGGCGCGCGAGTGGCCGACCTGCTCCTCGCTGAGCTCGAGCAGCGTCCTGGCGCGGTCGATCACTCGTCGTCCCGCCGAGTGGAGGACCCAGTACCGGATGTCGTCTCGCTTGAGCCCCTGCGCCGCCATCAGGATCGCCGCCATCTCACCCATCATGATCGCGCCGATGCGACGCACGTCCTTGGAGAGCACGACGCGCGGCCGGCCGCCCGGATACTCGAATCCCATCGCGTCGAGGTGCTCGGGACGAAAGAGTGTCCGCTGGGCGACGAGCGCGGGCCCCGGTCCATCCGTCGTCACGGCGAGGGCGCCGGCGCCGTCGGCGAAGATGGCGTGCGCCACTGCGCTCTCGAGCCGGTCGTCGAGGAAGTAGGCGGCCGAGCAGATCTCGACCGCGACGACCAGTGCTCGGCGCCCGGGAAAGGCGGTGACGTAGTTCGACGCCTGCTGGAGCGCCACCATCGCCGACGCGCAGCCGGTGTCGCCGACGTGAACGCGCTGGACGTCGGCGCGGCAGCCGAGCCGGCCGATCAGGCGGGCGTCGAGACTGGGCGTCAGCCGTCCGGTGCAGGTCGTCGTCGCGACGAAGTCCACGTCGACCGCGGTCCAGCCGGCGCGTGCGAGCGCGCGCCGCGCCGCCGCTTCGCCGAGCTCGAGCGCGCCCTCGCGAAAGCGGTCGCCGAGCTCGTCGACCGATTCGTTCGGCCGGAAGGTCGCCGGATCGATCCACAGATAGCGGCCCTCGATGTCGCTGCGGCGAAAGAATCCGCTCCGCTCCTCGTCTCGGTAGCCCGCGAGCGTCAGAAGCTCGGACTGCGTGAAGCGGTGGGGCGGCGTCGCGGTGGCGACAGCCGCGATCTTCGGGAGCGGCATTCCCTCCTCCTGTCGCGGCGTGTGGGAGTAAGATGTGGGCACTCCGAGCATACTGCGGGGGTCCAGCGCATGCCACTGTTCAGCTTCGAGGGGAAGAGCCCGAAGATCCATCCGACCGCGTTCATCGCGCCGACCGCCGTGATCATCGGCGACGTGACGATCGAAGAGCGCGCCTCCGTCTGGTACAACGCCGTGCTCCGCGGCGACTTCAATCCGATCGTCGTGCACCGCGGCGCCAACGTGCAGGACTGCGCGGTCGTCCACGTCACGCCGCGCGGCGGCACTGAGATCGGCGCCGGCTCGACCGTCGGCCACAATTGCACGATCCACGCCGCGTCGCTCGGCGAGGAATGCTTGATCGGCAACGGCGCGACGGTGCTCGACGGCGCGCGCATCGGCGCCCGGGCGATGGTGGCCGCCGGCGCGCTCGTGACGCCCGAGACCGAGATCCCCGAGGGGACGCTGGCCCTGGGCGCGCCGGCGAAGGTGCGCGGTCCGCTCGCGGGCACGCCGGCCGAGCGCTGGGTGCGCGCCAATCCCGAAGGCTACCAGGCGCTCGCGCAGCGCCACAAGGCCTCGGTCCAGCCCTGCTGAAGCCATGGCGGCGCTGGGGCGCCGACGCGCGGGTGAAGATCGCCGCACAGATGGAGTACCGGAACTACTCGCCGGCCTGAGCGCGATCCAAGGAGAGCTTCGTGACGATCGACCTCGAGACGCTCATGGACCTGCAACGGGCGTTTCTGCCCGGGCTGATCGGGATGCGCTACACCGAAGCCTCGAAGGACCGCCTGGTGGCGGAGCTGACGATCCGCGACGATCTCCGAACGGTGGGCGGCGCGCTCCATGGCGGCACGATCATGGCGCTCGCCGACACCGTCGGAGCCACCGCGACGTTTCTCAATCTGCCGCCAGGCGCATCCACCACGACGCTCGAGTCCAAGACCAACTTCTTCGCCGCCGGGCGCGACGGCGTCGTGCGCGCCGAAGCCACACCGCTTCACCGCGGCCGGACCACGATGGTGTGGCAGACGCGCGTGACCGACGCGTCGGGCCGGCTGCTGGCGCAGACCATCCAGACCCAGATGGTGATCGCGGCCCGCTGATCCGCGCTCGCCGCCTGCCGGTTGACAGGCGCGCCCGTGCCCTGGTAGCGTCCGCCGCGTCGGGCCGGGTCCGGCGGCATGCACGCCCGCCCCAAGCGAGCTCGACGTCCCGTCCTGTCCCTGTTCGGTTCAGTCCCGGCGAACGCCCAAAGTCTCGGGAGGTGCCAGATGGCGACAGGGGTCCGGCGTCACCAAACGTTCGTTTTTGCCGTCGCGCTGACGGCCGTGGTCGGGTGTCTGGCCGTCCTCGCCGCCGCGCAGTCGGCCGAGACCCCGCGCCGCGGCGGCGTCCTCCTGGCGGCCATCGGGGCTGACGCGCCGAGCCTCGACCCGCACCAGGAGCAAACCTTCGCCACGCTCCAACCGGTCTCCCCGCTGTACAGCACGCTCTTGCAGATCGATCCGTACAGCTATCCGAGCATCATCGGCGACGTGGCCAGCGAGTGGAAGATCTCGCCCGACGGGCTCCTCTACACGTTCAAGATTCGCCCGGGCATCCGCTTCCACGACAGCTCGCCGCTGACGTCCGCCGACGTCAAGGCCAGCTATGACAAGATCCTCTTTCCGCCGGAGGGCGTACGCAGCATCCGAAAACACCACTATTCGGCGGTGGAGAGCGTCGAGGCGCCGGATCCGAGCACCGTCCTGTTCAAGCTCAAGTTCCCGTCGGCCTCGCTCCTCACGAATCTCGCCTCGCCGTGGAACGTGATCTTCCCGAAAAAATACCTCGACAAGGACCCGAACCATTTCAAGAGCAACGTCATGGGCTCCGGCCCCTTCCGGTTCAAGAGCTATACGCGCGGATCGTCGTTCGAAGGCGAGCGCAACCCCGACTATTTCGTCAAGGACCGGCCGCATCTCAACGGCTACAAGTACTTCATCAGCACCGAGACCTCCGTGCGCGCCGCGGCGGTCCGCTCGGGCCGCGCCTACGTCGAGTTCCGGGACTTGCCGATGGCCGAGGTCGAGGCGATCCGGAAGCAGCTGGGCGACAAGGTCATGGTCCAGCAGACTCCCTTCGTCATCCACTTCGACATCGCGATCAACAACACCGCGAAGCCGTTCAGTGATATTCGCGTGCGGAAAGCCCTCAACCTCGGCATCGATCGCTACACGGCGGGCAGGGTCCTGTATCCGCTCACGGGTCTGCGGGACGTCGGGGCGTTCACCCGTCCGGGCACGGAGTGGGCGATGGCGCCGGCCGAGCTCGAGAAGTTCGCGGGCTTCGGGCGCGACGCCGAGAAGAACCGCGCCGAGGCCAGGCGGCTCCTGGCCGAGGCGGGCTACCCGAACGGCTTCAAGGTGGTGCTGAAGAATCGCAACATCAAGCTCCCCTACCAGGACTGGGCGGTGTACGTGATCCAGGAATGGCGCAAGATCGGAGTCGAGGCCGAGCACCGGCCGCTCGAGACGGCGGCCTGGTACGCGGACGGACGGGACCAGGGGAGCTTCGAGGTGGTGGTGTTTCCGACCGGCCACTTCGTCGACGATCCCGACGCGTTGCTCGCGCCGTTCATCACCGGGTCCTCTCAGAACTGGGGCCGCTTCTCCAACCCCGGGATCGACGATCTGTACGACCGTCAGGCACGGACGCTCGACCCGGTGGAGCGCCGGAAGCTCGTGATCGACCTCCAGAAGATCGTGCTGGAGCAGGCGTACCACATCCCGGGTCTCTGGTGGTCGAGGAACGTGGTGCACTGGGCCAAGATGAAGAACTGGGTGGCTCCGCCCAGTCACTTCACCAATCAGAAACTCCAAGACGTGTGGCTGTCGGAGGATTGAGATGCGACGCCATCGGACGATTATCGCCGTCGTTGGGCTCTGTGTACTGATCGGCTCCCTGGTCGTGGTGGCGCCGGCCGCGGTCCAGGCGGAGACGCCGCGCCGCGGCGGCGTCCTGCTCGCCGCCATCGCGGCCGACGCGCCGAGCCTCGATCCGCATCAGGAGCAGACCTTCGCCACCATCGAGCTGGTGGCGCCGCTCTACAGCACGCTGATCCAGATCGACCCGCTCAGCTATCCGAAGATCATCGGCGACGCGGCGACCGAGTGGAAAATCGCGCCAGACGGGCTCACCTACACGTTCAAGCTCCGGCAAGGAATCCGGTTCCACGACGGCTCGACCTTGACGTCGGCCGACGTCAAGGCCACCTACGACAAGATCGTCTTCCCACCCTCGGGAGTCCGGAGCATTCGGAAGAATGCCTACAGCGCGATCGCGAGCATCGAGGCGCCGGACCCGACCACCGTCGTGTTCTTGCTCAAGTTCCCGTCGGCCTCGCTGCTCGGCAACCTGGCCTCACCGTGGAATGTCATCTTTCCAAAGAAGTACCTGGACCGCGACCCCAACTACTTCAAGTCGAACGTCGTGGGCTCGGGGCCGTTCAAATTCAAGAGCTATACGCGCGGCTCGACGTTCGAGGGCGAGCGGAACCCCGACTATTTCGTCAAGGACCGTCCATACCTCGACGGCTACAAGTTCTTCATTAGCACCGAGACGTCCGTGCGGGCGGCCGCGCTGCGTTCCGGGCGCGCCTGGATCGAGTTCCGCACCATGCCTTTGGCCGAGGTGGAAGCGATCCGAAAACAGCTCGGGGACAAGGTCGTCGTGCAGGACACGGCCGCGACCGGCCAGTTCGGGATCGCGATGAACCAGACCACGAAGCCGTTCGCGGACATTCGCGTCCGCAAGGCCCTCACCCTGGGCCTCGACCGGTATACCGCGAGCAGGGTGCTCTACCCGATCGCGAGCCTGAAGGACGTCGGCGGACTGATGCGCCCGGGTACCGAGTTCGCGACGCCGGAGTCCGAGCTTCTGAAACTGCCGGGGTTCGGGAGGGATTCGGAAAAGAACCGGGCCGAGGCGAAGCGCCTTCTCGCCGAGGCGGGCTACCCCAACGGCTTCAAAGTCGTCCTGAAGAACCGCAACGTGCGAGTTCCGTACATCGACTTCGGCGTGTTCGTCGTCCAGGAGTGGCGCAAGATCGGGATCGAGGCCGAGCACCGGCCGCTCGAAACCGCGGCCTGGTTCGCGGATGGGCGGGACACGGGAAGCTTCGAGGTGATCATCAACGGGGTCTTCAACTACATGGACGACCCCGATCTGTTTCTCGAGCGGTACACCACGGGGGACACCAACAACTGGGGGCGCTTCTCCGATCCCCGGATCGACGACCTCTTCGCGCGCCAGACGCGGGCCCTGGACCCTGCCGAGCGCAAGCGGCTCGTGAACGAGATGGAGAAGATCGTCCTCGAGAACGCGTACCACATCCCGGGTCTCTGGTGGGCGCGGAGCGTGGTGCACTGGGCCAAGGTGAAGAACTATGTGGCCCCGCCCAATCACTACTCGAATCAAAAGCTCCAGGACGTCTGGCTGTCGGAAGACTGAGGGCCACCGTCCGCGGCGCCACCTGACATCTCGCCTTACAAGCGACACTGGTTGACAGGTGCGGTTTCGCGCGGTACCGTCCGCCACTAATCGGTAGCAGAAAACAATCGAGCGTCCCAGCGCTCGGGAGGTCACGGATGGCGGCAGGCGCCCGGCGGTCCTTTGCGCTGTCCATCTTCGTTGCGCTCGCGGTCGTGGTCGGGCTGGCGGTCACGGCCGTCCACGCCGCCGATACTCCTCGTCGCGGCGGCATTCTCCTGGCGGTCATCGGCGCCGATCCGCCGAGCCTCGATCCGCATCAGGAGAGCACCTTCGCCACGCTCCAGCTCGTGGCTCCGCTCTACAGCACGCTGCTGCAGACGGACCCCTACGACTATCCCAAGGTCATCGGAGACGCCGCCAGCGAGTGGAAGATCTCGCCCGACGCCCTGACGTATACGTTCAAGATCCGCCAGGGGATCAAGTTTCACGACGGGTCGCCGCTGACGGCGGCCGACGTCAAGGCCACGTACGACAAGCTCCTCTTTCCGCCCGCAGGGACGCGCAGCGTGCGGAAGAACAGCTACTCGGCCGTCACGAGCGTCGAGGCCCCGGACGCGGGCACCGTCGTCTTCAAGCTCAAGTTCCCGTCGGCCTCGCTGCTCCTGAACCTGGCTTCGCCTTGGAACGTGATCTATCCGAAGAAGTACCTGGACAAGGATCCCAACTACTTCATGAAGCACGTGATGGGCTCCGGTCCCTTCAAGTTCAAGAGCTACACGCCGGGCGCGAGCTTCGAGGGCGAGCGCAACCCCGACTACTTCGTCAAGGACCGGCCGTACCTCAATGGCTACAAGTTCTTCATCAGCACCGAGACGTCGGTCCGGGCGGCCGCGATCCGCTCCGGGCGCGCGTACATCGAGTTCCGCGACCTGCCCAACGCGGAGGTCGAGGCGATCACGAAGCAGCTCGGCGACAAGGTGGCCGTCCAGCACACGCCCATGACCGGTCAGTGGGGGATCGCCATCAACAACATGGCGAAGCCGTTCACCGACGAGCGCGTGCGCAAGGCGCTCACGCTCGGACTCGATCGCTACACGATGGGCAGGGTGCTGTTCCCGCTCGCGAGCCTGAAGGACGTCGGCGCGCTACTGCGACCGGGCACGGAGTTCTCGCTCCCGGAGGCCGATCTTCAGAAACTTCCGGGGTTCGGGAAGGACATCGAGAAGAACCGGGCCGAGGCCAAGCGGCTGCTGGCCGAGGCGGGCTATCCCAACGGCTTCAAGGTCGTGCTCAAGAACCGAAACGTGAAGCTGCCGTACCAGGACTTCGCCGTGTTCGCGGTTCAGGAATGGCGGAAGATCGGCATCGAGGCCGAGCAACGTCCGCTCGAGACCGCGGCCTGGTTCGCGGACGGACGCGACACCGGGAACTTCGAGCTGATCGTCGCGCCGACCGTGGAGGCCAGTGACGATCCCGATACCTTCCTGCGGCGCTACACCACCGGGGATCCCCAGAACTGGGGCCGCTTCAGCGACCCCGGCGTCGACGACCTGTTCTCACGGCAATCGCGCGCGCTCGACCCCGCGGAGCGACGGAAAGCGATCCTTCAGCTCCAGAAGACGGTGCTGGAGCACGCGTACTACATGCCCGGCCTCTGGTGGACGCGGAACGTCGTCCACTGGACCAAAGTGAAGAACTACGTGGCCCCGCCGAACCACTACGCCAACCAGAAGCTCCAGGACGTCTGGCTGTCGGAAGACTGATCCAGAGCGCGGAGAGCTGGCGATGGGCACGTATGTCGCGAAACGGCTTCTGCTGATCGTTCCGACTCTGATTGGCGCCGCGGCGCTGGTGTTCGTGATCATGCGGGTCATTCCGGGCGACGTGGCGCTCTTGATCTTCGGCGGAGAAGCGGGCGGCCAGATCGATGCCAAGCAGCTCGCGGACATGCGCCAGCGCCTCGGGCTCGATCAGCCGCTGCTGGTGCAGTTCGGCACGTGGCTCTGGGGAATCCTCCGCTTCGACTTCGGTAACTCGCTCTGGACGGGCCGGCCCGTCATCGAGGAGCTGCTCATCCGGCTGCCGCTCTCCCTCGAGCTGGCCATCGCCGCGACGATCGTCTCCGTCCTGATCGCGATTCCCCTGGGCATGCTCGCCGCGATCCGCCAGGACACCTGGGTGGACTACCTCGTGCGCGTGGTCAGCATCGGTGGCCTGGCGATCCCGTCGTTCTGGGTCGGCATCCTCTGCATCCTCATGCTCGTGATCTTCTTCGGCTGGGGCCCGCCGCTCGAGTTCACGCCGCCGTGGATCGATCCGTGGGCGAACTTCCAGATGATGATCTGGCCCGTGGTCACGGTCGGATATCGCTACGCGGCCGTCACCACGCGGATGACGCGCTCCACCCTGCTCGAGGTGCTGCGCGAGGACTACATCCGCACGGCGTGGGCGAAGGGGCTGCGCGAGCGCGCCGTCGTCGTCCGTCACGCCCTGAAGAACTCGATGCTCCCGGTGATCACCCTGGTCGGAACGGAGTTCGCCTTCCTCATCGGCGGGCTGGTCGTCACCGAGACCGTGTTCACCTTGAACGGCGTCGGGCGCTTCGTGGTCGACGCGGTCGCCCACCGGGACTACCCGGTGGTACAGGCGCTGATCTTCCTCATCGCGTTCGGCTTCGTCGTCGTCAACTTGCTCGTCGACCTGACCTACGCGTGGTTCGATCCACGCATCCGCTACCGCTGACGTCCATGGCGACGAACATCGAGCTGGCTCACGCGAGCGCGTCGGCCACGCTGGCGCCGAGGCGGAGCTTCGCCGAGGTCGCGGCCAGGTTCGTCCGCACCAAGCCGCTCGGCGCCGCCGGGGCCGTGATCATTCTCGGCATGCTGTTCCTGGCCGTGTTCGCGCAGATTCTGGCACCGTACGATCCATACGTCGGCGACTACGGGCTCCAGTTCGCGCGGCCGAGCGCCGAGCACTGGTTCGGGACCGACGAGTTCGGCCGCGATGTCCTGAGCCGGATCATGTACGGCGCGCGCATCGCGTTGTTCGTCGGCTTCTTCGCGTCGTTCATCGGCTGCACGATCGGGGCCCTGCTCGGCGTCGTGAGCGCGTACTGGGGCGGCCGGGTCGATCTCCTGCTCGAGCGGCTGATGGATATCTTGCTGGCGTTCCCGCAGCTGATCCTCGCCCTGGCCATCGCGTCGATCCTGGGCCCGGCGGTTCAGAACGTCGTGATCGCGATCTCGATCCCCGTCATCCCGCGCGTCGCGCGCGTGGTGCGGGCGGCCGCCCTATCGGTGAAGGAGAACGTCTACGTCGAGGCCGTGCAGGCGCTGGGCGCCTCGCGGCGCCGCGTGATCCTGCAGCACATCATTCCGAACGTCACGGCGCCGTACATCATCATGCTGACCGCGCAGCTCGGCGCCGCGATTCTGGCCGAGGCCGCGCTGTCCTACCTGGGGCTCGGGGCGGCGGAGCCGACGCCGTCGTGGGGGCTGATGCTGTCGGGATCCGCGCCGTCGTATGCCGAGAAGGCGCCGTGGATCGCGCTCTTCCCGGGCATCGCGATCAGCCTCGGCGTGTTCGGCTTCAACCTCTTCGGCGATTCCCTCCGGGACGCGCTCGATCCGAAGCTCCGGAAGGGCTGAGGCCCGTCAGCGGCCCTCGAACCGCGGGGGCCGCTTCTCCTTGAACGCCTTCACGCCCTCGGCGTGGTCCGCCGTCTGCCGCACGATCGACATGTGCGACGAGACGAGGTCGAGGTGCGTTCGCAGATCCAGCCGGAGGCTCTGGTAGACGAGCCGCTTGATCATCCGGATCGGGATCTGGGGCCCGTCGGCGATCTGGCGCGCCATCACGTAGGTGGCTTCCTTCAGCTGGGCATCCGGCACGACGCGCTGGACGATGCCGAGCCGGTGAGCTTCCGGCGCCTCGATGAAGTCGGCGGTCCACAGGAGCTCGAGCGCTTTGGCGGCGCCCACGAGACGCGGCAGGAAATACGTGTCGCCATCGCCCGGCACGAGACCCACCCGGACGTAGCCCGTCGAGAAGCGGGCCGACTCGGCGGCCACGCGCATGTCGCACATGACGCACATGCCCATGCCGGCGCCGACCGCCAGACCGTTGACCATCGCGATGACCGGCTTGTCCACCGTCTCGAGCGTCTTCGGCACGCGGTGCACGCCCTCCCAGAGGCTGTTCTTGCCGTCGAGCGCGGTCGGCTCGCCCTCGCGCATGCGCCCGACGTCGCCGCCCGAGCAGAACGCGCGTCCGGAGCCGGTGACGACGATGACGTTGACGCTCTCGTCGGCCTGCGCCGAGCTCAGCGCTTTCGCCCACGCGTCGATCATGTCGCGGGTGAACGCGTTCAGCTTGTCCGGCCGATTCAAGGTGATCGTCGCGATCTTGTCCTTCACCTCGTAGAGCAGGTCACTCATGGGTCATGCTCCTCGTAAATCTACGGGTAAGCGCTGGCGCTAGTCCTTGGGCAGCCCGAGGACGCGCTCGGCGAGGATGTTGCGGAGAATCTCGGAGGTCCCGGCGCGGATCCCGCTTCCTCGCGCCAGCAGCTCGTAGAACTCCCACTGGCCGTCGTCGGGCGCCCACGTCGAGCCGTGGGCGATCTGCGAGTACGGGCCGATGACCTCGGTCGCGACGTGCGCAAGCTCCTGATCGAGCTGGCTCCAGAAGAGCTTCGAGGTCGACCCCTCGGGCCCCGGCGCGCCGCCGCGCAGGATCTTCGTGAGGCTCCGATAGCCATTGAGCTGGAGCGCCTGCTCGCCGATCCAGAGGGCGGCCAGCTTCTGCCGGAGGATCGGATCGCCGCCCTTCCGCTCCTCCTGCACGAGGCGCACGAGACGGTGCAGCGCGTTCCGCAGCGAGATGTGCCGGATGAAGGTCAGGATATCGCGCTCGTACGCCAGCGTGGTGATCGCGACGCTCCAACCTTCATGGAGCTTTCCTACCAGGTTTTCGACCGGAACTCTCACGTTGTCGAAGAAGACCTCGTTGAACTCGGCCTCGCCGGTGATCTGGCGCAGCGGCCGCACCGTGATGCCCGGCGTCTTCATGTCGACGAGCAGAAAGCTGATGCCCTTGTGCTTGGCGGCGGCGGGGTCGGTGCGCACCAGCAGGAAGCACCAGTCGGCGACGTGGGCCATGCTGGTCCAGACCTTCTGGCCGTTGACGACGAAGTGATCGTCGTCGCGCACGCCGCGCGTCTGGAGGTTCGCGAGATCGGAGCCCGCGTTCGGCTCCGAGAATCCCTGGCACCAGAGCTCGTCGGCCGCGAGGATCTTCGCCAGATGACGCTGCTGCTGGGCCGGGGTGCCGTGCTTCATGAGCGTGGGGCCGAGCATCGACACGCCGCCGCGGTTGACGAGCTGCGGTGACTCCGCGCGCGCCATCTCCTGGTAGAGGATGACCATCTCGACGATCGTCGCGCCGCGGCCGCCGAACTCGCGCGGCCAGTCGAGCCCGACGTAGCCCGCCTCGCACATCTGCTTCTGCCAGGCGCGGAGCTTGCGGACCTCGTCGCGACCGGCGCGCGAGGCCGCAAACGCGCGGCCACGCAGATCGTCGGGCAGGTTGGCCTCGAGCCAGCCCCGGACTTCCTTGCGAAACGCTTCTTCCCGGTCGGTGAAGTCGAAGTTCATTGGGAGAAGGGGGCTCCGCCCCCCTCTCGACTCCCCTGCGTACACGCGCGGCGCCGGCTCATTGCATCACGACGCCGCCGTCGACGTTCAGGGCCTGGCCGGTGATGTTGCGCGCCTCGTCGGACGCGATGAAGACGGCGGCCCAGCCGATGTCCTCGGGGGTCTGCTCGCGCTTCATCGGCGTGATGTCGGCCACGCGCTTGTCGAAGACCTGACGCGCCGTCATGCCCTTGAAGGCCGGGTTCGTCTCCGCCAGGTGGGCGGCGAGCTTTTGCCAGAAGTCGGTCCAGAGGACGCCCGGGCAGATCGCGTTCACGGTCACGCCGTGGGGGGCCAGCTCCTTGGCGATGATGCGCGTGAGCGTGATCACCCCCATCTTGGCCACGCTGTAGGGCGGCATCGTCGGCGCCGAGATGGGGCCGGCGATCGAGGCGATGTTCACGATGCGACCGGCCTTGCGCTCGATGAAATGCGGCGTGATCGCCTTGCACGTGAGGAAGACCGACTTCGTGTTGACGGCGAACGTGCGGTCCCAGTCCTCCTCGGTGTTGTTCGTGAACGGCATCCCGGGAGGGCCGGCGGCACCCGCATTGTTGACGAGAATGTCGATCTTGCCGAACGACTCGCGCGTGCGATCGACCATCGTCTTCACGTCGGCAGCGCTGGTCACGTCGGTCTTCATGGCGATGACCTTGCGGCCGAGTCCCTTGACCTCGCCGGCGACCTTCTCCGCGTTCAGCACCTGGATGTCGGGGATCGCGATGTCGGCGCCCTCGCGCGCCAGCGCCAGCACGATGCCACGGCCGATCCCGCTACCTCCGCCCGTCACGACCGCGACCTTACCGGCGAGCCGCATGGAGACCCCCTCGATCTATAATCGGTGCCCCGGAGGGACCCATGACAGCACACCAGCTCAGAAGCCGCAACTGGTTCGGGCGCAACGACCTCGATGGCTTCGTCCATCGCTCCTGGCTCAAGGCCGAAGGATTCAGCGACGCCGTCTTCGACGGCCGCCCGGTCGTGGGGATCGCCAACTCGTGGTCCGAGCTCACGAACTGCAACGCCCACCTGCGCCAGGTCGCCGACGCCGTCAAGCGCGGGGTGTGGAGCGCGGGCGGCTTTCCGGTCGAGTTCCCGACCATCTCGCTGGGCGAAGTGCTGATGAAGCCCACGACGATGCTCTTCCGCAACTTGATGGCGATGGACGTCGAGGAATGTTTGCGCGCCTATCCGCTCGACGCCGCCGTGCTCCTGTCCGGCTGCGACAAGACGACGCCGGCGATGCTGATGGGCGCCGCGTCCGCTGATATCCCGGCCGTCATGGTCACCGGCGGACCGATGCTGAGCGGCAAGTGGCGCGCCGAGGAGCTCGGCTCGGGCACCGACGCCTGGCGTCTCTGGGCCGAGCGGCGCGCGGGGCGGCTCACCGACGAAGAGCTCTGCGAGGCGGAGTCGTGCATGTCGCGCTCGAGCGGCCATTGCATGGTGATGGGCACCGCGTCCACGATGGCGTCGGTCGTCGAGGCGCTGGGCATGACCCTGCCCGGCAACGCCGCGATCCCGGCATCCGACTCCCGGCGGCTCGCAATGGCCGAGATGGCCGGGCGGCGCGCCGTCGAGATGGCGCTCGCGGGCGGGCCCAGGCCCTCGCAGATCCTCACGGCACAGGCCTTCGACAACGCGATCCGCGCCGACATGGCGATCGGCGGCTCGACCAACGCGATCATCCACCTGGTCGCGATCGCCGGGCGCGTCGGGGTCCCGCTACCGCTCCAGCGCTTCGACGAGCTGTCGAAGACCACGCCGTTCCTGGTCAACCTGCGACCGTCCGGAAAGTACCTGATGGAGGACTTCTTCTACGCGGGCGGCCTGCCGGCGGTGCTCAAGCAGCTCCTGCCGCTCCTGCACGGCGGCGCGCTCACGGTGAACGGCCGATCGATCGCCGACAACGTCAGCGACGCGAAGTGCTACAACGAGGACGTCATCCGCCCGCTCACGATGCCGCTGGCCGGAGAGGGCGGCACCGTGATCCTGTTCGGAAATCTCTGTCCCGACGGCGCGGTGCTGAAGCAATCGGCCGCCTCGCCGCACCTGCTGACGCATCGCGGTCGCGCCGTCGTCTTCGAGGATCACGCGGATCTCCACAAGCGGATCGACGACGAGAGCGTCGCGATCGACGAGAACTCGGTGCTCGTGCTCAAGCAGGTCGGCCCGCGGGGCGCGCCCGGGATGCCCGAGTGGGGCGCGGCGCCGATCCCGGCGCGACTGCTGAAGCGAGGCGTGACGGACATGGTGCGCATCTCCGACGCCCGGATGAGCGGGACGTCGTACGGCACCGTCGTGCTCCACGTGGCCCCGGAGTCGGCCATCGGCGGCCCGCTGGCGCTCGTGCGCGACGGCGACGAGATCGAGCTCGATGTGCCGCGCCGCCGGCTCACCCTCAAGGTCGGCGACGAAGAGCTGGCGCGCCGCCGGGCCGCCTGGAAGGCCCGGCCGCCCCATTTCACCCGCGGCTACGGCAGGCTCTTCCTCGACCACGTGCTTCAGGCCAACGAGGGGTGCGATTTCGACTATCTGAAAGGCCGCACAGCCGTCAGATTCGAGGACACCGCGGGCCCCTCGCACAGCTAGAGCCGCGAGCCCGGAAGAAAACCACCGGGCTGGCGGTCCAAAACTTACCGGCTTTTTAAGGACTTGCCCGGGAGAGGTCTGTATACTTTCGTAGTTTCACATACTTACGGCTCGCGATTTCATGGCACCGTCCGTGCTTAAACGAATGCCATGAAGACAACGTGGACCCTGCTGAAGGAAAGCGAGTTCTGGAGGAGCAGCAAGTTCTGGCTCACCGTCGCGGCGATCGTCCTCCCGTTCGGCTGGGTGCTCTTCGCCCTCAAGTTCGAGCCGGTTCGGGTACGCGCCCGCTACTTCCGCCGGAACTTCTGAAGCACGACTCGTAGCGACCCGCCCGCGGCTCGCAGAGCGCGGGACGCCTCGGCAGCATCCCACCCGTTCCGAGCGATCACGATCGCAACCCGCACTCGACGTCCCGACTCCTCGAACGCCTCAAGCGCCCGTCCTCTCGAGACTCCGGCCAGCTCCGCGATCAATCGCAACGCTCGCTCCCGCAGCTTCGCCGACCGCGGCTGAAGATCGACCATCCGATTTCCGTGAATTCGGCCGAGCCCCGTCATGGCGGCGGTCGTCAAGGTGTTCAGGACGAGCTTGGTGGCCGTGCCGGCTTTCAGCCGGGTCGATCCGGCGAGCACCTCGGGCCCCGTCGTCGGAATGATTCGAACGTTGGCGAACGCCTTTCCAGGCCCCGTCGCGTTGCAGCTGATCAGGACGGTTCTCGCGCCGCGCCTCCGCGCGGTGGCGAGCGCCGTGCGCACGAACGGCGTGACGCCGCTGGCCGAGATACCGACGACGATGTCGCCCCGCCGGACGCGCGCGCGCACCGCGCGACGGGCCGCGGTCTCGTCGTCCTCAGCGCCTTCGCGCGAGCGGAAGACGGCGCCGCGCCCACCGGCCATGATCGCCTGCACGAGCCGACGCGGCGTCCCGAACGTCGGCGGGCACTCGGCGGCCTCGAGCACGCCCAGGCGCCCGCTGGTGCCGGCGCCCACGAAGAAGAGACGGCCGCCGGCGCGGAGCGCCGCGACGATCAGGTTCACGGCCGTCGCGATCTCGGCCCGCACGCGCCCCACCGCGCGCACCGCGCGGCGGTCCTCGCGATTCATCAGCGCGGCGATCTCGCGGGGGCGCAGGAGGTCGAGCGCGCGGCTTTTCGGGTTCGCGCGCTCGGTGGCGAGGCGCGCATAGCGGATTCGCGAGGCCATTCCGCCCGCATGCTACTACTATCGAAACCGTGCCCCTCGTCGAATCCGGCCTCGAGGTGCTCGTCCGTCGCCGGCCGGCCCTCCTCCGGGGCCAGCGCCTCGCGCTGCTCACGCATCAAGCGTCGATCGACTCACGTTACGAGCACGCGGTCACGCTCGTGGGCGATCTGCGGGCGGTCAAGGTCCGACGGCTCCTAGCGCCGGAGCACGGACTGTGGGGCGCGCCCCAGGACCACATCTGGATCGACGGCACGCGCGACCCGGTGTCGGGCCTGCCCGTATGGAGCCTCTACGGCGCGCGGCGCGAGCCGACCGCCGCGATGCTCCGCGGAATCGATACGGTCGTCGTGGACCTGCAGGACGTCGGCTCCCGCTACTACACGTTCGTCTGGACCATGGCGCTCGCCATGCGCGCGTGCGCGCGGAACGGCGCTCGTGTCGTCGTCCTTGATCGGCCCAATCCGCTCGGCGGCGCGCTCGTCGAGGGCAACGTGGCGGATCCGACGTTTGCATCCTTCGTCGGCCTCTACCCCCTGGCCATCCGTCACGGCATGACCATCGGTGAGCTCGCGGGTTACCTCAACGAGCGGCACGGCATCGGCTGCCGACTCACCGTCGTTCCGATGCGCGGCTGGCGGCGCGCGATGCTCTGGGAGGACACCGGGCTCCCCTGGGTGCCGCCCTCGCCGAACATGCCCACGCTCGACACCGCCCGCGTCTATCCCGGCGGCTGCCTGATCGAAGGAACCAACTTGTCGGAGGGCCGTGGAACGACCCGGCCGTTCGAGTGGATCGGCGCACCTTATCTGGACGCTCACCGCTACACCGCGGCGCTCGAGCGCCTGCGGTTACCCGGCGTACGCTTCCGTCCCGCACGCTTTCAGCCGACGTTCCAGAAGTGGGCTGGGCGGCTCTGTGACGGCGTTCAGATCCACGTGACGGACGCGCGCCGCTTCAAGCCGTTCCTCACCGGGCTGGCCGAGATCGCCGTGGCGCGCCGGCTGGCGCCCCGCGAATTCGCCTGGCGCCGGCCGCCCTACGAGTTCGAGAAGCGGCGCATGCCGATCGACATCCTGTGCGGAACTGACGCGATCCGGCTGGCGATCGAGAGGGGGACACCGCTTCCGGCGATCGAGCGCGCGTGGCAGCGCGGGCTCGACCACTGGAAGCGGCTGCGTGCCCGGTACCTGCTCTACTAGCTTCCGAAGACCCTCGAGAAGAAGTCCGTGATCGCGTGGCCGCTGTACTTCGCGCCTTCGACGATCGTGTTGCCGACGCCCTTGAACGTTTCCTCGAAGCCCGGACCGAGCTTTCCGTCGCCGATCTTTCGGGCGCCGGCTTCGACCCGGTCCGTTGCGGCCTTGACCTTCGTATCGTCCGCCGCGCGCGCCGGCAGAGCCGAGCCCGTGACCACTGCGGCCGCGAGAATGAACGCAAGAAGCTTCATCACAACGCCCTCCTTCCAGTCCAGTGTACCCATGGCCTCGGACGAGGGTCGACTCGCTATCCGTTGTAACCGCGCGAGTGCATGCAGCTCGAGTAGGCGGCCCGGTACTTCTCGTCGTTCTTCTTGTTCTCGTTGAGGCCGTAGAGCGTCCCGCCGCCCGCCCCCACGACCCCGCCGATCGCCGCGCCCTTGCCCGCGCCTTTTCCGCCGCCGGCGATCGCGCCGCCCGCGGCGCCGACAGCGGCGCCGACCACGGCACCGATCGCGGCGTCCTTGACGACTTCCGTCGTCTTGTCCGACTCGCCGACCTGCGCCGAAGCGTATCGGTTACACGCGTCGACGACCTCTTGCGTCGGCACCGCCGGTGCCACCGGCGCGGTCTGCATCTGGGACGTGGCGGGCTTCGCGCTGGCTGGTCTCGGCTGCTGGCCCAGGCGGGCGTTCGCCGGCGACGAAGTCGGTTGAGCCACCTCCCGGTTCGAGCCCGACCAATTTGCGACGACGAGTCCTGTGATCAACGCCGTCGCCATGACGAGGGCCATGGCGAGCGCCGTCACCTTCCAGGGATTCCACTTGTCCATCACTTGCCTCCCTTGCCGACACCATGAGCCACGCCACTCGCGAGGCCGGTCGAGCCGACTTCGAGAGCGCTGGATTTGCCAACGCCGTTGTCGCTGGCGACCACGCTGGGACCCGCATCAGATGTTTGCTGGTACTTGGCGACAACTTGGCCGAGGCTCTTTTCGTGCACGAGCCCCTGCGCCTTCATCTCCCGGAAGATCTGGCCCCACGCCTGACCGCTCCGCCTTTTCGAGGCAATCTCTTCCAAGGTGAGTGGATGGGGTGCGGCGGTCGATCCGGTCGCGATCTTTGCCGGGATCCCGGAGCTTTGCGCCTGGTAGAGCGCGGAAGCGACCTTCTGATTCCCGAGCGAGAGCTTGCCGTATGCGCCGGAAGGCGTCGGCGCCGCGGGCGCTCTGGGCTTCGTCTGAGCCTGTACGCCGGCGGCCGCGATGACCGTGAGAACACTCACGACCGCCAGGCTCTGGACCAGGTCTTTGTGTCGCATACCCGACCGGTAGAGATATTTGCAGCAGCCATGCCACATCGGGCCTGGACGAAACCCGCGGATTTGTCGGAGGTTCTCGCGCGCGACTGGCGGCAGCACAGCCCATTGGTGTCAGCGGAGTGACAGGAAAAGTGCGTCGCAGGCCGCGGCCGGGGAGCGGGAGGCAGCCTATAATCGTTCTGTGAGCGACCTCGAAGGCCTCGTCGGCGAGCGGCTGGTATTCGGCCTCGCCGGCCCGAAGCTGACGGACACCGACATCCGACTCTTCCGTGAGACGCGCGCGGCCGGGCTCATTCTGTACCGGCGAAACTTCGAATCGCCGGAGCAACATACGAAGCTCCTGAACGATCTCGAGTCCGCGCTCGACCGTCGGCTGCTCGTCGCGACCGATCACGAGGGCGGCCGCATCGTCATGCTCGGACAGGGGACGACGATCTTTCCCGACAACCTCGCGGTCGGGACGGCGGGCGAAGAAGCGTTCCCCTATCGCCAGGGTCTGTTCGAGGCTCGCGAGCTGCGCCGACTGGGAGTAGACCTGAATTTCGGCCCGTGCCTCGACGTCCTCACCGATCGTTACAGCCCGAACATCGGGATCCGCTCGTACGGCAAGGATCCCGGCCTGGTGACTCGCTACGGTCTCGCGCGCATCAAGGGCATGCAGAAGGGCGGTGTGTCGGCGTGCGCGAAACACTTCCCCGGCAAGGGCCACTCGCCCCTCGACGCCCATCTGAAGCTGCCCACGATCGACTCGACGTGGGCCGAGATGGAAGGCACGCACCTGCCGCCGTTCCACGCCGCGATCGCGGACGGGATCGACAGCTTGATGACGAGCCATCCGGTCTATCCGAATCTCGACCCCTCGCGCGTTCCGGCAACGTTCTCCCGGCGCATCGTGCACGACTACCTGCGCCAGGAGGCCGGATTCTCGGGCGTGATCATCTCGGACGACCTCGAGATGGGGGCGATCGGCGAAACGTGCCCGATCGGCGAGGCGACGATAAAGACGGCGGCGGCGGGCCACGACCTCCTGCTCGTCTGCCACACCGAGCCGGCGCAGCGCGCCGCCGCCAAGGCGCTCGTGGAGGCCTATCGGTCGGGCGCGCTCCCGGTGCGCGATCTGGAAGCCTCCGTCGAGCGTATTCACCGAATGCGGACGCGCCGGACCGCCCGCTTCGAGGGCGGGCCGCCGGCGGTCGAGCCCGACGCCGCGCCGCTCGCGCGCGCGATCGCGACGCGCGCGGTCACCGTCGTCTCGGCTGGTCGGCGCGAGCTTCGGCGCGCGCTGAACGGGCGTGTCGGCGTCGTGTTCCCGCGCTTCTCGGATCTGGCACCGAGGATCACGATCGAGCCCGAGATCGCCGCCGAGAAATCGTACATCGCGGGGGCGTTCGGAATGGCCGGCATCATGCCCGAGACACAGCTCGTTGGGATCGAGCCCAAGGACGAGGAAATCGCCGCCGCCGGAGCGCTGGCCGAGGCGTCCGACGCGCTCGTGCTGTTCCTGTTCGACGCCCACCTCTACGCGTCGAACGCGAAGCTGCTCACGGAGCTCCAGTCGCGGTCTCGGGCGCTCGCCGTCGTGCTCATGCGCGATCCGTACGACGCGGACATGCTCGCGCCCGGTGTCCTCGGCGTCACCGCGTACGGGTTCAGGAAGTGCCAGCTCGACGCGGTCATCGCACGCCTCGTCCAGGGGTGAGTCGGCTCCGCCGACTGCCCGCCGAAATCCTCGCGTTCGACTGGGGCGCGACACCGGCCAAGCGGCAGGTGTGTCGGGCGGTCCTCAGCGACGGCCGTTACCTTGTCTCGCCCCCGCGACCCGTGAGGGACGTCGCCGCGCTCGAGCTCGCTCCCGGCGTTCTGGCCGCGTTCGACTGTCCGATCGGCGTCTCGCGCGAGTACGCCGCGATGGCCGAGCTCGGCTCGTTTCGAGCGGCGCTCAGGGTTTTCGGCAGCGGCCGGTTCGCGCGCTTCTACGAGCTGGCCGATTGCGCCGCCGACATCGGGACCGAGCGACCCTTCTATCCGGCTCGGGGCGTGAAAGGGACCACACGCGACGACCTCCGGAAGGTGCTCGGCGACGCGGCGTTCGCGCCGCGCGCCTGCGACCGCCTGGCCGGCGCGGGGCCGATCTTCTGGCTGGTCGGCCCGCGCCAGGTCGGCCGGTCCGCCGCCTGTATCTGGCGCGAGCTCATCACGCCGCGACTCGACCGCGTCGCTCTCTGGCCGTTCGACGGGCCGCTGGCCGAGCTGCTCGCTGCCGGCCGTCCGGTCATCGCCGAGATGTACCCGGCATTCCTCCTGCGCACGCTCGGACTTACCGTCGCGCGAAAGTCTGAGCCCACCGCGCGCGCCGCGTGCGGTCGAGCGCTGCTACGCCGGGTGGGCGCCGACGCGCGGCTCGATCTCGACGCCGTCCGGGCTCTTCTCCGCGGGGGGTTCGGCGCGTCCAGCTCCGGTGAGGATCCGTTCGACGCGACGATCGGCTGCATCGGGCTGGCGAGGCTCCTGCTCGACGACGCGGTGCCGGAGCCACCGGAGGCGGCGCGGGTCGTGGAGGGCTGGATCCTGGGGCTCCCGAGCGAGCGGCTCTAACAGAAACGGGGGCGAGTCCCGAAGAACCCGCCCCCGTTGCAGATGGCGCCGGACGGCGCCCGATCGACTAGAGCTTCTTGCCCCCGCGCTCGGCCACGTTGGCTTCGAAGCTCTTCTTGCGCATGCGCTCGAGGAGGGCCGTGTACGATTCGGCCTGGATGATCCGGTCGAACTGACTGCGATACGTCGAGACGAAGCTCACGCCGTCGACTTGCAGATCGTAGACGCGCCAGCGACCGTCCCGGAGATGCATCCGGTAATCGAGCGTCAGCTCGCTGCGGCGGTCCGTGATGATCTTCGACCGCACGGTGGCATAGTTCGCATCGATGGCCTCGCCGATATACGTGATGTTCTCGCCCGCGTAGGCCTCGACCCGGTTGATGTAGGAGCGCTCGAGCAGCTCGGTGAAGAGCGCCACGAACTCGGTCCGCTCTTCCTGGGTGCGCGCGGCCCAGTGGCGCGACAGCGTGCGCCGGGTCACTTCCTCGAAGTCGAAGAGGTCGCGCGCGATCTTTCGGATCTCGGTCCGCTTGTCCGTCGTCGGCCTGGGTGCCGCCGACTCCGGCTTCGCAGCAGGCTCGATGTCCTGCGTGAGATTGATCACGCGGATCACGGCCGTCTCCACGGTTTCCCGTGGGCCCATCGCGGGGGCCGCGACGGCTCCGGCCATCATGATCCAGGCGGCGAGTGCCTTACCCATGGCTGATCCTCCGGGCCGCTATTTGAGCATCCGGCATGCCAGTGGCTGAATAAGCGGAAAGCCTGTTATTTCAGACGCCTCCGGATCATTTGATCGGCCTCATAATGGACAGAGTGGCAACCACTTCCGCGGAAAGACACGCCTCCAAACGACGGGCGGTGTGCGTGGGCGCGGACGTCGGCGGAACGTGGATCCGCATCGCCGTCTGGGCCGAACATCGCGTTGCGACCACTATCGTTCCCGCCCACCGCGATCTGCAGCAGCTCGCGTCGCGCTTGCGCGCGGTGTGGCGTCGCCGCAAGTGGAGTCGGCGCCGCGTCGCCGCGCTCGTCGTCGCCTCGCGTGGCCTCTGGACACCCGCCGAGCGCCGGATCCTCGCGCGCGCGCTACGTGGGCTCGCCGCGCGTGTGCATGTAATCTCCGACGCGCAGGCCGCGCTGCTCGGCGCGCTCGGCAAGCGGCCCGGTGTCCTCTTGCTGTCGGGCACCGGATCGATCGTGGTCGGCCGCAACGCGCGCGGCCGCTGGGCGCGCGCGGGCGGTCTCGGGCCGATTCTCGGCGATGAGGGCTCCGGATTCTGGCTCGGCCGTGAGTGGCTCCGCGCGAGGGTCCGCGATGGACACCTGCTACCGGCGCTTCGCGCGTCCCACGGCCGCGACCCGGTGAAGTCTATGGCCGCGATGGCTCGCGACGTGCTCGCACGAGCCCGTCGCGGCGATCGCCGCGCGCGGCGCATTGTGACGGAGGGTCAGCGCCAGCTCGCGGCGGGCGCCCTCGAAGTGGCGCGGGCGCTCCAGCTCGGCCGGACGGTGAACGCGAGCTGGGCGGGGAGCGTGCTGGCCGACGGGTGGTATCGCGCGGGGGTGATTCGCGCGGTCGCGCGCGTCGGCTTGCGGGCGCGATGGCACCGCCCCGCCGAGCAACCCGTCGTCGCCGCCGCGCGGCTGGCCGCGGCGCTGGCCCGGGCGTGACGCCGCGCAGGCTCGTCATCACGGTGTGCCCGCGGGAGCCGGGTGTCGTCACGCTCCCGATCACGCGGGGCGGTCGGGCCGCGCGCCTGAATGCGGAAGCCATCCGGCGGCACTTGCTGGAGCTGGTGGCCGAGCGCGGACTCGGCGAGCGCGTCCGGGTGCGCGAGGGTTGCGCCGGCGGCTGCTCGGGACCCGGTCCCAATGTCTCGGTCGAGATGTTTCCGCTGGGGCGCCCCGGCGAGCGCGAGGACCACGTGGCCGTCGACTGGAAGACCTACGTCTATTCGCTCGGGACGCTCGATTGTCTGGCCGCGGTGATCGAGGACAACCTCGGGCGGGCCCGGCGGTGAGCCGGGTCAGAGCCAGCCGGAGCGCTTGAACTTGTAGTAGAGAAATGCGCAGGCGCCGACCATGACGGTCATCGCCAGCGGGTATCCGAGCGCCCAATCGAGCTCGGGCATGAGCTTGAAGTTCATCCCGTAGATACCGGCGACCATGGTCGGGACCGCGATGATCGCCGCCCAACCTGCCAGCCGCTTCATCGCCTCGTTCTGCGAGACCGAGATCAACGAAAGGTTCGCCTCGAGCGCGGTCGTCAGGAGCTCGCGCAGCGTGTCGACCATTTCGTTGATCCGGATCGTGTGGTCGTAGACGTCGCGGAAATAGACGCGCGCGTCGTCGGGGATCAACGTGACGTCGGCGCGGACGAGCCGGTTGCAGATGTCGACCAGCGGGGCGACCGCCCGCTTCACCTCGAGCAGGTCCCGCTTGAGCTGGTAGATGCGCTCGGTCGTCTCCCGCGTGAGGGCCTGCCGGAAGATGTTGTCCTCGAGCGCGGCCAACTTGTCCTCGAACGTGTCGACCAGCGGAAAGTACTGGTCGACGATGAAGTCCATCAGCGCGTAGAGAACGAAGCCGGGGCCTTTGACGAGTAGATCCGGGCTCGCCTCGCAGCGTGAGCGCACCTCGACGTACGGCAGCGACCCTCCGTGCCGGATCGAGACGATGTAGTTCGACCCGAGGAAGATGTGGGTCTCGCCGTAGTCGATCCCGCCGGTCGACCGATCGATGTGAGCGGTCCGCAGGACGACGAAGACGGAGTTGCCGTATCGCTCGAGCTTCGGCCGCTGGTGGGCGCGCGCGGCGTCCTCGACCGCGAGGTCGTGGAGCGAGAACTCCTGCTGGATCTCCGCGAGCATTTCGTCATCGGGCTCGTGGAGTCCGACCCAGACGAACCGCCCGGACTGCTTGAGGACCTCGCTGATGTCCGGGATCGCGACCTCCCCAATCCGCAGGCCGTCGGCGTAGGCGACGCTGTTGACCAACCCCTTCATGCCCGCCCCTCCTCGACCAGCATCGTGCGCCGGCCGAGCACGCGGTAGGCCAGCGGCCCGGTGAGTGCCGCCGCGATGCCGGCGATCGTGTTGGTCCAGCCGGCCGTCGCCATCGCGCCGACACAGAAGAGCACGGGGAACACGACCACGCCAACCCCGACGGCGAGACCGCCCGGAACCCGCCACGGCCGCGGCATCCCCGGCGCGATGACGCGCAGCCGCACGAACGCGGCGAGCTCGACGAGCAGGCTCAGCGAGTAGAGCCAGATGTTCAGGACGATCAGCTCCTTGAAGGAGAACACGGCGAACGCGGCGTAGAGCGCGGCGGAGACGAGGACGGCCGTCCACGGCGTACCGAATCGCGGGTCGACGGCGCCGAGCCATCGGGGCATCACGTGGTCACGCGCCATGACGTACGGAAGCCGCGAGTTCGTGAGGAGCAGCGACACGAAGAGGCCGGCCGTGCTGAGCACGGCACCGGCGGCCACGGCGTGGCCGAGCCACTCGCCCCCCACCGACCGGGCAATCGACGGCAGGACACCGGTGGTCCACTGGCTCCACGGGAGGGCACCGCTCGCGAGGGCCGCGCCCACCGGAAGGATGTACGCCGCCGTCAGCACCGGGAGCGCCAGGAACATCGCCGACCGGAACGCGCGCTCCGGCGAGCGGGCCTCGCCGAGAATCGTCGACGGCGTGTCCCAGCCCGAGTAGTTCCACATCACCACGGCGAGGCCGAGCCCCAGGGTCTCCAATCCCTGCCCCGCCGGAACGAGCGGCGTCCACGGCGAGACCCGCGGTCCGAGCAGCGCGGCCACCGTCAGCGCGCCGACCGGCACGAGCGAGATGATCGCCAGCGCCGCGGCCGCGTGCCCCGTCGGGCGCACGCCGAGTAGATTCAGCCCGGTCAGCGTGACGATGAAGGCGACGACCAGCAGCCAGCGGTCGAGCGGCGTCATCTCGGGAACCCAGAAGCGGAGATACTCGACGAACAGCGCCGGGTACACGGCGACGTCGACGAAGCTGTCGATCCAGCTCCACCAGCCGACCTGGAACGCCCAGTACGGCCCGAACGCCTGGCGCGTCCACGTGACGTAGCCGCCTTCGTCCGGCATCGCCGACGCGAGCTCGGCCATCACCAGGGCGACCGGCGCGCTCCAGAGAATCGGCGTGAGCACCAGCAGCGCGAGCGTCATGCCCGGACCGAGCGCGGGAACGGTGTCCTCGATCCCGTAGGGCCCGCCGCTCACGTTGAAGAAGACGATCGCGGTGAGCGGGAAGATCCCGAGCCCGCGCCGGAGCCCTGCCGTCAGCTCACTTCCCCTGGGCGGCGGCGATCAGCCGCGGAAGCTCCGCGAGCCATTCGTCGATCGGGCGAGCGGCCTCGACCGTGATCTCGATCTTGCCGCTCGGCAGGCGGCGGACGCGCCCGGGCGCGGCGGGACCGAGCGGGATCACCAGCTGCTCGCGGTGGATGCCGAGGGAGTCGGTCACCGCGAAGATCGCGTCGATCTCCTTCATCGTGACGACCTCAAGCATCGACACCGACCTCGGCGGCGCATTCCTTGATCTGGCGCCACGTCTCGTCGTCGACGGGCACGCCGCCCACCCGCCGCTCGCGCGAGGTGCGCTCCTCGGGCTCGCCCGGAATCAAGATCTCCTCCGAACCGCCGGCCAGTGGGGCCGATCGCACGAAGCCGAAGAGCGTGGCCACCTGGGCGTGGAAATCCTCGGGCGGCAGGAAGCGCCCGGGATCGATGCACATCATCAGGACGCCGTTGCTCACGGGGCCTTTGTCCGGACGCGCCGCTCCGGTGCCCGACAGGATGCCGCCCAGGATCTCGACGGCGAGCGAGAGGCCGTATCCCTTGTGCTCCCCCGCGGTGATCAACGAGCCGGGCGGGTCGGTGTAGTACTCGCGCGGATCGGTCGACGGCTCGCCTCGGCCGTTCCGCATGATGCCGGGCGCCACCTTCTCGCCGCGGTTGAACTTCACCTTCAGCTTGCCCTCGGCGACGACGCTGGTGGCGAAGTCGTGCGACATCGCGACGCTCGCGTTGGGGCCCGGCACCGCCACCGCGTGCGGGTTGGTCCCGAGGCGCCGCGCGGCGCCGCCCCACGGCGCGACGTTCAGCGCCGTCGGCGCGTTGACCCAGAGCATACCGATCAGCCCCTGGACTGCGGCCATCTCCGCATAGTCCGCGAGCCGGCCCACGTGGTTCGTGCGCCGAAGCGTGACCGCCGACAGGCCCTGAGCCCGGGCCTTCGTGATCGCCAGCGTGATGCCGTGCCGCGCGACGACCTGGCCGAACCCCTTGTCGCCGTCGATGCGCGCGATCGTCGGCGTCTCCATCTCGGTCTTGATCGACGGCGTCGGGTTGACCTCTCCGGCCTTGAGCGCGTGGACGTAGTGCGGGATGCGGATCACGCCGTGCGAGTCGTGACCGCGCAGATTCGCGCGCACGAGCAAGGACGCGATCCAGGAGGCGTCCTCGCGGGGCGCCTTCCAGGCGACGAAGATGTCCCGCGTGATCCGTTCGAGTGTCTCGACATCGACCATCCGCATGCGTGTCCTCCCGGGGGTTCCGATCGAACGCCCTGCTAGACTAATGGACCGAATGCGCGAAGGCGAGGCCCAAAAGATCCGCGCGCTGATGCTCAGAAATCACGTCGAGGAGACCGCCCATGCCCGGCTCTGACGAACCGCTTCTCGCCGGTCTCACCGTTCTCGATTTCACGCGCGTGCTGGCCGGCCCCTACTGCACGCGCCTGCTCTCGGATCTCGGCGCGCGCGTGATCAAGATCGAGCGCCCGGGCGAGGGCGACGACACCCGGCGCGGCCACACCCAGATCGAAGCCGGCCGCGCCGATCAGGGCACGTACTTCATCAGGATCAACGCGGGCAAGTCGAGCCTGGCGCTCGACCTCTCGCACCCGAAGGCCCGCGAGGTCGTCGCGGACCTGGCGCGAGCCGCCGACGTCGTGGTCGAGAACTTCCTGCCCGGCGTCGTCGCGAAGCTCGGCTGTGACTACGCGGCGCTGTCGGCGGTGAAGCCCGATCTCGTGTACTGCTCCATCTCCGGCTTCGGCCAGAGCGGCCCGCTGCGTCTGCAGCCGGCCTTCCATCACATCGTCAACGCGATGTCGGGCATCATGCACCTCGAGCAGCAGACCGATCCGGCGCCGCGGCCCGGCTATCTCCAGGCGGCCGACGTGCTCGCCGGCACCCACGCCTTCGGAGCGATCCTGGCCGCCCTCTGGCGGCGCACGCGGACGGGCCGCGGCGCCTACCTCGACGTCTCGATGCTCGAGTGCATGGTGGGCGCGGAGGATATCCACTACGGGGGCATCCTCAACGCCGGGCCGGAGTATCCGGGCCCACGGCCGGGCATGATCGTCCACGGACTCGGCGGCCGTCACGTGGCGATGCAAACGGTCGGAGCGCCACAGCTCTGGGCGCGGCTGGTGGCCATGATGGATCGGCCCGACCTCGCGTCGGACGCGCGCTTCGCCACCCCGGCGGGGCGCCGCGAGCACTGGGCCGAGCTGCACCCGATCATTTGCACGTGGCTCGACCGATTCAAGACGGTCCAGGAAGCCGTGAAGACGCTCACGGCCGCGCGGATTCCCGCCTCCGCCGTCCTCTCGCCCGCCGAGGTCGTGGCCCATCCCCACCTGGCGGAGCGGCAGGCGTTTCCGGAGATCGAGCATCCCGGGCGGGGCACCGTGCGCATCACGGCCGTGCCGTTTCACGTCGACAGTCGGCCGGTGAAGCCGCGCGGCGGCGCGCCCTATCGGGTCGGCGAGCACACGCGCGTGGTGCTCGGCGAGGTGCTGGGCTATTCGCGGGAGCGGATCGAGGAGCTACTCAAGCTGGGAACGATCGCCGCGGTCTGACGCCGGCGACGCACCGAAGACTCGCTCGGCAGCCGTTTCGCCGGATCTGACGCAGTCGGCGATCCCGACGCCCCGATACGCGCCGCCGGCCAGATGCAAGCCCGGCACCGCCGCGGCACAGTGCTCGATCGTCTCGACGCGGCCCGGGTGGCCGACGTGATACTGGGGCATCGCCTTCGTCCAGCGCGCCACCCGCGTGAGCGCGGGCTCGGCGGTGATTCCGAGCGCCTCGCGCAGCTCGTCTCGCGCTGCCGCGATCAACGCTGTATCGTCCGACGCGAGAATGCCTTCGTTCAGCGCGCCGCCCACGAAGCAGCGAAGCAGCACGTGGCCCGCGGGCGCGCGGCCCGGATACTTCACGCTCGAGAACGTGCACGCGAGCACCGAGCGCCGCTCGGCGCGCGGAACGATGAAGCCGAAGCCGTCGAGGGGATGCGGAACGTCGGCGCGGCGCAGGCCGAACGTCACCGTCGCCGAGGACGCATACGGAATCTCGCCGAGCAGGGTCGCGAGCGCCGGATCGACGTAGCGCAGGAGTCGGCTCGCGGTGTACGACTCGGTCGCGACGATGACCTGGTCCGCTTCGAGCGCGGGGCCCAGGCCGCCGACCACGCGCCAGCCTCGACCACGTCGCTCGATTCCGTCCACACGATGCTTGAGGAGCACCGAGCCCGGCGGCAGGCGCGAGGCGATCGTCGTGACCATCTCCTCCATGCCGTTCTGGAAGGTCACGAAGAGGCTCCAGCGCGCTCCGCTCGTCCCTGTCTGCGGCGCCCGGCGGCTCGCGCGCCAGAGTCCGAGAATGACGGACCGCTCGCGCCGCTCGAGCTCGCCGAACCGCGGCATCGTGGCCGAGAGCGAGAGATCGTCGGGATCGGCCGTGTAGATCCCGGCGACGAGCGGCTGAGCGACGCGCTCGAGCGCCTCGCGTCCCAGTCGGCGGCGCACGAAGGCCCCGAGGCTCTCGTCGTCACTGGTACCCCGCGGCAGGACGAGATCGAAGGCCATGCGCAGCTTGCCGCGCCACGAAAACAGACCGGACTTGACGAACGGCCCGAGCTTCGTCGGCGCCAGGAGCTGGAAGCCGTCGGGCAGCGCGTGGAGACGCCCGGCGCGCCAGACGAAGACCTTTCTGAACCGATCGTCGGTGCGCACGAGCCGGTGCTCGACGCCGAGCCTCCGGCAGAGTGCCAGCGCCCACGGCTTCTCCGAAAGGAACGAATCGGGGCCTGCCTCGACGAGGAATCCGCCGGCGCGCTCGGTCGCGACGATGCCGCCGAGCCGGTCGCGTGAATCGACGAGCGTCAGATCGAGCTCGGCCGAGCGCTCGCGCGCGAGCTCGACGGCGCGATGGGCCGCCGCGAGTCCGGTGATCCCGGCGCCGACGACGACGAGCTTCAGTCGAGTCATCTCACGTCACCATCGCCCGACCTCATCGGGAGCCCCGGGCGCCGCCGTGGGCGCCGCGAACGAGATCGGCCAGCATCGCGACGAACTCCGGATGGTCGTTCACGGCGGCGGCGCGATGAAGCGCGAGCCCGACACCGTCGGCCACCCGGCGCGCCTCGACGTCGAGGTCGTACAGCACCTCCACGTGATCGCACACGAAACCGATCGGCACGACGACGGCGTGGCGCTCGCCGTCCGCCGCCAGCCGTCGCAGGACGTCGGCGATGTCCGGCTCGAGCCACGGCTGCCGGGGGCTCCCGCTCCGGCTCTGATAGGCGATCGACCACCGCGCGTGGCCCAGGCGCCTCGCGACAGCGCGGGCCGCCGCCGTCAAGTCCGACACGTACGGCGAGAGGGCGGCCATCGCGGTCGGAATGCTGTGCGCCGTGAACACCAGCGGCGTCTCCGTACGCGCAGCCGTCGGCACTTCGCCGAGCGCCGCGCGCGCGCGGTCGGCGACCGCCGCCACGAAACGTGAGTGCTCGAACCAGGCCGGCGCGAAGCCGACCTCGGGCGCCTCGGACACGCGCGCCCGCGCCTCGGCGACGTCGTGCATGTAGCGGTCCCACGAGGCCTCGGCGCGGAGCGGCGAGAGGATGACGGCGAGCGTCCGCCGCGCCCCCTTGCCCGCCATCTCGGCGAGCGTCTCGTGTAAGAACGGATGCCAGTTGCGCATTCCGACGAACACCGGCAGCGCGGGCCCGGCCTGGGCGAGCGTCTGCTGGAGCCCGCGCGCCTGCGCGAACGTGAGCTCGGCGAGCGGCGAGCGGCCGCCTGGCATCTGCTCGTAGTGGTGCGCGACCTCCTCCAGCCGCGCGGGGGGAATTCCGCGCCCGCGTGTGACGATCTCGAGAAAGGGTCGGATCTCGTGAGGCGCCGTCGGCCCGCCGAAGGCGACGAGCAGGACGGAATCGACGGTGCTCATCGCCGATCGGAGAGCTCGTGCACCATCTCGACCAGCGCGTGGGCGTGCTCGACCGGCGTCTGCGGGAGAATGCCGTGACCGAGATTGAAGATGTGCCCCGCGCGGCCGCCGGCACGCTCGAGGATGTCCTTCACGCGCTGGCGGATGTAGGCGGGCTTCGAGAGGAGGACCACCGGGTCGAGGTTGCCCTGCACCGCGACGTCGTGGCCGACGGCCGTCCAGCCGGCGTCGAGATCCACCCGCCAGTCCAGTCCGATCACGTCGCCGCCGGCCGCGCGCATCGACGGCAGCAGCGACGCGGTGCCCGTTCCGAAGTGGATCACCGGGATCCCCGGCGTGAGCGCGCGGATCAGCGCGCGCGTGTGCGGCAGCACGAACGTGCGGTAGTCCTCGGGCGCCAGCACGCCGACCCAGGAGTCGAAGATCTGGACGGCCTCGGCGCCCGCCGCGATCTGGCCGTTGAGATATCGCGCGGTCGCGTCGACGAGGATTCCCATGAGGCGGCCCCAGCCCTCGGGCTCCTCGTACATGAGCCGCTTGGTGTGCAGGTAGTCGCGCGACGGCCCCCCCTCGACGACGTACGACGCGACCGTGAAGGGCGCGCCGGCGAAGCCGATCAGCGGCACCTGGCCGGCGAGCGCCTGCTTCACGCGGCGCACGGCCTCGAACACGAAGGGGACCGACGACTCGACGTCGACGCGCGGAAGCCGCGCGATCGCCGCCTCGCTGCGCACCGGCCGATGGATGACCGGGCCCTCGCCCTTGGCGAACTCGAGCCCGACGCCGAGCGGCTCGACGATCAACAGAATGTCGGCGAAGAGGATCGCCGCATCGACGCCCAGACGGGCGACGGGCTGCAGCGTGACCTCGGCGGCCGCCTCCGGATTTCGGGCGAGCTCGAGAAAGCCGTAGCGCTCGCGCATCGCGCGGTACTCCGGCATGTAGCGGCCGGCCTGGCGCATGAGCCACACCGGCGTGTACGACGTCGGCTGGCGGCGGGCGGCGCGGAGGAGCGGTGCGTCTGGGCGTGACACGAAGGAAAGCTTATCAGAGGCACTTCCTTCCGAGCGACGGCGAGATTATCATCTCGCCCACCATGGCCTACATCACCGGCAAGCAAGCATTCCTCCAGATCCTCAAGCAGGAAGGCGTCTCGATCATGTTCGGCAATCCCGGCACCACGGAGCTGCCGCTCATGGACGGGCTCGCGCGCGAGCCCGGCATCCACTACGTGCTCGCGCTGCAGGAGGCGGTCGCCATCGCGATGGCGGACGCCTACGCGCAGGCCAGTGGCGGCCTCGCGGCCGTGAACGTGCACGTCTCCCCCGGGCTCGGCAACGCGATGGGCATGCTCTACGACGCGAGCAAATCCGGAGCGCCGATGCTGCTCACCGCGGGCCAGCACGACCAGGGATTCAACGTGACCGAGCCGATCCTCTGGTCGGATCTGCCGCCGATGGCCGCGCCGCTCGTGAAGTGGTCGACCGAGGCGCGCCGGCTCGAGGACCTGCCGCGGATCGTGCACCGCGCGGTCAAGACCGCGTTCTCCCACCCGAGCGGACCGGTCTTCCTCTCCTTGCCGGTGGACGTCCTGAACGCCGAGCGCGATCTGGATCTCGGCGCGCCGACGCGCGTCGCGCCGCGCATCGTCGGTGATCGCGCGGCGGTCGCGCGCGCCGCCGAGCTGCTGGCGAAGGCCCAGAACCCGGTGATCATCGCCGGTGACGCGGTCGCCCACGGCGACGCGCTCGCCGAGCTCGCCGAGGTGGCGGAGCTGATCGGGGCGCCGGTGATCACCGAGGGGGTGGCGAGCACGTGCTCGTTCCCGTTCACCCACCCGCTCCACGCCGGCTCGATGCCGCGCATCGGCCCGCCGATCCGTGCGCTCCTGATGCGCCACGACCTGCTCTTCTCGGTCGGCGGCGATATCTTCACGCTCTCGCTGCCCGACGACGTCGACCCGATGCCGCCCGGGCTCAAGGTCGTGCACCTCGACGTGAATCCGTGGGAGCTCGGCAAGAACTACCCGGCCGAGGTCGCGATCTTCGGCGAGCCCAAGGCGACCCTGCCCGAGCTGGCGGAAGCGATCCGCCGCAACACCGGCCAGCACGGCCATCCGCAGGCCGCCACGCGGAAGGAGGGGGTCGCCGCCGCCTTCGCGGCCGAGCGCGCGGAGCTGACCAAGCGCGCCGAGGCCGAGGCCTCGCGCGTACCGATCTCTCCCTTGACCCTCATGCACGAGGTCTCCAAGGTGACGCCGGCCGACGCGGTCATCGTCGACGAGGCGATCTCGTCCTCGCAGGGCATCCGCCACTTCTTCAAGTGCGCCGACTCGAAGGGCTTCTTCGGGCTGCGCGGCGGCGGTATCGGCTGGGGGTTACCGGCGGCGCTCGGCGTGAAGCTCGCGCTGCCGAATCGGCCGGTGCTCGCGCTGGTCGGCGACGGCAGCTCGATGTACACGAACCAGGCCCTCTGGACCGCGGCGCGGGAGTCGCTCGCGGTCGTGTACGTCATCTTCAACAACACGTCGTACCGGATCCTGAAGCAGCGGACGAAAGCGTTGAAGGGATTCTCGGCCGAGGACGATCGCTATGTCGCGATGGATCTGGATCGGCCGGAGATCGACTTCGTCGGCCTGGCCCGGTCACTCGGCGTTCCTGGCACGAAGGTCGAGAAGGCGCCGGACGTCGGCCCGGCGGTCAGCCGTGCGCTGGCGAGCGGCGGACCACACCTGGTCGACGTGAGGATCGACCCGGCTATCTGAGCCGCGGGGTCACGCGCTCGGCGAAGAGCCGCATCGAGCCGAGCACACGCTCGGGCGGGACGCGCGAGCCGACGTTCATCCACGCCGCGAGCTTCGTGAAACCGATGGCCCCGCGCAGGTCTTCGAGCCGCTCCGCGACGCGCTCGGGCGTGCCGTAGACGGCGAAGTCTTTCAAGACCTGGTCGAAGCTCAGCCGCCGCAGGCGCTCACCCACCTCCGCTCGTGGCCCGGCGCTGAGCGCCGCGCCGACCGAGCGATAGAAGTGCATCGCACTGGCCTCGGTCTCCTCTCGCGCGCGGCGATCCGTGTCGGCGACGTAGACGGGCAGGATCGCGGCGACCTCGCCGCGGCCGGGGTGGCCGGCGTCGCGCCAGGCGGCGTGGTACGCGCCGACGTAACGCTCGAGCTCGCTGATGCTGGAGGTCCGCACCGCCAGGAAGATCGGCAGCCCCCGGCGCCCGACGGCCGCATACGACTCCTCGGACGTCGCCGCGACGCGCAGCGGCGGATGCGGCTTCTGGAACGGTTTGGGGACCGCGCAGACGTCGTGGAACTGGAAGTACTTGCCCTCGAACGTGAACCGCTCCTCGGTCCACGCCTTCAGGAGAATCTCGAGCGTCTCGTCGAACCGCTCCTGGCTTTCTTCGTACGGGATGTTGAAGCCCGTGTAGTGACCGGGCAGCCCGCTGCGGCCCACACCGAAGTCGAGTCGTCCCTTGCTCACCTGATCGAGCGTCGCGACGTCCTCGGCGAGGCGCAGGGGATGGATGAGCGGCAGGACCTGAACGGCGAAGCCGATCTTGACGCGCTTGGTCCTTCCGGCGATCGTCGCGCCGACGACGAGGGGTGAGGACAGGACCGAGCGCTCCTTCTGGAAGTGCAGCTCGGCCAGCCACACGGCGTCGTAGCCGAGGTCCTCGGCGACCGTCACCTGGTTCAACGAGTCGTCGAAGGCCTGCGCCTCGTCGACACCGGGACGCCACTCGAACTCGGTGAAGAGCCCGATCTCCACTGGTTTGCTAGCGGGCGAGCGTCCGGCCGCTTATGATGCCGCCGGACTCTTGAGGTCCGAACCGGTGCTGATGCGGCCGAACGTCTTGTCGACGAGCTGACGCGCCCGGGCTGGATCGACGTGATTGGCCGTCTGACACGGCGTCGATTCCTCCAGGACGCGCTCCGGATCCTGCCAGAGGCGGAACGTCTTGTAGCGATCCTCGAACTCGATCCCGAGGCCTCGCGCGAACACCGAGAGGTAGTGCTCGATCGCGATCGGGCGCTCGGTCTCGAAGCCGCACATGAGTCGCTGGCAGCCGTGATAGATCGTCGCGAGGGTCGCCGCGCCGCCGGCGCGCGCCCGGTCGATCTCGTCGAGGATCAGCGCGTCCCATGTTTGTTGACCGAGCTGAGCCTGGACGTCCACCGTGCAGAGGCGACCGAAGCGCGGCTCGGGCTCGACCTCGACGAAGCGCAGGCCCGGCACCGCTCCCAGCAGGCGACGGCACGCGGCCCCCTCGCGGCGGCGCGGCTCGCTCTGACTGTGATAGTGGAGCGCGACGGCCTCGTCGACGCGACGCGTGAACTCGATCGAGGGCAGGCGATCGGCCAGGAACTCCGTCGTGTGCCGGACCGGGAACGGCCACTGGAACTTCTGGATCTCGTCGTAGAAGAACATGCACGACGGACACCACATCACGACCTCTTCGGGCTTGTAACGCTGGAAGAGCTCGACGGTGCGCTTGTTCATGCCGCCCGACGCCGCGGTGTCGCCGTTTCGGTGGTGGACGATGCCGCAGCAGTACGTCGGGCCACCGACGGCGACGTAGTCGAGCCCCAGCCGGTCGAAGATCGCGGTGACGGTGCGGATCATGTGCGAGGTGCGCAGGACGTTGCAACCGAGGTAGAGCACGATCTGGTGCGGCTCGGTGTCCCGCTCGGGCGCCTGCAGACGCCACGTCCGCTCCTCGGGCAAGGTCGTCAGATCCTGCGTCAAGGTGATCTCGCCGAAGTGCTTCTTGTAGTCGTAGGCCATCTCAGATCTCCAGTCCACGCCGCCGCCGCTCGAGCTGCCTGAGATCGGCGCGTCGCACCTTGCCCGTCGTCGTCACCGGGATCGCCTCGATAAATTCTATCTCACGTGGGTACTCGTGCGCCGAAAGGCGTGTGCGCACCCAGGCCTGGAGCTCGCGGGCCAGCTCGGGTGTCCCGGCGCCTCCGGGGTGGAGCTGAACGAACGCCTTGACCACCTCGCCCCGAACCGGATCGGGCGCGCCGATCGCGGCGGCCAGCGCGACCGCCGGGTGGCCCTGCAGGCAGTCCTCGATTTCGCTCGGCCCGATCCGGTAGCCGCCGCTCGAGATCAGGTCGTCTTTCCGGCCGACGAACCAGAAGTAGCCGTCGGCATCCGTTCGGGCGAGATCGCCGGTGAGTGCCCAGTCTCCGACGAACTTCTGGTGGGTGGCCTGCTCGTTGTTCCAGTACCGGAGGAACATCACCGGGTCGGGCCGCCGCACAGCTACCTCGCCGATCTCGCCGGGCGGGACCGCGGCGCCCTTCTCGTCCACGACGTCGACGACGTGGCCAGGGATCGGCCGCCCCATCGACCCGGGCTTCACCGGCATCAGGAGCGAGCAGTTGCCGAGCACGAGGTTCACCTCGGTCTGCCCGAAGCCCTCGTGCGGGGTGACGCCGAGCGCCTCGCGCGCCCAGCGAATCACCTCCTCGCCGACGGCTTCGCCACCCGTGAACATCGAGCGCAGCTCGATGCGCCACCGCCCACGCGGATCGCCGACCGAGCGCATCATCTTCAGCATCGTCGGCACGAGGAACGTGTTGCGGACCCGGTGTCGCGCGAGCACGTCAAAGGCGCGCTCGGCGTCGAACTTCTTCGGGCGATGGGCGACGACCGGCACGCCGTAGTGCCAGCTCGGCAGCAGCACGTCGAGCAGCCCGCCGGCCCACGCCCAGTCCGCGGGACTCCAGTGACGGTCGCCCGGCTTCGGAAAGTACTCGTGATAGAACTCGATCGCGGGCAGATGCCCGAGGAGCACGCGATGCGCGTGCAGCGCGCCCTTCGGCGGCCCGGTCGTTCCCGAGGTGTAGATGAGGATCGCCGGATCCTCCGCCGCCGTGGCGACGGGCTCGAGCGAATCGGGCATGCGTGCGATGGCCGCGCCATACTCGATCACGCCGTCGGCGTCGGCACGATCGACCGAGATCACCCGCGCAAGCGCCGGAAGGCCCTTGGCGACGGCCAGCACACGCTCGAGATTCTCGCCGTCCGTCACGATGATCTTCGCGCCGGCGTCACGCAGCCGGTATTCGAGCGCTTCCGGGCCGAAGAGCGTCGACAACGGCAGGGCGACGGCGCCGAGCTTGTACGCGGCCAGGTGGGCGACTGCGGTCTCGGGCCGCTGCGGCAGCACGATTCCGACGCGATCGCCCCGCTCGATTCCCAGGCTCGTGAAGACCCGCGCGAGCTGGTTCGAGCGAGCGCGAAACTCGGCGAACGTGTGCTCGCTCACCGAGCCCGCGTCGTCCTCGTACACGAGCGCGACGCGCGAGCGGTCGTGGGCGTGGCGGTCGCAGACGTCGATCGCGATGTTGTAGATCGGCGGGATCGTCCAGCGGAAGCGTCCGTAGACGTCTTCGTAGCTCTCCCCGCGCGGCAGGAGCGTGTCGACCATGTGCCAGTAGCCTACCACCCTTGACGAAGCCGTAAGGGCAGCCACGAGCGAGCGGGCGAGCGCGCCATGACAACGATGATAAGCTCCTGCGCATGCCGCGCCGCCGCGTGACGTTGCGCGCCGTCACCGCGCTGTTCCTCGAGCGCCAGCACCTCGCCCAGCCGCGCGCGACCACGCTGACCGCACCCCGCCTGCGCCGCTTCGTCGAGGACGTGGGCGGGATCCAGCTCGACTCGATCAATGTCCTCGACCGCGCCCACTACCTGACCGTGTGGAGTCGATTCGGTCCGTACGACCGGGGGTGGCTCGACCGTCAGGTCTACCGCCGCCGGCTCCTCTTCGAGTACTGGGCCCACGCCGCCTGTCTCGTGCCGGCCTCGGACCTGCCCTGGTGGCGCCGCGCGATGCTCGACTATCGGAGCCGCCACACCGGATGGTCGGGCTGGTTGCGGCGGAATGGGAAGATGCTGCGCACGGTTCAGGAAGCCGTCCAGGCCAACGGGCCGATGGGCAACGGCGATTTCGAGGGGCGGCGAGCGGCGGGCGGAGGCGGCTGGTGGTCGTGGCGTCCGGTGCAGCACGCGCTTCACCATCTGTGGATGACCGGCGCGCTCACGATCCACTCGCGCCAGCACTTCCAGAAGCGCTACGACTTGCTCGAGCGCGCGATGCCCGGCGCGCTCGGTGTCGAGCCGGTCACGGCCGTGCAGTTCCAGCGCTGGCACCTCGAGCGGTCGCTGCGCGCCATGGGCGCGGCGACCGAGCTCGATCTGGCGCGCTATCTCACCTTCCCTCGCTTCCGGCCGGGCGTCCGGCGCGCGGCGCTGCGTGAGATGCTCGAGCGCGGCGAGGTCACCGAGATCGAGCTCGAGGGTTCGGCGGGTCGATGGCTCGCGCTCACGAGTGACCTGCCGGCGCTGGCCCGCGCCGGGCGGGCGCCCGGATCGCACGGGACGACGCTTCTCTCGCCATTCGACTCGCTGATGTGGCACCGCGACCGGGTCGCGCGGCTCTTCGGGTTCGACTACCGGATCGAGGTCTACACGCCCGGGCCCAGACGCGTGCACGGCTACTACACGCTTCCCATCCTCCATCACGGCCATCTCATCGGCCGGGTCGACGCCAAGTCGCACCGCGCCGAGCGGAGACTCGAGGTCCGCCACGTTCACTTCGAGCCCTGGTTCGCCTCGGCTGGAACACCGCCGCGAGGGCCAGATCGTCTGGATCTGGACGAGGCGATCGCCGGTGTCGCGAGCGCGCTGAGCTCGCTCGCGACCTTCGTGGGCGGGGACGACGTGGAGCTCAGGCGCGTGACGCCGCGGCGGCTGCGGCCGGCGCTCGCACGGCGCCTCCTCGCCACGAGTCAGCCGCCTGACGCGGGTGACACGCCGGCCGCGGAAGTGGTGAGCCGCTCCATCTGACGGTCCTGGAGCTGCGCGAGCGTCAGGCGCGTGGCGCCGGCGCCGAGCCGCGTCCCTCTCCCTTCTGCAACCGCCACTGCCGTCGGCACGAGGGGGCACCCACGATCGATTCCTGCTACCATCCAGGCAATCGAGAGTGGTCCGCGCTGCAAGCCGTCGCCGGGCCGTTGTGCGAGCTGCAGGGCCAGCCGGGGGCTAGGGCCCCCGGGCCCGAGGCGAGCGAGACGACAGGCCCCGCCGGCCGGGGCGTGATCGTAACTTCGAGGGGTAGCCGATCATGGACAAGGAAGGCAGCCAGCTCATCCGGGGGCTCGAGGGCGTCGTCGCCGCCGAGACCAAGCTCTGTGATCTCGACGGCAAGAACGGCCGGCTGGCCTACGGCGGCTACGACATCGAAGATCTGGCGCGCCGGGCGAGCTTCGAGGACGTGTGTCACCTGCTCTGGTACGGCGATCTGCCGAACGCGTCGCAGCTCGACAAGACCACCCTGGCGCTCATCGCGGCGCGCGAGATTCCGGCCGATCTCGTCCAGGCCTTCAGGCTGATGCCGAAGGCGACGGATCCGATGCGCGTGCTCCAGGCCGCCGTCGCGATCCTCGGCATGAGCGACGGGGACACCACCGACAGCTCGCACGCCGCGAATATCCGGAAGGCGATCCGGCTCACGAGCCAGATGGCGACGGCGATCTGCGCTCACCATCGGGTGCGGCGCGGCGAAGAGCCGATCCGTCCGGCCTCCGATCTCTCGCACGCCGCCAACTTCCTCTACATGCTGACGGGCAAGCGACCCAGCGGCGTCGTCGCGAAGGCGTTCGACGCGAGCCTGACGCTCTACGCCGAGCACGAGCTCAACGCGTCGACCTTCACGACCCGTTGCATCGTCTCGACCCAGTCCGACATGCACTCGGCGGTGGCCGGGGGCGTCGGCGCGCTGAAGGGGCCGCTCCACGGCGGCGCCGGCGAGGCGGTCATGCGGACGTTGATGGAGATCGGCGAGGTCGCCAACGTGGACGCCTTCACCCAGAAGGCGCTGGTGGACAAGCGGCGATTCATGGGGATGGGGCACCGCGTCTACAAGGCGGGCGACCCGCGCGCCGCGATCCTCAAGGGGATGGCCGAAGAGGCCTGCCGCCAGTCCGGCCAGTTCAAGTGGTACGAGATGGCCGTCAAGCTCCACGCGCGCATCAACGAGGCCAAGAAGCTCATCCCCAACGTCGACTTCTACTCGGCGCCGCTCTTCTACTCGCTCGGCATCCCCGTGGATCTCTTCACGCCGGTGATCGCGGCCGGCCGCATCGCGGGCTGGACCGCGAACATCATCGAGCAGTGCGACGACAACCGCCTGATCCGTCCCCGAGGCGACTACATCGGCCCCTCTCGCCGCGCCTTCACGTCGCTGGACAAGCGCTGAAACACACAACCAAGCGATGACGAGACCACCTGCGAACCGGCCGCTCAAAAGTATTGAGCGGCGCCAAGCCCCAATGACGTCATCGCCGACACCGACATCGCCGCCAACCGGGTTCGAAACGATGGGGGGGTCTGGGGGAGGAGCGGCGCTCGCTCCCCCCCAGTCCAACTAAATGCCCAAGAACCTCACGCAAAAGCTCATCACCAGCCATCTCGTCGCCGGCAAAGCAGTCGCCGGCGAAGAGATCGGCATCTCGGTCGATCAAGTCCTCCTCACCGACACCAACGGTACGATGTCCTGGCTCCAGTTCGAGGCGATGGGCTTCCCGCGCGCCGTGCCCGCCCGCATCGTGAGCTACGCCGACCACAACGTCTACCAGGTCGACTCGCGGAACTCCGACGACCATCGTTACATGCAGGCCGTCTCGCGCAAGTACGGGGCCGTCTTCTCCAAGCCTGGCAACGGCATCTGCCATCAGGTGCACATGGAGAGCTTTTCCATCCCGGGCCAGACCCTGCTCGGCACCGACAGCCACACGCCGCTCTGCGGCGCGGCGGGCATGCTCGCGATCGGCGCCGGTGGGCTCGACGTCGCGGTCGCGCTCGGCGGCGGGCCGTACTTCTTCCAGATGCCGCAGGTCGTCCGCATTCACCTCACGGGCGCGCTCCAGCCGTGGGTGACCGCGAAGGACGTGATCCTCGAGCTGCTGCGCCGGCTCACCGTCAGGGGCGGCACGGGCAAGATCTTCGAGTATGGCGGGCCCGGGCTTCGCAGCCTGCTGGCCACCCAGCGCATGACGATCGCCAACATGGGAGCCGAGCTCGGATTGACGACCAGCGTCTTTCCCAGCGATGACGTCACGCGCTCGTTCATGACGCGGCTAGGCCGCGGCGACGACTGGCGGCCGGCCGCGCCCGACGCCGACGCAACGTACGACGACGAGATCCAGCTCGACCTCGCGGCGCTCACGCCGCTCGTGGCGCTGCCGGGCTCGCCCGACCGCGTCGTGCCCGTCGAAGAGGTCGCGGGGACCGCGATCGAGCAGGTGATGGTCGGCTCGTGCACCAACGGCTCGTGGCACGACATGGCGTCGGTCGCCGACATCGTGCGCGGCCGACGCGTGCATTCGTCGGTGTCCTTCGTGCTGTTCCCGGGCAGCCACAAGATTCTCGAGACGATGGCGCGCGAAGGCGTGCTCACCGACCTCATCGCCGCGGGCGCCACGGTCTCCGAGTCGAGCTGCGGGGCCTGCGCCGGTATCGGCCACGTTCCGGCCGCCGGCGCCAAGAGCCTCCGCGCCTTCAACCGCAACTTCCCCGGGCGGAGCGGCGTGAAGGACGACTCCGTCTATCTCTGCTCGTCGACCGTCGCGGCGGCCTCGGCGCTCACCGGCGTCATCACCGATCCGCGTACCCTGGGCGCGCCGGCGCCGGTCACCTTGCCGGCACGCTTCGCGACCTCGACGGTGGGATTCGTCGAGCCCGACGGCACCGGCGAGATTCCGCGTGGGCCGAACATCAAGCCGGTGCCGCTCGGCGAGCCGGTGGCGGAGGCGCTCGAGGCGCCGGTGGTGATCAAGCTCGGCGACAAGGTGTCGACCGACGACATCTCCCCGGCCGGCTCCGCGGTGCTGGTCTTCCGCTCGAACATCCCGGCGATCTCGGAGTTCTGCTTCAAATACGTCGACCCCGATTTCGTGGCGCGCGCCAAGGCCGCCGGGCGCGGCATCATCGTCGGGGGTGAGACCTATGGTCAGGGATCGTCGCGCGAGGCGGCCGCGACCGGACCGATGTACCTCGGCATCCGCGCCGTCATCGTGAAGTCGTTCGCGCGGATCCACCGGACGAACCTGATCAACTGGGGCGTGGTGCCGCTGGCTTTCGACAATCCCGATGATTTCGGCGGCATCGAGCGAGACGACCGCCTGCGCCTGCCGGGTCTCCGCGCCGCGCTGGAGGCCGGCGAGGGGGTGCGCGTGGAGAATGCCCGGACGGGCGCCGTGTTCACCGCCTCGTGCGTGCTGACGGCGCGCGAGCGCGAGATTCTCCTGGCCGGCGGCATCCTGGCGCACACGAAGGCCGGGCGAGCGTAACGGACGTGCGCGCTGCCGGACGTCGCGGGGCTGGGGCCCCGCCGGCCGGGGCGCGCCTCGGGAGGAGCCATGAGCCAGAAGAAGATCCGGGCGGTCTACATGCGGGGCGGCACGAGCCGCTGTCTCGTCTTCCACCACGCGGATCTTCCACCGGCCGGCGCCGCGCGCGATCGGGTCCTGCTCGCGGCGCTCGGAAGCCCCGACCCCTACGGCCGCCAGCTCGACGGCATGGGCGGCGGGATCTCGTCGCTGTCGAAGGCGTGCATCATCGGCGCCCCTTCGCACCCGGACGCCGACGTCGACTACACGTTCGCGCAGGTCGAGGTGGCGAAGGCGATCGTGGACTACAAGGGCAACTGTGGCAATTGTTCGTCGTCCGTTGGACCCTTCGCGATCGACGAAGGCCTGGTGAAGGCGGTCGAGGGCGAGACGGTCGTCCGTATCCACAACACCAACACGAAGAAGCTCATCGTCGCCCACGTGCCCGTCCACGACGGTGAGGCGGCGGTCGACGGCGACTTCGAGCTGGCCGGCGTGGCCGGTCGCGGCGCGCGCATCGCGCTCGACTTCTTGGATCCCGGCGGCGCCGGCACCGGACGTCTGCTGCCGACGGGCGCGGCGCGCGAGACGATCGACGGCATCGACGCCTCGCTCGTGGACGCGACGAATCCGGTCGTCTTCGTCCGCGCGAAGGACGTGGGCCTCGCCGGCACCGAGACGCCGCAGGCGATCGACGCCGACCGCGCGCTCTCGGCGCGGCTCGAGTCGATCCGCGTCGAGGCGGCACGGCGGATGGGCATCCAGGGCAGCGCCGCGGTGCCGAAGATCGCGATGGTCGCGCCGGCGACCGCGTTCACGGCGCTCGACGGCGTCCGGCATCCCGCCGGCGGCGTCGATCTGGTGACGCGCGTGATCTCGATGGGCAACTGCCACCGCGCGGTCGCGCTCACCGTGGCGATGTGCCTCGGGGTGGCGGCGCGAGTGGACGGTACGGTCGTGCGCGAGTGCGTCGGCGACGGTGCGCACGATATCCGGCTGGGCCACCCGTCCGGGGTGCTGCCGATCGACGCCGCGGTGCGCCGGCGCGACGGCGCCGCGTGGGCCGAGCGCGTCACCGTGTATCGGACGGCGCGCCGGCTGATGGAAGGCTTCGCGCGCATTCCGTGAGCGCGAGCGTCGACACCGGCGCGCGGCGCGACACGATGGACGGCTTCTATCGCGCCGTGCGCGCCGTCGGGCGCTTCTGGCTCTGGTTCTTCTTCCGATCGGTCGACATCCGACATCCGGAGCGCGTGCCGGCCGGCGGGCCGGTGCTCCTCTGCATCAACCATCCCAACAACTTCATCGACTCGCTGCTGGTCGGCGGCGCGATTCCGCGAAAGGTCCACTACCTCGCGACCGCCGCCCTGTTCAGGAATCGCGTCGTCGCGCGCTTCCTTCGCGCGTGCGGCGCGATCCCCGTCTACAGGAAACAAGATGATCCCGACAAAATGGAGCGCAACGCCGGCACGTTCGAGGCGTGCTTCAAGGCCTTCGGCGAAGGCCGGCTCGTCGCGATCTACCCCGAGGGCACGACGCACGCCGAGGTGCGCGTGCAGCGCATCAAGACCGGCGCCGCGCGGCTGGCGCTCGGCTACGAGGCCGAGCGGCCGGGAGCCCTCCGGGTGGTCCCGGTCGGGCTCAACTTCGACGCGCGGAAATCCTTCCGCGGCCGCGTCCTCGTTTCCTTCGGCCCGCTGATCCCGGTCACGCCCTATCTGGAGGCGTATCGGAGAGATCCGGTCAAGACGGTCGAGGCCCTCACCGACGCGATCCAGTGGGGCATCGAAGCCGAGGTGGTGCACGTCGAGCGCATCGACGAGAGTCGGCTCGTGACCGCCGTCCAGGAGCTCTACCGCGACCAGCTGGTGCGTGAGCTCCGCGAGGAGCGCGGGCTCGCGGAGCGGCAGATCGACCTGGTCCGTCTGTCGCGGGCGATCGTGGACTCGACCAATTACTTCAAGCGGCACGATCCCGAGCGGGTCGAGCGGATCTGGCAAAGCATCCAGAGCTACCGGGCGCTGCTGGCCGAGTACCGCGTGAAGGACGAGGCCGTACGCGCGCGGCTCGAGCGGCGGCGACCGCGCCAGCGTATCCGCCGCGGCTGGGAGGCGATCGTCGGGTTTCCGTTGTTCCTGTACGGCGCGACGGTGAACTTCCTGCCCTACTGGATCCCGCGCTGGGTGGCGCGACGCATGTCGCACAAGGAGACCGACTACGCGACGTGGCGGTTCCTCACCGCGATGCTCGCGACTCCGCTCTTCTGGGCGCTCGAGACCTGGATCGTCGCGCGGCTCGCCGGCCCCGCCGCCGCGCTGGTCTTCGCGCTCTCGTTGCCGCTCGCTGGCGTGCTCGCGTACCGCTACTGGGTCGGCGCTGGACGGCTCCGGAGCCGGCTGCGCTTCGGCGCGCTCGCGCTGACCCGCGAGTATGCGGTCCGCCGCCTGACGACCGAGCGCCAGGCGCTGATCGCCGAGCTCGAGCGGGCCAAGAACGACTACCTGACCGCGACGAAAGGGAGCTCGTTTTGAGCGTGCGCCGGTTCGAGGAAATGTCGACCCCGGCGCTCGTCGCGCTCGACCGCGCGCGCACCGTCGTCGTCCTGACGGTGAGCCCCCTCGAGGAGCACGGGCCGCACTTGCCGGTCGGCGTCGACGCGATCGCCGCGCGCCACTTCGCCGAGGCCCTCGCCGAGCGCCTCACCGCCGCGCGGCCCGGCTGGACCGCCCTGCTGGCCCCGACGCTCCCGCTCGGCTCGTTCACGTTCGACGCCGTCGGCACCGTGAGCGTCCGTCAGCGCGTCGTGCGCGACGCGGTGGTCGACTACGGCCGCTCGCTGGCGCGGGCCGGCTTCCGCTACATCCTCGTCGCCAACGGTCACGGCGGGCCGGGGCACCTCACGGCGCTCGAAGAAGCCTCCGCGATCGTCTCGCGCCGACACCGCGTGATGATGGCTTCGGTCTCGGGTCATCTCGCCTGGCAGTTCCTGCGCGGCCGCTACGTCGACAAGATCGCGACCGCGCTCGGACGCCCGCTCTCGGATGACGAGCGTCGGGCGTTCTCCGAGGACGCGCATGGAGGCTGGTGGGAGACGTCGCTCATGCTGATGATCCGGCCCGATCTGGTCGATCCGTCCTATCGCTCGCTTCCGCCGGCGCGCTATTCCCTCCCCGAGCGCGCCGTGCCGAATTTTCCGCTCCGCAACGGCGGTCAGGGCTACGTCGGCCACCCGGCGCTGGCCGACCCGGCGTTCGCCAAGGCGGTCTCCGAGGTCCTGATGGCCGAGACGATGGACCTCGTCGAGGGCCTCCTCGACGGTCGCGTGGCTCCGCGCGCCGGCCGCTCGCCGTTCTTCGTCCTTCCGTTCTTCAGGACGGACTTCTGGCCCATGCCCGCCACCGCGGCGGCGGGCATCGCGCTCGGCGTGGCGGCGTGTCTGACCCTCACCGCTCTCGGCCGGACCCGGACGGATGGCGGAAGTCCCGATCGTCGAGCTTGACGCGCAAGACGGCGTCGCCTGGCTTCGGCTCAATCGCCCGGATGCCCTCAACGCGCTCAATCGCCGACTGACGATCGCGCTCGAGGATGCGCTCGAGCGCGTGGCCGCGATGGACGATGTCCGCGTGCTCGTGGTGGCCGGGCGCGGCCGCGCCTTCTGCGCCGGCAACGACATCAAAGAGATGGAGACGGTCACGCCCGACGAGGCCGAGACCCTCGCCCGCCGCCACGCGGCGATCATGAGCCGCTTCACGACCTTGCCGCAGGTGACGATCGCCGCGGTGGACGGCTTCGCCTTGGGCGGCGGGCTGATGCTCGCGATCGCCCAGGATCTGCGCGTCGCGTCCGACCGAGCGCGCTTCGGGCTCCCGGAGGTCACGCTCGGCTTTCCGCCGGCCTACGGGATCGCGCGCTTGCTGGACGTCGTCGCCGGCGGCCACGCCCGCGATCTGCTCCTCACCGGCCGGACTATTCACGCGACGGAGGCGCTCCGCATCGGTCTCGTCAACCGGGTGGTCGCTCCGCCCACCCTCGACGCGAGCGTCGCGACGCTCGCCGTGGAGATCGCCCGCTCGCCCCGCGGCGGACTCGAGGCCACGAAGAACATCGTCGCGGCGATCCGCGCGGGCGGATCGGGTCGGGAGGCCGAGGGCTACGCTGCCGCGCTGAGGACGAGCCCGGCGGCGCGGGAGAGAATCCGCGAGTTCGCGAGCCGGAAGAAGCGGTAGCCTTACCGCTTGCGGCGCAGCATATCCTGATCGGCCTCGCGCAGGAGATCGTCCGCGCTCTCCGGGGGCGCCAGCGCGTAGGCGATGCCGAAGTTGCAGGTGATCGGGACGGGGATGCCGCGCTTACCCGAGAGGCCCTTGATCGTCTCGTTGACCCTCGCGATGACGGTGTCGATGTCACCCACCCCCGCGTCCGGGAAGAACACGACGAACTCGTCGCCGCCGTGGCGAACGATCAGATCCGTGGTCCGCGTGGCCTCGACGAGCGCGTCGGCCACGGTCCTCAGCACGTCGTCGCCCACGCCATAGCCGAAGCGGTCGTTGATCGACCTGAGCTTCAGGACGTCGACGACGAGCAGGAGCGCGCCCGTCTTGCGCCGGCGCGCGACGGCGGCGAGCCGACGATATTGCTCGTGGAAGGCCCGGCGGCCCGCCAGGCCCGTGACGGGATCTGGCGCGAACCGAGACAGACGGCGGTCGGTCTCGTAGAGGCGGCCGGCGAGCATCCGCAGCAGGGAGACCGACAGCTCCGCTGAGCTCTGCAGCACCTTCAGGAACTCGGTTTGGGGGATGACCAGGCAGTGCGTCCGCTCGATCGCGACGACCGTCGCCGACCGCGGCTGGTTTCGCAGCACGCTCAGCTCGCCGAGGATCTCGCCCACGCCGAGCTCGCCCACGATGAGCTCCACCGGAGAGTCGGACGCGACCTCCAGCACGCGCACGCGGCCGGAGAGAATGACGAAGAGACGGTCGGGCGGATCGCTCTCACGGATCAGCACGTGGCCGGCCGTGAAGCTCTGCTCGGTCGCGCTGTCGAGCAGGAGATCGCGCTGCTCGGCGGTCAGCGGGCGGAACAGCGGCACGGTGGCGAGGAGGCTCGCGCAGCGAGCCCGGCTGTCGTCCGGGCCCGTCACGCGCTCGCCGCGCAGCGCCACACGCTCGACCGGATCGAAGACGAGCAAGGTCCGAGCGAGCCACGCCCGCACGCGGGTGCGCAGCATGGGCGGGCTGAAGGGCTTGGGCAGATAGTCGGTCCACGAGGCTTCGCCGCGGTACACGGCATCGGAGGGAATGGAGCTGTCGGCGAGGACGACGATCGGGAAATTGCGCCGGCCCAGGCGGTCCCGCAACACGTCGAGGACCGAGTCGCCGTCCAGCAGCTCGCGGTCGATGATCGCGATATCGGGCGTGAGCTCGGGACCTCGCGAGAGCGCCGCGCGGACGTCCGACTCGCGCAGGAAGATCAGACCGTCGCCGTTGAGGACTTCTTCGATCTCGGCCACCTCCGGCTCGTTGGCGCTGACCAGGAGCACACGGCCGCCGACGATCTGGCGATGCTGGAGGGCCGAGGCCTCGGCCATGTCCGGTGCGGCGCTGCTGCCCCGCACCTCCAGCTCGAGGCCTTCGCGAGCCGCGAGCACGTCCAGCGCCTGGCCTCGCTGGCCGACGTGGGCCCGCGCCATCGCTTCCATCCGCTCCATCATCGCGTCGTCGTGCGCCGGGTCGTGGTGGAAGAGCACGAGGCGCTCGACCCCCGCGGCCAGGGCGACGTCGACCGCGTAGTCGATGCTGCTGTGGCCCCAGCCGACCTTGTCGCGGTACTCCGCGTCGGTGTACTGGGCGTCGTGGATCACCAGATTCGCGCCCTTGAGGAAGGCGATGTGGCGCTCGTCGCCCGGATGCTGGGAGACCCGGCCCGAGGCGTTCCAGAAGGGCTCGTGATCCGTCGCGTAGGCGATCGTCGCGCCGTCGCTGGTCATGCGGTACGCGATGGTGGGCGCGGTGTGATTGAGGAATTGCGTCTCGACGAGCACGCCGCCGACGCGGAAGAACCCTTCGTCCAGCTCCGTGAAGTGGATCCGCGAGCGGAGGTCGCGCATCTTGACCGGGAAGTACGAGTACTCCATCTGACCGGCCATCGCCTCTTCGAGACCCCGCTGGAAGCCGAGCGGCGCGTAGATGTTCAGCTCGGAGCCGGGCAGAAACGCGGGGACGAAGAACGGAAAGCCCTGGATGTGATCCCAGTGGGTGTGGCCGATGAAGAGGTGCAGCCGAATCGGTTGGGGCATCGTCTGCGCCAGGTGGAGCCCGAGCTCGCGGGCGCCGGTGCCGCAGTCGAGGATGATCACGGTCCCGTCGGAAGCTCGCACCTCGACGCAGGAGGTGTTACCTCCAAAGCGCGCGGTGCTCGGCCCGGGCGCAGCGATCGATCCACGCGTTCCCCAAAAGCGCACCTGCATGGCGGATAGTCTTATCATATCGTGTCGGCCGCGGCGGATTTCTTCAACAAATTCCGGCGGTCTCGGTTCACCGATGCCGTCGGAAGGGGGGAGGACTCCCGGACTTGAGTCCAGGCGCGCTCCGGGACCCCGCACGCCGCCGCCGCCATTGCCAAGCGCCGGGCCCTCTGATAAACAACAGCGCGTGACCGCCGCCCTGCCCCGGATTCCGACGCACGTGATGGGGAGCCACGGCTTCCCGGGCTGGTTCTGGACCGCGCTCGACCGGATCAAGGCGGGCGACTACGGCCAGACGGACCAGAAGGAGACGTTCGACGACGCGACCCAGCTCGCGATCCGCGACCAGGAGCGCGCCGGCCTCGATATCGTCTGCGACGGCGAGATGCGCCGCTACTTCTTCGTGCAGACGTTCTACTCGAAGATGGACGGCCTCGAGCCGGTCGAGCCGCTGCGCAAGACCGGGCTCTACGCCTACGACTCGACGCCGCGATACAGGCCACGGCAGCGCGTCACGGTGCCGCGCGGGCTCGGCGTGGTCGAGGAGTTTCAGTACCTGAAATCCCAGACCGAGAAGCCCGTGAAGGCCACCTGCCCCGGGCCGGTCACGCTCTCGATCCACGTCCAGCTCCGGCCCGGCGACGCCTACGGCAACGATCGCCTCGCCCTCTGCTGGGACTTCGTCCCGGCCATCAACGCCGAGCTGCGCGCCCTCGTCGAGGTGGGCGCGGACTACATCCAGATCGACGAGCCGTCGGCGGCGATCGTGCCCGGGCAGATCGACGAGTACGTGAAGATGTTCAACGCCTGCGTCGAGGGCGTGCGCGCGCGGATCGCCTACCACGTCTGCTTCGGCAACCTTCTGTCGCGCCCGCGCGGCAAGCGCTCCTATCGCTGGATGTTTCCGGCGCTGCTCGACACCCGGTGCCACCAGTTCGTCTTCGAGTACGCGAATCGCGAGATGGCCGAGATCGAGCACTGGAAGGAGATCGGCGTCGACCGCGACGTGGCGTGTGGAGTCGTGGACGTGAAGTCGTTCTACATGGAGAGCCCGGAGGACGTCGCCGCGCGTCTCGAGCTCTGCGCCAAGTTCATCCCGGTCGAGCGGCTGTCGGCCGTGCCCGACTGCGGGTTCTTTCCGGTGCCGCGCTGGGTCGCCTTCGAGAAGCTCAAGCGCCTCGTCGCCGGCACGCGGCTCGCCCGCACGCGGCTGGGGCTGACCTAGACGGGCCTGGCCACCCTCGACGCGGCCATGACACGAGGAACCCGACCATGACGCCCACCCAAGCCTCGCGACGGCAATTCCTCAAGCTCCTGGGCGCCGGGGCCGGCGCGGCCGCGGCGACCCGGCTCGACGGGCCGTCCGCCTCCGCTCAGGCGACCGGCCCCGTGAAGATCGGGGTCCTCACCATCCGCGCCGGCGTCGCGGCGCCGGTCGGCGCTGCCGGGCTGCGCGCCACCGAATGGTGGGCAGAGCGCGTGAACAACGCCGGCGGGATCCTCGGGCGGCCGGTGCAGCTCATCGTCGAGGAGGAGTCAAATCCGAAGGACACGGTCGAGCGCTATCGCAAGCTGGTTCTTCAAGACAAGGTCGAGGTCGTCCTGGGCGGTATCTCGACCGGCGTGACGCTCGCGCTCGGCCCGGTGGCGGAGGATCTCGGCACGCCGTGGCTTTCCTGGGACGGCACGACCCAGAAGGGCATCGAAGAGACGATGCCGAATCCGAAGTGGGCGTTCAAGAGCGTCGACAACGAGGTCGAGGCGATCGTCGCCGGCATCCTGACGCCGAAGTACTTCAAGAGCATCAAGACCGTCGCCGGCATCGGCAACGACTACTCCTACGGCCACGACTGCTGGGAGTCCTACCAGGCCGTGCTCCGACGCTACGTCCCGGACGTGAAGTTCGTGCTCGAGCTCTTTCCCAAGCTCGGCGTCACCGACTTCACCTCGCACATCGCGGCGATCCAGCAGTCGAAGGCGGACCTCTTGATGTGCTCGTTCTGGTCGGGCGACGCGACGATCATCATGAAGCAGGCCGCCGCGGTCGGCCTGTTCAAGACGATGAAGGGCGTCTTCACGACCGGGGGCGGCGTCCACGACTCCCTGAAGAAAGAGTTCACGCCCGAAGGGTTGCTGCTCGGCTACAACACGATGTACTTCGACGACCCCAAGGCCAGCGCGCTCCTCAAGCAGTTCGTCCGCGAGTACAAGGCAAAGTACAACGAGTATCCGCCCTACGAGTGCGACCACGCCTTCTTCAACGCCGAGTCCTACAAGGTGGCGGTCGAGAAGGCCGCGGGGCCGGCGAAGAAATGGCCGGACAAGGCGCAGGTGGTCCGGGCGCTCGAGGGTCTCGAGATCGAATCGCTCTCCGGCAAGCGCAGCTGGCGAGAGGATCACGTCCAGATGTGCAATTTCTATCAGGGGATCACGACGCACAAGAACGGGTACGACTTCGTGACGATCAGCCCCATCGAGGTCGTGTCCACCAAGCAGGCGATGAAGCCGGCCGGCTCGAAGCTCTTCGAGTGGATCAACGGCTGGAAGGTCTAGCCGATCGCGCACGCCGTCAACGTCCTTCTGAGCGGGCTCTTTCACGCGTCGGTCCTGTTCCTCGTCGCCGCCGGTTTACAAGTTGTCTTCGGCGTGCAGAAGATCTTCAACCTCGCGTGCGGCTCGTTCTACGCGCTCGGCGCCTACGTCGGCGTCTCGGCCGTGGGCTGGTACGTGGACGCCGGCGGCCCACCCGCGCTGTTCATCGTGCCGCTGGCCCTGGCGGGCCTCGCGGTGGGCGCGGTGGGGGTCGTGGTCGAGCGAGGGCTCCTCCGCTTCGTCTACGACCGCGATGAGACGTTCCAGCTCCTCATGACGTTCGCGATCGTCCTCATGATGGAGGACGCGATCCGCCTGACCTGGGGCACGGCGCCCCGCTCGACCGCCGGCCTCTATCTCGTCTACGGGCAGGTCCGCCTCTTCGGCGCGACCGTGCCGGTCTACAACCTGATCGTCATCGCGGCGAGCCTCGCCATCGCGCTGGCGATCGGCTGGCTGCTGACCCGCACCGCGTTCGGCCGCATCATCCGCGCGACCGCCGACAATCGCGAGATGGCCGAGGCGCTCGGCGTGGACATGCGCCGGGTGTACGCGAAGGTCTTCACGCTCGGCACGGCGCTCGGCACTCTCGGCGGAGCCCTCGTGATTCCCGCGACGGCGGCGATGAGCGAGATGGGCATCGAGCTGATCGTCGAGGCCTTCGCGGTCGTCGTGATCGGCGGGTTGGGCTCGATGCGGGGGGCCTTCGTCGGCGCGCTCGTCGTCGGCGTCCTCCGCTCGATCGCGATCTCCGTGTATCCGGAGCTCGAGATGCTGCTGATCTACCTCATCGTGATCGCGGTGCTGGTGGCGCGGCCGCGCGGCCTCTTCGGCGGGGCCACGGCGTGAAGGGCGGCCTGGCGGTCGCGCTGGGGGCCGCGGCCATCGCCGCAGCGCCCCTCGTCGCCTCGACCTATCACGTGCTCCTCATGCTCCCGTTCATGGCCTACGCGGTCGTGCTGCTCGGGCTCAACCTCCTGTTCGGGTACACGGGCCTCGTCTCGTTCGGCCACGCCCTCTTCATCGGGCTCGGCGCGTACACCGGCGCGTTCCTGACGACGCACGCCAAGATCCGCTCGCTCGAGGTGATCCTGCTCGCGGCCGCGGTGCTGGGCGCGCTGGTGGCGATACCGGTCGCGGCGCTCTGCGTGCGCTACGTGAAGATCTACTTTGGCATGCTCACCCTGGCGTTTGGGATGGTCTTCTACACATTCGTCCTGAAGTTCTATCGCCTGACCGGCGGCGACGAGGGCACGCCCTTCCTGCGGCCGTCGCTGCTCGGGCGAAGCCTCGATGCCATGCCGAAGATCGACTACCTCGTCGGGCCCTACTACTACTACTCGCTGGCCGTGCTCGGCCTCGCCGCGCTCGGCATGTGGCGCATCGTCCACTCGCCGTTCGGTCTCTGCCTGAAGACGATTCGCGACAACCCCACGAAGGCCGAGACACTCGGCATCGGGGTCACGCGCCATCGCTTTTACGCCTTCGTCATCTCCGCGATCTACGCCGCCGTCGGCGGCGTCCTTCTGGGCCCGCCGACTGGAAACGTCGATCCGACCCTCGCCTACTGGACGCACTCCGGCAACATCGTGTTCATGACCCTGCTCGGCGGGTTCACCAGCTTCTTCGGTCCGGTCGTGGGGGCCTTCGTGTTCATCTATCTGCAGAGCTGGGTGATGTCCGTCGTGCCCTACTGGCGGCTGGTCTTCGGCGCGATGCTCGCCGTGATCGTGATCTTCGCGCCGGACGGGCTCGTCGGACTCGTGACCCGCCGCCGGCCGGCGCCGGCGGGGCGCGCGTGATCCTCCAGGCCGACGGGCTCCGGAAGCTCTACGGAGAGTTCTGCGCGCTCGACGGCGTGAGCCTCGCGGTCGACACGGGTGAGTTCGTCTCGATCGTCGGGCCCAACGGCGCCGGCAAGTCGACCCTGATCAACATCCTCACCGGCGTCACGCGGCCGAGCGCCGGCAAGGTCCGGTTCAAGGACCGCGAGGTCGGCGGCGCCGGCCCGGTGCGCCTGGCCCGGCTCGGCATGGCCCGCTCGTTTCAGCTCGTCCAGGTCTTTCCCGATCTCACGGTCCTCGAGACCCTGCAGGCCGCCGTCGTGGCGCGGCTCGGACGCGCGACGCGGCTCTTCGCATCGCTCGCGCGGGACCGCGAGGTGCAGTCGGACGCGCTGGAGGTCGCCGAACTGTTCGGGCTCGGCGACAAGCGGCACACTCCGGCCCGGCAGCTGCCGCAGGGAGACAAGAAGCTCCTGGACATCGCCTCCGCGTTCGCGCTGAGGCCGGAGATCATCCTGCTCGACGAGCCGACGTCGGGAGTGAGCACGGCGGACAAGACCGCGATCATGGACACCCTGGTGACGGCGTCGCGGCGAATCGGGCTTCGCGCCATCGTCCAGGTCGAGCACGACATGGACATCGTGTTCGCGTACTCGGACCGCATCATCGCGCTGCATCAGGGGAAGGTCCTGGCCGACGGGCCGCCGGCGACGATCCTGGCTGACCAGCGCGTGATGGACACCGTCATCGGCCGCAAGGCCGTCGCGCCGGGGACGCCCTCGTGCTGAGCCTGGCCGGGGTCGACGTCTTCATCCAGACCAGTCAGATCCTGCGCGGCGTGTCACTCGAGGTCGGCGCGCGCGAGGTGGTCTGCCTCGTGGGGCGCAACGGCTCGGGCAAGACGACGACCCTCAGGACGGTCATGGGCTACCTCAGTCCGCGGGCCGGCGCGGTCGAGTTCCACGGCCGACCCATTCACCGTCGGCGCACACACGAGATCGCCCGGCTGGGGCTCGGCTGGGCGCCGGAAGACTCCGGCATCTTCTCGGACCTCACCGTCGCCGAGAACATCGAGATTGCGACGTGGACGCGGCCGGGCGGCCGGTCAGCCGCCGAGCGCATCGCGCAAGCGTACGACGTCTTTCCGGCGCTCCGCCGCTACGCCGCGCGCAAGGGCCCCGAGATGAGCGGCGGCGAGCGCAAGATGCTCTCGATCGCGCGCGCGCTGGCGCTCGACCCGGAGATGCTGCTCCTCGACGAGCCGTTCGAGGGCCTGTCGCCCGCGATCATTCCCGCGGTGAGCGCCGGCATCGCGACGATCACCGGCCTGGGCCGCGCGATCCTCATCGCCGAGTCCAACATCCACCACGTGCCCGAATACACGACCCGGCTCTACGTCATCGAGCGCGGCGAGATCATCTTCGGCGGCCGGCCGGAGGATGCCTGGCGTGACGCGAGCGTTTCGCGGATAATCGGAGGACGTTCACGATGACGCTGCCCTTGATCCCGACCGCGGTCGTCGGCTCCCACGGAAAACCGAGCTGGTGGTTCGCCTCCGTCAAGGCGCTCGAGCAGGGCGACTTCGGCCCGGGCGACATGGAGGAGATGTTCGACGACGCCGCCAACACCGCCATCCGGGACATGGAAAGGGCGGGCATCGACATCATCACCGACGGCGAGGTCCGCCGGCTGGACGGGTACGTCGACTCGTACTACGCGATCATCAAGGGTATCGAGCCCCTGCCCGTCCGCCGCAAGGCCGGTCCGTGGGGCTACGATCAGCAGACGCGCTACGAGGCGGTCGGCCGCATCGAGACGCCGAGCGGAGGGCTCGGCATCGTCAAGGAGTTCGAGTACCTCCGATCGCATACGGCGAGCCACACCAAGGCGACCTGCGCCGGCCCGCTGACATTCGGCTCGCGAATTCATCCGGGCACGATCTACAAGGGCGTCGTCGACGTCGCGGAGCGCTTCGCCGAGGTCATCAACGCCGAGCTCCGGGGGCTCGTCGCGGCCGGCGCGGACTTCATCCAGCTGGATGAGCCCGCCCGCGGCAACGTCTCCGGCGAAGAGATGGCCCGACTCTTCAATCTGGCGACCTCGGGCATCAACGTGAAGCTCGCCTTCCACATCTGCTTCGGCAATCGTTTCGGCCGCTCGCGCTTCAGCCGCTCGTACGAGGCGTACTTCCCCGGGCTCCTCAAGGCGCACGCCGACCAGTTCGTGCTCGAGTTCGCCGGCCGCGAGCTCAGCGAGGTCGATCTCTGGAAGCGCTACGGCGAGGGACGCGAGCTCGGCGCGGGCGTGATCGACGTGAAAGGGTTCAACCAGGACACCGTCGACGAGGTGGCGTCGCGGATCCGGCGCGTGCTCCAGGTGTGCCCCGCGGAGAAGCTGACCGTGAATCCCGACTGCGGCTTCGGCTGGTCGCCCCGCTACATGTGTAACCAGAAGCTCGCGGCGCTGGCCGCCGGCGCCGCGCTGGTGCGCAAGGAGCTGTCCGGCCGGCGCTAGACGCACGCGTGGGGCGACGCCGCCCCGCGCAGCCGTTCCATCCCCGCGAGCATCCGCGGCAGATCCATCGGCCGATCCAGCTCGTCGCGGAATTCCTGGTAGCAGCGCATCACGTTCGGCAAGATCCGCTCGGGGTCGCTCCACGACGCGTACACGCCGAGCTTGATGTCGGCGGCCGCCGCCTCCGCCGGCATGCCGGCGTCGAACCGCTGCTTTGCCTCGCGGCGCACCAGCGCGAGGTAGTCGCGCATGTGCTTCAAGTCTTTCTTGGTGCCGATGGGTCCGTGGCCCGGCACGATCACGTCGGCGTCGAAGCGCAGCAGACGGTCGGCGGCCTTGATCCAGTTGCCGACGTGGCCCTGAAAGGCCAGGGGCGTGACGTAGAGGAACGCGATGTCACCCGCGAACAGGATCCGTTCTTTCGGCAGGTAGGCGGTGGCGTCTCCGACGGTGTGCGCGGCGAAGCCCGGGTGCCAGAGCTGGATCTCTCGCTCGCCGTCGTACAGGACCATCCGGTCCTCGAAGGTCACCGTCGGCAGGGCCACCCGGAGCTTCGGGAACTCCGCGGCGAACTTGGGCATGAACCGCTGCAGCAGATCCACCGGCGGAAACCCCGGAGCGAGCGCCGCGCGGCACTTCTCGGTCGCGACGATCGTCGCGCCGCGGAAGAACCGGTTGCCGCCGGTGTGGTCGAGGTGATGGTGCGTGTTGATGAGCTGGGCGACCGGCTTGCGCGTCGTCTTCTTGATGGCCGTCACGAGCCGTTTCGTCATCGACGGAACCATCAACGCGTCCACCGCGACCGCCGCCGAAGGCCCGATGATCAACCCGGAGTTGGCGACGCCGGTGTCCCCGGTCGGATCGATCCCCGAGGCCTGCACGTAGGCAAAGATCTTGGCTCCGATTTCGATCATCCCGCTCTTCCAGCGCTGCGGCACCACGTGAGGGGTCATGTCCGCGCGGCACGATAGCACAGCTCGGCGCCTTGACACGGCAAAAGCCCGCGTGCTATCTCGCGCTATGCCCGACGCCGTCCTGCTGCGCACCGAGCGCCTCACGCGCGCGTACGGCAGCTTGCTGGCGGTGTCGGACGTGGACGTGAGCGTCCAGCGCGGCGAGCTGCGCTCGATCATCGGGCCCAACGGCGCCGGCAAGACCACCTTCTTTCGCCTGATCTCCGGCGAGACGATGCCGACCTCGGGCCGCATCTGGTTCAACGGCGCCGACATCACGGGGGTGCCGCAGCACGCGACTGCGCGGCTCGGCATCGCCAAGTCGTATCAGATCACGAACGTCTTCCCGCATCTGAGCGTGCTCGAGAACGTGCGCGTCGCGGTGCAGGGCTACGCGCGGTCCTTCAACTTCTGGTCGCGCGCCGATCACCTCACGGAGGTGAGGGACCGTGCGGTCGCCATCCTGACGTCCGTCGGGCTCGGGACCAAGACCAACTTGCTCGCCGCGCACCTCTCGCACGGCGAGAAGCGACATCTCGAGCTCGGCATCGCGCTCGCGTCCGATCCGATCTTGTTATTGCTCGACGAGCCGACCGCGGGCATGAGCCCGGAGGAGACCGACGCCACGATGCGGCTCATTCGCGAGCTCGCGACCGGGCGCACGGTGGTGCTGGTCGAGCACAAGATGAAGGTGGTGATGGGGATCTCCGACCGGATCACCGTGCTCCACCAGGGCCAGGTGCTCGCGGATGGAACGCCGGAGGAGATTCGCACCAATACCCGGGTGCAGCAGACCTATCTGGGAGCCACCCGGTGAGCCTGCTCACCCTCGACGACGTCCACACCTACTACGGCGAAGCCCACATCTTGCAAGGCGTGTCGCTGACGGTCGGCGAGCGCGAGGTCGTCACGCTCATCGGACGCAACGGCGCCGGCAAGACGACGACCTTGCGGTCGATCATGGGCATCGTGCGGGCCCGGCGCGGCCACGTCCGGCTGCGCGGCGAAGACATCACGGGGCTCGGCACCCACGAGATCGCGCGTCGGGGCATCGCGTGGATTCCCGAGGAGCGTCGCGTGCTGCCGAACCTCACCGTGCTGGAGAATCTCCGGCTCGGCATGCTCGGCGGCCCGACGCACCGTGACGGCACCGACGCGCTGGAGGAAGTCTTCGGCTACTTTCCGCGGCTCCGCGAGCGCATCGCGCACCGCGGCCGGTTCCTCTCGGGCGGCGAGCAGCAGATGCTCGCGATCGCGCGGGGGCTCGTGAGCCACCCGGCCGTCATGCTCGTGGACGAGCCGACCGAAGGGCTCGCGCCGCTCCTCGTGCAGAACCTCACGGAAATCCTGTCCGCGATCAACAAGCGGGGCACGACGATCCTGCTGGTCGAGCAGACCCTCGAAGTCGCGCTCGCTCTGTCGCACCGCGTGTACGTGATGGATCAGGGGCAGATCCAGTTCGAGGGCACTCCCGAACAGCTCCGCCGGGACCCGACCATTCAGCAGCGCTTCCTCGAAATCTGAGGTCGGCGTCCCGGCGGACGAAGTCGAAGACCTAACGCCAGCCGCGGCCCGGGTGGCCGTTACGGGTGTGGCCGGGCGGGATGAAGCCGTGGCGCGGTGCGACGACGACGCGCTTCTCGATCACGACCACGCGCGCCGGCGCGCGGTAGACGGGCCGATAGTGAACCGGCGCGTGGTAGACCGGCGCCGGCACGTAGACCGGGTAGTACTGCGGCTGCACGACCACCGGCGGCGCCACGGGCGGCGGAGGTGCCGGCAGGTAGACCGGTCGAGGCGCCGGCGCGAACACGCCGAAGACGCCGGTCCCGGAGATGATCTGGTTGAAGACGGCGAAGGCGCCGAGCCCGAGCGCCGCGTCGGTCGAAGAACCCGCGAACGCAGTGCCGGGGATGAGTAGCGCCAACAAGCTCGCGAAAATAATGGTCTTTTTCATTGTCGGTCCCTCCTGAGGGGGCCAACCGCTCCTTCCCCTCTGGCCAATTGGACGGACCCGGCGACCGAATTGTTTCGGAGGGCGGCGGCGCGCACGGCAGGCCGTCGCGGGGCTGGGGCCCCGCCGGCCGAGGTGCGCCTCTGAACGGGATCAGCGTCCGGCGGCGGGCTTGCGTCCGGAGACGTTGAACATCGCCGTGTCGAGACCCAAGGCACTCTTGCCGATGGCCTCGAGCATGCGATCGACGGTCGGCGGCATCAAGGTGCAGGTCCTCAGATCGCGGAAGGCGCGCTCGGCGGGAAAGTCCTTGTAGGCGCCGCGGCCACCCACGACCTGGATGACTTTCGAAGTGACGTGCAGGCCGACTTCCGTGGCCAGATACTTGGCCCGATTGGCGAGGGGGCCGAGCTCGGCGAGGTCGGCGCCGTCCCAGCGCGCCGCCGAGTCGATCAGCACGAGCCCGGCGGCGTCGAGATGCGCCGCCAGCTCGCCCACGTGGCGCTGGACGGTCGGGTCCGCCGCGACCGCGATGTTCTCGGGCTTCACGATCCGCTTCTTCGCGTAGTCGAGCGCGAAGGCCAGCGCCGACTCCGCGATGCCCAGGTAGACGGCGGCATAGCCGAGCGCGAAGCTCTCGATCACGCCGACCTGAACCGCGACGCCGGGATCGCCGAGCATCCCGTCTTCCGGTACGCGGACACCGGCGAACGTCACGGACGGACTGAAGGTCGCGCGCATTCCGAGCGTGTCCCACCTGGCGTCGGTCGTGATTCCCGGCGAGTCCGCCGGCACCAGCGCCAGCTGGAGCGACTTCGCCATGTCGGTGCCGCCGTCGAGCGCGCACCAGACCATGTAGTGCGAGGCGCCGAGGGCCATGGTGCAGAAGTGCTTGACGCCATCGATCACGAAGCCTCGGCCGTCGTGGCGGATCACCGTCTCCATGAGCAGGGTGCGCGACAGGCTCACCGCGGGCTCGCTGCCCCAGCTACCGAAGAGCTTGCCGTGGCGCACGACCTCGTCGAAGTAGCGCCGCTTCTGCGCCGGGCTGCCGACCGCATCGATGAATCGCATGACCGTCGAGTGCATGTGGACGGTCATCGCGGTGCTGGCACAGCCGCGGGCGATCGTGCGAATGACCGCGATGTACGTCGCCATGTCGAGCCCGAGACCGCCCTCGCTCTCGGGGATCGCGCCGGCGAGGAGCCCCTCGCGCCAGAGGTCGCGCCAGCTCTCGACCGGATTGGCCGCGGCGGCGTCGTACTCGCCGGCCCGTGGCGCGATGCGCTCGCGCGTCAGCCGCTCGGCGCGCTCGACGACCGCGCGCTGGACCTCCTTCATCGCTCGACCCCGCGAGCCACCAGCGTGCCCCATATCCCGCGCGGGAGGAACAGGACGAACGCCATGAAAATGACGCCGATCACGAGCGGCCAGGCCTCGATGACGAGGCTCAGACGGTCGGCGAGGATCAGGAAGGTGGCCGCACCCACGAACGGTCCGAAGAACGTCCCCGCGCCGCCGAGCAAGGTCATGATCACCACCTGGCCCGAGGTCGTCCAGTACAGCGAGTCGACGGGCACGACCGTGAGCCGAAGCGCGTCGAGCGCCCCAGCGAGCCCGGTGAAGAGCGCCGAGAAGACGAACGAGAGGAGCTTGATCCGGTTGATGTCGTAGCCGCACGCCACGGCTCGATCGCTGTTCTCGCGGATCGCCTGCAGCACCGCGCCGAACGGCGAATCCAGGATCCGCTTGAGCGCGGCGACCGCGAGCACGACGAGCGCGTAGGCGAAGAAGTAGAAGGCCAGCGGGGTGCGGAGCGACACGGACCAGCCGGCCAGTCCGAGGGGGTGCAGCGGGATGCCCCGCAGCCCGTCGTCGCCGCCGGTCAGGTCCGCGGCGTGGAAGGCGATGAAGTAGAGCATCTGCGCAAAGGCCAAGGTCAGCATGGCGAAGTAGATGCCGCGCCGCCGCAGGCAGAAGAACCCGACCAGCGCGCCGCCGATGACCGCCGCCGTGAGGCCCATGCCGAGCGCGAGCCACAGCGAGGTCACCTTGACCTTGGCCAGCGCGATACCCGCGCCGTATGCGCCGAGCCCGTAGTAGGCGGCGTGGCCGAACGAGAGGAGCCCGGTGTAGCCGTAGAGGAGATTGAACCCCAGCGCGAACAGGCCGAAGATCAACACCTGCGTGGCGAGCGACTGGTACGGCACGAGAAACGGGAACGCGGCGAAGAAGACGACGAAGGACGCCACGGGATGGGCCGACACCCATGCCGTGATCGGACGGAACGCGGCCGCCCGGATCACTCGGCCAACCCCGCCTCGCCGAAGAGTCCGCTCGGCCGGACGAGCAGCACGATCGCCATCACGATGAAGATGATCAGCTCGGCGAGCTTGGGCGCGAAGAACGTCGTGAGGCTGACGATCTCCCCCATGAGCAGACCGGCGATGATCGCCCCGGCCAGGCTTCCCATGCCACCGACGACCACGATCACGAAGGAATCGATGATGATCTCGACGCCCATCTCGGCGTAGACACCGCGCATCGGGCCGGCGAGGACTCCCGCCAGGCCGGCCATGGCGATGCCGAGCCCGAAGACGAGCAGCCAGACCCGATTGAGATCCACGCCCAGCGCCCGCACCATCAGCGCGTCCCGGGAGCCCGCACGGATGATGAGCCCGATGCTGGTCTTCTCGAGGAAGAGCCAGAGCGACACGAGCACGGCGGCCGTCACGGCGATGACGAACAGCCGGTAGACCGGGAAATTCATGAAGCCCAGGTTGACGGCGGCCGCCAGCTGCTTGGGTGGGTCGACCTGGAGACCGATCTTTCCCCATATCAGCTTGGCGCCTTCGACCATCGCCAGCGACAGACCGAACGTCAGCAACAGCGGATCGTCCGGGCTGCGCCCGTAGAGCCGCCGGATGAGGAAGCGCTCGACGAGGAAGCCGAGAGCTCCGACGACTAGCGGCGCCAGCACCAGGGCCGCCCAGAAGCTCTTCGTCAGCCCCATCAGCGAGAAGGCAACGTACGCGCCCAGCATGTAGAACGATCCGTGGGCGAAGTTGACCACCGTCATCAGCCCGAAGATCAGGCTGAGCCCGATGGCCATCAGGACGAAGATCCCGCCCAGCACGAGGCCGGTGAAGGCCTGGGCGGCGAGCGCGGACAACGGGATGTCGAACACGCGGCTAGGCGAATCCCTTTTCGGCGCAGGTGCGGTCGAGCTCTTCGTTCGCCGCGACTTTGCCGACGATGTCGAAGAAGCCCCACTCGCCTTTCACCTGCTGCGGCGAGCGGACCTTGAGGATCCAGAGATCCTGGAAGGACTTGTTGTCGCAGGCGCGCCACCACTGCTTGCCCTTGTAGTGGTCGTACTCACGGTTCTTGCGGAGCGCGTTGGCCACCGCGTTGGAGTCGGTCGACTTCGCCAGCTCGACGCCCCGGGCGACTTCCATGATGCCGCTGTAGCCATAGCCGGAGTACGAGTCGGGCGGCCGGTTGAACTTCTTCGTGTAGGCGTCGACGTAGCGCTTGGCCTGCGGCACGGTCTCGGCCAGCTCGTGGCAGAAGTGGGTCGCCCCGAAGATGTCCTGCCACACCTCGGCGCCGCCCTCCTTGGTGTAGTCGAGGAAGTGCAGGGGCACGACGATCTTCGCGTCCTTCTTCAGGCCGAAGCTGATCGCCTGCTTCAGGAACGGGACGGCGTCGGCGCCCGGGGTGACGGCGTAGATCACGTCGGGCTTGGCGGCCTGGATCTTCGGCAGGTGCGCCGAGAACTCGGGCTTGCCGAGCGGATACGGCGTGCTGCCGAGCAGGGTGCCACCGAGCTTGGGCGCGATCGCGGTGAAGACGGCGGTGTTCTGTTTGCCGAACGCGTAGTCGGCGTAGACGATCCACCACTTCTTGCCGAGTTCCTTGACGCCGAAGGTGGCGACGGCCCGGCTGGTGATCGTCGGGTTCAGCGCCTCGTGGAAGGTCAGCGGGCTCGTGTCGGGCTTGGCGCTGATCTCGTCGGACTGGCTCACCGAGATGTAGAGCTTGCCGGCGGCCTTGGTCTGCTCGTTGATGGCCATCTGCACGTGCGCGGCGAGACCGCCGACGACGAAGTCGACCTTCTGGTTCTCGATGAGCTCCTTCGTCCGCTGGGCTCCGACGGCCGGCTTCAGCTCGTCGTCGCGGAACATCACGTCGACCTTGCGCCCCATGATGCCGCCCTTGGCGTTCAGCTCCTCCATCGCGAGCTGGGCGCCCCGATGCATGTCGGCGGCGATCGCGGCGAACGTGCCGGTCAACGGAAGGGGGAAGCCGATGCGGATCGGATCTTTGCTCTGTGCCCGAAGCACGGCGGGGAAGGCCAGGATGGTCGCCCCGGTCGTTGCAGTCGTCAGGAACTGGCGTCGATGCATGGCTCCCTCCGTGGGTCCGTGAGGTCTGAGGTGCTCGAGTGGCGCCGATGATAGGGGGGCCGGTCAGCGAGTGTCAATCGTGATAGATTCCCGCCGTGTCGTCGCCGGCGGGCCGAATCGGAGCGCGCGTCAAACGCGGCGACGACCCCCGCCTGCTGACCGGCCGCGGCCGTTACGTCGACGACGTGACGTTGCCTCGGATGGTCCACGCCGCCTTCGTTCGGAGCGTCCACGCCCACGCGCGGCTCGTCCACGTCGAGCTCGACCGCGCGCGCCGGGCGCCCGGGGTCGTCGGCGTGCTGACCGGCGACGCCGTCGCCACGCTGTGCAAGCCCTATCGCGGCGTCCTCCTCCACTACAAGGGCATGAAGACGGGCGCCATGCGCCCGCTCGCCGTCGATCGCGTGCGCTACGTCGGCGAGCCGATCGTTGCGGTCGCCGCCGAGAGCCGGGCGGCGGCCGACGACGCGGCGGCGCTGATCGAGGTGGAGTACGAGCCGCTGCCCGCGGTGCTCGCGCCGGAGAGCGCGGTGGCGGCCGGCGCGCCCCTGATCCATCCCGAGCTCGGCGACAACGTCCTCTACGAGACGCGACTCACCGCCGGGGACGTCGAGCGCGCCTTCGCCGACGCCGGGCGCGTGTGGGTGCGCACGTTCACGACGGGCCGTCACACGGGCGTGCCGCTCGAGCCGCGAAGCCTGATCGCCGACTACGAGCCCGCCACGCGCGCGCTCACGGTGTGGATCTCGACCCAGGTCCCGCACATGATGCAAGCCGTGCTCGCGGAGCTCTTCGGCCTGCGCGAGCAGCGCGTTCGGGTCATCGCCCCCGACGTCGGCGGCAGCTTCGGCATCAAGATCCACGTCTACCAGGACGACATGGCGGCCTGCGCGCTCGCGCTGACGCTCGGCCGGCCCGTCAAGTTCGTCGCGAGCCGGCGCGAATCCTTTCTGTCCGACATCCACGCGCGCGAGCAGACGATCCGCGTCGAGGTCGCGGCCGACGGCGAGGGAATCCTGACCGCGATGCGGGCGAGCATCACCGCCGCGGTCGGACCGTACTCCGCATATCCGCGTTCGAGCGTCGTCGAGGGTGGCCAGGTGCTTCGTTTGCTCCCGGGACCCTATCGCGTGCGGAACTACGACGCGGCCCTGCGCGTCGTGGCACAGAACAAGGTGATCACCTCGCAGTACCGCGCCGTCGGACATCCGATCGCCACCGCCGTGACCGAGAGCATGATCGATCTCGTCGCGCGCGACCTCGGACTCGACCCCGCGGAGGCGCGGCGGCGCAATCTGGTGCGGCCCGAGGATCTTCCCTACACCTCGGCGGCGGGCAACGTCTTCGACAGCGGCAGCTATCAGGCCGCGCTGGCGCGTCTCCTGGAGGCTGCCGACTACGACCGGCTACGGAGGGAGCAGGGGGCGGCTCGCGCCGCGGGACGTCACGTGGGAATCGGGCTCGCGTGCTTCGTCGAGCTCACCGGCCCGGGCGCGCAGTTCTACGGCGTCGGGGGCGCGCCGATCTCGGGCCAGGAAGGAACGACCGTACGCCTCGAGCCCGGCGGCGCGGTCACGGCGCTCGTCGGCGTCACCAATCAGGGCCAGGGGACTCACACGGCGCTCGCGCAGATCATCGCCGACGTGCTCGACGTTCCCCTCGACGACGTCGCGGTGCTCTCCGGCGACACCGCCGTGGTGCCCTATGGCGGAGGCACCTGGGCGAGCCGCGGCATGCCGATCGGCGGAAGCGCGACCTTGCTCGCCGCACGGGCGCTCGGAGAGCGCATCCGGACGGTCGCGGCGGCGCTTCTGGAGGCGCACGCCGCCGACATCGAGCTCGGCGGCAGCCGCGCCGCGGTCCGCGGGAGCCCAGAGCGGGGCCTGAGCTACGCCGAGCTCGCGCGCGCCGCGCACTTCCGGTCGAACGAGCTCCGGGGTGTCGAGCCGAGCCTCGAGGCGACCGTGCACTATACGAACCCGGGCGCGTGGACCTTCACCAACGGCGCCCACCTCGCCGTCGTCGAGGTCGACACCGACACGGGCCGGGTGCGTATCCTGAGATACGTCGCCGTCGACGACTGCGGGCGCATCATCAATCCCGCGCTCGTCGAGGGCCAGATCGCGGGCGGGGTCGCCCAGGGGCTCGGCGGCGCGCTGATGGAGCACTGTGTCTACGACGATACGGGGCAGCTTCTTTCGACGACTCTGATGGACTACGCGGTACCGACCTGCGCCGACCTCCCACCGATCGAGATGTATCACCTCGAGTCGCCGGCCCCGGGACTCGCCGGCGGCTTCAAGGGCGCCGGCGAAGCGGGGGTGACGGGGGCGCCCGCCGCAATCCTGAACGCCGTCAACGACGCGTTGGCGCCGCTCGGCGTGATGCTCAGCGACCAGCCGATCACCCCGGAGCGCGTCGTGCGGGCACTCCGGCAGAGATAGCCGCGGGCTGGCGTCATGCGATACCCTGCGCTTATGAGATCACTCGTGCCCGTCGTAGTCCTGACCGCGGCGCTGGTCGCCTCGGCGACGCTCACACCGGGGGCGGTCGCTCCGCCGGACTTCGCCAGCGTGCAGATGCAGCCGTACACGCCGCCGAAGGCGGCGCCGGACTTCTCGCTGCCGGATCTGGGCGGCAAGACGGTCAGCCTCGCCGACTTACGCGGTAAAGTCGTGATGCTTTTCTTCTGGGCCACGTGGTGAAGCACGTGCCGGGAGGAGTTGCCTCCCGTCCAGAAGGTCTACCAGGACTTTCGCGGTAAGGGCCTCGAAGTACTCCTCATCGATTTCAGGGAAGATGCCGACAAGGTCCGGCAAGCCGTCAAGGAGCGCCGCTACATCGCACCGGTGCTGCTCGACGAAAGCGGGGATGTGACCGGCAAGGTGTACGGCGTCTGGGGTCCGCCGACCGTGTACATCGTCGACCGCCAGGGTCGGCTGGTCGGGCGGGCCGCGGGGCCGAGACCGTGGGATAGTCCGAAAGGACGCCAGTTTATCGAGGCCGTCCTGGCCGCGCCCGCGACGCCCTGACCGATCTTCCCGGGGCCGGATTGCTAATTTCGGAACGCGGATGCTACGCTGCTATTCTACGAATGTAGCAACTCCACGGGCTAGCAGGCTGCCGTCGGCCTTCCGGCCAATGACATATGGCGACGGACCGCGCCCCGGAGCAGACGAGGATGGCCATGGACCCTACATCCGCTGCTGAAGCGCGAGAGCGAATCGCGAAGTGGATCGAGGAGACGCGGCAGATCTTCGGTCTCTTGCCCGAGCTCATCGCGGGCGACCACCACGCGGGCGCTGCAGCGCAGAAGGAAGTGGACAAGCTTCACAAGGACATCGAGGACCTGAAGCGGGAGAATCACCTGCTCCGGCTCGAGAAGGATGAGATCGCCCAGGCGATGGGACAGATCGCGGCGAAGCTCGGTATCACCCCGCGCCGCAGCCCCTTCGAACGATCCGGGCCCGGGGAGCCCCCGCGCCCGCCCGACCACGCCAGGGCCCCCGAATCGGCGAAGGTCGCAGAGCAGCCGAAGGCGGCCGACCCCGCGAAGTCCTAGATCTCAGGCGCTCCGCGCCGAGCGGAAGGTCCCGGCTGATTGCTTGGTCGCGGCCGACTGCTTGAGGCTCAAGGTCAGCTCGTACTTCTTCTCCACGCTCGGATCCGGGTTGAACACCGCCACCCACAAGGTCGCGTAGTCCCGTCCCAGCCCCGGCACCGAGGTTCCCTCCGGGAAGAGCCGCAGCACCTCGGACTTCAGGTCGGCTCGTCCGACGGGCGGCATCGTCAAGAGCCATGCGTGATCGGAGTCGCTGCGCCCGTCCACGAGCTTCACGTCGATGGACCGCGGCTCACGCAAGTCGGCGGCGATCGCGAAGAAGCGAGCGGTGATCGGCGCCACGACAACCGGGAAGCGATGGTCGGCGAACCGCTGCCGCTCCTGGGTGAGCCGCTGCGAATTGTGCTCGGGATCGCCGATGCGATTGCTCGGATGCGTGAAGATCCGCGTCTCGGTGGTCGACTCCAGAATCCGCGCGTGGGTCCAGAGCCCGGGCTCGGGCACGGCAGCGAGGAGCACGCTCTTGACGAACTCGGGATAGATCTCCTGCAGCCGCCCCTCGCTCACGAGGACGTTGTAGAGGTGGGCGCCGACCGACTTCTGCGCGCCCGCGGCGCCCGGCTGGAACGTCTTGAGGCTGTTCAGCGCCTTGTTGACGAAGCCGGAGAACCGGTGCTCGATGTGATCGAGGAGGATCGAGTAGCCGTACGAGAGAAGGCCTTCCTCGTAGTCCGTGCTCCGCTGGATCGGCACGCTGAGGACGTAGTTGTACTTGCCGAGCTCTTCCTTCACGGCGTCGTTGAAGGCGAGCGTGCCCTTCCACTGCGTCCAGCGCGCCCACGCCGAAACCCACCACTGCGCCGCCTCGTCTTGAGTTCCCTGGTCGGCCGGCTGGGCGGCTTCGCGTGGCTGGGCGGCTTCGCGTGGCGGCGCGGCTTCGCGTGGCGGGGCGGTCTCGGGCACCAGAACGGGCTCACGCGGCTGGGCAGGCTCGCGGGGCTGGACGGGCTCGCGCGGCTCCGTGATGATGATGTTTCGCGAGGGAGCCGCCGGCGCGACGGGAGCCGGGTTGGGCGTGAGCACCGGCGCCGGAGCGCGCGCCGCCGCAGCCGCCGCGGTCCGAGCTACCGGCTCCTTCGGTGCGGGCGGGGCCGTCCGGTCCACCACCGGCGCGGAGCCTGCGCCGACGGTGAGCTTGCCGCGAGCCGCCGCGACGGCCAGGGTCCTTCCGAAGGCTTGGGTCACCTGCTCGTCCAGGACAGCGAACTTGTCGTCGTCGAGGGCGTCGCGCCCCTCGATGATCGAGAGCAAGGCGGCAAACGCCGGAATGCTGTTGAGAAAGGCCGGGGCGTCCTCAGAATCAAACGCCTTGGGATCCTGGGCTGCCTGCCGTATATCCCTGGCCTTGATCAGACACTGGACCAGCGCGGCGAAGTTCGGACCGTCGGAGTGTGTGACCGTCAGTATCCGGTCCAGCAGCGCCATGACCCGGGTGCGCGCTTCCGCCAGGGCCGCCCTCTTCTCCTGGTTCGCCACGGCCTGCATGACGGTCTCGAGCATTGGCTCGAGCGCCCGGACACTGTCGACTTCCGAGATTGCCGGCACGGTGATCGAGAGCGAGCGAGCCGCCTCCAGCACGCGTTGGCGGACCTCGACGAAGTCTGTGCGTATCTTGGTGATTTCGTCGATGACGGTCTCGGACGGGACGGTCCCGGCCTGGACCTGTTGAGTGGCCTGAGCGAGCGTTGCCGCGAGAGTCGTGAATCGTTCGCTCAGTGCTGCCAGGCGCTTGGCCAAGTCTTCAGCGTTCGGAGCCATGGAGTGAATTCGATTCTATCGCGGCGCTCCCCCAGACGTGTCAAACAGTCCGGACGCTCCAGAAATCACGGGACAGGGCCCCTTTGGGGGCCCTTCCGCGATGGTAGACTCCTGGCGTGGCGCATCCTTTGGAGGGTATCGTCGTTGCCGATCTGACCCAGAACGTCGCTGGGCCGTTCTGCACTCAGACCCTGGGAGACATGGGAGCCGAGGTCGTCAAGATCGAGCGGCCCGGGCGCGGCGACGACGCGAGGGCGTGGGCGCCACCCTATTGGGGCCGGGAGAGCGCCACCTTCATCTCGTTGAATCGCAACAAGAAGAGCCTCGCCCTCGACCTCAAGTCGCCCGGTGGGCTCGAGGTCCTGCACCGCCTGGTCGGCCGGGCCGACGTGTTCGTGCAGAGCCTAAGGCCGGGAGCCATCGACGAGCTCGGACTCGACTTCGCGGGCGCCTCGCGGATCAACCCGAGGATCGTGTACTGCTCGATCACCGCGTTCGGAGCGCGGGGACCGCTCAGCCATCTGCCCGGATACGATCCGTTGATGCAGGCGTACAGCGGTTTGATGTCGGTCAACGGCCATCCCGATCAGGAGCCGGCGCGCGTCGGCACGTCGATCGTCGACATGGGCACCGGCATGTGGGCGGCGCTGGGTATCGTCGCCGCGCTCCGTCAGCGTGACGCGACGGGACGCGCCATCGAAGTCACGACGGCGCTCTTCGAAACGGCCTTGATGTGGATGTCCTACCACGCCATGGGATACCTCGCGTCGGGCGCCGTGCCTCAGGCGCAGGGCTCGGGCACCGCGATGATCGCGCCCTATCAGGCCTTTCCCACGGCCGACGGCTTCGCGATGATCGGCGCCGCGTCGGACGCGCTCTTCACGAGGCTGACGGCGGCGCTCGGCTGCCCCGAGCTGGTCGACGACGCGCGGTTCAAGGACAATCCTTCCCGTGTGACCAACAAGGCTGCGCTCGTCGAGGCGCTCTCCGCCCGGACGCGGCAGCGCAAGTCGGCCGAGCTCGTCGAGACGCTTCGTATCGCCGGAGTGCCCGCGTCCCCGATCCTGAGCGTGGACCAGATGCTGCAGGAGCCGCAGACCCGCGAGAGTGGCGTGCTCGTCGGCGCCGCCCACCCGCGCTTGCCCGACTACCGGAGCATCGCCCTGCCGCTCACCTGGGACGGCGTCCGGCCGGCCGTGCGCCGTGTGCCGCCACTCCTCGGGGAGCACAGCGGCGACGTCCTCACCTGGCTCGGTTACACGCTCGACGACGTGCGGAGCCTCAAGGGCAAGGGCGTCATCCAGTGAGCGTCGCGACCTACCGCCATCTTCTCGTCACGCGCTCGGACGATGCGCGAGTCGTCACGGTGACCCTGAACCGGCCCGAGCACATGAACGCGATGAACACCGCGATGGGCGAGGACCTGCTCGCCTGCTTCGACGGATTCCAGCGCGACCCGGATGTCCGCGTGGTCGTGTTCACCGGGGCCGGCGACAAGGCCTTCTGCGCGGGGGGCGACCTCAAGGAGCGCAACGCCATGACCGACGAGGCGTGGCGCGCTCAGCACGTCATCTTCGAGCAGGCGGCGTTCCGCGTGCTCCGGTGCCCGGTGCCGGTGATCGCGGCGGTGGAAGGCTTCGCGCTGGCGGGCGGCTGTGAGCTCGCGATCCTGTCGGACTTCATCGTCGCCAGTGAAACGGCGGTCTTCGGCGTGCCGGAGACCACGCTCGGCATCTTTCCGGGGATCGGCGGCACGCAGCTCCTGCCGCGGATCGTCGGCGCTCCGCTCGCGAAGGAGCTGATCTTCACGGGGCGGCGGATGAAGGCGGACGAGGCCAAGGCGGCGGGCCTCGTCAATCACCTGGTTGGCCCCGGTCAGGCGCGCCCCACCGCGATCCAGATCGCGACGACGATCGCGAAGAACGGCCCGATCGCCGTCCGTCAGGCGAAGAAAGCCATCGCCTATGGCGCCGAGACGGACCTCGACACCGCGATGATCCTCGCGATCGAGGCCTATAATGCGACGGTCGTGACCGAGGATCGCCTCGAGGGTGTCCGCGCCTTTAACGAGAAGCGAAAGCCTGAGTTCAAGGGGAAGTGACGATGGCGTCGATCGAGCTCTCCCTCACCGAAGAGCAGCGCGCGCTCCGCGCGGGCGTGCTGGAGATCTGCAAGCGGTACCCCGGCGAGTACTGGCGCGACCTCGACACGCGCCGGGAGTATCCGGACAAGTTCGTCACGGAGCTGACCGAGGCGGGCTATCTCGCGGCGCTGATCCCTCAGGAATACGGCGGCGCCGGGCTCGGCATCCGCGAAGGCGGCCTGATCCTCGAGACGATCAATTACTCGGGCGGCAACGCCGGGGCGTGCCACGCCCAGATGTACATCATGGGCACCGTGCTGCGGCACGGCTCCGAGGCGCAGAAGCGCGAGTACTTACCGAAGATCGCGACCGGCGCCTTGCGGCTGCAAGCCTTCGGCGTGACCGAGCCGAACTCGGGCTCGGATACCACGAAGCTCCAGACCACGGCGATCCGCAACGGCGATCGCTACGTGGTCAACGGCCAGAAGATCTTCATCTCGCGCGTGCTCCAGTCCGACCTCATGCTGCTGCTCGCGCGCACGACGCCGGTGGAGCGCGTACAGCGAAAGACCGATGGGCTATCGGTCTTCCTGATCGATATCCGGGGCCTCAAGGGCTTCGAGGTGCGGCCGCTCCGGATGATGATGAACCACTCGACGAACGCGCTCTTCTTCGACAACGTCGAGATCCCGGCCACGAGCCTGATCGGGCAGGAAGGCAAGGGGTTCTCCTACATCCTGGACGGGATGAACGCCGAGCGGATCTTGGTCGCCTCGGACTCGCTCGGCGACGCGCGCTGGTTCACCGAGAAGGCCGTGGCGTACTCGAACCAGCGCGTGATCTTCGGCCGGCCCATCGGCGCAAACCAGGGCGTGCAGTTCGCGATCGCCAAGGCCCACGTCTCGACCGACGCCGCGCAGCTCATGCGCGACAAGGCGGCCGCGCTCTTCGACAGCGGTCAGCCGTGCGGCGGCGAGGCCAACATGGCGAAGTACCTCGGCGCGGAGGCGGCGTGGGAGGCCGGCAACGCGTGCATCGACTGCCACGGCGGCTACGGCTACGCCGAGGAGTACGACGTCGAGCGGAAGTTCCGCGAGTGCCGGCTCTACAAGACGGCGCCGGTCAACAACAACCTCGTGCTCGCATACGTCGGCGAGCACGTGCTGGGGATGCCGCGCAGTTATTAGGACATTCGGGGGGAGCGCCGCCTCTCCCCCCGATGACCCCCCACCGGCTCCCCGCCGGCGGACAATGATCAATTCGATTGCGCCGGCAAAGCCGGCGCTCGAACGGCGACGTACGCGGTCCGCGGACTAGCTCTAGAGCGAGGCGCGCGCAGGCAGCGCAAAAAGGCTCAGATGGGCTTTTTTCCGCAGCCAGCTAGCGGGAGCGCTTTCCTTCCTGGAAGGAGCGGAGCATCCAGGCCATCTTCTCGTGCTCCTCCATCAGGCCCGTCAGGAAGTCGTTCGTGCCCATGTCGTGAAACTTGCTCGCCGCCGCGTCGGCGTCGGCGCGGAGCTGACGGATGATCGTCTCGTGGTCGCTCAATAGATTTTCGAGCATATCGTCCGCGCTCGGGTACTGGCCGGGGTGCTCCTTGAGCCGCGCCGCCTCCACGAACTCCGCGAGGGTCGCCACGGAGTGGCCGCCCAGCGTGCGCGCGCGCTCGGCGACGTCGTCGACGAAGTCGTCGATCGCCTCGTACTGCTCGGCGAAGAACTTGTGCAGGTCGTTGAACTGAGGACCCACGACGTTCCAGTGGTAGTTGCGGGTCTTCGTGTACAGCACGTACTCGTCGGCGAGCAGTGTGTTCAGGATCTTGACCACGCCGGCGCGGTCTTCGTCGTTGATGCCGAGATTGGGATTCATCGGGACCTCCTCTCTCTACGATGCCGGCCGCGGCTCGATCGGTTCGCCGTGCGCCGTGCTACAGTTTGCACACCCCGGAGGCCTGGAGGATGCCATGAAGCTGCCGGCGCGTGTCACGATTTGTGAAGTGGGGACCCGGGACGGGTTCCAGATCGAGCCCGACTTCATTCCCACCGAGCAGAAGATCGAGGTGGTGAATCTCCTGTCGGAGGCGGGTGTTCCCCGGATCGAGGTGACCTCGTTCGTGCACCCGAAGGTCGTCCCGCAGCTGCGCGACGCCGAGCAGGTCATGGCGCGCATCGCGCGCCGTCCGGGCACGCGCTACGCCGCGCTCGTGCCCAACGACAAGGGCGCGGTGCGCGCGGTCGACGCCGGCGTCGACGCCATCCACACGGTCGTCTCGGCTAGCGAGAGCCACAACCTCGCCAACGTGAACATGACCATCGCCGAGTCGATGGAGAAGCTGCGGGCCGTCATGCAGGTGGCCGAGCGCGCGAAGGTGCCGGTGAGCTGCGGGATCTCCACGTCGTTCGGCTGTCCCTTCGAGGGCGACGTTCCGCTCGCCCAGCTCGAAAGCGTGGTGCGACGTCTGACCGACATGGGCGCGCGCGCCGTCGGCCTGGCCGACACCACGGGGATGGCGAACCCCCGTCAGGTCGCGCGCGCGCTCGAGCACCTCGCGCCGAAGTTCCCGGGGGTCGAGTGGACGCTGCACACGCACGACACGCGTGCGATGGCGATTCCGAACATCCTGGCCGCCATGGAGTACGGCGTCGCGAACCTCGACGGCTCGATCGGCGGCCTGGGTGGCTGCCCGTTCGCGCCGGGCGCCTCGGGCAACGTCTGCAGCGAGGATCTGGTGCACTGTCTCGCCGCGATGGGGGTCGAGACCGGGATCGACCTCGACCGGCTGATCGCGGTCTCGCGGCGGGTCCAGGAGATCGTCGGCCGTACGCTGCCCGGGCAGATCGTGAAGGCGGGAAAATCCACGCGACGCTATCCGGTGCCGGACACCGTCGCCGGGCGCGTCCCAGTCGCGCGCGCGTGACGAAGCAGGCGCGCCGGATGCTGGCGCTGATGGATCGCGCCACGACCTATTGGCACATCCCGATCGTCGGACGGGCCAAGGGCCGTGTCCTCCGCCGGCTCCTCGATCGCCATCGGCCCACGCGCGCGCTCGAGCTCGGCTCGCTGCTCGGCTACTCGGCGATCCTGATCGCCGGCTCGATGCCGCCGCGGGGGCGGCTCACCTGTATCGAGGCGAATCCCTTCCTGGCCTACCTCGTTCGGGCGAACGCCGCCGAAGCCGGCCTGGCCCGCCGTGTGAAAGTGATCGCCGGCGACGCGCTGCGCGTGATCCCGCTCCTTCCCGGCCGCTTCGACTTCGCGTTCATCGACGCCGAGAAGGAGGACTACCTCGACTACCTCCGGCAGCTCGAGCCCAAGCTGGTCCCCGGGGCGGTCGTCGTCGCCGACAACACCGGCATCGCGCGCCGCGAGGTGGCGCCGTATCTCGAATACGTGCGGACCGGCGGCCGCTACGACAGCCGCGACTACGACTTCGGCGACGACGCCATGGAGGTCTCCATCCTCCGCCGCTGATCGACGAGCGGCCGGGGCGCCGCGCCGATGTAGTCGGCGCGCGGCCTGATGAGTCGATTGTCGGCGTACTGCTCGAGCGCGTGGGCGCACCAGCCCGCGACCCGTCCGACCGCGAAGATCGAGGTGCAGAAATCCGGCGGGATGCCGAGCGCGTCGTAGACCACGGCCGAGAAGAAGTCGACGTTCACCGGCAAGGCCGTCCGGGCGCGCATCGCGTCGTAGACGCGCTCGGCCACCTCGAAGAGCTTCTGCCGGCCGGTCGCTTCCGCCATCGACTTGGCCATGCCGCGAAGCACGCGCGCCCGCGCGTCGTCCACCTTGTAGACGCGATGACCGAAGCCGGGCACCCGCACGCGCGGGTCGCTACGCTCGTGCTTGGACAGCCCGGACCGCGCCCCGAGGCGCGCCTCGACGTAGCTCTCGGCGCGCGCGGGCTCGCCGATCTCGAGGAGCATTGCCAGCACGTCCTCGTTGGCGCCGCCGTGGCGCGGCCCTTTCAGGGTCGCGACCGCCGCCGCGATGGCCGCGTGCAGGTCGGTGAGGGTCGCGACGCCGACCCGCACCGCGAACGTCGAGGCGTTGAGCTCGTGGTCGGCGTGCAGGGTCAGCACCAGGTCCAGAACCCGTGCGACCTCGCGCGACGGCGCCCTTCCCTCCAGGAGCTCCAGGAAGTAGGCCGCGTGCGATGCGGCGCCCGGCGCCGTCACGGGCGCCCGGCCGGTGCGGATCCGCTGCCAGGCGGCCACCGTCTCCGGCACCAGGGTCATGAGGCGAACCGCCTTGCGCAGATTGGCCTCGGGCTCGTTCGAGCGCACGTCTGGATCACGCGTCGCGGCGAGCGAGACAGCGGTGCGAAGGGCGTCGAGCGGGTGCGCGTCGCGCGGCAGGGTCTGGAGCAGGTCGCCGACGGCCGGAGGGAGCCCGCGCGCCGCCTCGAGCCGCGAGACGAACGCCGCGGACTCGGCGGCGGAGGGTAGCTCGCCGCGCCAGAGGAGCGCCGTCACGTCCTCGAACGAGAGCGCGCCGGCGAGCTCGGCGATCTCGTAGCCCCGGTAGTAGAGCCTCCCGCGCTCGCCATCGACCTGACAGATCCCCGACCGCGCCGCGATGACGTCCTCGAGCCCCGCCTTCCACGCCGTCTCCATCGTCGCCTCCTTGATTGGAGCGCGCCTCGGCCGGCGGGGCCCCGGCCCCGCGACGGCCTGCAGCGCGCACGACCACTGCGTCAGTTGATCAATATTGATTATACTTGATTTAGATTGACTCGGCCAACCACCCTGGACGAGACCGGCCGGTCCTGCTAGCGTCGGAGGCCTACGAGCCGTGATCAGCGTGAACGGTGAGGAGTACCTGACGGTCAAGGAGGCGACGCGCCTGCTCGGCGTGAAGCCGGCAACGCTCTATGCCTACGTGAGCCGTGGGGTGCTCCGGAGCTACCGCCAGGGCATCAAGCGCCAGCGGCTCTACCGTCGGGCGGAAGTCGAAGGGCTCCTGCGGCTGGCGCCCAGCGGGGCGCGAACCGCGAACGTGATCCCGCTCCGCGCCCGGACGCGCCGGGCGCCGATCCCGCTCGCCGAGTCGTGGATCCGGGACTGACATGGCGACGCTCCGGCGCGCGGCCTTTCTGAATCCCGGGCGCGACCTCGCGGGCGGTGTCGACCTCGCGCGCCGCGCCGAAGCGCTGGGCTATGACAGCGTGTGGGTGACGCACGGCTCCGGGCGCGATTCGTTCGTCGTGCTCGCCGCCTACGGCGCCGCGACGACGCGGCTCGGGCTCGGCAACGGAGTCGTCCCGATCTACCCGCGGCACCCGGTCGCGATGGCCCAGGCGGCGCTCACGCTTTCGGAGCTGAGCGGCGGGCGGTTCAGGCTCGGCATCGGCGTCAGCCACCGGGTCAGCATGGAAGCCTCGCTCGGTCTGACCCTGCGCGAGCCGCTCGCCGTGACACGGGAGTACGTCGCCGTCCTGCGTGGCGCCCTCGGCGGAACCGCCGCGTTCGACGGCCGGCACTACAAGGTCAACTGGACCCTCGCGATTCCCGAGCGCCCCCCGACGCCGCCGATCTATCTCGCCGCGTTGTCCAGGAAGATGCTGGAGCTGGCCGGCGAGATCGCGGACGGCGCGGTCCTCTGGCTCTGCTCGCCCGACTACGTCCGAGACGTCGCGGTGCCGGCGCTCGGCCGGGGCCGCGCGCGGGCCGGCAAGACCCTGGCTGGGTTCGAGATCGTCGCGGCGGTGCCGCTGGCGATCTCGGACGATACGCCCGGCGCCCTCGCCGCGTTCCGCGGAGAGCTCGCGCGCTATCTCACCTTACCGTTCTATCGCGCCATGCTCGAGGCGAGCGGCCTCGGCAAGGAGCTCGCGGCCTTCGACCGGAACGGCGAAGTGGCGGAGGGGCTGACGCGCGCGGTCGGCGCCGTCGGCAAGCCCGCCGCCGGACAGGCCTTCGTCGGCGCGTATCGCGAGGCCGGGGTGACCCTGCCCGCGATCCGTCCAATCACCGTCCCCGACGCGCCGTGGTATCGCCGCACCCTCGAGGAAGCCGCGCACTGGTGACGCGCGTCACCGTGCTCGCCGTGCTGCTCGCGACGGCGTGCGCGACCGATCGACCGCAACACGCTCGGACACTGCCCGCCGACGGAGCTCGGACACTGCCCGCCGACCGCGACGCCCCGGTCCGGTACGTCGCCCTCGGCGACAGCACGGTCGAAGGCGTCGGGGCCTCGAGCCCCGACCACAACTACGTCAGCCAGCTGCACGAGCGGCTGCGGGTCGTCTATCCGACGGCGCGCGTCGTCAATCTGGGCGCGGGCGGCGCGACGTCCACCGACGTGCTCCGGCGCCAGCTCGACCGCGCGATTGAATTACGTCCTCACCTGGTGACGCTCTCGATCGGGCCAAACGACATCACCACGCGCGTCCCGCTCACGACGTACGAGCGGAATCTGGACACGATTCTCGCGCGCCTCCGGGACGAGACGCCGGCGGTCGCGGTCGTGAACTTGATTCCCGACCTGGTGGTGACCCCGCGCTTCCGCTCGCATCGCGAGCGAGAGACGGTCGGCCGGCAAACCGTGCTCTTCAACGAGGCGCTCGAACGGCGGAGCCGAGCCCACGGCGCCGAACTGGTCGATCTCTACGGCGCCAGCCAGCGCGAGGTTCCGGTCAGACCGGAGCTCATCGGGGCCGATGGCTATCATCCATCCGATGTCGGCTATGCTCGGTGGGCCGAGCTCGTGTGGGCCCAAATCCAGGCGCGCATCGCCTCGAGGTAAATGGAAACCCGTCCCCGCGAGTCGAACCGTATAGAGTGTAGAGAGGAGTCGTCGACGTGAAGAGCGTAGCCGTCCTGCTGCTGGCCGTCCTGGTTGCCGGAATTCCGGGCGGCGCCGGCGCAACCGGTGTGAAGATCACGGTCAATAGCGGCGGCGACATCCCGCCGGGCCAGTTCCCGCAGAACGCGATGTTCCGGGGCGACATCGCGCGCGACCCGCGGCAGCAGTATCCCGATCCGCGGCAGCAGTATCCCGACCCACGGCAGCAGTATCCCGACCCACGGCAGCAGAATCTCGACCGACGACAGCAGAATCTCGACCCGCGGCAGCAGCCGAACATCGTCCACCGTTCACCGGTGCCGGTCGTCGTGATCACGCAGCCGGTGTATCTCGCCGCGCCGCAGATCTGTGTCGTCCCCGGCTATTGGGCCTACGCCTGGGTGCCTCAGAGCTACGTCTCGAACGTGTGGGTCCCGGGCTACTACAACTACGACGCCCTGTGGGTCGAGGGGCACTACGAGCCGCGCGGGTACACCTGGGGTTACTACCAGCCCTACTGGGTTCCCGAGCGCGCCTGCTAGCGGGTGTACCCGCTCGCATAGCACAGCCCTCGCCGGGTCGTGTATGCTCGCGGCGATGTCCACGAGCCATTTCTTCGCGTATCTCTCGCGGATGAAGTTCATCCGCCGCTGGGGCCTCATGCACAGCACGTATCCCGAGAACATCCAGGAGCACAGCCTGCGCGTGGCGCAGATCGCCCACGCCCTCGCGATCATCCGCAACCGGCTCTTCGGCGGCGACCTGAGCCCCGAGCGCGCGGCGACCCTGGCGCTCTACCACGACACGAGCGAGGTGTTGACCGGCGATCTTCCGTCGCCGGTCAAGGAGTTCAACCCCGAGATCCATCGCGCCTACCACGCGCTCGAGGCGGCGTCGAAGGAGAAGCTCTTCGGACTGATCCCGGATCCGCTGAAGCCGGGCTACGAGCCGTTCTTCCGACCCGACCCGCGCGATCACACGCATCGCATGCTGGTGCGAGCGGCCGACAAGCTTTGCGCGTACCTCAAGTGCCTCGAGGAGACCGGGGCGGGCAACCCGGAGTTCGCGCAGGCGGAGAAGAGTCTGCGGGCGAGCGTCGAGGGGCTCGACCTTCCGGAGGTGCGCTATTTCCTGGACACGTTCGTCCCGAGCTTCCGGCTCACCCTGGACGAGCTCAACTGATGAGCCTGACGGTGTTCACGAACGCGGTTCTGATCGACTGCACGGGCGCGGAGCCGATGCCGGGTGCCGCGGTCGTCGTCGAGGACGAGCGCATCAAGGACGTCCTGCCGAAGGGAAAGGTCGGCCCGCTCCCCGGGCCCGTGACGACCCTCGACTGCCGGGGCGCGACCTTGATGCCCGGGCTCACCGACGCCCACGTGCACATCTGCGCGGTCGAGGGCAACATCACCGACCAGCATCGCTATCTGCCGCCGAGCCTCCTGGCCGCGAAGGCGCTCCGCCGGGCCGAAGAGTGCCTCATGCAGGGGTTCACGACGGTGCGCGACGCCGGCGGCGCCGACTACGGATTCCGCGAAGCTATCAACGAGGGAATCTACCCCGGGCCGCGGATGCTCGTGTCGGGCAACTACATTTCTCAAACCGGGGGCCACGGCGACAAGCGCCGGCGCTCGGAGTGGGTCGCGCCGATCGATTGCTGCATCGGCATGATCGGCTCGATCGCCGACGGCGAGGCCGAGGTGCGCAAGGCGGTTCGCGAGCAGCTGCGGCGCGACGTCGACCAGATCAAGATCATGGCCTCCGGCGGCGCGATGTCGCCGGCCGACGAGCTCGATACGACGCAATTCACGATCGGCGAGATGCGCGCGGCCGCCGAGGAAGCGCGCGCCGTCGGCAAATACGTCCTGGCCCACGCCTATTCGGACACCGCGGTGCGCAACGCGATCGAGGCGGGCGTGCGCTCGATCGAGCACGGCAACCTCATCCGCGAGGCCGCCGCGAAGGCGATCAAGGACGCGGGCGCGTTCCTGGTGCCGACGATGATCACCTACGAGATGATCTACCGCGAGGGCAAGCGCTACGGCATCGGCGATCACCAGATCCAGAAGATCAATCTGGCGCGCGAGCAATCCGTCCAGGGCCTGACCTACGCCTACCGGGCCGGTTGTCAGATCGGCTCCGGCTCCGATCTCCTGGGCGACATGATGGTGCAGCGGGCGGTCGAGTTCGAGCTGAAGGCGCAGGTGATGAAGCCGATGGAGGTGCTGCTGTCGGCCACCCAGGTCAACGCCGCGCTCTTCCGCATGTCGGACCGGATCGGCACCGTCGAGCCGGGCAAGTACGCGGACCTGATCGTCGTCGCCGGCGACCCGCTCCGGAATCTTCGGGTGTTCCAGACGCAGGAGAACCTGAAGCTGATCATGAAAGGCGGTCATGCCTACAAGCAGACCCTCTGAGCACCAGCACGAGATCCTCGACCAGTTCACGCGCCAGGCGACCCCATTCGCCACCGCGCCGGGCATCCGCGACGAGGCGGCGCTACGGCTGATCGTCGAGTGCAGCGGCGCCGGCCCCGAGGACACCGTGCTGGACGTGGCGTGCGGGCCCGGCCTCGTCGTCGCCGCGTTCGCGCGCGTCGTTCGCCATGCGACCGGCATCGACATCACGCCGGCCATGCTCGAGCGCGCGCGCGCTCACGCCGCTGAGCTCGCCCTGACGAACGTGACCTGGCGCCAGGGCGACGTGCTCCCGCTGCCGTGGCCCGATGCGTCGTTCTCGATCGTGACCTCGCGCTTCGCCTTCCACCACTTTCTCGATCCCCTGGCGGTGCTGCGCGAGATGAAGCGCGTCGCCGCGCCCGGCGGTCGGGTCGTCGTCGTCGACAGCACGCCGGAGCCCAGGCGCGCCGACGCGTTCAATCGGATGGAGCGCCTGCGCGACCCCTCGCACGTGCGCTCCCTACCCGTCGACGAGCACCGTCAGCTCTACGCCACGATCGGCCTGGCCGAGCCGCGCGTGACGTCGTATCGGCTCGAGGGCGAGCTCGAGTCGCTGATCGGGCGGTCGTTCCCCCACCCCGGCGACGACGAGAAGATCCGCGAGATCTTCCGCGCCGCGCTCGCCGACGACGCGCTCGACATCCAGCCGAGGCTCGAGAACGGGCAGCTCCGCTACGGCTTCCCGGTCTCGGTGCTCGTCGCGGCGCGGTGACGGTCGTGCGCCTCGTCGACCTGAGCTTCCCGATCCGGCCGCACTTTCGCTGGAAGGTCGCGCCCGAGCTCGTGGCCGCGCACACCACCGGCCATCCGCTGCAGAGCACGGTGCTGACGATCAGCTGCCACGCCTACACGCACGTCGATGCGCCGCTCCACTACCTGGTCGACGGGCGCGACATGGCTTCGATGCCGGTGGATCAGTGGGTGGGTGACGCGGCCGTGGTCGATCTCACGCACCTCGGCGCCAACGGCGAGGTCACGGCCGCGGACCTCGAGCGCCACGCCGCGCACGTGCGGCGTGGCGACATCGTGCTGCTGCGCACCGACTGGCCCCGGCGCATGGGCGTCGACAAGGAGCAGTTCTGGAAGGACGCTCCGTGGACCGGCCCGAGCGCCTGCGAGTGGCTCGTCACAAGAGGCGCCAAGGCCGTCGGCTACGACTATCCGCCCGACCACTGCATCCGCGACACGATCGCCGAGCCGCGACGGCGTCCGGGCCGCTCGGAGTACACGACCCACGCGATCTTCTTCCCGGTCGGGATCACCGTGATCGAGTACCTGACCAACCTCGACCAGATCGGCGCCGCGCGCTGCCGGTTCATGGCGCTGCCGCTGAAGCTCGAAGGCGCGGACGGCTCACCGGTGCGCGCCATCGCGCTCGTGGAGTAGCCCCGGCCCTTCCGTGAGATGCTGGACGGCATGATCGACCTGCGTCTGGCGCCGATGGCGGCGGTGACCAATACGCCCTTCAGGCTGATCGCCCGTGAATGCGGCGCCGGCCGGCTCACCAGCGAGGAGATCGACGCCCGCGGGCTCGTCGAGGGCAGCGCGCGCACGGCCGAGCTCGCGAGCTTCCTGCCCGAGGAGCACCCGATCGCGCTCCAGCTCCTGGGCGCCGATCCGGACGTGCTGGCCGAGGCCGCCCGGCGGCTCGAGGCCGCCGGCGCCGACGCGATCGATCTCAACATGGGCTGCCCGGTGGCCAAGATCGTCGCGAAGGGCCAGGGCTCCGCGCTGATGCGCGATCCGCTCGGCGCGGCCGTCGTGTTGCGTACGATGCGCAAGGCGATCGGCGTCGACTTGACGATCAAGATCCGCGGCGGCTGGGACGACCGCACGGTGAACGCCGTGGAGATCGCCCGCATCGCGGAGAGCGAGGGCGTCGACGCGATCACCGTCCATCCGCGCACACGCTCGCAGCAGTACAGCGGCCGCGCGCCGTGGGAGATCATCGCCGGCGTCGTCGACGCGGTCGCGATCCCGGTGATCGGCAACGGCGACGTGCAGAGCCCCGCCGACGCCGAGGCGATGGTGGCCGCCACCCGGTGCGCGGCCGTCATGGTCGGCCGCGGCGCGCTCGGCGCGCCGTGGATCTTCCGCGGGTCTCAGGTGCCGCGAGAAGATCGCGCGCGGATCATCCGCCGCCACGACGCGCTGATCGAGGCGCTCCTGCCGCCGCGGACGGCGGCCATTCAGCTGAAGAAACACCTGGCCTGGTACGCGAGCGGCTTTCCGGGCGCCGCGCGCCTGCGCGTGGAGCTGTTCCGAGCCCAGGACGCCGCGGAGGCACGCGAGGTCTTCTGGAGCGCCTGGTGACGGCGCAGCGCTACTTCGAGGACTTCACCGTCGGCGATCGGTTCAAGAGCCCGTCGCGCACCTTGACCGACGCGCACTTCATGTTCTTCGCGGGCATGACGGGCGATAACCACCCGATCCACTACGACGAAGAGTACGGAAAGAAGACGCGCTACGGCGGACGACTCGCCCACGGTCTGCTCCTCGCGTCGCTCACCGCGGTCGGCGCCTCGACCCTCGCGCCGTCGATCGAGGACTCCATCGTGGCCTTCGTCGAGCAGACCACGCGCTTCCGCGGGCCGGCGCTCATCGGCGACACGATCTCTCCCGAGCACGAGGTGGTCGCGCTGGAGCGCAAGCGGTCGGCCGGGCTCCTCACGCTGCGCGTCGCGCTGAAGAACCAGCGCGGCGAGGTCGTGCTCGAGGGCGAGCACCGCTACCTGATCGCGTATCGTCCGGCCGCCTGAGCCGACCAGCCCGCGCGCAGTCCGAATATGGAGCTAATCGCTCCGGCCGCGCGCAGCGATGTCCCAGACCGCCTCGACCTTGTCGCCGCGCATCGCGTAGATCCGATCGTAGAGGTTGATCGTCGGATCGCAGTGGGGCGGGAAGAACTCGATGCGCTCGCCGAGCCGCGGCGCGCGCGACGGATCCGTCACGGTCAATCGCCCGTGCTCGTCGCCCGCGAAGCTGAACTCGACACCCGGGCGCTCCACCGATTCGGGCGGAAACGGCTTGTCGGTCGAGAAGGCCTTGAGCCCGCCGTCGACCATCGCGCGCTCGGTCGTCGGCACGCTGACCACGGTGGTGATCACCGTCAGCGCCATCTCGAAGTCGCCGTTCACCGCGCCGGCCCGAGCGCCGATCCGCCGATAGTCGATGTCCATCACGCAGTAGGAGCCCGCCTGCAGCTCGGTGAGCCCGGGCAGCTCGATGTCGATGTCCCACGTGCCGGTCGAGCCGCCGGCGACGATCTCGACCGGCAGCCCGGCTCGCTCGATCAGCTCGCGCGTCTCCATCAGCGGCTTCAACGCCGCGTGCGAGGCCTCGCGCCGCGCCTCCCAGCCCATGACGTGCGCGCAGTGGCCCGCGTAGCCCTGGAGCCCACGAAAACGGAGCGACGGCTGCGCGACCGCGGCGCGGGCCAGCGCCAGCGCCGGCTCGCCGGGGGCGATGCCGGTGCGCCGGGTGCCCACGTCGACGTCGACCAGCACGTTGACCGTCACGCCGTCGGCGGACGCCTCGCGGCCGAGATCGGCCACGTTGGCGGGATTGTCGATCACGACGAGCGTGTCCGGCGCCGCCGAGACGAGCCGCATGAGCCGCCGGATCGCGGCGTGGGCGACGACTTCGGTCGTGATGAGAAGACCACGCACGCCGGCCCGCGCCATCACCTCCGCCTCGCCGAGCTTCGCGCAGGCCACGCCGAGCGCGCCCGCGCTCACCTGGCGGCGGGCGATCTCGGGGCAGCGATGCGTCTTCGCGTGAGGCCGGAGGTTCTTGCCGGTGGCGCGCGCGTGCGCCGCCATCCGGCGGAGGTTACGCTCGAAGCGGTCGAGGTCGAGCAGCAGCGCAGGCGTTGGAATGTCGTCGCGGGTCATCGGCGCAGGTTGCGCTGCTGGATACCCCCGGTCACCTCGTAGCCGAGATCCGGGCGCCGGAGCGCCGGGCGCGTCTGCTCGCGCACCAGCTGGTCGTCTCGCTGCCGCTGCTCGTACTCGGCCGCGGCGCGCGCAGCGTCACGGCTCGCCTGGCCGCGGTCGCTCTCGGGGCGCGCGATCGGCCGCGCCGGCTTCGCCTCGCGCTTGAGCTCGAGAGGCGCCGGGGCCTCGCCGGACCGAGCTTCCTGAGCGCTCGCCGCCGACAGGACCAGCGTTGTCGAGAGGAGTCCAACCATCGCGACGCGCGCGACCATGCCCGTACAGTACACCCGACGCCGCATCTCACGACACGCTGACCTCGTCGCTCAGCTCGTTCAGATCGTCGGGCCGGCGCGGATAGTGCTCGGCGAGCGCACGACCGAGCTCTTCGACCGCGCGCTCGATCGCCTCGCGCGGGGCGTTCGACCGCAGCCGCTCCAGCATCAGGTCGCGCACGCGGTGCCAGTGCGGATCCCCGACGCGCCCGTGGATGCCCTCGTCGCCGACGACCGCCAGACGCCGGTCCTCGACGGCGAGGTAGACCAGCACGCCGTGGCGCTCGGCGGTCCGGTGCATGCCGAGGCGCCGGAACACGTGGCGGGCTCGCGTCATGACGTCCGGCGCGCGGCCGAGCATGAGCCGCCGCGGCACGCGGCGCTCGAGATGCACCCGGATCTCCGCGGAGGTCCGCGACTCGGCGGTCTTGATCGCGCGCGTGATCGCGTCGAAGTCCGCCTCGCTCAGAAACTGCCGGGTCCAGCTCGGATGCTTCGCCATTACCAGCTCCCGCTCGCACCGCCGCCACCGGAGCTCCCCCCGCCACCCGAGAAGCCACCACCATCGGAAAAGCCGCCGCCGCCCGAGTAGCCGCCGCCGCCCCGTCCTCCGCCATACCAGCCGCCCCCCGACGATGTCCAGCCTCGCCGACCCGCGGTGTAGCCGCGCTGGTGCGAGGCTTCCCACGCCAGCCCGCCGACGGTCAGCGCGACGAACGCGAGAAGAATGAGCAGGTAGAGATTCGGGCTCGTGTTGTCCCGCCGCCGTTGCGGCGCCCACCGCTTCAGCTCCTCGGGCGGCGTCGAGCCCGGCTTGATGCGCTCGTAGGCGGCGATCGTGGCGGCCTCGAGCCCCGCCGCGTAACGCTGCTCTCGAAAGCGCGGCGCGATCGCGCCGCGGATGATCTGCGCGGCCTCGGCGTCGGGCAGCACCCCTTCGAGCCCGTACCCGACCTCGAGGCGAAGCTTTCGATCCTCGACGAACACGACGAGTAGCACGCCGTTGTCGAGCTTCTTCTGGCCGAGACGCCATTGCTGGAAGAGCCGGTTCGCGACGTCCTCCAGGCTCTCGCCGTCGAGCGACTTGAACACGGCGATCGCCATCTGGGTTCCGGTGGTCCGCTCGCGCTCGGTCAGGAGGGCCTCGATCCGCTCGCGCTCGGCCGGCGTCAGAAGACCGGCGTAGTCGTTCAGCCGGGCGGTCGGCGCTGGCGGCAGGACGAGGGCGACGGCGAGGACAGCGGCGAGAAGCAGACTAGAACTTCACCTTGGGGACGGTCGCCGCGTCGGGCGCCGCCTCGAAGAACGCCTTGGGTTGATAGCCCGAGAAGCGCGCGACCGCCGAGCCCGGGAAGAGCCGCAGGCGCGTGTTGTAGTCGCGGACCGCCTGATTGAAGTTACGGCGCTCGACGGTGATCCGGTTCTCGGTGCCTTCGAGCTGGCTCTGCAGCGCCAGGAAGTTCTGGTTCGACTTGAGCTCGGGGTAGCGTTCGACCGTGACCAGCAGCCGCGAGAGCGCGCCCGAGAGCTGGTTCTGCGCGGCCTGGAACCGCTCGAGCGCCTTGGGGTCGTTGAGCGCCTCGGGCGTGAGCTGGATCGAGGAGGCGCTCGCCCGCGCGCGCGTGACCTCCTCCAGCACCGTGCGCTCCTGCGCCGCAAAGCCCTTCACCGTCTCGACGAGATTCGGAATGAGGTCGGCGCGGCGCTGATAGACGTTCTGCACCTGCGCCCACTTCTCGCCGACGTTCTGGTCGAGGACGACCAGCTGGTTGTTGATCGAGACTGCCCACGCGCCGACGCCGATGACCAGTAGGGCGATTACGACCAAGGGGATGAGGAGCCCGCGCGACATGACCGCGTTGATTATATACTTGCCGGACCTGGGGCGGCGGCCGTGCCGTCGACGAAGGAGGCCGATACGGATAGCCAGGAGCGCCTGCCCGAGTATCACGTCAAGGCTCGCAACACGTCCTCGAGCTCCGAGAACAAGATCCACGACGAGCAGATCGCGCGTCAGTACGGCTTTCGCGGCGCGCTCGTGCCCGGCGTGACCGTCTACGCGTACCTGACCCATCCGCTGGTCGAGGCGTTCGGCGCCGCCTGGCTCGAGCGCGGGACCGCGAACGCCCGATTCCGCAAGCCCATCCACGACGGCGAAGAGGTTCGGCTGGCCGGTGTGGTGACCTCGCGCGACCGCAAGGGTCTCACCGCGACGGTCACGGCAACGACCGCCGTCGGCGGCGAGTGCGCGACGTTGATCGCCACCCTGCCGGCCGGCTCGCCGGTCCCGGTGAACCTGGCCCGGTACCCGGCGGCGCCGCTACCGGCCGACCGCCCGCTCGCGACGCGCGACCACCTCGCCGGCCTCAGCGCGCTCGGCACGCCCATCAATCCGTACGACGACGAGCGCGCCGCCGAATATCTCGAGCGCGTCAGCGACGGTCTCTCGATCTATCGCGGCGCGCGCGGCTGGGTCCATCCCGGGTTCTTCCTCGACCAGGCCAACAAGGCGCTCTCGCAGAACGTCCGCATGAGCCCGTGGATCCACGCCGGAAGCGTCGTGCGCCACCTCGGCGGCGCGAAGGTCGGCGAGACGTTGTCGACCCGCGGCAAGGTGCGCTCGCTCTTCGAGAAGAAGGGCCGCGAGTTCGTGGAGGCGGACCTGGTCCTGGTCGCCGGCGAGCGCCGCCCGATCGCCCACGTGCTCCACACCGCGATCTACCGGCTGCCGGCCCCCGCGCGTTGATTCGTGCTGGCCGGCGTGCTAGAAACGTGCATTCGTCATAGCCGCGCCTCGGCCGGCGGGGCCCCAGCCCCGCGACGGCCTGCGGCGCGCACTGCGGAGGCCGACCCGATGGACCTGAACTACTCGCCTGAAGACCGCGAATTCCGCGCCTCGACGCGCCGCTGGCTCGAGGCCAATGTTCCCAAGCAGGATCTCAAGACGCTCGACGAGCGCAAGGCGTGGCATCGGAAGCTCTACGAAGCGGGCTACGTCGGGATGCTGTGGCCCAATGAGTACGGGGGCTGGGGCGCCACGCCGATGCAGCAGGCGATCGTGCAGGACGAGATGGCGCGCGTGAGCGCACCGCCGGCCATCAACGGTCTCGGCATCGGGTTCATCGGCCCGACGATCATCGTCCACGGCACCGAGGCGCAGAAGCAGCGCTATCTGAAGAAGATGCTGACCGCCGAGGAGATCTGGTGCCAGCTCTACTCCGAGCCGAACGCCGGATCGGACCTCGCGAGTCTCAAGACGCGGGCCGAGGACCAGGGCGAGCACTTCGTCGTCAACGGCCAGAAGATCTGGACCTCGAGCGGCCCGATCGCCGACTGGGGCATCCTACTCGCTCGCACCGATCCGAAGGTGGCCAAGCACCGCGGTATCTCGTGCGTGCTCCTCAACATGCGCCAGCCCGGCGTCGAGGTGCGGCCGCTCAAGCAGATCACGGGCAGCTCGCTCTTCTCCGAGGTCTTCATGACGAACGCGCGCGCCGAGAAGTCGGACCTGATCGGCAACATCAACGAGGGCTGGGCGATCGCGCAGACCACGCTCGGCTTCGAGCGCGGTGGGAACGCGCTCGGGCGCGTCACGCGGTATGTCACCGCGTTCAACCAGCTGGTGAAGGCCACGAAGGAGCTCAAGCGCGGCGGCCGGCCGCTGATCGAGGACCCGGCGGTGCGCGCGCGGATGGGGCGCATCTACGCCGATCTCGAGGTGCAGCGCTACGCCGCGCTGCGCGTGCTCTCGGCCCTGCAAAAGGGCGATGCGCCGGGCGCCGCCTCGTCGATCACGAAGCTTTCGTATACCGAGTTCGAGAAGCGCTACTACGAGCTCGCGCTCGAGATCCTCGGCCCGTTCGGCCAGCTCATGGTCGCGCGCGAGGAGTTCGAGGAGGTCGATACCTCCTCCGGCGAGCCCGGCACCTTCGCGACCGCGTTCCTCTGGTCGCGCGCGGGCACGATCTACTCGGGCTCGTCCGAGATCCAGAAGAACATCATCGGAGAGCGCGTGCTCGGCCTGCCGAAGGAAGTGCGCGCCGACCGCCTGAAGGCCTGACGCCATGGACTTTTCATTCAGCTCCGACCAGCAACTGTTGAAAAACTCGGCTCGCGCGTTCCTCGACGAGCACTGCAAGCCGGCGACGGTTCGCCTCCTGTGGGACGATCCGCGCGGCGAGAGCGAGTCGATGTGGAAGGAGATGGCGCAGCTCGGCTGGCACGGCCTCTCCCTGCCCGAGGCGTACGGCGGCAGCGGCCTCGGCATGGTCGAGACCGCGATCCTGCTCGAGGAGCTCGGCCGCGCCGCCTATCCCGGCCCGTACTGGCCGACCGTCCTGTCCGCCGCCGCCATCGAGGCGGCCGGCACCGACACGCAGAGGAAGCGCTGGCTCTCGGCGATCGCGACCGGCGACGCGCGCGCGACCCTGGCGTTCCTCGACAACGATCTCGACTGGGATCCGGCGGCGGTGACGACACGGGCGGAGAAGTCGTCCAGGGGCTGGACCCTCTCGGGGACGAAGCGCTTCGTGCCGTGGGCCCACGTGGCGAACGTGCTGCTGATCCCGGCGCGCGTGCCCGAAGGCCCGTCCCTGTTCCTGGTCGATCCCTCGGCGGCGGGGCTCAAGCTCTCGCCCGTCCAGGGCATGGATCTGGCGACGCGCTGGGTCCATCTCGAGTTGGACAAGGTGCCGGTGGCCGGCGATGCCGTGCTCGGCGCGCCCGGCCAGGCCGCATCGCTGATCACGGACCTCCTCCGCCGGGGCGCGGTCGGCGCCGCGGCGGAGATGCTGGGCGCCGCGCGCCGCTGCCTGGACATGGCGGTCGGTTACGCCAAGGTGCGCGAGCAGTTCGGCCAGCCGATCGGCTCCTTCCAGGCGATCCGCCACAAGTGCTCCGAGATGCTCCTCGAGGTCGAGAACTCACACTCGGCCGTGTACTACGCGGCGTGGGCGCTCGACGCGAAGGCGGAGGATCACGAGGTCGCGGCCTCGGTCGCCAAGGCGTACGTCGCCGACGCGTCTCGAAAGGTCTGCGGCGAGGCGATCCAGGTGCACGGCGGTATCGGCTTCACGTGGGAGTACGACCTGCACATCTACTTCAAGCGCGCCAAGGCGCTCGAGTCGATGTACGGCGACGTCGACTACCACCGCGAGCAGATCGTCCGGCGCGCCACGAGGTAGCTGGAGCGACAACCGCCCCGTGTCCACGCCCCCGCCGCCGCTCGACGGTGTCCAGGTCGTCGATCTGACGAGCTACATCGCCGGCTCCTACGCCGCGATGCAGCTGGCCGACCTCGGGGCGGCGGTCATCAAGGTCGAGGCCCTCGAGGGTGACTCGTTCCGCGAGCTGCCCGGCTTCTTCGGCTGGAATCGCGGCAAGCGCTCGCTCGCCGTGAATCTCAAGACACCGGAAGGCCGCGAGATCGTCGAGAGGCTCGCCGCGCGCGCCGACGTGGTCATGGAGAACATGCGGCCGGGCGTCGCCGAGCGTCTGGGCGTCGGCTATGAGCGATTGAGCGCGATCAACCCACGCCTGATCTACTCCTCGGTCACGGCGTTCGGCTCGAGCGGCCCGGACTCCGACCGGCCGGGCTTCGATCCGATCTTTCAGGCGCTGGGCGGCCTGATGACGTTGCAGGGCTTCGGGGGGCCGCCAGTGTACCTCCGGACCGCGCCGACCGATTACTACACGGCCGCGCTTGCGACTCAGGGAATTCTCTCGGCGCTCTTCGCGCGCGAGCGGACGGGGCGCGGCCAGCGCGTGGAGACCTCGCTCTTGCGCGGGGCGCTGGCGCTCCAGGCGGGTGTGGCCATCGACTATCCGACGAAGCCGACCTTGATCCGCGACAACCCGACCTATCGCCTCTATCAGGCGGGCGACGACGCCTGGTTCTTCCTCGCGGTCGGCAACCAGGCGTTCTGGGTGAAGCTCTGCAAGGCGCTCGAGCTCGAGCACCTGGCCGACGATCCGCGCTTTGCCTCGTGGCTCGCGCGGCTCGAGAACAACCAGGCGCTCCTGCCGCTCGTCGAGGCCAAGTTCCGGTCGAGGGCGCGCGACTACTGGCTCGACCTGCTCGCGAAGCACGACATCCCGGCGGCACCGGTCCAGACCGTGATGGAGTTCATGCAGCACCCGTCGGTGCAGCACAACGACATGGTCCACGAGTACGATCATCCCGAAGTCGGGCGCCTGCGACTGATGGGCCAGCCGATCGCCTTTCGCGGCACGCCCACGCAAGACCCGGGCCCGCCGCCGACGTTGGGCCAGCACACCGACGCCGTACTCCGCGAGCTCGGCTACACCGACGAGGACATCACCGGGCTCGTCGCGCGCGGCGTGTGCCGCCGGGCGAAAACCTAGAGCGCGCCACAGCCGAGCGGGAGACATCGGACCGATGACGTACGAGGCGATTCGCTCCGAGCTGGCCGACGGCATCGCAACGATCACGCTCAACCGGCCCAACGTCCACAACGCGATGAACGAGCGCATGCGCGAGGAGCTCACCGCCTGCTTCGGCGAGCTCGCGCGGGGCGGTGACGCGCGCGTCGTCGTCGTCACCGGCGCGGGCGACCGCGCGTTCTCCGCCGGCGCCGACATCCGCGAGTTCGTGGAGGCCCAGGTGCCCGTCAAGTTCCGCGACGCCCGCCGGCGCGTCGACTTCCGCGCCGCGATGGACCGCTGCGGCCAGCCGATCATCGCCGCGATTCGCGGGTTCGCGCTCGGCGGAGGGCTCGAGCTGGCGCTCGCGTGCGACATCCGGATCGCCGGCGAGGACTCCCAGCTCGGCCTCACCGAGGTGAACCTCGCGATCATCCCGGGCGGCGGCGGCACGCAGCGGCTGCCCCGGCTCGTCGGCCGCGGCAAGGCGCTCGAGATGATCCTGACCGGCGCGCGCATCGACGCGCGCGAGGCCCTGCGGATCGGGCTCGTCGAGCGCGTGGTCCCGGCGGGCGAGGTCCAGTCCGCCGCGCAGGCGCTCGCGCGGACCCTCGCCGAGAAGGCGCCGGTCGCGCTCCGCTACGCGAAGGAGGCGGTCGTGAAGGGGCTCGGCCTGCCCCTCGAGGACGGCATCCGCCTCGAGAACGACCTGGCGACGCTCCTGAGAACGACCGAGGACCGCCTCGAGGGCGCGAAGGCGTTTCTCGAAAAGAGAAAGCCGCGCTTCACCGGGCAGTAGTGGCGCCCTTCGCCTACTACGGACGGCTGACGCGCTCGCAGCAGGCCGTCTACCGCCAGAGCGACGCTCTCGTCGAGATCCGTCTCGAAGACCCGACGGCGCTCTACCCGCACGTCGCCGCGCTCGAAGCGGCGCTCAACACCGAGGAGCGCGCCGCGACCGAGCGCGCGAGCCACGAGCTGGTCGCCGGCCTCACCGCGGCGATGGGCCTCCCCGCGGTGCGGGTCGAGGTCCTCGCGGCGCGCCCCCACTCAGGCTGGGGCGAGCTGCATGGCCTCTACACCCAGGAGCGAGGCCGCAGGCCGAAGATCCAGCTCTGGATGCGGACGGCCAAGAAGAAGCGCGTCGTGGCGTTTCGCTCGTATCTCCGCACCTTGCTCCACGAGGTCGGGCATCACGTGGATTACACGGGACTGCGACTGCCGGAGTCGTATCATACGCAAGGCTTCTACAAGCGCGAGTCGAGCCTGTTCCATCAGCTGGTGCCCGAGACCAGAGGGAGAGTGACGATGCCGACCATGGAAGAGTACGCGAAGCTGCCGGCCGAGGAGCGGATGCGCCGACTCTCCCGCACCGCCGACGAGCTCGCCGCCGCGATTCGAGGCCGCGACGACGCGGCGCTGTCGCGCCGGCCCGACGCCAAGAACTGGGCGGCGAAGGAAGCGATCTGCCACCTGCGCGACGTCGAGGAGATGTTCACCGGCCGGTTCGGGATGATCCTGGCGATGGACAATCCAAAGCTCGCGTTCGATCCCACCACGCCCGATCGCTGGGCCGAAGACCGGCAGTATCTCCGGAACGACGCGCAGCTCGCGCTGGCGGCCTTCCGCGCGCGGCGCGACGAGGCGCTCGCCCTGCTCCGCACCCTGACCCCGGAGCAGTGGAAGCGCGCCGGGATCCACGCCACGCGCGGCCCCATCACGATCAACGACTTCGTCACCTTGATGGCGTGGCACGACGACAACCACCTCGATCAGCTCAAGCGCGCGCTCGAGGGCCAGGCCTGAAGCGAGCGGCACGCCGCCGACGAACGCCGCTTCCAGACGCCGGCCCATCGTCGACCTCACCGGCCTCGAGGCCGCGTGCGGTCGGGCCAGCCGCTTCTCTTCAGTCGTCGCGGGTCGTCGCGGCGATCAGGCGATGCGGCCCGGCGAGGCTGTCACCACGGTGGTCCCCGGGAGATCGAGTGCAGCCTGCCGGCCGGGCGTTACTCCGGCGGCTATCCGCAGCACTGGCGCGAGGGCCGACATCCCCGCCTTACGGCGCTGGCCGCACTGCCACGGCTTCACCCGCCGCGCAGAGGCGACGCGACAAGCCTCATCGAGGACTACTACGAAACGGCCGGGAACGGAAGTCAGCGCTCGCCGCTCTGCTGGAGAAGCTTGGCCACGAGCCCCGTCCAGCCGGTCTGGTGGCCGGCGCCGATGCCCGCGCCGTTGTCGCCGTGGAAGTACTCGTAGAAGAGCAGCCGGTCGCGCCAGTGCTGGTCGCGCTGAAACTTCTCGGTGCCGCCGTAGACCGGACGCCGGCCGTCCGCGCCGCGCAGGAAGATGCGCGTCAGGCGCCGTGACAGCTCGGTGGCGACCTGCCAGAGGTTGAGCGCGGTCGTCGAGCCCGTCGGAAACGGCACCTTCAGGGTGTCGCCGTAGAAGTAGTGGAACTTCTGGAGCGACTCGATCAGGAGGTAATTCATCGGGAACCAGACGGGCCCGCGCCAGTTCGAGTTGCCGCCGAAGAGACTGCTCGAGGACTCGGCGGGCTCGTAGTCGACGCGGTGATCGATGCCGTCGAGGTGCAGCACGTACGGATGGTCCCGGTGATAGCGCGAGAGCGCGCGCACGCCGTAGGGCGAGAGAAACTCCGCCTCGTCCAGCATGAAGCGAAGAACGCGCGGGAGCTGCTGGCGGGCGACGATCGCCAGAAGCCGGCGCGTCCCGACACCAGGCTTCGGCGCCATCTCGACGTGCTCGCGAAACTCGGGATGGTTGTCGATGAACCACTGCATCCGGCGCTTGAAGCCCGGCAGCTTGTCGACGATCTCCGGCTCGAGCGTCTCGACCGCGAAGAGCGGCACGAGCCCGACCATCGAGCGCACCTTCAGCGGGTAGGCCGCGCCGTCGGTGTGGAGCACGTCATAGTAGAAGCCGTCGGCGTCGTCCCAGAGATTGATGCCTTCTTCCCCGAGGTTCCGGGTCGCGTGGGCGATGTAGACGAAGTGCTCGAAGAATTTCGAGGCGACGTCCTCGTAGGCCGGATCCTGCTTGGCCAGCTCGAGGGCGATCGCCAGCATGTTCAGGCAGTACATCCCCATCCATGAGGTGCCGTCGGATTGCTCGATGTGATCCCCGGTCGGCAGCGGAGCCGATCGGTCGAAGACACCGATGTTGTCGAGGCCGAGGAAGCCGCCCTGGAAGACGTTCTTGCCCTCGGTATCCTTCCGGTTCACCCACCAGGTGAAGTTCAGCAGGAGCTTGTGGAAGATCTTCTCGAGGAACACGCGGTCGCCCTTGCCGCGCAGACGCCGCTCGATCCGGTGCACCCGGAGCGCGGCCCACGCGTGGACGGGCGGGTTCACCTCGCCGAAGCCCCACTCGTAGGCGGGGATCTGCCCGTTCGGGTGCATGTACCACTCGCGCAAGAACAGGACGAGCTGCGCCTTCGCGAAGTCGGGATCGATGAGCGCGAACGGAATCATGTGGAACGCCAGATCCCACGCCGCGTACCACGGATACTCCCACTTGTCCGGCATCGAGATCACGTCTTCGTTGTAGAGATGCCGCCACTCGTGATTCCGTCCCTTTCGACGCTCCGCCGGTGGAGGCGGGCAGGCGGGATCGCCCTCGAGCCAGCGTCGAACGTCGTAGTGATAGAACTGCTTGGACCAGAGGAGCCCGGCGAGTGCCTGGCGCATCACGCGCTTGCCGTCGTCCGAGAGTCGCCGCGGGATGACCGTGTCGTAGAACTCGTCGGCCTCCCGGACGCGGTGAGCGAAGACGAGGTCGAAATCCTCGCCGAACGGCCCGGCCGGAAGCGGCGTGTTGACCAGCCGCAGCCGCGTGACGACGCGTTGCCCGGGCGCGACCGTCAGGCGATAGTGCGCGGCGGCCTTCGTTCCGCGCTGCTCGGGATTGAGCGCCTGCCGCTTCCCCCCGACCACGTAGTCGTTGATCGAGTCCTTGACGTACGGCGTGGCGTTCGGCCGCCCGTAGAGCCGCTCGACGTTCGTGTCGTTCTCGGTGAACAGAAGCTCTGGCACGCCCTCGCAATAGAGCCACCGCGCGCCGAGCGAGTCGTGCTCGGCCTCGATCGTCGCGTGGCCGCCAGCCGCGCCGGCGCGCAACGTCGGGCGCTCGGGCGACGCGAGGTCCCACGACCACGTGTTGCGATACCAGAGGGTCGGCAGCAGGTGGAGCTCGGCCGCCTCGGGGCCGCGATTCGTCGCGGTGATGCGAACGAGGACGTCGTCGGGCGCCGCCTTGGCGTACTCGACGACGACGTCGAAGTAGCGGTCGTCGTCGAAGACGCCGGTGTCGATCAGCTCGTACTCCGGCGCGCGGCGGTCGCGCCGCCGGTTCTCCGCCACGAGCGCGTCATAGGGAAACGCCGCCTGCGGGTACTTGTAGAGGTATTTCATGTACGAGTGGGTCGGCGTCGAGTCGAGATAGAAGTAGTACTCCTTCACGTCCTCGCCGTGGTTGCCCTCGCTGCCAGCGAGCCCGAAGAGCCGCTCCTTCAGGATGGGATCCCGCCCGTTCCAGAAGGCCAGGGCCAGGCAGAGCCGGCCGTGGTTGTCGCAGATGCCGGCGATTCCGTCCTCGCCCCAGCGGTAGGCCCGTGAGCGGGCGTGGTCGTGGGGGAAGTAGTCCCAGGCTGTCCCGTGGGGACTGTAGTCCTCGCGGACCGTGCCCCACTGGCGCTCGGCCAGGTAGGAACCCCACCGCTTCCAGTAGGCCTTCCGCTCCTGAGCTTCCCGCAGCCTCAGCTCTTCCCTGGTCATGGTTTTTCGTGTCAAGGCTTGGGACCCGCGATCAGGGGGAGCGCCGGAGCTAGGGGGCACTCTGGCCCGCACGAAGCTTCGGCGCAGGGCCGGACAACAGCGATCTGGCGATGGCGGCCGCTCCGAGAAGGGCCGCCCGGGGCTCGAGGACCAGGTGAACGGGAATTGAAGCCATCATGCCGCTGAGCCGTCCCTTGTCGTGAAAGCCGTTCAGGAAGGTGCCGTCTTCGAATTTGGCCCGGATCTTGGGCGCAATCCCGCCGCCGATGAAGACGCCCCCGACCGCGAGCGCCTTGAGCGCGAGATTGCCGGCCTCCGCGCCGTAGATCGACACGAACACGTCGAGCGCCTGGACGGCCCTCGGGTCGCGGCCGTCGAGGGCGGCCTCGGCAACCACGGCGCTCGGGTCGCCGGTCTCCATGCGCGCGCGGAGCCACTCGGCCTCCGGCCCACCGCCGCTCGCCTGGAGGAACCGGTAGATGTGGTAGAGCCCGGGCCCCGAGACGACGCGCTCGTAGCTGACGCGTCCGAACTCCTTGCGCAGAAACCGGAAGAGCTCGATCTCGAGCTCGTTGCGCGGCGCGAAATCGGTGTGGCCGCCCTCCGAGCTGACCACGCGGTACCGCCGGCCGTCCCAGACGAGCAGGACTTCGCCGAGGCCGGTGCCCGCCGCGATCAGCGCCATCGTCGCCTGGCGCGGCTCGCCGGCCTGGAGCGTCGCGAGCGCCGACGGCTTGAGCCCGAGCACGCCGTGGCCCGTTGCCTCGAGATCGTTGACGAGCTTCACTCGCGTGGTGGAGACGCATGCGGCCAGCGAGGCTTCGTCGACCACCCAGGGAAGATTCGTCGCGGTGCAGCGGCCGTCGATCACCGGCCCGGCGACACCGACGCACGCCGCGTCGATCGACGCCGGGCGGCCCTCCAGAAGAAACTGTCGGATCGCATCGGTGAGAGCGGCGTAGCCCTGGCTCGGTAGAACCGCCTCGCGGACAACCGCCAGCGCGCGGCGTCGCACTTCGAAGAGCGCCAGCGCCGTCTTCGTGCCGCCGACGTCGCCCGCGAGAATCACCCGGCCGGCTGCTCGACGTGGCCGCCGAACTTCTGCCGCATGGCCGAGAGCACCTTCTCGGCGAAGGTGTGGTCCTGGCGCGAGCGGAAGCGCGCATAGAGAGAAGCCGAGAGGACGTCGGCCGGCACGCCCTCCTCGACGGCTGCCATGACCGTCCACCGGCCCTCGCCCGAGTCGGCGACCACACCCGTGTAGCTCGACAGGGACGGATTCTCGACGAGCGCCTGAGCGGTCAAGTCCAGGAGCCACGAGCTCACCACGGACCCGCGACGCCACAGCTCCGTGATATCCGGGATATTCAGCTCGTATCTCAGGTCCGGCTCGAGGGCTTTCGCGCTCGCATTTTTCAGGATGTCCAGTCCTTCGGCGTACGCCTGCATCAGCCCGTACTCGATGCCGTTGTGGATCATCTTCACGAAGTGACCGGCACCCGAGGGACCGCAGTAGAGATAGCCTTGCTCGGCCGTGCCGCTCAGCGCCTCGCGTCCGGGGGTGCGCGGAATGCTTCCCACCCCGGGCGCGAGCGTCTTGAAGATCGGCGCGAGCCGCTCGACCACGTCGCGCTCGCCGCCGATCATCAGGCAGTAGCCGCGCTCGAGACCCCAGACGCCGCCGCTCGTGCCGACGTCGACGTAGTGGATCTGCTGCGGGCGAAGCATCTTCATCCGGCGCACGTCGTCCTTGTAGAACGAGTTGCCGCCGTCGACGATCGTGTCCCCCGGCGCCATCCGTTTGGCCAGGTCCGTCACGACTTGCTCCGTGGCCGCGCCGGCCGGCACCATGACCCAGGCGACGCGTGGCGGCCGTAGCGCGCGGACGAAATCGTCGAGCGTGGTCGTGCCGGTCCCGCCGTCGCTTCCGATCGCCTTGACCCCGGCCGGGTCGGAGGCGTAGCCGACGATCTCGTGACCGCCGCGAATCAGGCGGCGCGCCATGTTGGCGCCCATCCGGCCCAGCCCTACCATCCCGAGCTGCATGCGGCCCTCCTGTTGATAGGCGATCTCTTGAGAAGCGCGCCTCGGCCGGCGGGGCCCCAGCCCCGCGACGGCCTGCAACGCGCACCACCCTTATATGCGCGCCTCGGCCGGCGGGGCCCCAGCCCCGCGACGGCCTGCAGCGCGCACCACCCTTATATGCGCGCCTCGATGGCGCGGCGCAGCAGCGCCAGGCCCGCTTTCACGTCGCTTCCGAGATGCACGCGCAGCGCCCGGCGCCCGCGCTCGCGAAGAACTTGAAGATCACCGAGAGCCTGAGCCGACTTCACGACACCGAAGGAGTATCGCCGGCCGGGCACCGGCAGGTCGTCCGCGTCGTCGCACGTGATGAGCACGAACACGCCGGAGTTCGGCCCGCCCTTGTAGGCCTGCCCGGTTGAATGGAGATAGCGAGGCCCGAACTCGACACACGTCGCGACCTGGAGCCTGTCTCGCACCGAGACGCGCGCCGCCTGAAGCTCGGCCTCGTGCACCTCGTTCATCGCCACGTAGGCAAGGAGCGCGACGTAGTCTCCGGGCTTGATCGTTCGCAGGTGGGCACCGACGTTCGCGGCGAACGCGGGATCGCTGGGGCGCAGCGGCGTCTCCGCTGGCAAGGCTCCGGTCGTCTCGTAGCGCTCGGTCAACGCGCGCGTCGCGACCTTGCTCGCCTCGACGTCGGGCTGATCGAACGGATTGACGCCGAGGATCGAGCCCGCGACGGCCGTCGCGATCTCCCAGCGGAAGAACTCGGCGCCGAGCTCGTAGGGATCGCCAACGCCGATCCGCACGACGGGCTGGCCGGCGCGCTCGAGCGCCGCCACCGCATCGTCCTGAGCCGGATCGGCCGCCGAGGTCAGGCGAACGTAGACGAACTGGCGGTCGTCGCCGTACACGGCGGGCGGGCCGAGCGGCTCGCGATCCACGGGGATGAGGCCCTTCCCGACCTTGCCGGCGGACTCCGCGAGCAGCTGCTCGAGCCAGACGCCGAGACCGGCGATGCCCGGCGAGGCCGTCACGGTCACCTTGTCGCGTCCTCGCCGGGCGAGCACCCCCAGGACGGCCCCTAGCAGCACGCCGGGGTTTTCTGCGGGCGGGACCGACGCGCCGCATCGCTCGGTCATCGCGACGGCGTGGCCGAGGAATCGGCCGACGTCGAGCCCCATGATCGCGGCCGGCGCCATGCCGAAGTCGGAGAGCGCCGAGTAGCGCCCGCCGATCGACGGCACGCCGGCGAGGACGCGGCGAAACCGCTCGGCGGCCGCGACCTGGTCCAGCTTGGAGCCCGGGTCGGTGATCGCGACGAAGCGCGTGCCGGCGCGATCGGCGCCGACGAGCCGCCTGGCGCGGTCGAGGAAGTACTGCATGAAGATATTGGGCTCGAGCGTGGTTCCCGACTTGCTCGAGACGATGAACAGCGTGTTCGCGACGTCGATTCGCCGCTCGGTCGCCCGGATCTGAGCGGGGTCAGTCGAGTCGAGGACGAAGAGCTCGGGGGAGCCCGGGATCCGGCCGAAGGTCATCTTCAGGACTTCGGGGCAGAGGCTCGAGCCTCCCATGCCGAGCACCAGCGCGTGAGTGAAGCCTGCGGCGCGGGCGTCGGCGGCCAGGTCACGGAGCGCGCTCGCGCGCCCGAGCTGCTCGCCGGCGACGCCGAGCCATCCGAGCCAGCTCGCTTCATCGGTCCCCGTCCACAGGCTCGCGTCCCGCGACCAGAGGCGCTTCACCTTGTCGCCGGCGCGCCAGGCGTCGAGCTCGTCACGCACCGCGAGGTCGAGGGCGCGCGGCAGGCTCAACGAGGTCTCGCCCGTCATCGCGACTTCCTCGGGAGCTCACGAACGACGTCGCCGTCGGCGACGACCACGAGGTCGGCGGTGCCGAGGAAGAGGCCCGTGTCGATGACGCCGGGAATCGCGCGGATCGCCTGCTCGAGACGCGGCGGGTCCTCGATCGGGCCGGTGGCGCAGTCCAAGATCACATTGAAGTTGTCCGTCACGAACGGCCGCTCGTCCTGCATCCGCAAGGTCGGCTTCAGCCCGAGGTCCTCCAGGCGCCGCCGGCAGAGCGGGACCGCGAACGGCAGAACCTCGACGGGAAGCGGGCCGCGAGCGCCGAGCGACTCGACCAGCTTGTCGGCTGTGACCAAGATGATTTGCCGCCGCGACGCCGCAGCGACGATCCGCTCTCGCACGAGGGCACCGCCGTGGCCCTTGATGAGGTTCAGCTGGCCGTCGACTTCGTCAGCGCCGTCGACGGTCAGCGCGATCTCGGCTTCGAGACCGACGAGGTCGATGCCGAGCTCGCGGGCGAGCCGCTCGGTCGCCTCGGACGTCGGCACGCCGCGGATCCTGAGCCCGTCTCGCACGCGCGAGGCCAGGGCGTGGACGAACGCTTCGGCCGCACGGCCCGAGCCGAGGCCCACCACGTCGCCGGCCTTGACGAAGCCCAGGGCGTGCGTCGCCAGCGCCGCGAGGGAATCGTTGGTCGCCATGATCCGCGCGTAGCACCCCGTCCACAAGGATACCGCTAAGGCGAACAGCGCGGCACGCGACCAACTCAGCGCATCCGCAGACTACTCCGATTAAATTAGATGCCGCGGGCGGCGCGAAAGATTCAAAGAATCTCGAGGGGCCGTTCGGTCGTCGCAATGCCCGGAGGCGATGAACATGCTCGCAACTGCGATCTCGATCACCCTGTTGGTCTTCCTGGTAGCGGTCCCACTGGTCTGGCGGATCCGCGCGGACCGGCGGCGCGACCGCGCCGACGTCTTGCGCGCCGACATCCGCAGCACGATCAATCGACGGCTTCACGGCGAGTCCCTTCTGGCCGTCGAGGTCGTCCCGAAGACTCTCTGGCATCCTGGACGGATCGTCCTTCGCACGCCGGCGGGCTACGAGGACCTGACCGATGCGGTGTGGCGCGACGTCGCGCGGCGTATGCCTTTCGACTACGACCTGGTCGTCAAGCCGGGTCATGCGGAAGGGCCGCTAGAGCGGCGCGCGGCCTGACGTCGTGGAGCTGACGACATCGACACCGGAACTGCCCTTGACCGCCCGATGAGTGCGCGGCTGCGGCTGGCGCCGGCGCTCCTGGTCGTCGCGCTCGGGGTGGCGCTGGCGGTTCACATGTCCCCTTCGCGTGCGGGATCGACGGTCGATCCGGCGCCGACGCGGGCCGTGCACGGCGTGGCGATCACGGTCGCGGACATGGAGCGGTCGGTCGCCTTCTACTCGACCGTGCTGTTCTTTGAAAAGGTGTCGGACGTCCAGGCGTCCGCGCCCGAGATCGAACGTCTGCTCGGGGTGGCCGGGGCGCGGGTCCGGATCGTCACGATGCGGCTCGGCACCGAGCGAATCGAGCTGCTCGAGTACCTCGCCCCGAAGGGGCGCACGCTGCCTGCCAACGCGCGGAGCAACGACCGCGGGTTCCAGCACATCGCGATCGCCGTCAATGACATGGACCAGGCGTATCTCTGGCTGCGCCGCCACAACGTCGCCCAGACCTCGCCCGAGCCCCAGCGACTCCCGGACTGGAATCCGAACGCCAGCGGCATACGCGCGTTCTCCTTCAAGGACCCGGACGGCCATGCGCTCGAGATTCTCCAGTTCCCTCCCGGCAAGGGTGACGCGCGCTGGCAGCGGCCGAGCGAGAGCGTCTTCCTCGGCATCGATCACACGGCGATCGTCGTGGAGGACACGGAGCGGAGCCTGCGGTTCTATCGGGACACGCTCGGGCTGCGGATCGTGGGCGGTGGCGAGAACTACGGGCCGGAGCAGGAACGCCTGAACGACGTCCCGAGCGCCCGGCTCCGGATCACCACGCTCCGCGCCGCCGAGGGCCCGGCCATCGAGCTCCTCGAATATCTCAACCCACGCGACGGGCGGCCGTATCCTCGGGACACCAGGGGCAACGATCTCGTCCGCTGGCACACGCTGCTCGTGACTCGCGACGCCGAGACCGCCGCGGCAAAGCTCGGGGCGTCCTCCGGTCCTGCCGCTCGCCCGGTCTTCGTTTCGATCGCCGACTCGCCGCTCGGCTTTCGCCGTGGGCTCACGGCCGAAGATCCCGACGGCCACGGGGTGCAGCTCCGCGCGCGGTAGCGCGCGCGTGACTCGATGGAGTAGCGCGCTCCCAGCGTTTGCCGTAGATTCGTTCCGTGCGGCCCAACCCGCCCCGGTTCCGCTGGAGTGAAACCGGCACGCGGTTCCTTCTCTATCCCCAGGATCGCGTCGTTCCCGGGTTCGCGATGCCCCGCGTCGTTCGCGTCACGCCGAGGCCCGGGACGATCAAAGCCGGCCCCGAGGACGGCCGGCTGTACGTGGTCGACGCGATCGGCAAGAAGCCCTACCGCGACCTGGTGACCGCGGACTATCTCTGGCGGCCTCCATACCCGAAGAGCAAGCCGCGCGAGCGCCCCGTCCGGCCGAGCCACCGCGGCGACTTCGACTATCTCAAACCGGGGACACGACACTTCTCGGCCGCCACCGCGTATGCATCGGTCCGCTGCGTCCTCGAGATCTGGGAGTATTACCTGGGCCGGCGGCTTTCGCTCGTCGGCAAGAGCGGCCAGCGCAAGCTCGAGATCATCCCGCGTGTGACCGCGATCGGGGACAACGCCTGGTCGGGCGAGTGGTACATCGAGCTCGGCTTCGCCGATCGGAACCCTCGGCAGCCGTACTGCGAGAACCTCGACGTGATCGCCCACGAGATGGGCCACATCATCCTCAAGCACGTCATCGGCCCGACGCCGAAGGGCCCACTCGAGTTCGAGCGCCGCGCGCACGACGAAGCCGGCGCCGACCTCGTCTCGCTCGTGACCATCCTCCACTTCGACCGCGTGGTCGATGCGGTTCTCGCGCAGACGCAGGGCAAGCTCTTCTCGAAGAACATCCTCTCGCGGATCGGCGAGTACCGAATGGAAGGGAGCGGGCGGCGGCGAGCCGGGCGGCTCTTCTTCCAGAACCAGACGATGCGCGCGGTCGCCGGCGCCCGGCGCAAAGGGAACAAGTACGTGTACGCCCGACCGCTGCTGGGCGCCGCGTTCGACATCCTGGTCGAGATCTACGAGGCGCGCCTCGTCCGGCGCGGGCTCATCCGCCAGGATCTCGCCGACCGCTCGACCCGCGCGACCGCCAGCGGTCATCCGGACCTTCGCCGCGAGTTCAAGGCGCAGTTCAAGACGAATCCCGATGGTTTCGCGGAGGCGCTCCGCGAGGCGAGCGCCGACTTCGCGCGGCTGCTGGCGGCGGCGTGGCGGATGGCTCGCCGCACCGGGGTGACGTTCTCGCGAGTCGCCTCGAACATCGCCGCCGCCGACGCGCGGTTCAATCGCGGGCGCTACGAGGAGACCATCCGGCGCGCGTTCGCCAGACGGCAGATCGCGGTGAGAGTCGGCCGCCCGTGAGGAGACGCCTGCTCCTCACGGGAGCCGGAAGCGCCGCGACCAGCAACTTGAGCCGCGGCCTCCGGGCCGGATACCGTTCGCTCACGATCGTCGGCTGTCACAGCGATCGCTTCCTGCTCAAGAAATCGTCCGCCGATCGAAACTACCTCGTGCCCGCGCTGGCGCATCCCGACTACTTCGCGGCCCTGCGGCGCGTGATCGCGCGCGAGCGCGTGGATCTGCTGATTCCGACGACCGACGCCGAGGTCCGGGCCTTCACGCGGCCTCGCACGAGGCTCCCCTGCCGCCTGTTCCTGCCCCGCAAGTCCGTCGTCGACCTGTGCCAGGACAAGTATCGACTCAACGTCGCCCTGCGCGCGCACGGCGTGCCCGTCCCCGCGACCTACCCGGTGAGCAGTCTGCGCGCCCTCGACGCGATCTTCGCCCGCCTGCCGCGGCCGGTCTGGTGCCGCGTGCGCAGCGGAAGCGGCTCGACGGGGGCGATCCCGGTGACGCGCGCCGAGCAGGCCCGGAGCTGGATCGCGTACTGGACCGAGATGCGCGGTGTCCCGGCGACGTCGTTCATCCTCTCGGAGTACCTGCCCGGCCGGGACTTCTCGTGCCAGGCCATCTGGAAATCGGGCGCGCTCGTCCTCGTGAAGACGTGCGAGCGACTCTCGTACTTCGGCGGCGGTGGCAACCCGAGCGGGACGTCGTCGATCTCCCAGCTCGCCAAGACGGTCTTCGCGCCGGAGGTCGTGGCGGTGTGCACCGCGGCCATTCGTGCGATCGATTCGCGCGCGTCGGGCACGTTCAACTTCGACCTGCGCGAGAGCTCGCGCGGCGTTCCGTGCCTCACCGAGATCAACGCGGGCCGCTTCCCGTCGGGCACCAACATCTTCGACCTGACCGGACGGGTCAACCTGGCGGCGACGTTCGTGCGCGTCGCCCTCGACGAGCCGGTCTCGCTGCGCGAGACGTACGACCCGGCTGAGGGCTACTACAGCGTCAGGGACCTGGACACGCCCACGGGAGTCTTCCACGCCGACGAGTTGTTCGATAAGATCGTGGACGCACGCGGATCGCGCTCATCTCCAAAACCCGGCAACGCATGGAGGAACCCACATGCCCTTCAAGTCACCGCCGAAGAAAGGTCAGTCGCGGAAGATCACGCTCAAGTTCAGGAGCGACCTGACCAGGAAGCAGTTGGCCAGCTTCAGGAAGAGCGTCCGGTCCCTCGCCAAGAGGTTCAAGGCGACGGTCGGCAAATAAGGATCAAGCGCGAGCGGCCCGAACGCGTCGATCACATCCGGATCGTGGGGCATCTCGATCCCCACGACGCCGAGGCGCTCCAGCTGGAGATTCGCCGCCTCGCGAAGCGCTACGGTCGGATCAAGGATCTGCAGATCGAGACGGCGAGGCCGAAGCCGGACGGCCGCTCAGCGTAGACTTTCGAGCGCCGACTCGGCCTGAGCCGCCCAGGACCGCATCTCGAGCCCGGCGAAGAGACCAGCGGCGGCGCGCAGGTGTCCCTCCGCGTCCGCTGGCCGTCCGGCGCGCCGGTACCATCGGCCCAGGCCGAGGCGGCCGTGGGCGATGAGCGGGCGCATCTCGAGCTCGGTCGCGAGGGCCAGCGCCCGGTGCAGGGCCTCCTCGGCCTCGGGCACGTCGAGCTCCGACCGCAGCGGGATCTCGCCGAGGATTCGCCAGGACCATGCCTCGTGGCCGCGCTCCTTGTGCTCCCGAGCCAGGCCGAGAGCACGACGGATCGCCTGAAGCGCATCGTTCGCGCGCCCGGCGAGCAGGTAGGCCAGGCCGAGCCCCGTGAGCACGCGTGAGTGCCATCCTCCGAGCCGCATCCCCTCGGACTGCTCGACCGCTCGCTCCAGGATCGAGACCGCGTCGCCGACACGCCCCGACTGCATGTAGCCGATACCCAGCGCGGAGGCGATCGGCGGGAACCAGAGCGAGAGCTTCCAGGTGCGGCAGAGCCCGAGACCTTGCTCGAGGATCGGGAGCCCGGCCTCGATATTTCCCTGCCGGACGTACAACGCGCCGATACCGGCGTGCGCGGTGGCGAGAGTGAACGGGTGGTCGACCGACTCAGCGATCCGGATCGCGTCGCGCCCGATCCTGACACCCTCCTCGAACTCGCCGAGCTCCGCCAGGCACCACACCAGACACGTGCGCGAGTGGACCGACGGCAGCTGCGCGAACCCGTAGTGCCGGAGCATCCGCTCGTTGTCGAGGATGTCGACGTTGCGCACGAGAAAGCCGGCCGCGCGGCGATAGTCGCCGAGGGCGTAATACGTTTGCCCGAGATACGTGTTCGCCCGCAGGCGAAGGGTGAACTCGTCGACCGCGTCCGCGATCGTGAGGGCCTGATGGCCGTACTCGATCGCGCGGTCCTGGTCGCCCATCAGCCGGAAATAGTCAGTCAGGTACGCGGAGGCCTCGCCGAGACGCCGCTGGTCGCCGAGGGTCCGCGCCAGCCCCTCGGCCTCGCGAAGACATTCGAGAATGCGCCCGAACTCACCGAGCGGCTGGAGCGTGTTGCGCAGGTCGAACCGCAGATCGACGGTGCGCTCGTTCCGCTCCCGGCTCTCGGGAAGCCGGCCGAGCGCCTCCAGGGCCCGATCGAAGCAGACCGCCGCCTCCTGGTGCGCGCAGCGCGTGAACGCCTTCGTACCGGCTTGATGGAGGTACCGGTGCGCCTTCTCCCACGCCTCGCCTTCGAAGGCGTGGTGGGCGAGTCGCTCCACGTGATCGGTGAGCCGCGTGGGATACAGGCGCTCGATCGCCTCCGCGATGCGCGCGTGCAAGGTGCGCCGCGGCTCCGCGAGAAGTCGTCCGTACGCGACCTCGTGAGTCAGCGTGTGCTTGAAGGTGTACTCGGTCTCCGGCCCGGGGCTCGTCTCGTAGAGAAACTCGGCGCCCTTGAGACGCCCGAACGACCTCACCAGCACGTCTCGCGGCAGCCCGGTCACGGCGTGAACCACCGCGAACGGCACATCCTTGCCGACGACTGCGGCGATCTCGAGCAGCCGCCGTTCCTCGGCGGCGAGCCGGTCGATGCGGCCGCCGAGAACTTCCTCGACGGTGTCGGGCACGCTCATCGGCGTCGCGCCGCCGATCTGCTCTCGGACCGTCCGCGCCAGCTCCTCGACGAAGAACGGATTGCCCTCGGCCTTCGCCACGATGCGCTCGTAGAGAGAGTCGGCTGCCTGGTCCGCGCCCAGCACCGACCGCACGATGTGCAGGCTGTCCTCCGGGGCGAGCGGCTGGAGCGCCACCTGGGTCGCGTAGGACTTCTCGATCCACGACGGCCGGTACCCGCCGCGATGGGTGCACACCATGAGCAGGCGGGCCCCGGTCAGAATCTCCGCGATGGAGGCGAGGAATTCCTCGGACGTGCTGTCGATCCAGTGCAGGTCCTCGACGACGATGACCAGCGGCGCCTGACGGCTCTTTCGCATGGTCAGCTGGCGGAGCGTCTCGAAGATCCGCGCCTTCGTCACGTCCGGCGTGAGGTTGGCGAAGCGCTCCCGGTCCGGCTCGATGTCGAGGAGATGCAGGAGATAGGGCGCGGTCTCGATGAGATCCATGCCCGCCTCGAGGAGCGCGGTGCGCGCCTTGTCGGCCATCACCCCGGGCGCGTCGCGTTCCGCGATGCCGCAGGCGGCCCTGAGCACGTCGAGGATGGGCAGATAGGGCACCGCCGTGCCGTGCGAATGGCACTGGCCCTCGAGACACGTCACCGCCTTCCCGGCGAGGCTCTCGCGGAACTCGAAGATCAGGCGCGACTTGCCGATGCCCGCCTCGCCGCTGATTCCGACGATCTGCCCGCGGCCCCGCATCGCGGACTCGAGGCGGCTCGACAGGAGCTCGAGCTCGCGGTTCCGCCCGACGAACGTGGAGTCGCGCCCCTCGTGACCGGGCCCGGTCCGCCCGCGGCCAACCAGGGTATACGCGCGCCCGCGCGCGAACTCCTCGCCGCGCAGCTCGAGGAACTCGAAGCCGCGCGTGAGGAAGGGCGCGGTGGCCTCACTGACCATCACGCTGTCGGCGCCACCGCGCGCGATGAGCGCGCTGAGCTCGATCAGCGCGGCCTGCTTGCCTTCGAGGTCGAGCTCGGGCGTGCCCGGACCGCGGCCGACCAGAATCTGGCTCGTATGGACGGCGACCTTGATGGCGGGGCCCGATCCGGCGTCCTGTCGGGCTCGCGTGACGGCGTTGACGACCGCCATCGCCGCGTGGGCCGCGCGGCTCGGCGCATCCTCCGTCGGGTCGAGACCGAAGGCGGCGGCGATTCCGGTGGGTCCGCGTCCCTCGATCGTCCCGCCGAAGCTTCGGACCTTGTCGACAAGCAGCTCGAGCGCGCGATTGGTTTCGAGCAGGGCTTCGGGCGCCGAGGGCGCCAGCAGCGAGGCGCGCAGCATCGTGACGCGGCGGCGCTCCCACTCGAGCGGGGCCGAGGCCGGCGGGGCGACGATCACGGGGGGTGGAGGAGGAGCGGCCTCCGGCGCGACCGGCGGAGTCTCGACCCGGCGCGCCGGGCGCCGCTCGGGTCGCGGCGGTGGCGCCGGCGCCTCGCCGGCCCGCAAGCCGTACTTCTCGATGCGCGCGCGCAAGGTGTTCCGTGAGATTCCGAGCAGCGCCGCTGTGCGCGAGATGTTCCAGCTGGTCTGACGGAGCACGTCGGCGACCCGGTCGCGCACGGCGTCGTCGAGTGAGCTCGCTGGCCCACCGGCCGCCGGCCTCGCTGGCGCCGACGCTGTTCTCCGGGCGATGGACGTCAGGCCGAGCGCTTCCGAGGTCACGGCGGGATCCGACGAGAGCAGCGCCACGCGCTCCATCAGATTGGCGAGCTCGCGGACGTTGCCGGGCCACGCGTAGGCGGTGAGCGCCGCCTGCGCGTCGGCGGCGAGCGTCTTGGTCGTCACGCCGTAGTCCGCGCACGCGCGGGCGAGGTAGTGCTCGGCGAGCATGAGGATGTCGCCGGCACGGTCGCGAAGCGGGGGAAGCGTGAGCGTGAGCACGGCGAGTCGGTGATAGAGGTCCTCTCGGAAGCGACGTCCCTGGATCGCGGACTTCAGATCCTCGTTGGTCGCGGTCAGGATCCAGACGTCGATCGCCTCATCGCGCGTGCTGCCGAGCCGGCGCACGGTCCGCCCCTCCAGGACCTTGAGGAGCTTCGCCTGGAGGCCCTCTGACAGAAGCCCCACCTCGTCCAGGAAGATCGTTCCCCGGTTGGCCGTCTGGAGGAGGCCCGGCTTCGCGCGCCGGGCGTCGGTGAAGGCTCCTCGCTCGAAGCCGAACATCTCGGCCTCGAGGAGAGTCTCCGGAATGGCGGCGCAGTTGACGTCGACGAAGGGACCGTCCGGCCGTGGTCCCGCGCGATGGATGAGCCGGGCCAGGAGTCCCTTGCCCGTCCCCGTCTCACCCTCGATGAGCACAGGAGGCAGCCGCCGGGCGTCTTGCTGCCGAGTCAGGATCCTCTCGATCTTTTCCCGAATCGCCTGGATGCCAGGGCTATCACCGAGCAGGTCAGCCAGGTGCTTCATGGGCTCAAGCATCTTACCCGCCGGTCAGTACGGTGTTCAACTCTTGACCAGCGTGGGCGTGCCGATTCGCAGACCCTATCACTAACCCAGTGTTTTTCAGGTGATTTCCGGATGGTATCAGCCTTGCGTTATCAACCCCGCATGGAGGACGTCATGAGAGAGCTTTGGTCGAGCCGCTGGCTTTGCTTGCTGATCCCAGCGATGGCCTCGACGCTCGGCCCGATGCTGCTGTCGGCGACCGTCAGGGACGTCCTCGCCGATCACGCCATCGGGACCGAGGCCCAGCTCGCCTGGCAGGCCCGGCTCCTCAAGGTTGAACAGGCCATGGCGCGAGGGGATTTCGCCGTGGCCGAGTCGCTCTGGCGCGAGGCGTACGCAGCCGCCCTGAAGAGCCGCCACTGGGAAGGCGTCATCGCGGCTGGGGACACCTATCGAGCCCTCGGAGCTCGGGCCGGCTTCACGACAGCGGCGGTGGCGAAGGCCCGGCAGGCCTATCTCGCCGCCCTGTTCCGTGCGCGGAGCGAACGGTCCCTCGCGGGCGTGCTGATCACGGCCGAGCGCTTCGCCGAGCTCGGCGACCGCGAGGTCGTCGAACAGTGCATTCGCGTGGCGCAAAAGGTCGTAGACCAATCGCGGGATCCGTACGCCGAGGAGCACCTCCGCGCCTTCACGGAACGCTGGGCGGCGAGCGCCCAGGGAATCGATGGCCTGGGCTTGACCCCATGAGCGCGGTGCCCATCTCGCACGGAGGACACTTCGATGGACCTCGAACATTCGACAAGCGCCCCGCGGAGCGAAGCGGACGGCAACACGGAGGTGCAGTGATGGCTCGGCCCCTGTTCGGCAAGGTGGAGACGCTCGGCCCCTGGACGGCCCACATCCAGGCCATGGACCAGGCACTTCAGAGCAACGATCCGGGCGAGTCGGTTCGCGCGTGGCGACAAGCGTATTCTTCCGCCCTCAGCCACCCGGGCTGGCTCGGGCTCCTCACCGTTGCCAACGCCTCGCTCCGTCTCGGCGTCTTCCCCGGGCTCGCGCGCGACGCCGCGGCCCGAGCGCGCGAGACGTACTGGATCGCGTTCTTTCGCGCTCGCCAGCAGCGCTCCCTCAACGGCGTCCTGCACGCGGCGGAGGCCTTCGGGATGCTCGGCGACCGCTCGACCGTGGAGCAGTGCATGCGCGTCGCCGAGGGGCTCGCGTCGCGCGCCGGTGACGCGGAGGAACTGGACCGCGTTCGCCTGATCGCCTCGCGTCTGGCCGATCAGGCGCCGGTGGAGGAACGGAGCGAGGTCTAGCGGCGCGGACTGCGACCGGCAGGTTGCGAGAGCGGGTCTTCCTTCTTCTGCTCGACCTTGGGCGGAGTGACGGCGACCCAGCCTCGCGCCTTCATGCAGTCGTCGTCGAGCTTACCCTTGATCGTGCACTCCTGAAGATCGCGCCGGAACTCGGCCGTCGTGTACGTTTGATCGAGCTTCATCCACTCGCGCGTGTCGCTTCCGCACGCGCACATCGCGAGCGCCACGAGCACCACGCCGGACGGCAGCTTCTTGCGCATCTTCGTCGCATTGTATCGCACCCGGAAACCGGCGCTTCTCAGCGTGCGGACTCGGGCAACGCGTCGAGCGGCGCCGACGTCGCGGCGAAGAGCACGTAGCCGACGCCCGAGCGAGTGAGCCACACACGGCGGAGCTCGTCGAGCCGGTAGCGCCGCGTGACCTCCGCGGCCCGCGGCGCCGCGGGGTCGTTGACGAAGACGTCGCCGCCGGCATACCCGGTCAGCACGAGGAGATGCCCCGACGTTTCCCCGATTGCCGCGCCCGTCAGCTCTCCGGCGCCGTAGCGGACCGACGCGATGACGGGCAGTCCTCGCTCGAGACACCACGCGGCGGCCGCCCAGTCGGGAAAGCGCAGGAGGTAGCCGCCGACGCCGCGTCGACCGGCGGCGCGGATCGCGGCCGGCCACACGCCGTAGAGATCGAGCTCGGGCTGGAGCATCTCACGGGCGAGGTCGGCCACCGCGACGTGATGGCCGTGGTACGTCAGGACCATCGCGACGCACGTCGGCGAGCAGACGCGATGCCTGATCGCCTCGTCCTCCTCCATCTGGCTGAAGGCCGGAACGACCAGGCGGGCGCTGCCGGCTGCGAGGGGTGCTTCGGGTCCGGGACTCCACGCCGAGAGTGACGCGCACCACCGCGCCGCCAGCGCGGAGGCCGCGGCATCGACGCTGGCGCGCAGCGCCAGGCGGACGCGCTCGGCCGGCGGATTCGCGATGAACTCGTCGATCTCGCAGACGAGCGTCTGGGATCGAGCGACTCCTTCGGCGAATCGCGCTGGCCCGATGGTGGCGCCGGCGATCCAGGGCGACCACGCGCCCGTCGCGAATGTGGAGAGCTCGAAGCGGAAACCACGCGGGTTCTCGCCGAGGGCGCTGAGGGCCGGCACCATCCGGTGGGCGGGCACTCGGGGACGCCACTCGGGAAAGGTCACGAGCAGCTCGGCGCCCTCGGCCACGGCAGCGGGAGCCGGGACGAGACCTCGATGGCACGAAGGCGGGACGACTCCAGCGAGCGTCTCGGCAGGCCAGCCGGAAGCGGCGAGAAAGAGATCAGTGGGCAAGCGAGCGCGTTTCCTCTGGAGGCACCGGGGAGCGTCGGGGGCGTGGGCGAGACGTGCTCGCCCACGGTCTCCCCTGTTCGCATTGCGCAGGCCGGGCTGCGCGTCCCGACTGGCGTCGGGAATGAATTACTGCAACTCGCGGGCGCCGCTCGGAACCGCTAGCAGGCTCCGTGGGGCGCGGCTGTCAGGTCCGGTGGTGTCATCTCCATCGAACACCTCCTGGATTGGCGTGGGCCCACGACGGTGCGCGACACCCGATCGCGTCACCGTAATCCCTCTCTACTCCCGTGGTCGAAGGACGTCAAGCCTGATGGTGGTGTAGGGATCGGTGGCGCTCACCTCGCACTGCCGCCACGCAGCCGCGGATCGAGCACGTCGCGCAGGGCGTCGCCCAGCATGTTGAACCCGAACACGGCGAGCGAGATGGCGAGACCCGGCCAGATCGCCATCCACGGCGCGCGGAACATGTAGGTGCGCCCGGACCCGGAGAGCATCGCGCCCCAGGCCGGGTACGGCGGCGGCACGCCAAAGCCGAGGAAGGAGAGCCCCGACTCGGCCAGGATCGCGGCGCCGAGCCCGATCGTGGCCAGAATGATGATCGTCGCGGTGACGTTCGGCAGGATGTGGCGAACGAGGATGCGCGCGTGCCCGCAGCCGAGGGCGCGCGCCGCTTCGACGTACGTCCCCTGGGCGATCGCGATCGTCGCGCCGCGGATCACCCGCGAGTTGACGGCCGCAATGATGATGGCGAGCGAGAGCACGACGTTGAGGAGCCCCGGCCCCAGGACCGCCATGACCGACAGCACGATGACCAGGTACGGAAACGAGAGCCACGCGTCGACCACGCGCTGGATCACCAGGTCGTAGACGCCGCCGAAGTAGCCGCTCGAGACACCGATCGCGGTCGCGAGGGTGACCGCCAGAGCGACGGTCGCGAAGCCGACCGTGACCGACACGCGGGCGCCGTACACGATGCGGCTCCACATGTCGCGGGAGAGGTTGTCGGTGCCGAGCCAGTGCGCCGCCGAAGGCGGCTTCATGCGCGCGCCGCGAATCGTGTCGTCGTAGCCGTGCGGCGCGATCCGCTCGGCGAACACGGCCATCAGCAGCAGCGCGACGACGATGACGGCGCCGATCGCGCCGAGGGGCTTGCGCCTGGTGAAGCTTCCGACCACACGTACCGTGTCGACACCCACCCACGAACGAGCTCCCGCGCTCACGGGGTTCGCCGGCGCGACCTGTTCAGGACTCTCGACTCGCGTGGTCACGCCCAAGCTCGACTAGTACCGTATCCGCGGGTCGAGGACGGCGTAGAGCGTGTCGACCGTGAGATTGATGACGACGATCAGCGAGACCACGACCAGGTTCACGCCCTGGATCACGGGATAGTCGCGCTGGTTGATCGCGTCGAACAGGAAACGGCTCATGCCGGGCAGGCCGAACACCGTCTCGATGATGACGGTGCCGCCGATGATCTGCGGGAGCTGGGTCCCGAGCAGGGTAACCACGGGGATGATCGCGTTACGCAGGCCGTGCTTCAGCACGATCACGCGTTCGGCGAGCCCCTTCGCCCACGCGGTGCGGACGTAATCCTGGCGGAGCACCTCGAGCAGCATGCCGCGGGTCAGGCGCATCAGTGCCGCGCCCGTGGCGATGCCGAGGATCACGGCCGGCAGGAGCAGCTGCGTCACGTGGTTGAACGGATCTCGTGAGAACTCGACGAAGCCGGTCACCGGTCTCCAGCCCCACCAGATCGCGGGCAGCACGATGAGAAGCGTCGCGAGCCAGAACGCCGGCACCGACAGCCCGAAGATCGCGAGGCTCCGCGCGAAGTAGTCGCTGATCGTATCCTGGCGCGCGGCCGAGATGATGCCCACGGGCAAGGCGATCAGGAGGGCGAAGAAGAGGCCGAAGAACGCGAGCTCGAACGTGACCGGCAGTCGCTGGCCGATCTCCTCCAGCACCGGCCGCTTCGTCCAGAGCGATTCGCCGAGGTCACCGCGGGTGACCCGGCCCAGCCACTCCACGTACTGCACGGGCAGCGGCCGGTCGAGGCCGAGCTTCGCGCGCAGCTCCTCGAGATCCTTCGCGTACGCTTTCTCGGCCAGCATGAGGACGACGACATCGCCCGGGATCAGGCGCGGCAGCGTGAAGACGATCAGCGACGCGATCAGGAGCGACGGGATCGCGATCAGGAGCCGCTTGACGAGGTACCGCCTCAGCACGGGCGGCTGACGACTCGCCTAGCGGTCGAGCCAGGCGGCCGTAAGCCGGCCGCCGTAGTCGTAGCCCATGTTCGGGCCGTAGTTCTTGAGCGCACCTTCCCAAACCCCGACATAGATGGGCGATGGCATCTGCACGTAGTACTGCTGCTTGGCCAGGTGCCGCTGGATGTCGTAGATGATCTCGCGACGCTTGGTGAGATCGAGCGTTCGCCGCTGGCGGACGAGCATGTCGGCCACCACCGGATCGTTGATGTGGCTCTGGTTCTTCAGCTCCTCCGGGTAGTACTGGCCGAACAGGAAGTTGTCCGGCTCGAGGAATCCCGTCTGCGGCCCGAACGTCATCGAGTCGAACTTGCCGTAGAAGCAGGTCGCGATGTAGGCGCCGTACTCCTTCTGGTCGATCTTGACGTCGATGCCGACGTTTTTGAGATCCTTCTGCACGAGCTGCATGATGTCGACCAGCACCGGCGTGCCGTACGTCGTGAAGCACATCGAGGCGGGAAACCCGTTTGCATAGCCAGCGGCGGCCAGGAGCCGCTTGGCCTCGGCCGGATCGTGCTTGTAGTACTTCGCCCCCTCGCCGAGCTTGTCGAGCGGGACCGACCACTCCTTGAGCGCGGCCGGCACCGGTGGATTGATCGCGCCCACGCCCTCGTACGCGGATTCGATGATGGCCTTGCGGTCGATGGCCATCGACATGGCGTGGCGGACTCGCACATCGCTGAACGGCTTCTGGTCCGTGCGCATCGAGATGTGGTTCATCACCGGCGATGGGAACTCGACCGTCTTGAGGTTTGGCCGCCTCTGGGCCAGCGTGTCCTTGACCTGCACCCAGTCGACCCGGTCGATCGTGCCCGGGAATGCCCAGCCGAGATCGTACTTGCCGCTGAGGAACGCCGCCATGCGCGACGCGTTGTCCTCGTCCACCGTCGCCTCGACGCGGTCGATGTACGGCAGCCCCTGAATGAAGTAATTCGGATTGCGCACGTAGGTGAGCCCGACGTTCGGGCGGTACGAGTCGAGCATCCAGGGGCCGGTGCCGATGACCGATTCCCACTTCTTGAGGTCACCGTGCTTCTCGACGACTTCCTTGGCGACGATGGCGACCGCGTGCGGGTTCGCGAGCATGTCGAGGAACCAGACGAACGGCTCCTTCAACGTGAACTTCACGGTGTACTTGTCGGGCGCCTCGACCTTGTCGACCGATTTGAGCATGTACGCGTTGGCGTTGCCCTTCACGGTCAGGAAGTGGTTCACGCTGAACACGATATCGTCGGCCGTGAGCTCACGCCCGTTCACCGGCGGCTTGGCCTGCCAGCGCACACCTTTGCGCAGCTTGAAGACGTACGTCATTTCGTTCGGCTGGGTCCACGACTCGGCCAGATCACCCTCGATCGGAAACGCCCCGGGAACAACGCTCGGCCCCGCCTTGTGCCGGAGCAGCCGGCTGTGAGTGAAGCTGAGCGCGATGTGCGTCTTGTAGGAGATCGTCTGGAACGGGTCGAAGTGTGGTGGATCCCAGGTCCGGATCGCCAGGGTGCCGCCGCGTTTGGGCGTCTGGGCGCGCGCGACGACCGGAGCCATCGACGCGCCGGCCAGGGCGGCGCCGCCCAGCTTCAGCAGGTGCCGTCGGCTGAGATTCATGAACTCCTCCACGACCTCACGCGCCGGCGGCGATGACCGCGAGCGCCTGGTCGAAGATCTCGATCGTTCCCTCGACGTCCTTGTCGGTGTGGGCGAGCGACACGTAGATCTTGTTCACGGCCTTGACGACCTTGCGACGAACCAGCTCCTGGTTGAAGCGCTTGATCCGGTCGCGATCGGCCGTGAGCGTCGCGCGATAGTCGACGACCTCGCGGTCGGTGAAGAAGATGTCGAACACCGGCGGCTCGCCGCTGACCTGCGCCGGCACGCCGTGCTTGCGCGCGGCGGCGGCCAGCCCCTCGCGCAGGCGCGTGCCGGTCTTGAAGAGCCGCTGGTACATGCCCGGCTTCCGGAGCTCGGCCAGGGTCGTGAGGCCGGCTGCGCAGGCGATGGCGTTGCCGTTGAAGGTCCCGGCCTGCCAGACGTACTCCGCGGTGCCCTCGAGCGCCGCGTCGAAGTGGCGCATGATCTCCTTCGGCCCGGCGATGCACGCCAGCGGAAAGCCCCCGGCCACGACCTTGCCGTACGCCGCCAGGTCGGGCACGACGCCGTAGTATTCCTGGGCGCCACCGTACGCGAAGCGGAAGCCGGTCACGATCTCATCGAAGATCAGCGGCACGCCGTAGCGGCGCGTCGCGGCGCGCAGCCCCGCCAGGAAGCCGGGCGCCGGCACGATCGTCCGCTGGTAGGGCTCGATCAGCACCGCGGCCAGCTCGTCGTGGTGCGTGGCGATCAGCGCCTCGGCGGTGGCCAGGTCGTTGTAGGGAGCGATCAGCACCTCGGCCTCGATCGCGTGCGGGACGCCGGCGGAGTCCATCATCGGCGCCGGGAACGCTTTCGGCGAGCGGGGCACGACGCTCATCAGCGCGTAGTCGTGCGTGCCGTGGAAGCCGCCCTCGAACTTCATGATCTTGTCGCGCTTGCGGAACGCGCGCGCAACGCGGAGCGCAAAGAACGTCGCCTCCGAGCCGCTCGACGTGTAGCGCACCTGCTCGGCGCACGGGACGGCCTTGACGATCTCCTCGGCGAGCTCGATCGCGGGCTCGTTCAGGAGGAAGTACGAGGTGCCGCGGGCCATCTGCCGCTCGACCGCCTCGACGACGGCCGGATGCGCGTGGCCGAGCAGCATCGGGCCGGAGCCGAGCAGGTAGTCGAGGTAGCGGCGGCCGCTCATGTCCCACAGGTACGCGCCCCGGCCTTCCTTGACGACGAATTCGAGCCCGGGGCCGCTCCGGTGACTGCCCAAGACACCGCCGGGCAGGACCCGATCGGCGCGGCGCAGAAGGTCTTCTTGATCGCTCATCGGTGAGCCTCCGTCAAAACTGTTCGGTGATCATACGCGAGAACCCTCACCGGTCAAGAGAACTCCAGCCCCGGCAAAGCCGCCACGCTTGAGGAGGGCCAGCGCGCGGTTGGCATCTTCGAGCGCGAACGTCGTCGTGGCCGGACGGATCGGGATCCGCTCGGCTTCCGCAAGAAGCTCCTCACCGTCGACCCGGGTGTTGGCGGTGACGGATCGGATGCTTCGTTCGTAGAACAGATCGCGTTCGTAATCGAGCGGCGGCACCGCGGTCATGTAGATGCCGGCCAGCGCCAGGGTGCCGCCCCGCTCGAGATTCCGCAGCGCGACGGGCACGAGCTCGCCGGCCGGCGCGAAGAGAATCGCCCCGTGCATTTTCGCCGGCATCGCGTCGCCGACGCCGCCGACCCAGGTTGCGCCCAGCCGGCGCGCGAGCGCTCGATGCGACTCCTCGCGCGTGCACACGAAGACGTCGCAGCCGCGGGCGCGCGCGACCTGGAGCGTCACGTGCGCCGAGGCCCCGAATCCGTAGATCCCGAGCCGTCCGCCGGCCTTCACCTCGCTCAGCTTGAGCGCCCGGTAGCCGATGATGCCGGCACAGAGCAGCGGCGCCGCCTCCGCGTCGCCGAAGACGGGCGGGATCGCGTAGGCGAAGGCCTCGGACACGACCGCGTAATCGGCGAATCCGCCGTCGGCGTGATAGCCGGTGAACTCGGCGCGCTCGCAGAGGTTCTCCCGCCCGCCGCGGCAGGCCTCGCAGGCGCCGCACGTCCCGCGGAGCCACGCGATCCCCACGCGGTCGCCGGGCTGAAAGCGCCGCGCGATCGATCCCGTGCGCTCGACCCGGCCGATGACCTGGTGTCCGGGCACGATGGACGGCCGCGCGGACGGCAGCTCGCCCTCGACGATGTGCAGGTCGGTGCGGCACACGCCGCACGCGCTCACGCGGACCAGGATCTCGCGAGGGCCGGGCGCCGGCGTGGCGCGAGCCTCGAGGCGCAATGGGGCGCTCTCGATCGGTGCCGCGGCGGAAAGGACGAGCGCCCGCATCCTCTCAGCGCGTCGAGCTCGAGCTCACTCTCCGCCCGCCCTGGCCACGAGCTTCTGCGCGCGCGCGAGGTGCGGGGCGTCCACCATCTGGCCCTTGAACGTGAATGCGTAGACGCCGCGCCTGGCGTGCTCCTCGAACAGCGCGACGAGCTGGCGCGCTTCGTCCAGCGCCTCCTTCGACGGCGAGAAGGCCTCGTTGATCACCGGGATCTGGTTGGGATGGATCGAGATCTTGCCGGTGAAGCCCATCGCGACCCCGTCCTCGCACTCGCGCCGCAGGCCGTCGAGGTCCGCGATATCGGTGAAGACCGTGTCGATCGCCTCGACTCCGCAGGCGGCGGCGACCACCGCGCACATGACGCGCGCGTAGCGCGGAATGTCCAGGTAGCGACCGTCGCCGTCGCGAACTCGGCCGAGCCCCATCGCGGCGCCCAGATCCTCGACGCCCCAGGAGATCGCGACCGTTCGCGGCGTGGCCGCCGCGATCTCGCGGATGTTCAGCAGCCCTTCCGGTGTCTCCGTCGCGATCAGGGTCAGCCGCGTGGCCCCGTTCGCTATCCCGTGCTGCTGCTCGAGCCGGTCCAGGATCTTGACGATCGCGCGGATGTCGGCGGCGCTTCCGGGCTTCGGGACCACGTAGCCGTCGGGGCGCGCCGCGATCGTCTCCTCGAGATCCGCCTGGCCGAGCCCGGTGGAGATCGGATTCATCCGCACCCATCGCTCGCGGCCGCCGAAATCGCGGCGAAGCCACTCTCGAACCACTCCGCGGGTCGCCGCCTTGCGATCCGGCGCGACCGCGTCCTCGAGGTCGAGGATCAGGCCGTCGGCCGGGATGGTCAGCGCCTTGGCGAGCATGCGGTCGTTGCCGCCCGGTACGAAGTGAAGCGATCGGCGCCGGCGCGCCACGGTCAGGCTCCCTTCTTGCGCATCATCGCGTTGCGTCGCGCCACCATCACGACCTCGCCGTTCTGGTTGAGCGCCCGGTGCACGAACGTCACGATGCCCCACTGCGGGCGCGAGCGCGACTCGCGCTTGTCCACGACCTCGGTCTCGGAATAGATCGTGTCGCCGTGGAAGACGGGCTTCGGGAACTCGACCTTCTCGAATCCGAGATTCCCCACGGTCGTGCCGAGCGTGGTCTCGCCGACCGAGAGGCCGACGGCGACGCCGAGCGTGAAGAGGCTGTTCACCAGCGGTTTGCCGAACTCGGCCTTCGCCGCCGCGTGAAAGTCGACGTGGAGCGACTGGGGGTTCATCGTGAGGCAGGAGAACCACACGTTGTCCGCCTCGGTGACCGTACGTCCGGGCTGGTGCCGGAAGGTCTGTCCGATCTCGAGCTCGTCGAAGTACTTTCCCGCCACGGTCGGGCCTCCGGATGTCGTTGGGGTTCCGCGCTTGACAGCGGTCGAGCCAGATTCTATCAATGATGCGCCATGGACAACTCCTACGACATCGCGATCATCGGCGGCGGTATCCTCGGCCTCGCCACCGCGCGCGGGCTCGGCGAGCGCATCCCGCGAGCGCGGCTCGTGGTCCTCGAGAAGGAAGCGAAGCTCGCCACGCACCAGACCGGCAACAACTCGGGCGTCATCCACTCCGGCATCTACTACAAGCCGGGCTCCTACAAGGCGAAGCTCTGCGTCGAGGGCAAGGGGCTGATGCTCGACTTTTGCCAGAAGCACGGGATCCGCGTCGATCACGTGGGCAAGGTGATCGTCGCGACCGAGCAGGCCGAGCTGCCGCGCCTGCAGATGCTCTACGAGCGGGGGATCGCCAATGGCGTGCCCGTCGAGATGATCGAGCCGGCCCAGCTGCGCGAGATCGAGCCCCACGCGAGCGCGCTCCGCGCGATCCGGTCCCCGTCGACCGCGATCGTCGACTACAAGGAGGTCTGCGCGGCGATGACGCGCGAGCTGACCGCCCGCGGCGTCGCGATCGAGACCGGCGCCGGGGTGACGTCGATCCGGCGCCGCGCCGGCGCGATCGAGCTCGTCACGCCGCGCGCCGTCGTGCGCGCGACGCGGATCGTGAACTGCGCGGGGCTCTATTCGGACCTGGTGGCGCGCATGGCTGGCGCGAAGGTCGACGTGCGCATCATCCCGTTCCGCGGCGAGTACTACATGATCCGGCCGGAGCGCCAGGACATCGTGCGGGGGCTCATCTATCCGGTCCCCGACCCGGAGTTCCCGTTCCTGGGCGTCCACCTCACGCGCACCGTACACGGCGAGGTGGAGGCCGGCCCGAACGCGGTCCTGGCGTTCGCGCGCGAGGGTTATCGCTTCGGCAGGGTGAGCCCAGCTGAGCTCGCGGGGACGCTCGCCTATCGCGGATTCTGGCAGATGGCCCGGAAGTACTGGCGCACCGGAAGCTACGAGATGTACCGCTCGCTCAGCAAGAACGCGTTCGTGCAGGCGCTGCAGCGGCTCGTCCCCGCGCTGCGCCCCGAGGACGTCACGCGCGGCGGCGCCGGGGTACGCGCCCAGGCCGTGAGCCCCGACGGCTCACTCGTCGACGACTTTCGCATCGTCGCCGAGGCGGACGCGATCCACGTGCTCAACGCCCCGTCCCCGGGCGCCACGGCCTCGCTGGCAATCGGGCGCCACATCGCGGGCCTCGCCGTCGAGACCTTCGGCCTGAAATAACATCGGAGTGGCCGTCGAGGCCCCGCCGAGTCAATCCCGAGCGAAGGCCACGCAGATCACCCCGGCGAGCACGATCGAGGCCCCGGTGAGCCGCGGGGCCAGGCGTCCTTCTCCGAGCCACAGGCTCCCGATGAACGCGGAGAACAGGATCGAGAGCTCGCGCGACGCCACCACGTAGCCGACCTTCGAGAGGCGAAAGGCGAAGAGCACGAGCAGGTAGCTCGTCAGGTTCATCGCGGAGGCGACCAGGATCGTCCGCCAGCGCTGGCGCCATTCGTGAGCGAGTGCGTGACGATCCGCGAGGACGACCGGGCTCAGGATGGCGCTGAGCCCGAGCCCCATGAGCGCGATGTAGGGCATCGGGTGCAGGCGCGCGACACCCGCCTTGTCCACGAGCGAGTAGCTCGCGATCGTCAGGCCCGTCACCACGGCCCACACCGTTCCCGCGCCGATCGCGGGACCGGTCGATCCGCGTGCCGCAGACGTTGTCCTGCTGAGCCAGACGATACCGAGGACGACGAGCCCGACCCCGAGCGAGCCGAGCGACGACAGCCGCTCCCCGAACACGGGCAGCGCGATGAGCGGGACGAGGGCGACGCCGAGCCCGCGCGCCATCGGATAGACGCGGGAGAAGTCGCCGTAGCGGTACGAGCGCCCGAGTGCCCAGAAATAAAGCGCGTGAATACCGACGCTCGCGGCAACGAACGGCAGCCACGTGGCTGGAGCGGGCTCGGCGGGAAGTCGCAGGAGGCCGATCGGGAGCAAGAGGAGCGTCGCCAGCGAAACGGACGACCAGAGAAATGCGAACTGGTGCTCCGCTCGCTTGGCCAGCGCGTTCCAGGTCGCGTGCAGAACGGCGGCGCACACGACGAGGACGAGGGCCGGGCCGCTCACGGCCCGATCTTACCGAACTTCAGGTGACGGTATGTCCGAAAACCCCTCTATTGACAGGGGTTTGGCCCATCAGTTAGACTTCCAATCCCATGATTACCGTCCCGACGCGCCGTGTGAAGCAGTTTGGGGTCGAGTTCTACCAGGCCGGGCTTTCCGCCAAGGATATCGATCGGTTAGTGAAGTTCGAGGTCCTGGGCTACACCGGTGGTCCGGCCAACGAGCCGGCCAAGAAGACGCGGATGAACCGGTCCCGCGTCAACTGGGACAGTCTCGAGAAGCGGATCGGCGAGAGCGAGACCGCGTACCAGCGGCCGGTCATCCGCCGGAAGATCGACGAGCTCGTGGCGTACTACAGAGAGTGCAAAGACGCGGCGACCCTGCCCGCGATCCCGGGGGCCGTCATCATCACCTCGGAGAAACGATTCACCTTCACCCCGGTCGCCGGCCAGCACGACCTCGGCCTGCTCCAGATTCCGGAAGAGCACGGTGTGTTGAGAGTGCTCGACGGCCAGCATCGCCTGCTCGCCCTGCACGCGCTGTCGCAGGCCGGGGAAAACATGACGATCGAGGTGCCGGCGGTGCTCTTCGACTCGCTCGACGCCCGTCAGATCGTCGAGCTCTTCGTCACGATCAACGCCAAGCACACGCGGCTGAATCCGTCGCACATCATCAGCCTGGCCGGCCGCAAGCTCTACCCGGACGCGAACCAGGCGCTCGCGCACGACGTGATCCGCTCGCTCAACGAGGACGACACCTCGCCGCTCCACGGCGAGATCAAGATGCTCGGCACCGGGCGCGGGCGCGTCAGCCAGGCGCCACTCGCCGAGGAGATCGTCGACTTCTTCGAGACCGTCGAGAAGGTCGGGAGCGGCGGCAAGCTCCAGGAGCTCCGGGGCGGCGCCAAGCGCTTCTTCCTGAACTACATCAAGGCGCTCTCGACCACGTTCCCGTCCGCCTGGGCGGGGCGCAAGTACTCGATCAAGACCGGCGCCGCGCTCCGCGCCTTCATCCGGGCGGCGCCCGACGTGATGGCCCGAGCCCGCGAGCTGCGCCGCGATCCGTTCGATCTGAACGCGATCCGCGAGGCGATCAAGCCGTGGGGCGAGCGGCTGCGCGACCGGCGCTTCGAGACCGAGGGCGAGTGGAAGCTGAAGCTCGCCGGCGGCACGCGCGGGACCGTCGAGGTCCTCACGCGCGAGCTGCGCGACGCGCTCCGCTAGGCCGGAGCGGCCTCGGTCACTTCTTCTTGAGCGTCACGTCCTCGAGCGGCGCCGACCAGGGATAGGGATCGATCTTCAAGAGAGCCGCGTCGCCCACGCGCGGCCCGATCCCGCTGGGCCAGATGTATTCCCACATCGGGCCGAAGCGCACGCGCTCGTGGAGCAACTGCTGGATCTGGGCGAGCATCGCCTCGCGCTTCTTCCTGTCCGTCTCCCGCGCCTGCTGCTTGAAGAGCGCGTCGATGTCGGGATCGGCGCCGCGCGCGAACGAGCCGTCGCTCGGCACGAACTCCGCCATCCGTGACGCGGCGTTGCCGTAGGTCGCATGGATGCAGACGCAGATTCCCTTGAGCTTCTTCGTCAGCCAGGCGCTCTGGAAGGCCGCGCGCTCCATCGTGACCATCCGGGTCTTGATGCCCACGGCGGTGAGATTCGTCGCGACCGCCTCGCCCATCGAGAAGTAGGGCGGGTAGGGATAGAGATCGCCGGCGTCGAAGCCGTTGGGATAGCCCGCCTCGGCCAGGAGCTTCTTCGCCTTCGCCGGATCGTAGGGGTAGGGCTCGAGCGACAGCGCGAACTCGAACTTGCGGGGGACGACGCTTCCCGTGAGCCGCGAGGCCCCCAGATTCTCCGCCTCGTTCAACGACCGGAGATCGACCGCCATGACGGCCGCGAGTCGGACGCGCCTGTCGGCCCACGGCGACTTGGGATCCCACTGGTCGAAGAAGTCGAGGAAGTGGATCCCGATCGCCCCCGAGAACGCCAGCTTGAGATTCGGGTCCCGCTTGAGCTCCAGGGCGGTCGGCGCGTCCAGCAGATAGGCGACGTCCACTTCGCCCTTCTTCAGCATCGCCGCCCGCGTGGTCGCCTCCGGCACGCTCTTGAAGACCAGGCGCTTCACCGACGGCATCTTGCGCCAGTAGCTCTCGTTCGCGTCCATGACGATCTCGATTCCGGGCGTGCTGCTCACGAACTTGTACGGCCCGAGACCGACCGGCTGCTTCTTGAACCCGTCGTCGCCGACCTTCTCGACATACTTCTTGGGAACGACCCAGCCCGCCCCGGTCGCCAGGGTTCCGTAGAACGCCATGAAGTCGGGGAACGGCTCGTGGAGATGAAACCGGATGCGGTAGGGATCGACGATCTCGACGTCGCGCACCTTCTCCTTGAGGATCCGCGCGCTCTTCGCGCGCAGGAAGCTAAACTTCACGTCCTCGGCCGTGAACGGATCGCCGTTGTGGAACTTGAGGCCCTGCCGCAGCTTGAACTCGTAGGTCTTCTGGTCGGGACTGAGCGTCCACGACTCGGCCAGGCTCGGCGTCATGATGCTGCCGGGCATCGGCTTGACCAGCGCGTCGTGGAGCGCGTACTGGATCCAGAACGGCGTGATGAAGCCCTGCACCTCGCCTGGATCGAGCCAGGCCGGGGGCACGGTCACGTAGAGGGCCCAGCGCATCTCGCCTTCCGGCTTCGCCTGCTGGGTTTGGGCCTGGGCGACAATGCCGCCTCCAAGGACGGCGCCCAGGGCCGCGACGACGAGAAGGCCGAACGCTCGAGGACCCTTCATACGACCGCGTCCTTCCGGAGCGTGGCGATCTCCTCGGTGGTGTAGCCCAGCTCGCGCAGGATCTCGTCCGTGTGCTCGCCGTGCGTGGGCGCGGCGCGGCGGATCGCGCCGGGCGTGCGCGAGAGCGTCGCCGGGAGCCCCTGCACCAGCATCTCGCCGCGCTCGGGGTGACGCACGGGCTGGGCCATCCCGAGGTGCTTGATCTGCTCGTTCTCGAAGACTTCCTTCACGTTCAGGATCGGTCCCGACGGCACGCCGGCGCGATTGAGCGCCTCGATCCACTCGGCGCTCGGCTTCTTCGCGAGGATCCGATCGAGCTCCGCGTTCATCTGCTTGCGGTTCTTCGAGCGGTCGGCCAGGTTCTTGAAGCGCGGATCGTCGATCAGCTCGGGCGCGCCGATCGCGGTGCAGAGCCTCCGATACATCGTCTGGCCGGACGCGGCGATGTTGATGTGGCCGTCGGCCGTCGTGAACACGCCCGTCGGGATCCCGGTCGGGTGATCGTTACCGGCCTGCGGCGGGATCTCGCCGTCGATGAGCCAGCGCGCCGCCTGGAAGTCGAGCATGGTGACCATCGCCTGCAGGAGCGAGGTGTGGACCCACTGACCCTTCCCGGACTTCTCGCGCTCGAGCAGCGCGACCAGGATGCCCTGCGCCAGGAAAAGGCCCGAGGTGAGATCGGCGACCGGGATACCCACTCGGACGGGGCCCTGCCCCGGCAGCCCGGTGATCGACATGAGCCCGCCCATGCCTTGCGCGATCTGGTCGTAGCCCGGCCGCTCGGCATAGGGACCGGACTGGCCGAAGCCCGAGATCGACCCGTAGACGAGCCGCGGGTTCACCTTCGACAAGGCCTCGTAGTCGATGCCGAGTCGCTTCTTGACGTCCGGCCGGAAATTCTCCACGACGACGTCGGCGCGCGCGGCGATCCTCTTGATGATCTCGACCCCGCGCGGATGCTTGAGGTCGATGGTCATCGAGCGTTTGTTCCGGTGGAGGTTCAGGAAGTCGAAGCCGAGCGCGGTGGAGTCGCCCTCCATCTCCTCGCGTGCCTCGATCTTGATGACGTTGGCGCCCATGTCGGCGAGCTGGCGCACCGCGGTCGGGCCCGAGCGGGCACGAGTGAGGTCCAGGACCGTATAGCCTTCGAGTGGTAGTGGCATCAGCGTGTCTCCGCGGGAAGGACGGCCGATCCCGTCTGCGAGGCGGGATTGCGCCGCGTCCATCTGCCGGCGTCCACCGCCGTAAGGAAGTCGAGCACAGCGCGATTGAACGCCTCGGGCTCTTCCAGGTTGATCGTGTGGCCCGACTTCGGCAGGACGACGAGCCCCGCGGTCGGGATCTTGCGCTTCATGAAGATGCCCGGCTCGAGGCACGGATCGTCCTCGTCACCGGTCATGATCAAGGTCGGCACGTCGAGCTTCTCGAGCTGGGGCCCGAGGTCCAGGATCGACGGCCGCCGCATCTGCACGCCTCGCTGCGTGAGGGCGTGGCCTTTGGCCGAGCCTTCCGCGAGCTGAGCGTGGAACTCGCGCCAGCCGTACGGATCCTTGTCCATGAACTGGACGCGGGTCGGCCCCTTCGAGTACATCTCGGCGGTCCTGGCCATCCCGTCGTTCTCGAAGCGGCGCGCGACCACCTCGGTGTCCTTGTGGAATTTCTCGCGGTCGCCCGCCACGCTGCCATAGCCGGCGCCGGCGACGACCAGCGAGAGCGCGCGGGCCGGGTGCCGTAGCCCGAAGTGCAGGGTGGCGTAGCCCCCCATCGAGAGGCCGCAGACGTGGGCCTTGTCGATCTTCAGCCCGTCGAGCACGCCCCGGATGTCCTCGGCCGCGCGCTCCTGCGAATATGCCTTGACGTCGTCGGGAACGTCCGAGGGCGGATAGCCGCGCGCGTTGAACGCGATCGCGCGGTAGCGACGTGAGAAGAAGCGCATCTGGAGATGCCAGCTGCGGTGGTCGCCGGCGAACTCGTGAACGAAGACCAGCGGCAGTCCCTGGCCCGACTCCTCGTAGTAGATATTGACGCCGTCGACGTTCACGGTGGGCATGGCGCTCGCCTCAGTCCGACCAGGGGAAATTCACCTTGACGATGTCGAAGGTCTTCTTGCCGGCCGGAAGCTGGGCGGTCACCCGGTCGCCGACGTTCTTGCCGATGAGCGTGCGGGCCAGCGGCGACATGACCGAGATGCGCCCCTTCGCGGGCTCGGTTTCGTCCGAGCCCACGATCTGGTAGCGGATCTCCTTGCCGTTCTCGTCCTCGAGCAGGACCGTGGAGGCGAAGGTGACGCGGTCCCCCGACGTGGGCGGATCGATGACCTCGGCGGCGCCGACCTTCCCCTCGAGCTCCGCGATGCGGCCTTCGATGAACGACTGCTTCTCGCGCGCCGCGTGGTACTCCGCGTTCTCGGAGAGGTCGCCGTGCGCCCGCGCCTCGGCGATCGCCCTGGTGATGGCGTGCCGGTCGACGCGCTTGAGGCGATCGAGCTCGTCGCGCAGGCGCTCGTACCCCGGACGCGTCATCGGCGTGCGCTGGATCGACATGGCCCTTTACGTTAACACGGCCCCGCCGGGCTCCGCCGCCCGCCGCCCGGTTCTAATCCTCGTCATCGACCCTCGAACGCTTGAGCGCGCGCCGGCGCTTCTTGCGGGCCTGGGCTTGCTTGCGCTTGCGCTTGACCGAGGGTTTCTCGTAGTACACGCGCCGCTTCATCTCTTGATAGAGACCACCTTTGATCATGACCTTTTTGAGCGTTTTCAGCGCGGCTTCGATCTGATTGTCCGTGACCTCGACCTTCGCTCGAGTCAGGCTCGCCACGGATCGGCTCAGCCGCGCCGGGGGGCGGGCAGGTGGGTCTCGACCTTCGAGTTCGCGCGCGCACCGTTGATCCAGGACTCCCACGCGAGGCTCTGCTTCTGCACGAGGACCTCCTTCTGGATCTTATCCCGCTCCGGTGCGAGGCCGCCCATGTCGGGCGGCACACGCTCGAGCACCTTCACCACGTAGTAACCCTGCTGCGCCTTGATCGGCTCGCTCGGCTGGCCGGCCGGCGTCTGCAGGGCGACCAGCATGGCGTCGCCCGGCAACTTCTCGGCCGGCTTCGCGCGTGAGAAGCGCGCGGTCTCGCCGGTGACCGCCCCCGCCTTTTTCGCGGCGGCGGCGAAATCGCCGTCCTTCGCGTCGGCGGCGATCTGCTTGGCGCGCTCGAGGGCGACCGTCTCCGCCTTCTGGCGCTTCACCGCGGCGGCAACCTTGTCCCTGATCTCGGCGAGCGGCGGCACGCCGGCGGGAATGACGGCGGTGGTCTTGAGGATGACGAGTCCGACCGGCGTCGACACGGGAGCCGACACGCCGCCGACGGCGAGCGCGAACGCGGCCTCCTCGAGAGGGTCGGGAGCGGCGAGGCCGGCCGTGCGGTCCACGCGGGCCATGGTCGTCTCGATCGGGTGCAGGCCGAGCTTCCTCGCTTCGGCCATGAAGTCGGGCGCGGCCTGGAGCGGCGGCCGGAGCTGGTCGGCCTTCGCCTTGGCTTCGCGGTCACCCGCCTCGGCCGACAGTCGGCTCCGGATCTGCGGCGCGACCTCCTTCAGGGGCTTGCGGCCGCCCTCCTGGATCTCGATCGCCTTGATCGCGTGAAAGCCGAACGGGGTCCGGACCGGCTCGGGCGACACCTCGCCCTTCTTCAACGCGAAGAGCGCTCTCTCGAACTCGGGCACGATCTCACCCTTGCCCACGAGGCCCAGGTCGCCGCCCCGCGGCGCGGTCGCCGAGTCCTCGGAGAGATCCTGCGCCAGCTTGCCGAAGTCGGCGCCGGCCTTCGCGCGCCGGATGGCGTCGACGATCTTGGCGCGTGCCTTGTCCTCGCCCGCGCTGCCTCCGGTCTCGGGGACTCGCGCGAGGACGTGGGCGGCTCGGACCTGGCGCGGGGTCTCGAACTCGCTGACGTGTTCCGTGTAGTACTTCTCGACCTGGGCATCGGTCGGGGACGACGGAAAATCCTTCGCGCTCAAGGTCACGTACTGCACGCGGCGGCGGTCGGGCTGACGGAACTCGTCGGGGTGCTGGGCCAGATAGGTGGCGAGCTCGGCGTCGGTGGCGTTGGCGCCGGCGACGATCGGCGCCAGCTCGACGAGGGCCCACGCCGCGCGCACTTCCTCGCGCCGCAGGCGGAAGGCCTGCTCGAGCTCGGTCTCCGACACCTTGACGCCGTTCCGGATCGCGGTTTCGACCTTCGCGCGCGTCATCTGGCGGCGGAAATCGGCCTCGAGCCCGGATCCGCTCCGCTTGAGGTAGTCCTGGTACCGCTGGAGCACGAAGCGGCCGTTCTCCTGGAACGCGGGGATCGCGTGAATCCGCGCGTTCAGCTCCTCGTCGCTGACCGAGAACCCTTCGGCATTCGCCCGCTGGACGATCAGCGCCTCCTGGACGAGATCGCCGACCACTTGCTGCGGCAAGCCCAGGCGCTCCGCCATTTCCGCCGAGAAGCGCTCGCGGTAGATCTGCGCGTATGCCTCGAGGTACGACTGATAGCGCCGCTGGAAGCGCTCGATCGGGATCTTCTCGCCGTTGACTGTCGCCACCGAATCGCGCGTCTCGCCGTCGCCGTAACGCGACCCGGTCGCGCCGAACACGAACAGCGAGGCGACGAACGCCGCGATGACGACCAGCAGGCCGATCTGCAGCGACTTCCGGTAGCGCCGCATCACCGCGATCATCAGCGCTCCCCGTCGTCGGGTTGCTGACGGCTGAGCCGGGCGGCGGGCGCGCCGCTCTCTTCCGGCACGACCCGGCGCGCGACCGTGATGAATCCGGTGTGCGCCACCATGCGGTGGAACGGCCGCACCGACTGGCCCTCGATGTTCCACGGCCGGTACAGGGTCTCGAACGTCTCGACGAGCGCCCAGTGCCGCTCGCGGTGGAGCGCCTCGGCGATCTGCTGCGACTGCACGATCGTCGGCACGTAGCAAAGGAAGATCCCGCCCGGGCGAAGCGCCCGCGCCACGAGCGTGGTGAGCTTCCAGGGCTCGGGCAGATCGAACACGATCCGGTCGACCGGCTCCTCTTCCGGGAGGCCGTCCTCGACCGGCCGGAGCCGGACCATCAAGTTCGCGACCTCACCGAGCCGCATGTGGATGTTCGCCAGCGCGCGGCGCGCGAACTCGTCGCGCTGCTCGTAGGTGATGACACGCCCGTCGGGACCGACCGCGCGCACGAGCGCCAGGGTCAGGGCGCCCGAGCCGGTGCCGGCCTCGAGCACGCGGCACCCCGGGTAGACATCGGCCCAGAAGAGGATCATCGCCAGATCCTTGGGATAGATGACCTGGGCGCCCCGCGGCATCTCCAGGACGTACTCGGCGAGGGTCGGACGCAGGGCGAGGTAGCGGAGCCCCATCGAGCTTCGCACCCAGCTGCCCTCGGGCTGGCCGATGATCGCGTCGTGCGGCACCCAGCCGCGGTCGGAGTGGAAGGTCTCCGACTTGCGCAGAAAGATCAGGTGCCGCTTGCCACGCTGATCGGTGAGCAAGACCTGCTCGCCGTCCTGGAACGGAAGCCCGTCGTTCACCTGGCTTCGTGGACTCTGGGCGCGGGCAGGAGCCGCGTCGTCGCGAACGCCAGCAAGGGCATCAGGGCGCTGATCCAGAGAGCGGCCGGCAACCCGTAGCGGTCGGCGACCCAGCCGAGCGCGGTCACGCCGAGCCCGCCGGCGCCGATCGCGAAGCCGACGATCAGGCCCGAGGCCGTGCCCGCGTTGCGCGGCAGGTACGCCTGTCCCAACACCACGGACACGGTGAAGCTCGAGGTCAGGAGCGCGCCGAAGATTCCGAGCATGACGAACGCGAGAGCGCCGCGCGCCAGCAGGAAGAGCACGCCGAACGGCAGCGCGGCGAGAAGAACCCATTGCATGAAGGCGCGCGGTCCCCAGCGGTCGGCGAGCGGCCCCGCGATGACGGTGCCCGCCGCGCCCGCGCCCAGGAAGACGAAGAGCAGCGGCCCGACGAGCCGCGGGTCGGCGCCCAGCGTGTCGATGTAGTAGAACGGCACGAACGTCGTGAAGCCGAGCGTCGTCCACGAGCGAATCGTAACGACCAGGATCAGGAGGGCCATGGCGCTCGGCATGTTGACGCCGCGGGCCGCGGCGGCGGCGGCCGCCCGGGGAGCCGCGCTCTGCGAGAACGCGGGCAGCACCGCGAGCAAGAGCAGGGTCGCGATGAGCGTCGGGACCAGGAGGCCGAGGCTTCCGGTCAAGCCGACGACGGTGACGAGCGCGGTGATCACCGGCGGACCGAGCGCGATGCCCACGTTGCCGCCCAGCGAGAACCAGGAGAGCGCGGTCGCCTTTCGCTCGCCCGCCACGCTCGTGGCGGTCTTGTAGGCCTCCGGATGATAGGCGGCGACACCGAGGCCCATCGCGACCACGAGAGCCAGCAACGCCGCGAAGCCGGGCGCCAGGCCCATCAGCGCGAATCCGCCGCCCGTCAAGAGCACCGAGGTGGGCAGGATCCAGCGCCGCGCCGTCTGATCGGCGAAGTAGCCGAACAGCGGCTGCACGATCGACGACGCCACGTTCGCCGCGAGCACGATCGTCGCCACCGCCGCGTACGACAGCTGATGGGTCGATTTCAAGAACGGCAGCAGGGCCGGAAGGCATCCCTGGTTCAGATCGACGACGAAGTGGCCGATCGACAGGAGCGCGATCAGCTTCGTGTTGGGTCGGATACCCCGCGAGGCCGACGCGACGAGGCCCGGAGCGACGGGCGCGCTATAGACCGCCGGCTCGGAATCAGCCATGGCCTCCCAATGTTACACTACTCGGTGATGCTCGCATCGTCCGAGCGACTGACGATCCGCGCGCTCGGTCTCACCTCCCGCCGACCGTGACCGCCGAGCGCGCTCGTCTCATCATCGACGTCCCGGCGTGGGTCGGCGAGGCGGCCGTTGCCGGCCGCGCCTTCCGCGACGACCAGGACAAGATGGCGCTCGTCATCCGGTTGGCGGGCGAGAACGTCGCGCGCGGAGCCGGCGGGCCCTTCGGCGCGGCGGTGTTCGAGATCGGCTCGGGGAAGGTCGTGGCGGCCGGCGTCAACCGCGTCGTCGAGGCCTCGAACTGTGTCCTGCACGCCGAGATGGTCGCGCTGATGTTCGCGCAGCAGCGCGTGGGGTCGTTCACGCTCCGCTCGCCCGGCCGGCCGGCGCACGAGCTGGTGACGAGCTGCGAGCCGTGCGCGATGTGCCTGGGCGCGACGCTGTGGAGCGGCGTCACCCGGCTGGTCATCGGCGCCGAGCGCGACGACGCGATGGCGGTGGGCTTCGAAGAAGGTCCCGTCTTCTCCGAGTCGTACGCCTACATCGCCGCGCGCGGCGTGGAAACGGTGCGCGGCGTTCGGCGCGAAGAAGCAGCCGCCCTGCTACGCGCGTATCGCGACGCCGGCGGCATCGTCTACAACCCCGACGCTCGGCTCCCGCCGCGCGCGCGCTGACCTACCCCCCGGAATCTCCAGGCGGCTTTCTCAGCCGCCTGCCGTGTCCGGGCCGGTCTCGAGACGGCGCATCGCCAGCGCCGTCTCGATCGCGCGCGATAAGCTGGAAATCTCGAACGGTTTCGTCACGTAGTCGTGGGCGCCGAAGGCGAGCGATCGCTTCAGCACGTCCTCGTTCGCCGCGCCGCTGATCATGATCACCTTCGCGTTCGGGGCGAGCGCGACGATCGTCGGCAGCGCGCCGACCCCGCTGAGCCCGGGCATGTAGACGTCGAGCAGCACCACGTCGGGCGCCTCGGTGAGCACCGCGCGCACCGCCGTGGCCCCGTCGGCCGCGCTGCGCGTCGTGTAGCCGAGCGACGTCAGCACATCCTCGAGCATCGCCCGCACCTCCGGGTTGTCGTCGACGACGAGTACGCGACCCGTCGGCGCGCCGCTCGAGACGGGAGGCGCCGGCGCGGGCTCCGCCGGCTTCGGGCCAGCCGGGGGCGCCGGGCCGGTGAGCGCGGCGACCAGAGTGGCCGCCGACACCGGCTTCGCGAAGACTCCGGCCGCGCCGGCGAGGGTGGCCTGGCGATGGAGCTCGGAGTCGATGGCCCCGGTGACCACGAGCGCCCTGATGCCCGGATTGAACGCGTGAATCCGCTTGAGGGCCTCGACGCCGCCGAGCCGCGGCATCATCAGGTCGAGCACGACAGCATCGGGCCGGTCACGCTTGACACAGAGCAGGGCCTCGAGCCCGTTCGCGGCCTCAAGGACGTCGAAGCCGGCGTCCCGAAAGGACTCCACGAGCACCTCTCGGACATCCGCGTCGTCGTCCGCAATCAGCACTCGCATGAGAACCCCCTCTTAGACTTACCGGCGCGCCTCGGCCGTCGGGGCCCCAGCCCCGCGACGGCCTGCAGCGCACGATACCGTCCGGCGCCCAGGCTCAAATCCCGAACGCGTCGAGGCCCGTGATGTCCCGGCCGATGATGAGGGTGTGGATGTCGTGCGTGCCCTCGTACGTGTTGACGGTCTCCAGATTCATCATGTGGCGGATCACCGGGTGCTCGTCGACGATTCCGGCGGCGCCCAGGATGTCGCGCGCCAGCCGCGCCGCGTCGAGCGCGATCTGTACGTTGTTCATCTTGGCCATCGAGACTTGCTGCGGGCGGACCTGCCCCGCATCCTTCAGCCGGCCGAGCTGCACGCACAGGAGCTGGGCCTTGGTGATCTCGGTGATCATCCAGACGAGCTTCTGCTGTACGAGCTGGAATGTCGCGATCGGCTTGCCGAACTGGATTCGCTGCTGCGAGTACTGCAGGGCCCAGTCGTAACACGCCATCGCGGCGCCGACGGCGCCCCACGCGATGCCGTAGCGCGCCTGGTTGAGGCAGCCGAGCGGGCCGCGCAGCCCCTTCACGTTCGGGAGCTTGTTGGCGAGCGGAATGCGGCAGTCCTGGAACGAGAGCTCGGACGTGATCGAGGCGCGCATCGAGAACTTGCCGTGGATGTCGAGCGTCCCGAATCCCGGCGTCCCGCGCTCGACCAGATAGCCGTAGATCTCGCCGTCGTCCTCCTTCGCCCACACCACCGCCACGTCGGCGATCGAGCCGTTGGTGATCCAGAGCTTCGTGCCGTTCAGAACGTAGCTCTCGCCCTGGCGCTTCGCCCGCGTCTTCATCCCGCCCGGGTCGGAGCCGTGGTCGGGCTCGGTGAGGCCGAAGCATCCGATCTTTTCGCCGCGGGCCATCGCGGGCAGCCACGTGTCCTTCTGCGCCTCTGAGCCATAGGCATAGATCGGGTACATCACGAGCCCGCTCTGCACCGACGCCGCCGAGCGCAAGCCGGAGTCGCCGCGCTCGAGCTCCTGCATGATCAGGCCGTAGGCGACATTGCTGAGGCCCGCGCAGCCGTAGCCCTTGAGCGTCGCGCCGAAGACGCCGAGCTCGCCGAGCTTCGGGATGAGCTCGACGGGGAACGTCCCGGCGCGATGGTGGTCGGTGATCAGCGGCAGAAACTCGGACTCGACCCAGTCGCGAACCGCGTCGCGGATCATCCGCTCTTCTTCGGACAAGAGACTCTCGATCGCGTAGTAGTCGACGCCTCGAAACTTCTCCATCTCGAGCTCTCCTCAACGTCTCCGACGCAGCGCCGCCAGGGGCACCGAGAGCAGCGCGCCCAGCGCCACGGCCAGGATCACCGCGTGACAGACATGAATCGGCACGTTCCAGCCGACGAACCGTCCGGCCACGTCCTGGGACACCGGCCCCGCGGTCCGGAGCACGCGGCCCTCGAGCGCCCCGAAACCCGATCCGTAGTGAATCGCGATCCAGAGCGCGCCGGCGACACCGGCCACGACCGCCGCGGTTCGATGTCGCCGGGCCGCGAGCGACACGAGCAGGAACGCGCTGGTGCCGATCACTTGCAGCCCGGCCACCGCGTAGTACGCGTCGAGCCCCGACCGGCCGGCCGACCCGCGGAAAGCCGGATACGCCTGGCTCAGCGCCGGCACGCCCGAAAGGAGCAGCCAGTTCAGGAACTGGGCCAGGATGAGCGCGTGGCCGAGCATGAAGCCGCCGACGATCCCGGTCAGGAGGGCCGCGAGAAACCAGCTCGGCCAGTAGAGTCGGTCGGTCATCAGACGTTCGTGGAAATGGAGGGCGGCTCCTCGCTCAGCGCACGCCGGAGCGCCCTCGCCAGCTCGAGGTCGTGCTCGTGCGACATCGCGAAGATCCGACACTGCGCGACCTTGCCCGGCAGGTACTTCAAGATCTCGGTCAGCGGCTCCTCCGAGACGCGCTTCGAGGAGTCGTACACGTAGATCTGCCGGTCGCCCATCTTGAGCGGATTCAGCGGTCGCGGGTCCTGGAGCGCCATGTCGATCTCGAACGGGATGTCGCGCAACGCCGATGGCAGGAACGTGCGCACCCGCTTCTTCACGGTCTCGACGTCGAGGAACCCCTGGCCCTTGCGCGCCTCGAACTGATCGAGCACCTCTTCGCTGGACATCCGCCACTTGAGCTTCCGATCGAGGATGTAGCGCCACTCGGCGCCGAGTCGCCGCCGATCGGGATCCTGGTCGTCGTGCCAGCGCCCGACGTCCTCGAGCAAGGTCCACTCGGTCAGGTGCAGATACGGGTGCAGCTCTTTGCGGAGGTCATACGGGAAGGCGATCCGCATGGTGTCGCGGAAGATCTCCTTGAGGTGCAGGTCGATCCCGCGCGTCGTGCGGTGGTAGTAGACGTTCGTGTACAGATAGAAGCGGGCGTTCAGGAACATCGTGAAGGCCTGCAGGCCGGCGCGGTCGAGCGTGAGCCCCTTCTCCGAGAAGAACGAGTAATAGATGATGCGGTCGATGTCGATCGGCCCGATGGCGACGCCGCACATGTAAGCATCGCGGAGCACGTAGTCCATGTTGTCGGCAGTGAAGACACCGGAGAGCAGCGGCTTCAGGTGCGGCAGCCATCGCGGGTGCGACGTCAGCGGCTGAGTGTAGCTCTTCCCCATCAGGTAGCAGATCCACTCCGGGTCGATGACCTCGCCGGCGTCGAACGCGCCGCTCGGGCTCCGCCGGAGGCCGCGGAGCAGATCCGCGAGCTCTTCGCGGATGATGCGCTGCCCGACCAGCTCGTGGGTCAGGTCGTAGTCGACCAGGAAGTTGTCGTCGAAGAAGTGGCCGAACGGGCCGTGGCCGATGTCGTGGAGCAGTCCCGCGGTACGCAAGAGCCCTTCGATCAGGGCCGCCGACGGCGCGTCGGGGAAGACCGAGCGGAGCGACGGATAGAGCTGCTGGGCGAGTCGCCCGGCCAGGTGCATCGCGCCGAGCGAGTGCTGGAAGCGGCTATGCTCCGCCGCCGGATACACCCAGCGCGCCGATTGCAGCTGGGGCACGCGGCGCAGCCGCTGCATCCACGAGGTGTCGATCAGGTCCTGCTCGGTCGCCTCGCCGGGGATACCGCCCGGGCGCGTATAGAGGATGTATTGATGGATGGGGTCGGCGATGAGGCCGCGCCCCTGATAGGGTCCCTCGGCGTCCTTCATCGGAGAGAGTCTACCCCACCCGCGCGGTCGGGGCGCTCAGGTCCGAGCCCGCGACGAGCCGGGTCTATCGCACCTGAAAGAGGCGATGTCGATCGACCGAGGGCACCGAGATGGTCCGCACCTGGTTGTCGCGCTGGACGCTGAGCTCGATGAGATCGCCGGCGCGCCGTGACCAGAGCTGCTCGTAGAACTCCTCCTGGGAGGCGATTGCGACGCCGTTGATTTTCAGGATGCGGTCGCCCTGCCGGAATCCGGCGCGGGAGGCCGGCCCGACCGGCGAGAGCTCGCTGACGAAGAGGCCGGCGGGCATCGAGACGGTATAGAGGCCGAGCCACGGGCGCGGCGGGCGGCTCGCGATGCGGCCCGACTCGATCAGCTCGTCCTTCACCGGCACGAACTTTTCGATGGGGATCGCGAGGTTCACGTGCGGGGCCTCGCCGAGTCGGAGCGACGCGATCCCGATCAGCTCGCCACGATCGTTCACGACGGCGCTGCCGCCCCACTGCGGGCTCGCCGGAGCCACGATGATCGCCCGGTCGAGCATGTATTCCCAGTAGGCCGAAAATCTCTTGACGGCGTTCACGGTGCCGGTCACCTGGACCAGGTCGTTGTCCTCGTCGACGCCGACGGTCCCGGTCCGCGCGCCCGTGGCGATCGCGCGCGAATCGCCGAGCGTTGCGACGGGCCACGGTCCGGCGCCCTCGAGCTTCACGACGCCGAGGCCGGTGTCGAGGTCGAAGCCGACCACCTGTGCCGGCACGGCGCGTCCGTCACGGCCGCGCGCCTCGACCTCGATCGCGTCCAGCAGCAGGTAGCTCACCGTGAGCGCATAGCCGCGCGCGTCGAAGATCACGGCGCTGCCGAAGCGACGGCTCCCCAGCCGCGCCGACGAGGCGGCGCTCTCCGCGTTGCGCACGCGCAGGCCGACGATCGCGGGCTCGACGCGCTGGACGAACGACGGCAGGGCGGAGACGTCACCCGGGCTGAGTCGCCGATCCGGGGCCGAGGTCGGCGCGCCCCGGACGATGGCCGGCATCAGCAGAAGGCTCGCCAAGGTCAAGGTCACGACTCGCTTCATCAAAAAACCTCTCCAATTTAGATGCGCCCCGCGACGGCCTGCGGCGCGCACTAGAGACGCGGGCCGTACTGTCGTGCGTAGTACGCGCGGAACTCCCCCGACTTGAGCGGGCGCCACCACGCTTCGTGGCCTTTATACCACTCCACGGTCGCCCGCAGGGCCTCGCCGAACCGGTGACGGGGCGTCCAGCCGAGCTGGTGGATTTTCTTCGAGTCGACCGAGTAGCGCCGATCGTGACCGGGGCGATCCTTCACGGGCTGGATCAGGCTCTCGGGCTTGCCGGTGAGCTGGAGGATCTGGCGGGTGAGGACGACGTTCTCGACCTCGTGGCCGCCGCCGATGTTGTAGACCTCCCCATCGGCGCCCTTGCGGAGCACCAGGTCGATGGCCGCGCAGTTGTCCAGCACGTAGAGCCAGTCCCGTACGTTCCGGCCGTCGCCGTAGAGCGGCAGCGGCTTGTCGTCGAGGGCGTTCGTCACGAAGAGCGGAATGACCTTCTCGGGGTACTGATGGGGCCCGAAGTTGTTGGACGAGCGGGTGATCACGACGGGAACGCGGTGGGTGTGCCAGTAGGCCAGCGCGAGCAGATCGCCGCCAGCCTTGGACGCCGAGTACGGGTTGGAGGGCCGCACCGGATCGCTCTCGCGCGACGAGCCGCGCTCGACCGAGCCGTACACCTCGTCGGTGCTGATGTGCAGGAAGCGGGGGATCTTCAGCTCGCGCACCGCCTCGAGCAGGGTGAAGACGCCGAACACGTCCGTCTTGAGAAACGCGTCGGGCTCCATCAGCGAGCGATCGACGTGCGACTCGGCGGCAAAATTGACGATGGCGTCGACCCCACGGCACGCGTCGCGCACGATCTTGCCGTCGCAGACATCTCCCTGGACGAACGCGTAGCGCGGATCGTGCTCGAGGTCGGCCAGGTTGGCGGGGTTCCCCGCGTACGTCAGCTTGTCGAGGTTGACGATCCGGTCGTCCGGGTGCGTCGTGAGGACGTGGCGGATGAAGTTGGAGCCGATGAAGCCGCTTCCGCCGGTGACCAGCAGCTTCACCGCCCTACCCTCGCGTCACGTCCCAGATCTCGGCGCCGGCATAGTCCCACGGCAACCGGCCCTCGTCGCACATCGTGGGCTCGGGCGAGAAATGGACGTCGGTGAAGTAGATGATCCGACCGGGCACGGAGGACAGATTCCGCACGCCGTGCGCGACCCCGGGCGGGATCCGCACCATGCGGGAGCCGCCCGCGCCGAGCGTGAGACGCATGCGTGTTCCCTCGGTCTTCGAGCCGTGCCGCACGTCGAGCAGGACGACGAGCATCCGGTCCGACGGCGGCACGTACCAGATGTCCGTCTGGCGCTGGTGGAGGTGGAACGCCTTGATCGCTCCAGGCTCGACTTCGCTGTAGTTGATCTGGCGCACCTCGAATCCCTTGAACGCCTGCGGATTGCCGCCGGTCAGGCGCGCCAGCTCGGTCATGCTCCCGCCGTCGTCGGAGAACCGCTTGAGCTCGACGATCTCGACGCCTTCGATCGAAGGAGCGGGACCGTACGACTGGATCTGGAAGGCGCGCTTCGCGGCAGGCGTGAAGTCCATGGCGGCTCCGATCTCACGGTTCGGATTCGACCAGGCGCAACAGATACTGCCCGTACGAGTTGTCCTTCATGGGCCGGGCAATACGAAGCACGGCGTCTTCCGTGATGTAGCCCATGCGGAACGCGATCTCCTCGACGCACGCGACCATCAGCCCCTGCCGCTCTTCGATCGTGTGGATGAAGTTGGACGCGTCGAGGAGCGCCCCGTGGGTCCCGGTATCGAGCCAGGCGATTCCGCGGCCGAGCTTCTCGACCTGGAGCTGTCCACTCCGGAGATAGGCGGCGTTGACGTCGGTGATCTCGAGCTCGCCGCGCGCCGATGGCTTGAGGCCTTCTGCGATCTCCACCACCTGGTTGTCGTAGAAGTAGAGCCCGGTCACGGCGTACGACGAGCGCGGCTTGACCGGCTTTTCCTCCAGCCCGACCGCGCGGCCGTCGGCGGCGAACTCGACGACGCCGTAGCGCTGGGGATCGCGTACCCAGTAGGCGAACACCGTTGCCCCGGTCGGGCGGTCGGCAGCGCGCTTGAGGTACTCGGGCAGTCCGTGGCCGTAGAAGACGTTGTCGCCGAGCGCCAGGGCCACCCGGTCAGCGCCGACGAAGCGCCGGCCGATGATGAAGGCCTGGGCCAGGCCCTCGGGTTTGGGCTGGACGGCGTATTCGATCCTGAGCCCGAGATGCCCGCCGTCGCCGAGCAGCCGCTGGAAGGCTTCTTGATCCTGAGGAGTCGTGATGACCAGAACCTTCGTGATCCCCGCGAGCATCAGGGTGGATAGCGGGTAATAGATCATCGGCTTGTTGTAGATCGGCACGAGCTGCTTGCTTACGGCATGGGTCAAGGGGTAGAGTCGCGTCCCCGACCCTCCTGCGAGGATGATGCCCTTGATGGAATTCGTCATTGAATTCTGTGAGTATAGCAGCGCCGTAGGGCCGGGACGAAGGTCCTGGACGGCGCATCACCCTTGAACCGACCGGGAATGGCGGTAATATTGAGATCGAGCCTATGAAAACCTTGAAGGACATGCTCGCTGAGGCGCGGCAGGTCGTCCCCGAAGAGGGGCCGGCCGAGGTCGCTCGACGTCTCGCCGCCGGCGAAAAGGTCGTCGTCATTGACGTGCGCGACCCCGACGAGTACCGCGACGGTCATCTCGAGGCGGCGACGAACATCAGCCGTGGATTCCTCGAGTTCCGGGTGGGGTCCGCGGTCAGCGACCCGACGACGCCGGTCGTGCTCTACTGCCAGACCGGCCTCCGGTCCATGCTCGCGGCCAAGGCACTGAAGGACCTGGGATATTCGACCGTCATCAACCTTCAGGGCGGGTACCAGAAGTGGGTGCAATCGGGAATGCCGGTGATCCGGGAAGTCCCGATGACCCAGGACCAGATCCAGCGCTACAGTCGCCACTTCCTCTTGCCTCAGGTCGGGGACAAGGGTCAGAAGAAGCTCCTTCGCTCCAAGGTTCTGTTGATCGGCGCCGGAGGTCTCGGCTCGCCGACAGCCTTCTATCTGGCCGCGGCGGGAGTGGGAACGCTCGGGCTGATGGACGGCGACACCGTCGACATCACGAATCTTCAACGGCAGATCCTTCACACGACGGCCGACATCGGGAAGCCGAAGGTCGAGTCCGGCACACGAACGCTCAAAGCCCTCAATCCCGACGTCAACGTGATCTCGCTGCCGATGCGCATCACCGTCGACAACGTCATGGAGATCATCCGCGACTACGACCTGATTGTCGACGGCTCGGACAACTTCGAGACGCGCTACCTGGTGAACGACGCCTGCTTCCTGGCGGGCAAGACCAACGTCCACGGGTCGATCTTCCAGTTCGAGGGCATGGCGACGGTGTTCGCGCCGAATCAGGGGCCCTGCTATCGGTGCCTCTATCCGACGCCGCCGCCGCCCGGCCTCGTCCCCTCCTGAAGCGAGGCCGGTGTCCTGGGCGTGCTCCCAGGAGTGGTTGGAACGATCCAGGCGACGGAGGCCGTCAAGCTCCTGATCGGCATCGGCGAGCCGCTGATCGGCCGGCTCCTGACTTACGACGCGCTCGGCATGCGCTTCCGCGAGGTCAGGCTGCGCCGCGATCCCAAGTGCCCGCTCTGCGGTACCGCGCCGACGATCACGGATCTGGCGATCCACAGAAACGGCGCCGGCGGCGCCTGCGCGGTGTCGCCCGACGGTCACCGCGAGGGCGTGGCGGCGGGAGTCGCTCCAAAAGCAGGCGGTTGATCACGGAGCTCTTCGTCGTCGGGCGCGGCCCGGCGTGAGGTCTGGTCCCCTCGTTCGTCCGGCGGTCCAGGGTCCGGCGGCCCATCCTCGACGTCGTCGACGACACGATCGGGAACGAGACGGAGGCCCATCCGGCTCATCGTTCGCGAGAGAGCAGGATGAGCGTGTCGTGGCCGCGCAATGTGCCCAGCATCCGGTCGCCGTCGACCCGGAATACGGCGGACAGGTAGGCGCTGCCGGCCTCGTGCTTCATGACGATGCGTGTCGGGAAGACGTCGAACATCACCGGCACGCCCAGCGCCCCGCGATAGGTGACGATCGCCGGAACGTCGGCGGCGAGGGTGTCCGACAGCACGATCTTGCCCCACCCCCACCGACCCGCCTGGCTGAACTCCGCTCGAGCCATGCTCACGCGCCGGGACATGACGCCGAACCCGCTCCAGACCCCAGTCCACCGCCCGGCGATGTCCGGCATCGTGGCTTCGTCGGCCCCCAGCTGGTCCTTGGCGACTGCGCCCTCGCCGGACTCGATCGGGAGCGCCAGCGCAACGCGCATCGGCGCCACGGGCCGAGGCCGCGCGGCGGCAACCAAGCCGGCCGAGAGAGGCGCCAAGCTCGGGTTTTCCGCTCTCGCAGAGCAGGCCGCCGTCGAGAGGAGTGCGCTGGTGAGCAGCAGGAGCAGGAGATTCGCGCCCATCGGAGATCGTTCTCCTCACCGTCACCTCGGCTGCAAGGCGAACACCATACCGCGGAAACTCGAAGAATTACGAACTTGAACGGAGGGGGCCCGTGCAGATTGACAAGTGCTTGCCAGTCTCTTGACACTGGCGGAAGCCATGACGCGATCGCTCGGACGAGCCCTCTCGCAAGCCCTCGTCGAACGCTTCTCCCAGCGGGACGTCGCCCGGCGGCTCGGAGCCGCGCTGCCGTTCGTCACGGTCGACCCGGACGGGCGGCCCCACCCGATGCTCCTCTCGTACCTCGAGATCCGGGCCTACGACACGCGAACGGTCGGCCTCGTGATCGGCGCCCGCACCCGCAGCGCGCGCAACCTGACCGAGCGCGCTGTGGCGACGCTCCTGGTGATCGAGGCGGACACGACGGTTTACGTGAAGCTGCGGACCGTCGACGGCCCCCTGCCCGTGGCCGGCGCCGGCGAGTACGGACTGGGCTACTTCCTCCTCGAGATCGATGAAGTGCTCGAGGACGCCGCGGCGGAGTGGGAAGGCGGCATGCGGATCACGAGCGGTGTCCGCTACGCGCCGGCCCCGACGCTCGACGAGCCCTGGGCGCGCGCCACCCTGGCCGCCCTCGCGGAGCCTCGCGCCCGCGCCTGACTACTTCGGAGCGTCCTTCGGCGGAGCGTCCTTCGGCGGCTCGGCCGGGCGCGGGCCGCGCCGCGGCCCCTCGCCGGGAGAACCTTCGCGCTCCTGATAGAGGCCGATCGTGACTTCCAGCTCGGTCTCCTGCCCCTCGCGCAGTAGGACGACGCGGACCTTCTTCCCGACCGGCGTGGACGAGACGACTCGCTGCAGGTCACGCGGCGACTCGAGGCGCGTTCCGTCGATGCCGAGAATCACGTCGTCCGCCCGCACACCGCCCTTGTCGGCGGGCTCGCCCGGCATCACGCTGCGCACCAGCACCCCCTTGGGCTCGCGGAGCTTGAGCCGGCCGACATCGTCCTCGGTCACCTCGGCGATCGCGACGCCGAGCCATCCCCAATCCACGCGGCCTTTCGAAGCCAGCTGCGGCAGCAGCATCTTGACGAGATTCGAGGGGATCGCGAAGCCGATCGAGCCGTTCTGCGCCGCCATGCTGTTGACGCCGACGACCTGGCCCGACATGTTCACGAGCGGCCCACCCGAATTGCCTGGGTTAATCGCCGCGTCGGTCTGGATGAACTCGACCCCAGGCGAAGCCACCGTCACCGGAAGGCCCTTCCGGCTCACGATCCCCAACGACACGAACTGCTCGAGCCCGAACGGGTTGCCGAGCGCCAGCACGAGCTCGCCGACGCGCAGCTTGTTCGAGTCGCCGAGCGGGAGCACCGTCAAACGCGAGGCGCCGTCGATCTTCAGGAGAGCCAGGTCGACGCGGCTGTCCCGACCGACGACCGTGGCCTGGAATCGCCGCTCGTCGGCCAGACGCACCTGAATCGATCCCGCGCTCTCGACCACGTGGGCGTTGGTGACGATCAGCCCGCTGGGGTCGATGAGGAAGCCCGAGCCGCTGCTCCGGCGGGGCGCGCCCGGCTCGTCGCGAGCGGGTTCGTCCCTGGGCGGCGTCCCGCGCTGGACGCGGATGTACACGAGCCCGGGCTTCAGGCGCTCAGAGAGATCGGCGAGGAGATCATTGATCCGGACGATCTCGGGCGCGACCGCGGTGTCCGAGCTCTCTCGCCAGGGTCTGGGCCCGGCCGCGGTCGACGGACCCGAGCATGCACTTGCGAACGAGACGAGAAACACCAGGACGAACAAGGCGCGGCCGGGTGACGCGGACATCGAGATCCTCCTCGCAGCAGTATACGCCGCCGAGAGATCGGCGGATCGAGCGGGCCCGGGACTACCGCCCGACCTCGCGGATGAGGTGAGAAAGCTCCGGAATCACGAGCTTCTCGAGCGCGAGCCGGCATGCGTTCGGCGAGCCCGGCAACGAGACGACGATGCGACGAGCGTGCACGCCGAGCTGGGCGCGCGACATCATCGCGGCGGCCCCGATCTCCTGATAGGAGAGCATCCGGAACAGCTCGCCGAATCCGGGAAGCCGCTTGTCGAGCAGGGCTTCGATGGCTTCGTAGGTCGAATCGCGCGACGTGATGCCGGTGCCGCCGGTCACGAGCACGGCCCGCACCTCGTCGTTCGTGCACGCCTCGCGGATCACGCGCTGGACGTCCTTCGGCTCGTCGCGAACGATCGACGACCCGACGATCTGATGACCCGCGTCCAGCAGGAGCTTGCGGATGAGCTGGCCGCTCGTATCCGTGTCCGGCGTCTTCGTGTCGGAGACCGTCAATACCCAGCAGCCGATCGCGCGCGGCGCGGTGGCTTTGTGCTCGAGCGGAGTGCTGTCGGGTCGACTCATTGCGCGCCACCCGGACCGCCGTAGGCCCGGTCGAGGATCTCGACCAGATGCAGGACCCGAACGGCCGACCCGTGCGCGCCAAGCCCCGCCTGGATCTGCAGAATGCAGCCCGGATTCGCGGTCACGACCGCCTCGGCGCCCGTCGCGAGCACGTGGCTCACCTTGCGATGCAGGAGTCGCGTCGCCATCTCGGGCTCGGTGAGGTTGTAGATCCCGGCAGACCCGCAACACCAGTCCGACTCGGCGAGCTCGACGACACGGAGCCCTGGAATCTGCGCCAGCAGCGTGCGGGGCTCGCTCTTGATCTTCTGGCCGTGCGCCACGTGACAGGGATCGTGATACGTGCACGTGAGCGGCACGGACGAGAGCGAGCCGCGGAGCGGCTCCTGGGCGAGGAACTCGGCGAGGTCGCGGACGGAGGCGGCAAACCGCTTGGCGCGCTCGGCGTACCCGCGATCGGCCGCGAGCAGGTGGCCGTACGCCTTCATGTGGGCGCCGCAGCCCGACGTGTTCACGACGACCGCGTCGGCGCGCGCCGACTCGAATGCGTCGATCGTCTTTCGCGCCATCGCCAGCGCGCGCTCGTGATCCCCACCGTGCGCGTTCAGCGCACCGCAGCATCCCTGCCCGTCGGGAACGATCACCTCGCAGCCGTTCTTCGCGAGCACGCGGGCGGTCGCGCGGTTGTGAGCGGCGAAGATGACGGACTGGACGCATCCGGTCAGCAGGGCGACGCGCGCGCGGCGCGGGCCCTCGGCGGGTGTCACGCGCGGCGGCGCCGTTCGTTCGGCCTTCGCCGGCACCGGAGGCAGCAACGCCTCCCAGGCCGGCAAGGTCCCGGGCAGGAGCCGCACGAGCCCGGACTTCCTGACGAGGCGCTGCAGCCCGCTCGCCTGATAGAAGCGCGCGCCGGACGCGGCGAGCCCGAGCAGGCGCGGATGCCCCAGCAAGAGCCCGAAGTTGAGCCAGCGGAAGAGCCGACGGCCGAGCGCGCCCGGCCTGTCGCGCTCGATCTCGGCCTTGGCCGCTTCGATGAGCCGCCCGTAGGGCACCCCGGCCGGACACACGGTCTCGCACGCGCGGCAGTCCAGGCAGAGCGAGAGATGACGAACCGTCGAGTCGCTGAGCGACATCCGGCCTTCGGCGAGCGACTTGATCATGAAGATGCGACCGCGCGGCGAGTCCATCTCGGTCCCGAGCTCCGAGAACGTCGGGCAGTAGGCGAGGCAGAGCCCGCAATGGACGCACTGGTTGACGCCCTCCACCGATAGCCCGTGCAGGCTGAGCGGCCCGGCCGCTGCCGGGGGCGCTGCGTGAGTCGTCGTGTCCATGTCTAGCCTTCCATCGTTGCGCGCGCGTCGGCGACGTCAGATCCCGGCGACGAAGCGGCCGGGGTTCAGGATGTTCCTCGGATCGAGCTGAGCCTTGATGCGCTCCATGATCCGCCCGGCGGCGCCGGGATCGTCCCATACCGGGACCTGCGACTTCACCACGAGCGGGGCCCATTCGAGATTCGCGTGGCCTCCGCCGGCGCGGGCCATCTCGCGCCACTCGGCGAGGACCGCGGCGAGCGCTGCGGGATCCGTCGGCGCCGGATCAGACGCGACCGCGCCGCGCACGACGCCGACTCCCGCGTGAGCCGCCCAGGCGCTCTGCAGGCCGCGCCCGCGGGCGATGCCCGCACCCTGCTCCATCGTCTCCGCGACCTGACTCGGCAACACCGCGAGGGCCATCACCGCGGCCGTCGCCCCAAACGCCGCGCGCGCGGCGGGCGTAAGCCGGGCCCAGGCGGCCACCTCGAGCGGCCTCACGTCACGTCCTCCGAGCGGTCCCGTCAAGCGCGCGAGCTCGGCACGCTGCCAGTCGACCTGCTCGCGGACACCGTCGAAGCCGACGACCAGCAGGCCGCCCGGGGTCGGCGAGCCGGCCGCCAATCCCGCGCCCGCGGCCGCGGCGCCGTCGAGAAGCTCGACCGCGTTCGGGAGCAGGTCGCTGGCCGCGATGGCTCTCACGGCCGCGCCCGCGTCCTTGAGACGATCGAACCGGACGCACACGAGCTCTTCTTGCCCCGGCAGCGGCCGCAGCTTCACCGTCGCCTCGACGATCACGCCGAGTGTGCCGTACGAGCCGATGAAGAGCTTGGGCAGATCGTAGCCCGCGACGTTCTTCACGACCTTGCCGCCGCCCTTCACGATGGAGCCGTCCGCGGTCACGACCGTCACGCCGATCAGGAGATCGCGGGCCGTGCCGTAGAGATGGCGCCGCGGCCCGCAAGCGTTCGTCGCGAGCACCCCGCCGATGGTCGCGCGGTCGGCGTCGGCGGGATCGAGCGACAGCCACTGGCCGCGGCTCCCGAGCGCCGTCTGGAGCGCCGCGACCGTCATTCCGGCCTCGACCGTCGCCGTGAGATCGCCGGGCTCGTGATCCAGGAGCCGGCCGAGCCGGCGCAGCCCCATGATGAGCCCGGCGCGCGGCGCGGGCATGCCGACGCTTGCGGCGGTGCCGCCTCCCCACGGCGTCACCGAGCGCCCGACCTGGGAGGCCAGCGCCATCACGACGGCGACCTCCTCGATCGATCCGGGAAACACCGCGGCCTCCGGCGTACGGCCTTCGACGACGTACGGCGAGAGCTCGACGCCAGTCAGGAGATTCGCGGCGCCCACGGCCGCGCGGAGCTTGTCGAGCAGCGCGTCCGGCACGGGGGCTGCGCCGGCCCGCGCTAGAAGCGCTGGGCGAGGCCCTTTTCTTCGATCGCGTGCGGCCGGTAGGCGACGGGCCCGACCTCCACGCAGGACTTCTTGGTAGGAAAGATCTTGCCCGGGTTGCACAGTCCAGAAACATTGAAGGCGCTCTTGAGCCGGTGCATGAGAGCAAGATCTGCGGCGGAGAAAATGAAAGGCATGAAATCGGCCTTTTCGAGGCCGATGCCGTGCTCCCCGGAGATCGATCCACCAACTTGAGCGCACACCTTCATGATCTCGGCGCCGGCCGCCACCACGCGCGCTTCTTCACCCGGCTTGCGCGGATCGTAGAGGATGTTGGGATGCAGGTTGCCGTCGCCGGCGTGGAACACATTGCCGACGCGAAGGCCCGCGGCGGCGACGATCTCGTTCACGCGGCGGAGCACGTACGGAAGCTTCGTGCGCGGGATGACGCCGTCCATCACCATGTAGGCTGGCGAGACGCGGCCGTACGCGCCGAAGGCCGACTTGCGTCCCTTCCAGAGGAGCTGCCGCTCGGCTTCGCTCCGCGCCGTGCGGACCTCGCGCGCGCCCGACTCGCGGCACGCGGCCACGATGTGCTCGGCCTGGGTGTCCATCCCGACCGCGAGACCGTCCAGCTCGATGAGCAGCGCCGCGTCGGCGTCGCGCGGATAGCCGCAGTTGAACGCGTCCTCGACCGCCTGGATCGTCAGACGGTCGATCATCTCCATCGCCGCCGGCACGAGCCCGCGCGCGATGATCGCCGACACGGCGGCCGACGCCTGATCGATCGCGTCGAACACCGCGAGCACCGTCTTGACGGCCTGCGGCTTCTTGAGGATGCGGACGACGATCCGCGTGGCGATCCCGAACGTGCCCTCGGAGCCGACGAAGACGCCGGCGAGGTCGTAACCGCACGCCTCGCGCGTCTTGCCGCCGAGCCACACGATCTCGCCGTCGGGCATGACCACTTCGAGCCCGAGGACGTGATTGGTGGTGACGCCGTACTTCAAGGTGTGCGGGCCGCCGGAGTTGTTGGCGATGTTGCCGCCGATCGTGCACGCCTGCTGGCTCGAGGGATCGGGCGCGTAGTAGTAGCCGCGCGGGCCGACCTTCCACGAGAGGTGCAGGTTGACGAGCCCGGGCTCGACGACGGCGATCTGGTTCTCGTAGTCGACCTCGAGCACCCGATTCATCCGCATCATCGAGATCACGATGCCGCCTTCGGTAGGCAGGCAGCCGCCCGAGAGGCCGGTGCCCGCGCCGCGGGCGACGAACGGCAGGTTCTCGCGATTGGCGAGCTTCACGACCGCCGACACGTGCTGCGCCGACGTGGGGAAGACGACGAAGTCAGCGAGCGCGCGGAACAAGGTGAGCCCGTCGGACTCGTACACCATGAGCTCATCGGGGTCCGAGAGCACGGCGGCCTGGCCGACGATCGACTCGAGCTCGCGCCGGAGCTCGCGTTTTCTGGTGTCCGTCAAGGGCGACATGGGAATGAGCGAATTATACCCCGCCGAGCAGCACCTGCGCCGCCCGCGCGATCGCCACGGCGTCGATCCCGTAGTGACGATAGAGGTCGGCGCGCGCGCCCGACTGGCCGAAGTCGTCCACGCCGAGTGCCTGCTGCGGCACGCCGAGCGCGGCCCCGATGAACGCGAGCGCGTGCGAGTGGCCGTCCAGCACCGACACGACCGGCACGTCCTCCTCCTCGGCGCTCACGAGGTCCTCGAGGTACGGACGCGGGTCCCGGAGACCCCGGTAGAGACGGTCAGGGCTCGTGACCGCGAAGACGCTCGCCAGGATGCCGCGCTCGTGGAGCGCCCGCGCGGCCGCCACCGCTTCCGGAACCATCACGCCCGCCGCGAAGATGTTGACGGCGTTCGCATCGGGATCCCAGCCCGTCTCGACGCGCGCATCGATCAGCCGATAGGCGCCCCGCAGAACGTCCGCGCGGTATGCAGGGCTCGGCGGAAGCGCGAGCGACTGGTCGAGCGGTCGGGTCGAGAGCCTCAGGTATGTGGCCTCGCCCAGGCCGTCAGCGAGACCCCGCAGCGCATCGAGCAAGATCCACTCGACCTCGCGGGCGAACGCCGGATCCCAGAAGACGATCCCCGGAAGCGCGACCCCGATCCCGGGCGTGATCACCGACTGGTGGGCCCCGCCTTCGGGCGAGAGCGTCACCCCCGACGGTGTCGCCGCCACGACAAAACGCGAGCCGGAATAGAGCGCGTGGTAGAGGGCGTCGAGCCCGCGGGTGACGAAGGGATCGTAGAGCGTGCCGATCGGCAGCAGCGGCTCACCGAGAATGTCGCGCGAGAGGCCGAGGGCGCCCAGGAGCAGGAACAGATTGTGCTCCGCGATGCCGAGCTCGACGTGCTGGCCGGCGGGCGACTCCTTCCACTGGACGGCCTGCGGCACGTCGGCGAACGGATTGCGGCGGGCCTCGGGATAGTAGACGCCCTTGCGGTTGATCCACCCCGCGAGGTGCGTGGTGACCGCGACGTCGGCCGACACCGTGACGATGCGGTCCGCGCCCGGAAGCCGGCTCAGCGTGCCGAGCACCCGGCCGAACGCTTCCTGGGTCGAGCACTCCGGGGGGTAGCTCTCGTCGAGCTCCGAGGGGATCTCGATGCGCGGCGCGCTCGGCGCCGGCGGTGTGAAGAGCGGAGGGAGCCGACGCACGAGCCCGGCTTCCTCGCTGTCGGGCGCGAACCCGTCCCACTCGCGGCCCTCGCCGATGCCGAGCGTCGTGCGCAGCTCGTCGATCTGGCCCTGCGTGAGGAGCATCGTGTGGTTGAGCGGATCGCCGGCGAGCGGGAGCCCCCACCCCTTGATCGTGTTGGCGAAGATGACCGAGGGCCGGTCGCTCACCTGCCCAGTCGAGTCGAGCGCCTCGACGAGCAGTCGGAGGTCGTGGCCTCCCACGTCGGCGACGAGCTCCGCGAGCGCCGCGTCGCTCGTGTCGGAGAGCAGCCGGTCGAGCGTGCGGTCGATTCCGCCCGCGTCGGTCGCGACGACCGCCTTGCGCACCGCGCTGGACGGGAGCCGCAGGAGCCGCTGGTACTCGGCGTTCGTCATGGTCTGCAGGCGCTCGCGCAGCCGGTCGCCGCCGCGCTTGTCGAAGACGGCCTGGAGCTTTCGCCCCCACCTGAGCTCGCTGACGCGCCACCCGCCGGCCTCGAACATCGCCCGCATCTGCCGCAGGCGCCCGTCGGGGACGATTCGGTCCAGCGACTGACGATTCACGTCGACGATCCAGAGCACGTTGGAGAGTCGGGCGACGACTTCCTCGGCCAGCGCCTCGGCCACGTTGCCCTCGTCGAGCTCGGCGTCGCCGACGATGACGATCACCCGCCCGCGACGCTCGCCCCCGAAGTGATCGACGACGTATCGCGACGCCAGCGCCCCGAACGTCGCCTGCACCGCGCCGAGCCCCATCGAGCCCGTGGAGAGGTCGACCACATCGGCGTTCTTCCGACGGCTCGGGTAGGCCTGGAGCCCGCCGAAGGTCCGCAGCTCGCGCAACGCCGCGGCGGTCAGCCGCCCGCGCAGGTACTGGACCGCGTAGAAGGCCGGGGAGGCGTGGGCCTTCACCGCGACGACGTCCTCGGGCCGGAGCGCGTCGAAATAGAGCGCGGTCAGCAGGCTCACGATCGAGGACGACGAGGCCTGGTGACCACCGACCTTGATGCCGTCCGCGTTGGGGCGCAGCGAGTTCGCGTGGTGGACCATGTAGGTGCCGAGCCACAGCACCTTCCTCTGGATCCGGTCGAGGAGCTCGAAACGGCCCATCGCGGGTCGAAGGGTAACATGGCGTGGCCGTTGAAGAGCCGCCGCTTCGCGTGTACATTGCGCTCCATGTCCGAACGCACCCGCGATCTGCGGATCGAGAGCTTCCGGCCGCTCCTGCCGCCCTTGATCCTGCTCGAGGAACAGCCGCTCAGCGACCGGGGTTCCGAGACGGTCACGCGGGCGCGCCGGGACATCAGCCGCATCCTCCGGGATGAGGACGATCGGCTCGTCGTGATCGTCGGCCCGTGCTCCATCCACGACCCGGCCGCCGCCCTCGAGTACGGCCGGCGCCTCCGCGCCCTGGCCGGCGAGCACGCGCGGGATCTCTGCATCGTGATGCGCGTCTACTTCGAGAAGCCGCGCACGACGGTGGGCTGGAAGGGACTCATCAACGATCCGCACCTCGACGGGAGCTTCGCGATCAACGAGGGGCTGCGCCGCGCGCGCCGGGTCCTGCTCGACCTGGCGGAGCTCGGCTTGCCCGCGGGCTGCGAGTTCCTCGATCCGATCTCGCCGCAGTTCACCTCGGACCTCGTCTCGTGGGGCGCGATTGGTGCGCGGACGACCGAGAGCCAGGTGCACCGCGAGCTGGCGTCGGGCCTTTCGATGCCGGTCGGCTTCAAGAACGGCACCGACGGCGGCTTCCAGATTGCCATCGACGCCGTACGCGCCGCCACGCATCCGCACCAGTTCCTCGGCGTGACCGAGCAGGGGCTCTGCGCGATCGTCGCCACGCGCGGCAACCCCGATTGTCACGTCATCCTCCGCGGCGGCGCGAGCGGTCCCAACTACGACGCGGTGAGCGTGCAGAAGACGGCCGCGGCGCTGGTCGACGCCGGCCTGGCGCCCCGCCTCATGGTCGACACGAGCCACGGCAACAGCGACAAGGACTACCGCCGCCAGCCGGTGGCCGCGCACGACCTCGCCGAGCAGGTCGCCCACGGTGAGGCGGCGATCTTCGGCGTGATGATGGAGAGCTTCCTCGTCGACGGACGCCAGGAGCTGAAGAACCCGGCCGCGCTCCGCTACGGGCAGAGCGTGACCGACGCGTGCATGGGCTGGGAGATGACCGTGCCGGTTCTCGCGGATCTCGCGCGCGCCGTGCGCGCCCGCCGGACGACGAGCTAGCGCCGCAACCGCTGGCGTCGCCCGATGGCCATCACCATCCCCGCCGACCTCACGATCGTCACGCTGCGGAGCGGGGGCCGCGCGCTGGCTCAACGCTGGACCGAAGCGTACGCCTCTTCGGTCCTGCAGCAAGCGAGCGATCTTCTACGAGCCCGCACCAACATCGAGTTTTCCCGCGCGACGCTCGAGCAGGTCGTGGAAGAGATGCCGGCGGGCGCCGCGGCCGAGACTGTCGACGAGGCTGGCTATCACTTCCTCGCCGCCACGTACAAGGCCGGCAACGGCGTCCGCGCGCTCCTGGTCGATCGCGTGTCGCGCCCGGAGCTCGGGGGCCAGTCACGGCAGCAGACGCGGGTCTGCCTGATCGCCTACGGCTCGGATGTCGCCGCGACCTCGCGCATGATGGCGCACGAGCTCGGCCACCTTCTCGCGCTGCCTCACGTCGACAGCGGTCGGCGACCGGGACCCGGCCAGGAGAGCCAGATCGCCGCCTGGATGCGGAACCTCATGTACTCCGGCGCGCTCAATCCCGCGGCCGAGCTGACGCAGACCCAGGTGCAGGCCGCGCGGTCTTCCCCGCTCGCGCGCCGCTTCGGCGGGCGCTGAGCCCGCTACTGGCCGCGGAAGGTAGGCGGGCGATGCTCGAGCATTGCCCGGACGCCCTCTCGCGCGTCGGCGCTGGCGCGGGCGTGCCGCGCGAGCTCGTCCAGGTCCTTGTGGTCGAGACGCTCGCGCAACGAGAGCGCCCGGCGAATCGTCGACTTCATTCCCGCGAGCGAGAGGGGAGCATTCCCGGCAATCGTCCGCGCCAGGTCATCGGTGGCCTTCTCCAGCTCCGCGGCCGGCACGACGGTGTGGACCATCCCCATCTCGTAGGCGCGCCGGGCGTCGACCGGCTGACCGGTCAACAGAATCTGTCGCGTGAAGGCCGGGCCGATGATCTCGACGAGCTTCTGGCCGAGGGCGAAGGGCACCACGAGCCCGATGCGGGCCAGCGGCATCGCGAAGCGCGCCGAATCGGCGGCGACGCGGAAATCGCAGTGGAGCGCGAGCTCGCACCCGCCCGCATAGGCCGCGCCGTGGACCATCGCGATCGTCGGGTGCCGTGAGACTTCGATCTGCTGGAACAGGCTGATCACGTCGGCCTCGGGCTCGAGCCCGTCGTCCTGTCGCCGGCTCATCTCCTCGAGGTCGCGGCCCGAGCAGAACGCGGCGCCGGCGCCCCGGATCACGACGGCCCGGACGCTCGGGTCGCGCTCGAGCGCGTCGAAGCGGCGGCCGAGAGCGTCCATGAGGGCGGTGTTCAGCGCGTTCCGCCGCTCGGGACGGTTCAGCGTGATCGTCGCGACGCCGTCGGCGACCGCGTACAGGATCTCGTCGGCCATGGCGTGCCCCTCGGGTCTAGCGGAAAAGCGAGCGCGCGATCACCATGCGGTGGACCTCGGACGGCCCCTCGCCGATGCGGCGCACGCGCGCTTCACGGTACCAGCGCTCGAGCGGAAATTCTTTCGAGACGCCGTAGGCGCCGTGGATCTGCACCGCGGCGTCGACGACGCGCCCGAGCACCTCGCTCGAGTAGAGCTTGGCGATCGAGGCCTCGACCCGCGCGTCCTCACCGCGGTCGGCTTTCCACGCGCCCTCCCAGATGATCCAGCGGCACGCGCGCAGCTCGACCTCGGCGTCCGCGAGCATCCACTGGATCGCCTGGCGCTGGGAGAGCGGCGCGCCGAAGGTCGAGCGCTGCTTGGCGTGCGCGATGGCCATGCGATGCGCGGCGACGGCCACGCCCAGGTTGCACGCCGAGTACGGGAATCGGTTCTTCACGAGCAGATCGAAGGCGAGGTCGAGCCCCTGGCCCTCGGCGCCGACGAGGTTCTCGGCGGGGACCTCGCAGTCCTCCAGGGTGACGTCGTTCGGAATCGCCGACGTCCTGATGACCTTGATGGGCCGCGCGGTGAAGCCCGGCGTGCCGTGCTCGAGGATGAAGCACGAGATGCCGCCGCGGCCCTTGGTCTTGTCGGTGCGCGCCCACACCAGGCCCCACGGCGCGTCGTGGGCGCGCGAGGCGAAGACCTTGCGCCCGTTCAGCACCCAGCGATCGCCGCGCTTCTCGGCGCGGGTCTGGATCGCGCCGGCCGGATCGGAGCCGCCGGACGGCTCCGTGATGGCGAAGAACGTCTTCAGGCCTTCGCGAATGGTCGGCACGGCGTACTTCGCGATCTGCTCCTTGCTGCCCGCCCAGATCGCCGGGGGCGGATAGCGCCCGAAGACGCCGCAGCCAGGGTTGTAGAGCCCCATCCGGTGCTGCGACATCTCCTCGAGCGCCACGCACATCGAGAACGTGTCGAGGCCGCCGCCCCCGTACTGCTCGGGGGCGCCGAGCGCCCAGAGCCCCGCGGCCTTCGTCTTGGCCGCGATCTTCTGGTAGTCGTCCTGGGGCAGCTCGGGCGCGTCAGGGTCGATGCGCTGCTCGACGGGAATCACCTCGTCGCGCACGACCCGTCGGATCTGCTCGCGCAGCGCGAGCAGCTCGTCCGGCAGTCGGAACCCGGGAAAGTGCGGCGTTGCTAGACCCTCACGGGGCGATAGGTCGGCGTCCGCCACTCCGGGAACCGCGTGTCGACGCCGCGCACGATGTCCATGTAGGCCCGGGTGAGACGAGCCGTGATCGGGCCGACCTTGCCGTCGCCGAGCGGGAACCGGTCGATCGAGAGGATCGGCGTGATCTCGTAGCCGCTGCCGCAGAGGAACGCCTCGTCGGCCACGTAGAGCTCGGTGCGATCGATCTCGCGCTCGACCACCCCCATGCCGAGCAGCTCGGGGCAGATCGAGTCCATCAAGGTCGTCCGCGTGATGCTCTCGAGAATGTCCGCGGTGATCGGCGGCGTGACGAGCCGGCCCTTTCGGACCATGAAGAACGTCGCCCCGGTGCCCTCGGCGACGTGGCCTTCCTTGTTCAACAATATCGGCTGATCGTAGCCGTCGGCGTTCGCCTGCAACGTCGCCAGTCGGCCGTTCTGGTAGTTGGCGCCGCACTTCAGGCGAATGGGGATCGCGTTGTCCGACGTGCGCGCCCACGAGCTCACGCAGCACTTGAGCCCGCTGCCTTCCTCGACGCGCGGCCGGCGCCGCGGGTTGATGTAGATCCCGGTCGGCGTCGTGGCGTTGAGTCCGGTGCCGGTGACGTACGCGCACATGTGCATGTGCACGTCTTCCTTGATCTCGTTTCCGGAAAGCACCTGGCGGACGGCCTCGTAGAGGTCGAGGTCGCTGTAGGGAATCGTGAAGCGCATCATCTTCATCGACTCCCGGAAGCGCTGGAAGTGCTCGGGCAGACGGAAGGAGTACACCTCGTCGTCGGCGGCGTTCCAGTAGGCGCGGAGCCCTTCGAATACGTTGGTCGCGTAAAATACGGCGGCCGTGTTCACGGGCAGGACGGCCTGCGCCTGGGGCACGAGCTTGCCGTTCATCCAGATGTTGAGCTCTTTCATGGGCCGGGCTCCTTTGTGGTCTGCGCGCTGCAGGCCGTCGCGGGGCTCCCCCGCCGGCCGAGGCGCGACTATACCATCGCCGATTGCAGCGAGAATACAGGATCGGAGCCCCGGGCGAAACTACTCAGGTCGCGAGCGGACCTCGAGCGTGCTGACGACGCGCTTGACGCCGGGAACGGTCTTGGCGACCGTCTCGGCCTTCGCCTTTTGATCCTCCGACTCCACCGCTCCGCTGAGATAGACCGTCGCCTCTCGGCTCACCACACCGAGACGGGTCAGGTTGGCTTCGTGCTGGTCGACCAGGCGCGCCTTGACCTCGGACTCGATCCGGGTATCCGTCCACGGATCGACGGTGGCGCATCCGCCGCCGATCACGACGGCGACGATCATGACGAGGAGCGGGCGCCACACCACGCGATGGCTCACGGTCATCGCGAAGATCTCGAGCCCAGGCTCGCGTCGCTCGTCAGTCGTCGGAGAAACTCGGGAGCACGCCGTCCGGGGCTGCGCGGATTCTCGGATTCCGCGAGATCGAGCCGGACTTGCGGTTCGTCCGCCTGAGCGACTTCGGCACGGTTGTCCTCGAGCAGTCGCGCGGGATCGATCCCCGCTTTTTTGATGGTCGTCCGCACGAGCTCCAATCGCTTGTCGGCGAGCGTCGAGACCGCGTCCGCCGGCAGCGTCTCGCCTTCCAGGAGCGCGGCCCGGATGGCGTCGGGCGTTTCGGGGAGCGGCTGTCCGGGAAAGCGCTCCTGGAACAGGCGCGCCGCGGCCGCCTCGGGAGAAATTCGCCCCTCGAGCGCAGCCCGGCTGATGGCCGCGTCGAGGTTCGGTTGCTTCATCGCCGCGAGGTCACGTCGTGACACCACCGCCGAGGCCGTCAGCCGCGTCTCGGGCATCTGGTCGAGAAATGCCACCAGCCGCGTGAGCTGTTCCTGCCCTTCCGGCGTCGGAGTCGAGGTACTCGGCTCGAATCGGATCGGATCGATCTCGATCCGCTCGATGCGTGAGTCGGCGGTCGATTTGACCCGACCGATCAAGCTGACCGGCGCCGTGATCGCGTTCAGCGCCACGTGGCGCAGCGTGCTCCAGATCAGCTCCTTGAAGTCGAAACGCGGGTCGCGGACGCGGCCGCCGACCGGAAGCGCAAGATGAATGTCGCCGTGGCGGTCTTTCATGAGCGAGGCGATCATGCCGAGCGGCAGGCCGATCCGCGCTTGCGCCTCGTCGTGGCCGCCGGCGCGGGCCAGCTGCAATCGGCTCACGAGGACATCGGCCTTGGCCTGGAGATTGTCGCCGTCGATCCGGCACTGGATGTTCGTGGTCAGCGAACCATTGCGCGCTTCCCACGCCACCCCGTTCAGCAGATAGGGGTTCGTCCGCGGCACGGCGAATTCTCGAAGCTCGCCTTGCAGATCGAGTCGGAGCGGACCGGTGACGGGACCGATCGTGCCGGCAAAGCTGAGCTGGCCGTCGCCGACCCGCGCCTTCATGTCGATGCGGGCAGCCCTGGCGCCGGGCGCCGTCGAGAGACCGTCGATCCGCGAGGCGAGATCGGCGATGTCCACCGCGAATGGCGGCGTCAAGCCGCTATCGACGACGCGCGCGCCGCCTTCCTCGATGACGAGATGGCTCAGTACGACGGGAATCGTCGGCTGGCTACTGCCGTTGGCGCTCGGCCGGGGCGCCGTCGAGGTCTGAGCGGAGTCCGGCGTCTGTGCCGCCGCCGCCTGCTCAGGAGCAAGCAGGGCGCCCAACGGTAACGCGCCCGACTGGTCACGCTCGAGCAGAATCCAGGGCCGCCGGAGGGCAAGCTCGCGCGCCTTGACGCTGCGTGGCCAGTCGATGTCGAGAGCCGCGACAGAGGCTCGACCGATTCTCATCACCGTACGCTGGCCGTCGCGCACGTCCATCCGCGAGAACACGGCGTCGCCGCGCACGGTCGCCTGCGGCTCGGACAAGACGGGAAGGACGACCGCGAGATCGAGATCCGCTCGGCCGCTGAATTGCGCCCGTGTAGGCACGTACGGCTGGTAGTGCGCGAGCTCGGCTTCTCGCGCGTGCACGCGGAGGTCCGCGCTCAACGGATCGACCCCCACGCGGCCCGTGACCTGGACCTGGCCACCGCCGGGAGGACGCACGGCGAGCCTCACACCGACCGGTCGAAGCGGCCATCCGCCGCCGGTGACCGTGGCATCCACCTGCGAGACGTCCAGTGCCGCACGAGGCTTGACCGTCTCGTCTCGCCACGAGAGCACGCCGTTGCGCACCGCGATCTCTTCGACGTCGACGCGAGGCGCTTTCGCGGCGGAGCTGCTCGCGTCGCTCGACGGCACCGAGGTCGGCGCGGCGGGAGGGCGATCCCACAGAGCCCCCAGGGGGAAGTTGCCCTCCTTGCCCCGCTCGACGATCGCGCGCGGCCCGCTCACGACGACCCGCTTCACGCCCAGGCGCGCCGGCCACTGCACCTCGAGCCCGGTCGCCTCCACGCGGCGAGCGCCGATGAGCTCCTCCCGCGCGTCCCTGACGCCGAGGCGATTCACGGCAATCGAGCCATTCACCCGAGTGGGTACGCCGGCGGAGAGCGGCTCGTTGATCCGAAGATCGGCTTCGCCTCGGCCGCTGAGTTTGGCCGTAATCGGCAGGAACCGATTCCAGGCCCCGACGTCCACATCTCTGAGCCGCAGCTGGAGCTGACTGGGTGCCGGCGGTGGGCGCAGCATCCCCGAGACCGCGAGCGTTCCGCCGCCGGGGATAGCCGTCAACACGTCGAGCCGCCCCGGCGTCGTGATCGGCCACGTGACATCAGCGATGCTGGCGCGAATTGTCGAAATCTGATACCGCGCGCCCTGTTGAGCTCTCGGGTCGCGCACGTTGGCGGAGCCTTTCACCTCGAGCTGGCCGACCCGAACCTGATCGTGCTGGAACGTGAGGTCGGTGAGCCGCGTCGTCAGCTTCGGGATCCGCGTCACCGGCTCGCGCTCGCCGGGCTTGACCAGCACCAGATCCTCGAGCTCGCCGTTCAGGTCGGCCCGGACCTCGTCACGCGCATCGAACGTGACGTTCAGGATGGAGCTCGCTCGACCTCGATCGAGCACGACCGGAGCATCCGCAGGCAGATAGAGCCGAGCGAGCGCGAGGTCCAGCCCCTTCACCGTCACCGTCGCCTTGAGGTGAATCGGGTAGAGCCGGAATTGCTCGATCTGGACCAGGTTCGGCGCTCCAGCCGTGATCGAGCTGGCGACGACGGTCCCATCGTCGCGCAAGGTCGATACGTTATGGGCCTCGATCTGGATGTCGTCGGACGTCCACGTTCGCCGTTCGGGCAGCGCGCGGTCCTCGAACGCGACCGTCCCATCGACCAGCGCAAACCGATCGACGGTGACGTCGAGTCGCTTCTGGGTCGTCTCCGCGCCTTCGAAGAGGTCGGAGAAGTTGAAGCGCCTCTCGAGTCGTACGATGCGAAGGGTTGGCTTGCGCAAGACCAGCTCTCGGACCCAGATGTGGCCCCGCGCGAGCGAAAGCAGGTTCAGCCGAGCGTCGAGCAGCTCGCAGTCCGCGAACGGCGTGCCCCCGTCAGGCTCCGCGACGCGCAGTCCGTGGATCGTGATCCGCCCGCTCAGCAGCTTGACGTCGACTCGATCGATGGTCACCGGCCGCTTCGTGATCGCGTGGAGTCGAGCGACCGCGACGCGCCGCGCGAGCGTCGGGAGGGCATAGAGTGTCGCGGCGACCCCGACCAGCAGTAACAGCAGGACGCCTGAGATCACGATGAGCGACCGGCGCGATTTCATCCCTGGTGCTCCTCGCTGATTTCAGTATGCCCACCGTTCCGGCTTCGTGACTACCCTGAACGCCAAAAAAAGTGGCGTCGGCTCGGTGAGTGATTCCCCTGACTCGCCCGTTGGGGAAGTCCTCGATGCGTCGAAGAGGCCGGATAAATGCGCGTTCGAGCACGGCGCATTTCTGGTTGATAATCGGGTGGTTGATAATCGGGGCGCGATGATGCCGGTGGTGGAGCTTCGGGGGGCGCGCAAGCGGTTCGGGGAGGTCGAGGCGCTGAAGGGCGTCGACCTCACGATCGGCCCGGGCGAGCTGGTGGCCCTACTCGGGCCGAACGGCGCCGGCAAGACGACGTCGATCGCGTTGATGCTCGGTCTGCGACGGCCGACCGCGGGGCAGGCGAGGCTCTTCGGCCTCGATCCCAACGACCGGCGCGCGCGGAGCCGTTGCGGGGTGATGCTGCAAGAATCCGGGACGACGGGCGTGCTCACCGTGAGTGAGATCGTCGACGTCTTCCGCGCTTACTACCCGTCGCCGCTGCCGACGGCCCGGGCGATCGCGCTGGCCGGGCTCGACGCCAAGGCCGACGCGCGAATCGGCACGCTCTCCGGAGGCGAGCGCCAGCGCCTCTACTTCGCCCTCGCCGTGTGTGGCGATCCAGAGGCGCTCTTCCTCGACGAGCCGACCGTCGGCATGGACGTGGAGACGCGTCGCGCAGTCCTCGAGAGCATCCGATCGCTCTCCGCCGCCGGCAAGACGATCGTGCTCACCACGCACTATCTGGAGGAAGCCGATCGGCTGGCGCATCGGATCGTCGTGATCGATCGCGGCGTCGTCATCGCCGACGCGACGCCGCGCGAGATCAAGTCGCGGATCCCGAGCAAGCGCATCAACTTCCGGCCCGAGACGGCGCTCGGCGCGTCGACCTTCAATGGGCTGCCGGTCCAGAATCTCGAGATCGCCGACCATCGCGTCCATCTCTTGAGTAACGAGCCCGAGGCGGTCCTGCGCGCGCTGTTCGAGCGCGGCGTGGTCGTGCGCGACCTCGAGGTTACCGGCGCCGATCTCGAGGAGGCGTTTCTCGGCTTGACGAGGCGCCCATGACCACTCCGGCCGTGGCGCCCGTGCTGAACATGCTGTTGGCCCAGACCAGGAGCGAGCTCCTGATGCGCTGGCGTGTTCCCGCCTTCAGCGTCACGAATCTCGCCCTGCCGATCGTATTCTTCACCTTCTTTGGCCTGCCGGTCGCGCACGTGCGGCGCGCGGACGGCGTGAGCATCGGTGCCTATCTCCTCGCGTCGTTCGGCGCGTACGCGGTCGGCAACGTGATGGTCTACGGCTTTGGAATCGGCGTCGCCAACGAGCGCGGGATGAAGATCGACCGGCTGATGCGGGCGAGCCCGCTCCCGCCGCTCGTGTTCATGCTGGCCAAGGTTCTGACCGCCCTGCTGTTCTCGCTCGTGGCCCTGGTGCTGCTGATCGCCTTCGGCATCGTCGCCGGCGGGATCCATCAGACGCCGGCCGTGTGGGCCACGATCATCGTGCGGCTCCTCGCCGGCTCGCTGCCGTTCATCGCGCTGGGCTTCGCGATCGGCTACTGGTCGGGGCCCAACGCGGCGCCCGCGCTCGCGAACCTCATCTATTTGCCGCTGTCGTTCGCGTCCGGGCTCTTCGTGCCGCTCAATCAGCTGCCGGCTTTCATCCAGACCATGGCGCCCTATCTGCCGACCTACCACTACGCCCAGCTCGCGTGGAGCGCGCTCGGCGCCGGGCGGGAGTCGCTCGGCGTGAGCTTGCTGTGGCTCGGGGGCTATACGGTGGTGTTCCTGACGCTCGCAGTCCGATCGTATCGACGAGAAGAGCGCGCCAAGTTCGGCTGAGCCTCCGACTGCTCCTCGCCCTAGCGGCGAAAGGCCTTGATCACGGCGCGCGCGCCGTCAACGCCGATCGGCGGCACGAGAATCGGGAGATCGACTCCGGCGGCGCGAAACGCGGCGAGCTGTTCTCGACAGCGCGATATCGCCCCTGACAGGCACACCGCGTCCAGCAAACGATCGCTCAACGACGCTCCGCCGACGCCCTTCTCCATCTGATCCGCCTCGGCCGTGAAGCCACTGGCGCGAAACAGCCGCTGAAAAAACGGAAAGGTCGTATACAGGCCGAGATTCTGGCGGGCGACCTCGCGCATCGCCTTCAGGTCGTCGCCGATGAAAATCGGCAGGCCCATGGTGACGTCGACCTTGCCGAGCCCCGGGGCCTTGGCGCGGCCGCGGTCGATCCAGGCTTTGCTCTTCGCGACGCGCGCCGCCGACCACAGAAACGGCATGATCCCGTCGGCCAACTCGCCGGCGAGCTCGACGGTGCGCGAGGTGACCGCCGCGACGTACACCGGCACCGGCTTCGCCGCCGGACGCTGAGGCAGATGCGTCGCGGGGCCCTCCCCGCGCAGCCAACCTCGGACGGCCGTGACGTAGCGGCGCAACGCGGCCGGCGGATCCTGCATGTCGATCCCGAGCGCCTTGTTGACCGGCGGATGACTGACGCCGAGCCCCAGCACGAAGCGCCCGCCCGTCGCGTCCGCGATCAGCGCCGCGCCCTGGGCACACGCGTACGAGTGCCGCAGATAGATGTTCGCGATCCACGTCCCCACGGTGATCCGTCGCGTCGCGGCGCCCATGAGCTGAGCCGTCGCCATGACGTCGTTGTTGACCTCGGCGGCGAAGATTGCGTCGAATCCCGCCTCCTCGGACTCGCGGGCGATCGTCTGCACTTCGTTGGCGCTCCAGCCTACCCCGGGGATCACGGCCAGTCCGAGTCGGTCAGCCATGCTGCCCTCCTTCGCGACCTCTCGTCGTTGGGCCCAAGCGAACGATGACACAGCAGGCGGTGAGAGTGACGCAGGCCGGCGCGGAATGTCAACCGGCCGTCGGCCGCCGCTCCTAGTTGACCTTCCGCTCGCGTCCGGCCCAGTACGGCTCGCGCAGCTTGAACTTCTGCAGCTTGCCCGTGGCCGTGCGCGCGAGCGCGTCGCGGAGCTCGACCGACGTCGGACACTTGTAGTGCGCCATGCGCGTCCGACAGAACGCGATCAGGTCGTCCGCGCTCGCCGCCGTCCCCGGCCGCAGCACGACCAGCGCCTTGATCGTCTCGCCCCATTTCTCGTCGGGGACGCCGATCACCGCGGTCTCGGCCACGGCCGGATGCTGATAGAGGCAGTCCTCCACCTCGATCGAGGAGACGTTCTCGCCGCCGGTGATGATCACGTCCTTCTTCCGGTCGGCGATCACGACGTAGGCATCTTCGGTGTGGCCGCCGTCGCCGGTGTGGAACCAGCCGTCCGCCAGCGCCTTGGCGGTCTCCTCGGGCTGGTTCCAGTAGCCCTCGAAGACGTTGTTGGTGCGCGTGAGAATCTCGCCGTTCTCGTCGACCGCCATGCGAACGCCGACCGCCGGCACGCCCGCGCGCGACAGGCGACGAGCCCGCTCGCTCCGGTCGATGCCCGCCCACTCCTCGGGCGCGCGGTTGATCGTAAGCAGCGGCGAGGTCTCGGTGAGGCCGTAGATCTGGATGAACTCCCAGCCCAGCTCGGCCTCGATGCGCTCGATCGTCTTCGACGGCGGCGGCGCGCCGGCGACCACGACCCGCACGCGTCCGGCGCCCGGCACGTCCTCGCCTCGCTGGCGCCGCGCCGTGGCCGCGTCGAGCACCGCCGCGATCACCGCCGGCGCGCAGTTGAAGAGCGTCACCCCGTGCGCCTCGACGCGCCGGAGAATTTCCTCGCCGTCGATCTTGCGGATGATCACCTGACGCGCCCCGATCGCCGTCACCGCGTAGGGCATGCCCCAGCCGTTGCAGTGGAACGTCGGCAGCGTGTGCAGGTAGACGTCGCGATCCGAGAGTCCCAGATGCCAGCCGAACGTCACGGCGTTCAGCCAGCAGCCGCGGTGAGTCAGCTGGACCCCCTTCGGCCGAGCCGTCGTACCCGACGTGTAGTTGATCGAGACGGTCGCGTTCTCGTCGGTCACGCGGCCGCGCGGGGCGGCGTCGCGCCGCCCGAACAGCTGGGCGTCGGTCGACTCGCCGAGCACGAAGCGATGCTTGACGGTGAGCTGCTGGAGCGGCTCGTCGAGCTCGGGATCGATGAGGACGACGGTGGCGCCCGAGTGCGCGACGATGTAGCGGACCTCCTCCGCGTTGAGCCGGAAGTTCACCGGGACGATGACGCGGCCGAAGACGCTCACGCCGAACAGGCTCACCAGGAAGCGCGCGGCGTTCGGCGAGACGATCGCGATCCGCTCGCCGTCGCCCACGCCCAGGTCGTCGAGCGCGGCCGCCAGGCTGCGCGACATCGCCGCGAACTCTCCGTAGGTGACGCGGCCGAGCCCGCCGCCCGGCGGGTTCGGCTCGTCGACGATCGCCTCGCGATCACCGTAGACGTGCTCGGCGCGCTCCAGGAAATCGGCCAGGGTGAGGGGAACGATCACGACTCAGGCAGGCGGCGGCGAATCGACGCGAGGATGTCCGCGTACTCTTCGGGGCTCGGCAGGCGCGGCGGATGGTTCGTCTCCCAGGTCGGACGCTTGGGGTTCAGGTCCCACTCGTAGCGCGGGAAGAGATGCCAGTGCAGGTGTCCGACGGTGTTGCCGAGCACCTCGTAGTTCATCTTGCGCGGCCTGAAGGCGGTCGCGATCGCCTTCGCGACCGCGAGCATGTCCTGGAAGTACTGGGTGCTCTGGCGCTCGGGCAGCTCGTAGAGCTCGACGGCGTGCGTCTTCGAGACGACCATCGTGTAGCCCTTGTAATACTGATCGGGCGCCAGGATCGCGATCGACGCGGGCAGGTCCCGCACTTTCCTGAGCACCTGCCCGGCTTCACCGGCCGGGCAGGCGTCGGCTCGCTCGAGCGCCGCGACGACCTTGCAGAAGACGCAGCCGGCGTCGCTCACTTGGCCTTGGCCGCCCAGTCCGCGTGATACTCGATGCCGAGCTGCTTCATCTCCGCGAGCTTCTCGCCCCACGCGGCCTTTTGCTTGTCCGGCCCGCGCCGCTCGGTGATCTTGTCCCATTCCTTGACGGCCGACTCGAGCGCGTCCTTGGGCGCCTTGCGCTTGGCGAGCGCCTCGGTGATCTCGAACGAGAGCTTGCGCTGGTACTCGTCGGCGGCCGGAATGACCGGATCGGGGACGAGGTACGGGAAGCTCTGCTGGATGGCGTCGAGATACTTGTCGGCGTCCGGGAACAGCTTGCGGAACTTTTCCGAGCGGAGATGGCTGACCCGCCAGGGATCCATGATCGTCTTCGCGTCCATGACGATCTTCAGGCTTTGATCCGGGTTCGAGATGAACTCCAGGACCTTCATCGTGACTTCCTTCTTCTTCGAGTACTTCGACACGGCCATGCCGCGGCCCGGCGTGATGGCCGGGCGATTGACGATCTTGCCGTCGATGTCGGCGCCGGGCACCAGGCCGAAGCCGGCCTTGCCGACGATCACCGACTCGGCGGGGTTGCCCACGCGCTTGCCGGTCGACGTCCACGAATAGAGCAGTGGCACCTCGCCCTTGACCAGCATGGTCTTGGGCTCCTCCGACTCGAAGAGGAGCACGCCGGGCGGATAGTAGGGCATCGTCTTGACCATCTCCTCGAGCGCGCGCAGGCCGGCCGGCGTGTTGATGAGCGGCTTCATGTTCGCGTCGAAGTAGTTGCCGCCGTAGGAGAAGAACCGGGAGCGCCACCAGTGATACGAGTAGCCGCTGCCCGACGGCTTGTAGGAGGCGCCGGCGCCGAAGAGCTTCGCCTGGCTGCCGTCCCAGCCCCAGCCGTGGAAGAATTCGGCGGCGTCGTCCCATTGCTTCCACGTCTTCGGCGGCTGCAGATCATACTTGTACTTGGCCTTGAACTTGGCCTTGTTCTCGGCACGCTCGAAGGCCGGCTTGTTCCAGTACATGATGTGAATGTCGCCGTCGTACGGCATGCTCACGAGCTTGCCCTGGTAGCGCAGCATCACCTTGGCGAACACCGGCACGATGTCGTCCATCGCGAAATCGAGCTTCAGCTTCTCGATCCACGGCTCGAGCGGCTCGAAGTGCCGGCCGTAGTCGGGCATGTTCGAGGGCCCGAACATGACGAGGTCCCAGGGGCTGCCGCCGCTGTTGAACTCGAGCAAGGTCTTGGCGACGAACGCGTCGGCTGGAATGACCTCGGTCTCGAGCTTGACGCCGAGCTTGTCGTAGAGGTCCTGCTCGATCAGGGTGAGCGAGTACTTCACGAACTCCGCGTTGACCACCGCCCGGATCGTCTGTCCCTCGTATGGCCGCGCGGCGGGCGCGCGGTCAGGCCAGGTGAGCCAGCCGAGCGTGACGAGGCCGCCGAGCAGGAGCGCGACCGAGGTCGCGGACCAGAACCGTCTCATGGGGATCCCCCTTGTGTTCGTTGCCTCAACCTTTCGTCCCGCCGAGCGCCAGGCCCTTGACCAGATAGCGCTGGAGCATGAAGGCGACGGCGAACGCGGGCAGCACGCCGAGCACGACCGAGGCCGACGCCTCGCCGTAGAACATGTCGGTGCCGCCCGACGTGAACGACGTGACCAGGACCATCATGGTCTTGGTCTCGATACCGGTGAGCACGATCGCGAACAGAAACTCGTTCCAAGTGGCGATGAACGAGAACAGCGCAACGACGGCCATGCCCGGCGCGATGATCGGCACGACGACCTGCACCAGCGCCCGCAGGCGCGAGCAGCCGTCGATCATCGCCGCCTCCTCGATCTCCACCGGGAAATCGCGGAGGAAGCCGACCAGGAGCCACACCGCGAACGGGATGTAGAGCACGGTGTAGATGACGACCAGCGCCAGGTAGTTGTTGGTGATCCCGAGCATCTTGTAGACGATGTAGATCGGGATGATGAGCGCGATGGCCGGGAGCATCCGGAGCACGAGGAGGAAGATCGACAGGAGCCCGCCTCCGAAGCGCCAGCGCGCGATCGAGTAGGCCGTCGGCAGGCTGACGACCACTGCGGCGATCATGCTCATCGTCGAGAGCACCAGGCTGTTCGTGAAGTACCGGGCCCCGCTCGACCGCGTGAACAGCGCGACGTAGTGCTTGAGCGACGGCTCCGTCGGGATCCAGACCGGCGGGAACGCGAAGAAGTCCTCGTTGCCCTTGAGCGAGGTGGTCACGATCCAGAAGAACGGGCCCAGGAAGAACACGAGCGCCGCGAAGAGCCCGACGTAGGTCATCACGTGGCCGACGCGCTGCCACACGCGATGGCGTTTGGCCCGCCGGGCCATGACGGCGCTGCGCTCGATCGCGATCGCCATCAGGCCGCCACCCGGGTTTCCCGGACCCGCTGGATCCACATGAAGACCAGGGTCAGGAGCAGCACGCCGCCGACGATCACGTAGGAGAGCGCCGCGGCGTAGCTCATGCGGAAGTCCTTGAAGCCCATCAGGTACGTCGTGAACGCGACCGTCTCGGTGGCGCCGCCGGGCCCGCCGAAGGTCAGCACGAAGATGAGCCCGAACAGCTTGGTCAGGTCGATCAGCCGGATCATGACGCCGACGGCCATCGTGAACTTGAGCAGCGGCAAGGTGATCGACCAGAAGCGCTGCCAGGCGCTGGCGCCGTCGGCCTTGGCGGCCTCGTAGAGCTCGGTCGGGATCGACTGCAGTCCGGCCAGCAGCACCAGCATCATGAACGGCGTGTTGTGCCAGACCTCCACCAGCACGACCGCGATGATCGATACGAGCGGCGACGAGAACCAGTCGAAGTAGACGTCGATGATCCCGAGCTGCCGTCCGAGGTTGTTGATCGCCCCGTACTTGACGCCGTACATCATCCGCCACGCCATCGCGGCCATCACCGGCGAGACCATCGACGGAATGACCAGGAGCGCCGTGATGATGGGCCGGCCGCGCAGCACGCGGCTCAGCAGGAGCGCGATCCCGAGGCCCAGCAGGAGCTCGAGGAGCAAGGATGGGGCGATCAGCAGCGCGGTGTTCCAGACCGAGCCCATGAAGCGCTGGTCCCTGAAGAGCGCCTCGGTGTAGTTCTTCGCGCCGACGAACTCGTACTCGGGGCCGACCGAGAGGTCGAAGTTCTGGAACGACAGATAGAAGGAGTACGCGAGCGGAAAGACGATGACAAAGGCGATCAGGGCCATCGAGGGGGACGCGAAGGCCAGGGGTTCCCACTGCTTGCGCTTGAGTCCCAGCGCCGGGATGCGCATGGTGCCGGAAGAAGACCACGCCGCTGCCGGGCCTGTCAAGGCGCGCCCAACCGCGGTAGGATCGCTCGCCTGAGGAGGGACGCCCATGCCCCGTCGCACCGCCATCCACGCCGGTCACGTGATCGCCTTCGACGGCGGGGGCCACCGCCTGCTGCGGGACGGAACCGTGATCGTCGACGGCGACCGCATCGTTTCGGTCGGCCCGCGAGCCGCCGCACCCGTCGGGACGGACGTCGAGACGATCGACGCCCGAGCCTCGATCCTGACACCAGGGCTGATCTCGACTCACGCGCACCTCGGCGGCTCGCCGCTCGACCGCTCGTTCATCGAGGACCGCGGCAATCCCCAGTTCTTCTACTCCGGGCTCTTCGAGCTCCTGCCGGTCCGCGGTTCGGCGCAGGACGAGGAGGCGACGCGCGCGTGCGTGGACTTCTCGATGGTGGAGCTGCTTCGCGGCGGCGTGACCACGGTGATGGAGATCGGGGGGGCCTGCGAGTACGTCGCCGCGCGCGCGGCGGACTACGGTCTGCGCGTGTACGTGGGCCTGGCCTTCCGCTCCGGACGCTGGCTCACGCGCGACGGCCGGCGGGTCGAGTGGGAGTGGGACGAGGAGCAGGGACGCCAGGGTCTCGCCAGGGCCATCGAGCTCCACAAACGCCACGACGGCGCCCACGGCGATCTCGTGCGCTGCTTCTTCTCGCCGGCTCAGGTCGACACGTGCACGCCCGATCTCTTGCAGGCCTCCAAGCGCGCCGCCGACGAGCGCCAGCGCCCCTGGCAGCTCCACACCTCGCAGTCCGTCGTCGAGTTCAACGAGATGCTGGGCCGCCACGGCAAGACGCCGGTCGCGTGGCTGCGCGACCTCGGGGTGCTGGGCCCGAATGCGATCCTCGGCCACGCGATCGTGATCGGCGGCTCCTCCTGGACGAACTACCCCGCCGGCGACGTCCCCATCATGGCCGATGCCGGGTGCTCCGTCGCCCACGCGGTCTGGGTCTTCGCCCGGCGCGGCATCGCGATGGAATCGTTCGCCGGCTACCGTCGTGCCGGCGTCAACATGTCGCTCGGCACCGATACGAATCCGCAGTCCGTCATCGAGGCCATGCGCTGGGCGGCCGTCGTGTCGAAGATCGTCGAGCGCAACACCGAGGCGACCACCGCCGCGCACGTCTTCGACGCCGCGACCCTCGGCGGCGCCCGGGCGCTCGGCCGCGACGATCTCGGGCGCCTGGCACCCGGCGCGAAGGCGGACATGGTCCTGTGGAAGGGCGCCTCGTGGGGCATGACGCCGCTACGCGATCCGGTGAAGAACATCGTCTACAACGCGACGGCCGAGGACGTCGATCGCGTGTGGGTCGATGGCCGGCTGGTGGTCGACGGCGGCCGTGTGCGCGCCGCCGACGAGCACGCCATCCTCGCGGCGCTTCAGGCCGGGGGTGAGCGCATGTGGCCGCGCATGAGCCGCTTCGACTGGGCGGGCCGCGACGTGGACACGCTCTCGCCCCAGACCTACCCCGAGTGGGCAGGCCGCGGATAAGGGCCCATCTGCTTCGTTGGCGACTTCGGCCCTCCCTGCGGCGTATGCGGCATACGCCTCAGTCGGGCCTCAGCCGCCGCCTCGCATCTGGACCCTTCTCCGCGGCCTGCTGGCTACTTGGTCGTCAGCTTCAGGTCTTCGTAGGGCGCCGAGTACGCGTGGCTCGTGATCAGGGTCAAGCCCGACTCCGCCACGCGCGGTCCGTGGCCGTTGATGAACGCGAGCTCCCAGATCGGCGCGATCATCGCCTTGTCGTGGATGAGCTGCTGGATCCGGTGGAGGACGACCTCGCGCTTCTTCGGATCCATCTCGCTCGCCTGCTCGGCGATGAGCCCCTCGATGTCGGCGTACGTGCCGTAGGTGAAGGTACCGCCCGCCGCCACGAAGGCGTCGAGCCGCGTGGCGGCGTTGCCGAACGCGCCGCTCGCGGTCTGGACGATGTTCTTCAGCTTCTTCTGGCTGTTCTGCTGGATGAACGCGGCGCGCTCCAGCGGACGCAGCTGCGTTCGGATGCCGACGGTTTGCAAGTAATTCACGACGCCCTCGCCGAGATTCGCGTAGGACGCGTCGCAGAAGTACTCGCCCGCGTCGAAGCCGTTGGGATAGCCGGCTTCGGTCAGGAGCTGCCGCGCCTTCTTGGGATCGTAGGCGGGAGTGGGCGCCGGCCAGTAGAACTCGAACGTGTGGGGGATCATGCTGCCGGTGATCCGTGAGAAGCCGAGGGTCTCGGCGCGGTTGATCGCGGGCCGATCGATGGCGTAGCTCGCGGCGAGGCGTACGCGCTTGTCGGTCCAGGGCGATTTGGGATCTGTCCACTGTTCCGGGAAGACCAGCCAGAAGGTGCCGGGCGGATAGTTCGGCTTGAGCGTGAGCCCCGGCGTCCGCTTGAGCTCCTCGGCGAGGGCGCCCCGGATCGAGTAGGCGATGTCGGCCTCGCCACGCTTGAGCATGGCCAGGCGCGTCGACTCGTCGGGAATCGACTTGAACACGAGCCGCTTCACGTTCGGCGTCTTGCGCCAGTAGTGCTCGTGGGCCTCGAGCACGAGCTCGACCCCGGGCGTGAACGAGACGAACTTGTATGGGCCCGCGCCGACCGGCGCCTTCTTGAACCCGTCGTCGCCGACCTTCTCGACGTACTTCTTGGGGACGATCCAGCCCGCGCCCGTGGCCATCGTGCCGTAGAAGGTCATGAAGTCGGGCCACGGATGCTTGAAGCGGAAGCGGACGCGCTGCGGATCGATCACGTCGATCGAGGCCATCCGCGTCTTGTAGGGCCCCGAGGCCGCGCCCCGGTAGCGCTCCATGGAAAACTTCACGTCCTCGGCGGACACCGGATCGCCGTTGTGGAATTTCACGCCCCGCCGCAGGACGAACTCGTAGCTGAGACCGTCCGGCGACATCGTCCACGACTCGGCCAGGCTCGGCGCCATCGGATTGCCCGGCATCGGCTTCACGAGCGCATCGTGGAGCGCGTAGAGCAGCATGAACGGGGTGATGATCCCGGTGGTTTCAGCGGGGTCGAACCATCCGGGCGCGAGCGAGATGTGCACGGCCCACGTGAGCTGTCCGGCCGGCGCCTCCGAACGCGCCTTCGTGGGGACGATCAGCCCCAGGAGCAGCAGCACGGCCAGGACCAGGGCGAAGAGGGAACGCGATCGGAGCGGCACCCGTTCGGTCATGAGGATCCTCCTCGACGAACGGAACCCGACAGTGGCGCCGATTATCCGCGGACGACCGGCGTTGTCAATCCGGGCGTCGCCGCCGGAGCCGGACCGGCCGAACGACGCTACCGCGCCGGCGCCGGATAGAGGTGGCAGGCGACGAGGCGACCGCTCTCCGGCGCCAGCGGCGGCTCGTCTCGGCGGCATCGCTCCATCACCTGGGGACAGCGCGTGTGAAAGCGGCAGCCCGGCGGCGGATCGAGCGGGCTCGGAATCTCGCCGCTCAGGATGATCTCCTCGCGGCGCTGCTGCCGCTCGAGCGGGAGCGCCGCCGAGAACAGCGCCTGCGTGTATGGATGCTTCGGGTGCAGCGCCACATCGGCGGCCGCGCCGAGCTCGACGATCTTGCCCAGGTACATGACGGCGATCGTGTGGCTCATGTGCGCCACCGCCGCCAGATCGTGGGCGATGAAGAGGTAGGCGACGCCGAGCCGGCGCTGGAGGTCGCGCAAGAGGTTCAGGATCTGGGCGCGGATCGACACGTCGAGCGCCGAGACCGGCTCGTCGAGCACGACGAGCTTCGGCGAGAGCGCGAGCGCTCGCGCGATCGCGATGCGCTGCCGCTGGCCGCCCGAGAACTCGTGGGGAAAGAGCTCGGCGGCGCGCTCGGGAAGTCCGACCAGGTCGAGGAGCTCGAGCACCCGGCGACGCAGCGCGGACGCGGAGGGCCGCTCGTTGATGATCAGCGGCTCGCCGACGATCGACCCGACTCGCATCCGGGGATCGAGCGACGCGTACGGATCCTGGAACACGGCCTGCATGCCGCGCCGATAGCGGCGGCGCCCGTCGCGGTCCAGCCCGGAGAGCGGCGCCCCGTCGAAGCGGATCGCGCCGCTCGTCGGCGCCTCGACGTTGAGGATCATCCGGGAGGTCGTCGTCTTGCCGCAGCCCGACTCGCCGACGAGGCCGAGCGTCTTGCCCGCGTCGATCGTGAACGAGACGGAATCGACGGCCCTCACGAGCCCGGCCGGGCGCCCGAGGATGCCCCGGCGCACCGGAAAGTGCTTGGTGAGCGCCTCGGCCTCGAGCAGCGCCGGGCTCATGCCGGCCGGTCGAGCCAGCACCGGCTCGTGTGTCCGGCCCCGAGCGAGAACTCGGACGGCTCCTCGGCACGGCAGCGCTCCATCGCGTGAGCGCAGCGCGGGGCGAATGCGCAGCCCGGCGGCAGCGCGGCCAGATCGGGGGGCTGCCCTTCGATCGCGGTGAGCCATTCGGTCTGGGCGCCGAGGCGCGGCACCGACTCGAGGAGAGCCCGCGTGTAGGGGTGCCGTGGCGCGCCGAAGATCATCTCGACCGGTCCGGCTTCGACGATGCGCCCCGCGTACATCACCGCGACGCGATCGCACATCTTCGCGACGATGCCCAGGTTGTGCGTGACGAAGATCATCGCGAGCCGGTGGCGCTCCTGGAGGTCTTTGAGCAGCCGGAGATACTGGGCCTGGATCGTGAGGTCGAGGCTGGTCGTCGGCTCGTCCGCGATCAACAGACGCGGCGGCGCCGAGATGGCCATGGCGCCGACGACGCGCTGGCGCATCCCCCCCGAAAGCTGGTGCGGATAGGCGCGGAGCCGGGCCGCGGGCGACGAGATCCCGACGGCGGCCAGCAGCTCGACCGCGCGGCGCGCGAGCGCTTTGCCCGAGAGACCGTGATAGCTGACGAGCGGCTCGCGGACCTGCATTCCGATGGAGAAGACCGGGTTCAGGCTGCTCATCGGGTCCTGCAGGATCATCGCGACGCGCTTGCCGCGGATCCGCTGCATCTGACGCTCGCTCTGCGTCAGGAGGTCGTCGCCGTCGAGCAGCACCTGGCCCCCGACGATGCGCGCGGCCGGGCGCGGCACGAGGCGCAGGATCGAGAGGCACGTCATGCTCTTGCCCGAGCCCGACTCACCGACGAGACCGAGCGTCTCGCCCTCGGCGACCGTGAAGGACACGCCGTCCACCGCTTTGATCGTGCCCCAGCGGGTGACGATGTGCGTCTTGAGCTCGCGGACGTCGATGACCGGCGGGCTCATGGGAGCCGGGCGGCGCCGAGCCCGCGCCAGAGATGCAGGTGCGGGTCGAGTCCGAGCGCCAGCCTCGCCAGCACGTCGCCGACCGTGGGGACCAGCGCGAACCCATGACCCGAGAATCCGGCCGCGATCAGCAGACCGTCGAGGCCGAGCACGGGACCGAGCACCGGGAGGTCGTCGGGCGTGAACGCTTCGATGCCCGCCCAGCTCCTCGTGACCGAGCGCGCGGCGAGCGGCGGATAGACGGCGCGAGCGACCTCGAGACTTCCGCGGACGCTGTCGTCCAGCACCTCCCAGCGGTTCACCGCCTCGTCCGGAACGCGCGCGGGCCAGCCTCCGCCGATGAGATAGGCGCCGTCGACGAGCTGCTTGAGGCTGAGCGGGCGGCCGAAGCAGCCGACGACCGGCGTCAGGCGCGCGGGCTCGGCATCGGTCAGGAGCATCTGGAGCCCGCGACCGCGAAGCGGAAGCTTGACGCCGACCTTCGCCAGCAGCGGCGCGCTCCACGCGCCCCCGGCCACGAGCGCGATATCGCACGGCAGGCGCGCGCCGTCGCTCCGGACGACGGCCACCACGCGCGCGCCCTCGACGACGAGCGCCTCGGCGCCCAGGCCTTCCTCGATGCGTACGCCGAGCCGTCGAGCCGCCGTCGCCCACGCACGGACCGTGGCGACGGCCTCAGCCTGTCCGTCGATCGGACAGTGAACGCCACCGCGACACTCGGGCGAGAGGCCGGGCGCCAGGCGGTGCGCGGCCGCCGCGTCGACCAGCTCCACCGGGACGCCGTCGGCGCGCTGCGCCCCGACCGTCGCGCGCGCCTCGGCCCAGCCCGCCTCGTCGAGCGCCACCCGCAGACCGCCGCTGCGGCGGTAGCCGGTCTTTGCCTCGAGCTCGCGGTCGAGGTCGGGCCAGCGACCGAGACTCTCGAGCGCCATCGCGCGCTCGGCCGGGTCGCGGCCCATGACCCGAACCCCGGCCGCGCTGGCGCTCGACGCGGCGTCGCCGACCTGCGCGCGCTCGAGCACGGTCACGCGCGTCCGACGATCCGCGCGCCGCACGTGGAACGCCGCGCTGAGCCCGATCAGGCCTCCGCCGACGACGACGATCGCGCGCGCTCCTGACTCCATTCGCGCGCTCAGAGCTGGCGAAGCTTCGGATCGAGCGTGTCGCGCAGCCAGTCGCCGAGCAGGTTGAAGGCGAGCACGACCAGGAGGATGGCGAGCCCGGGGAAGAACGAGACCCACCAGGCGCTCGTGACGAAGTCGCGCCCCTCGGAGATCATCGAGCCCCACGCCGGCGTGGGCGGCGGGATGCCGGCGCCGAGGAACGACAGCGACGCTTCCACGATGATGACGTAGCCGACCTGCAGCGTGGTCAGCACCACGAGCGTGTTCAGTGTGTTCGGCAAGAGATGGCGGAGGATGATCCGCGCCGCCGACGCGCCGGCGATTCGCGCCTGCGTGATGAAGTCGAGCCCCATCAAAGTGAGCACCTGTCCGCGGATCACGCGCGCGTAGCGCGCCCAGAGGATGACGGCGATCGCGATCACGACGTTGACGAAGCTCGGCCCGACGGTGACCGCGAGGATCAGTGCCAGAAGGATCACCGGGAACGACATCGTGGCGTCCGTGACCCGCATCAGCACGGTGTCGACGCGCCCGCCGTAGTAGCCGGCGACCAGCCCCACGCCGGCGCCGACCGCGCTGGCCAGGAGCACGGTGAGGACGCCGGCGGTCAGCGAGACTCTCGAGCCCCAGATGATCCGCGACAGGAGATCGCGGCCGAGCCGATCGGTGCCCAGGACGTGCTTCCACGAGCCGCGCTCGTCCCACACCGGCGGCGTGAAGCGCTGCCGGAGCGTCTGTTCTTCGGGATCGGCGGGGCTCAGGAAGTTGGCGAACAGCGCCGCGAAGACGAAGACCCCGATGATCGCCAGCGGCACCCTGGGCAGCCGCCGCCCGCGCGCGCTGCTCCGCCGTCGCGCCGGCGCCGCTGCAATCGCACCAGCAACAACTCCGCCACCAGGCTCAGCGGGCAAGCAAATCCTCCGAGTGAAACTTATCGAACATAGCGGATGCGCGGATCGATGAACGCGTAGACGCAGTCCACCGAGAGGTTCACGACGGCGACGATCGCGGCCGTGGTGAGCACCACCGCCTGGATCACCGGGAAGTCGCGCGACGAGATGGCCTCGTAGGCGAGCCGGCCGAGACCCGGCCAGGCGAACACGGTCTCGACCACGATCGCGGTCGTGACCAGAATCGAGAAATAGATGCCAGCGAAGGTGACGACCGGAATGAGCGCGTTCTTCAGCGCATGCACCCACACCACGCGTGCCTCGACCACGCCCTTGACGCGCGCGAGCTTCACGTACTCGGAGTCGAGCACCTCGAGCATGCCCGACCGCAGGAGGCGCATCATCCCGGCCACCACGAACCAGCCGAGGGTGAAGCCGGGCAACACGTAGCTCGCGAGCCCGCCGATGCCGCCGGCGGGCAGCCACTGGAGCCGCCCGGCCACGAGCTCGATCAGCACGATGGCCACCCAGAAGGTCGGCAGCGACTGGCCGAGCACGGCGATCACCTGCGCGGCGCGATCGATGCCGGTCCCCTTCCACACCGCCGCCAGCACGCCGAGCGGAAAAGCCAGGAGGAGACTGACGGTCATCGCGAACGCGGCGAGCCGAAGCGAGTTGGGCAGCCGCTGCGCGATCAGCTCGCCGACCGGGCGCCGCGCGCGCAGCGACATCCCGAAATCGCCGGTGAGCGCGCGCCCGACGAACGACAGGTACTGCTCGACGTACGGCCGGTCGAGGCCGAGATACTTCCGCGCGTTGGCGAAGTCCTCCTCGCTCGCGGACATCGGAAGGATCAGGTGGAGCGGATCGCCGGTGGCCCGGGCCAGCACGAACACGACGACCGAGAGAATGGCCAGGGCCGCCAGCGACTGGAGGAGGCGCGTGAGAACGAACCGCGCCACGCCCGCTCAGCGCTTCGACGAGGCGAGCTCGTCAAGGAAGAAGTCGTACATCACCGTGCCCGGATTCCACTTGCCGAGCGTCTTCGACGCCGCATACGGTGAATGCAGGTAGACCACCGGCACGCCGTAGTGCTCGCTCCTGAGGCGCGTGTAGACGTTGCGCAGCAGGGCGCCGATCTTGTCCTTGTCGGTCTGCCGCATGACCTGCTCGATCATGGCGTCGATCTCGGGATCGTTCACGGTGTCGCTCGCCCTCGACTTCGTGTACGCCTGCTTCTCGAGGAACGCGTAGGTGCCGATCCAGTCGCGGTTGGCGACGTTGTAGTAGCCGAACGCGCCCGGCGTGGCGCGATCGAACCAGTTCTTGCGGAATGCCGGGTAGTCGACGGGCACCAGCTTCGGCTGGACGCCGATCTTCTGCCAGTAGCCGGCCATCGCCTCGGCGAACGCCTTGCCCTCCGGCAGCCCGGGGAGCTGATAGGCGTGCATCGTGAGCGGGAAGCCGCTCGCGAACCCCGCCTCGGCGAGGAGCTTCTTGGCGCGCGCCGGATCGTACGGGTACTGCATGTCGGGCGTCACCTTGAAGCCGATGTCGCGGTACGCCCACGAGAGGCCCAGGGGGACGTGGGCCGGATCGGCGTAGCCGGCGAAGATCGACTGCGCGATCTCGCTGCGGTCGACGGCGAGGTTGAGCGCCTCGCGCACCCGCTTGTCCCTGGTCGGCTGACCGTCGCGCGGCAGCACCCACCAGGTCGTCAGGATGGCCTCTTCCCGGCGGAAGTGAATGGGGAACGACTCGCGCTCGAGCTCCTTCACCCGCTCGCGGCCCACGTCGGTGATGTCGACCTCGCCGCGGCGCAAGAGCGCGATCCGGGTGGTCTCCTCGGGCACGAGCTTGAAGGTGATGGTCTTGAAGCGCGGGACGCCGATGCGCCAGTGGCTGTCGACGGCGGCCAGCTTGATGTGCGAGCCGGTCACCTGCTCGACGAACTTGTAGGGCCCGCTGCCCACGGGCTTCTGCGCGAACGCGTCGTCGCCGGTCGCCTCGATGTATTTCTTCGGGAGGATCATCCCCTCGGTCGAGAGCGAGCGCGACAGGTAGGTCGGGATGATCAGAGTCGGCTCTTTGGTGACGATGACGACCCGGTCTGGCGCCGGCGTCTCGATGTCGGCGATCAACGTGCGCAACGGCCCAGCGTAGCCCGTGGTCGAGCGCTTGCCGATCGCGCGCTGCAGGCTCCACTTGACGTCCTCGGACGTCGCTTCCTCGCCGGTGTGGAACTTGACGCCCTTGCGCAGGTAGAACGTCCACCGCTTGTGATCGGCCGAGGGCTCCCAGCGCGTCGCGAGCCCGGAATCCTTCGACAGCTGGCCGTCGGGCGTCACGCCGACGAGGTAATCGAAGATGAGCGACATGTAATACTTCACGACGTGGCCGCCGAGGACCGGGTCGAGCACTTCGGTGGAGAAGCTCGACAGCGCCACCGTGAGATCCGGCTTGGACTGGGCGGCGGCCGGGCTCGCGATGAGGGCGAATGACAGAAGCGCCCCGATAAGTCCGAGACAGAGCCTCATGCTCAGCTCCTTTTTTCGTTCGGGAGTATCGTGACTGTGGTCGTCGGCTCGACGACTTCGCGATGGTAGCACGAGGCTCGGAGCTTGCTGTGCGCTGGCTCGTGCCGCTCGCGGTCGCGTCGCCGTCGCCAACTTCCTGCAGGCCGTTGGGATGCGAACGAAGCTTCGCGGTCTGGAGCGGGCGAGCTTCCAGAAGAGCGATCAGGAGAAGAAGCTCAAGCTCGCGCGGGTCGGCCGCTCCGCCGCCGGCAACGCCGCCACCCGCACCGAGGCCGGGCGCGCCTGACTACCAGAACTCCCGGGTGGCTCGCCGGGCCCCCTCGGCCATGCTGGCGAGCTTCGCCCACGCGATGTCCGGATCGACGGCCGCCTGCCCCACCCAGGTCCCGAATCCGCAATCGGTTCCCGCGATGACGTTCTCGCGCCCGACCAGGCGCGCGTAGCGTCCGATCCGCTCGGCCACCAGGTCCGGGTGCTCGATGAAGTTGGTCGTCGAATCGAGGACGCCCGGGATGAGCACCTTGCCGGCCGGCAGCTTCACGCGCTCGAACACGCGCCATTCGTGGGCGTGCCGCGGATTGGCGGCCTCGAACGAGAGACCCGCGGGCCGGGCGTCGAAGACGACGTCGATGATGTCGGCCAGCGCGACGTCGTGGTGATGCGGACCCTCGTAGTTGCCCCAGCACACGTGCAGGCGCGAGCGATCGGGCGGAACGTTCGCGAGTGCCCGGTTCATCGCCTCGATGTGGAGCCGGGCCATCGTGCGGAACTCGTCGAGACTCAGGTCGGCGAACTGGATGTGCCGCCCCATCCCGAGATCCGGGCAGTCGAGCTGGAGGATGAAGCCCGCCCGCGCCACCGCCTCGTACTCGGGCCGCATCGCCTCGGCGATCGCGAACAGGTACGCCTCGTGGCTCGGGTAGTGGTCGTTGTGGAAGAACAGCGAGATCACGCCCGGCGACGCGGCCGAGATGAACCCGTGCTCGGCCTTCGCGGCGTCGCACGCGGCGCGCAGGTTCTCGGCGTCGATCGCCGCGGCGCGCGGGTCACGGACGCCGATCGGCCCGTCGCAGGCCGGCGTCCGGCGACGCGACCGCCCGGGATCCCCGAAGACGCGCTTGGCCATCTCGGGAAAGTCCACGAGGTCGCGATACGTGAGCGGATGGCTCGCGCCGCCGAAGCCGCTCAGCCGATCCTTGACGTAGGTCGCGTAGCTCGGCTTGCTCATCTCGCCGTCGTTCACGATCGCCACGCCCGCCTTCACCTGCTTCTGCACGGCCTCGGCGACCGCCGCGCGGATGCGGGCGCCGAGGGCCGCCGCGTCGACCGGCACGCCTTCCTCCTTCGCGTACATCATCCGGATCAGGTCCGGCGGGCGCGGAAGGCTCCCGGTGTGCGTGGTGAGGAATCCGTCGGTGCTGCGCGGCGCCGTCATGGCGACGCGATGCTACCACGCGGAACGGAACGCGCGCTTCACGCGGGCGATGCGCTTCTCGTCTGGCTGACGCGGAGCTTGGCCCAACTGGCCAAGTCCATGTCAACATACTTGCTCGTCGGCGCGCGGGGCACGGCTGGGCGGGAAGGCCCGGCCGCGCCCTCGCGGTTCCGCAATTTCTTGTCACGGAGGTTTGCGTTGGCTGGTGGCTCGGGGCTTAGCGAGATCGGCAGGGCGGAGATCGAGACGGTTCGGGAAGTCATTCGGCCGTACGTGCGGGTTACACCCGTGGTTCAGGTGAGCGGGAAGGATTTTGGGCTTGGCGATTTTGCGATCGCGCTGAAGCTCGAGCTGTTGCAGCATTCCGGGTCGTTCAAGGCGCGCGGCGCGTTCACGAACTTGCTGCTGCGCAAGATCCCGCCGACGGGGGTGGTCGCGGCGTCGGGCGGCAACCACGGGGCCGCGGTGGCGTACGCGGCGATGCGGCTCGGCGTGCCGGCGAAGATCTTCGTGCCGACCGTGTCGTCGCCGGCGAAGGTCGCGCGCATCCGCGCGTACGGGGCGGATCTCGCCATCGTCGGCGACCGCTACGCGGACGCGCTCGCCGCCAGCGAAGCGTGGGTCGAGCGGACGGCCGCGCTTCCGGTGCACGCCTACGATCAACTCGAGACGTTGCTCGGGCAGGGGACGCTCGGCATGGAGTTCGCGGAGCAGGCGACCGTCGACACCGTGCTGGTGTCGGTCGGTGGCGGCGGCCTGCTCGGCGGCGTGGCGGCGTGGTTCGCCGGCGTGGTCAAGGTCGTCGGCGTCGAGCCCGAATCGGCGCCGACTCTGACGGAGGCGCTCAAGGCCGGCCGGCCCGTCGACGCACCGGCGGGCGGCATTGCGGCCGACTCACTGGCGCCCCGCAAGGTCGGAGAGCTGATGTTCCCGATCGCGCGGGCCCACGTGGCCAGGGTGCTGCTCGTGAGCGACGACGCCATCCGCCGGGCGCAGGCTGCACTGTGGAGCACGGTGAGAATCGTGGCCGAGCCCGGCGGCGCCGCCGCGCTCGCGGCGCTTCTGAGCGGAGCCTACACGCCGGCCGCCGGCGAGCGGGTCGGCGTGGTCGTCAGCGGCGGCAACTCGACCGCGGTCGATTTCGGCCGGGCCTGACGCGCACGGCGCCTAGATGATCGCGAAGTGCGCCTCGGTCGTCCGGCCGGTGCGGCCGTTGATCGGCAGGAT